>NZ_JBHLZU010000002.1:0-354367 GCF_042429765.1 Allokutzneria oryzae | reverse complement strand
GCCAGTCGGGTGCGGCGCCAGTCGGGTGCGGGCGCCGGATGGGGCGGGGGCGCCGGGTGCGGCGCCGGGTGCGGGCGCCGGATGGGGGCGCCAGTCGGGTGCGGAGGCGGTGCGGCTGTCCGGGCTGCTGTGGCCGGACGTGGTGCTGATGGACCTGCGGATGCCGGGCACCGACGGCGTCGCGGCGACCGCGCGGATCACCGAGGCCGGTTCGGCGAGGGTCCTCGTGCTGACCACCTCTGACAGCGACGGCGACATCCTGCGCGCGATCGAGGCGGGCGCTACCGGTACCTGCTCAAGGACACCCCGCGCGCGCAGCTCGCCGAAGCCGCCGGTCGCCGCGCGCCTGGTCACCCGGGTGCGGCGGCCGGCTCCACCGGCGCTGACGGCGCGCGAGGCCGAGGTGCTGGGGTCGGTGTCGCGGGGACTGTCCAATTCGGACATGGCGAGGCAGCTCGGCATCGGCGAGGCGACCGTCAAGACCCATCTGCTGCGGGCCTTCGAGAAGCTCGGAGTCAAGGACCGGACGGCCGCGGTGGTCACCGCGCTGTCCCGAGGCGTTCTGCCACCCGTGTGATGCCGTTTGTTTCACCTGGGTGAACCGGCGCCGCGAACCGTTGGCGGCGACCCGGTCCGGCCCTAGGTTCGACTGATGCACCTCTCTCCCCGTGAGCAGGAGAAGCTGCTCGTCCACGTCGCCGCGGACCTGGCGCACCGGCGCCGCGCCCGCGGACTCCGGCTGAACTACCCGGAGGCGGTGGCCGTGATCACCGCGTTCGTGCTGGAGAGCGCCCGCGACGGCCGAACGGTCGCGGAGCTGATGGACTCCGGCCGCCGGGTGCTCGGCCGCGACGACGTGCAGGAGGGGGTGCCGGAGATGCTGCACTCGGTCCAGGTGGAGGCGACGTTCCCGGACGGGACGAAGCTGGTCACGATCCACGAGCCGATCCCGTGATCCCGGGCGAGGTCCTCCCGGAGGACGGCGACATCGAGCTCAACGCGGGCCGCCCCCGGCTGACGCTGCGCGTCGTCAACACCGGTGACCGGCCGATCCAGGTCGGCTCGCACTACCACCTGGTCGCGGCCAACCCCGCGCTGTCCTTCGACCGTGATGCCGCCACCGGCATGCGCCTGGACGTGCCCGCGGGAACCTCGGTCCGCTTCGAGCCGGGAGTGGCGCGCGAGGTCACCCTGGTGCCGCTACTCGGCCGCCGCACGGTGCCGGGGCTGCGCCCCGAGCTGGCCGGGGACCTTCCCGCTCTGGAGGGGGACACGTGAGCCGGATCAGCCGCGCGGACTACGCCAGGCTCTACGGGCCGACGACCGGTGACCGGGTCCGGCTCGCCGACACCAACCTGCTCATCGAGGTCACCGAGGACCTGTGCGGCGGACCGGGCCGGGCCGGTGACGAGGCGATCTTCGGCGGCGGCAAGGTGATCCGCGAGTCGATGGGCCAGGCCGCGGTGACCCGCGCCGAGGGCGCCCCCGACCTGGTGGTCACCGGCGCCGTGGTGCTGGACCACTGGGGGATCGTCAAGGCCGACGTCGGTGTGCGGGACGGGCGGATCGTGGCACTGGGCAAGGCGGGCAACCCCGACACGATGGACGGCGTGCACCCGGACCTGGTGATCGGCCCGTCCACGGAGGTCCTCTCCGGCAACGGGATGATCCTGACCGCGGGCGCGGTCGACGCGCACGTGCACCTGATCTGCCCGCAACAGATCCCCGAGGCGCTCGCCAGCGGCATCACCACGATCGTCGGCGGCGGGACGGGTCCCGCGGAGGGCACCAGGGCGACCACGGTCACGCCCGGCGGCTGGAACATCGAGCGGATGCTGGTCGCGCTGGACGGCTACCCGGTCAACGTCGCCTTGCTGGGCAAGGGGAACACGGTCTCGGCCGAGGCGATGTGGGAGCAGCTGCGCGCCGGTGCGAGCGGCTTCAAGCTGCACGAGGACTGGGGCACGACGCCCGCGGCGATCGACGCGTGCCTGCGCGTGTGCGACGAGGCCGGGGTGCAGGTGGCGATCCACACCGACACCCTGAACGAGGCGGGCTTCCTTGAGTCCACAGTGGACGCGATCGCGGGCAGGGGCATCCACGCCTACCACACCGAGGGGGCGGGCGGCGGCCACGCGCCGGACGTGATCCGGATGGCGTGCGAGCCGCACGTGCTGCCCTCGTCGACGAACCCGACCAGGCCGTTCACGGTGAACACCCTGGACGAGCACCTGGACATGCTGATGGTGTGCCACCACCTCGACCCGTCGATCCCGGAGGACCTCGCCTTCGCCGAGTCCCGGATGCGGCCGAGCACGATGGCCGCGGAGGACGTGCTGCACGACCTGGGCGCGATCTCGATCATCAGCTCGGACTCCCAGGCGATGGGCCGGATCGGCGAGTCGGTCATCCGCACCTGGCAGACGGCGCACGTGAACAAGGCCCGCCGCGGCGCCCTGCCGGGTGATGGCCGGGCCGACAACCACCGCGCCATGCGCTACGTCGCCAAGTACACGATCTGCCCGGCGGTGGCGCACGGCCTGGACGCCGAGGTCGGCTCGGTGGAGCCGGGCAAGCTGGCCGACCTGGTCCTGTGGGACCCGGCGTTCTTCGGCGTCCGCCCGCACGTGGTGGTGAAGGGCGGGGTGATCGCCTGGGCGGCGATGGGCGACCCCGGCGCCTCGATCCCCACCCCGCAGCCGGTGCTGGCCCGGCCGATGTGGGGAGCGGAGCAGGCGAACGCGGCGGACATCTCGGTGCACTTCGTGGCCCCGGCGGCGCTGTCGGCGGGCCTGGAGTCCCGCCTGCCGGTGCGGCGGCGCCTGGTCCCGGTGGCCAACACCCGGTCCCGCACGAAGTCGGACCTGCCGAACAACGACGCCCTCCCCCGCATCGAGGTCGATCCGGACACCTTCACGGTCCGCATCGACGGCGCGGTCGTGGAGCCAGCACCCGCCGCCACCCTCCCCCTCGCACAGCGCTACTTCCTCTTTTGAGCCATGCCAGGGACGACGGCGCGACACCGGCGAACCGCGTGACGGAGCGCCGAGGGGAGGTGGGGTGCGAGTGGTGAACGCGGGGTTGTTGCTGCTGGCCGACTCGCGGGTTCCCGCCGGTGGGCACGTGCACTCCGGTGGGGTCGAGGCGGCTTGGCGGGCCGGGCTGGTCACCGATGTGGGGTCGCTGCGCGCGTTCCTGGTCGGCCGACTCGCCACCTCCGGCCGGGTCGCCGCCGCGTTTGCCGCCGAGGCGGCGCGGCTGGCCGCCGGGATGGGCTGGAGCCCGGTCGAGAGCGCGGACGCCCCACAGGGCGAGTCGGGTGGGCGGGTGACGCGGCCCCTGGACGGCCAACACGCCGTCTGGGAGTTGCTCGACGAGGAGTTCGACGCGCGCACACCCTCCGCCGCACAGCGTGCCGCGTCACGGCAGCAGGGACGTGGGCTGGTGCGGGCTTATCCCGGTGTGGCGGCGGAACTGGGGCCTCGTCCGCATCACCCGATCGCGTTCGGCGCACTCGCCGCGGTCAGCGGAGCCGCGCCGGAGGAGGCGGCGACCGCGATCGCGCTCGCGTCGGTCACCGCTCCCGCCTCGGCGGCGCTGCGGCTGCTCGCGCTCGACCCCTTCGCCGTGCACCGCGTGCTCACCGAGATCGCGTCCATTGTGGACGATGTGGCACGCGCGGCGGCGCGACGGGGCGAGCTGCCCGACGACTGCGCCCCGCTGCTGGACGTGCTCGCCGAGGCGCACCACCACCACGAGGAAGGACAGCTCTTTGTCTCGTAACCATGGCGACGGACCGCACGACTTCGGGCCCGACCCGCACGCGCACGGGCATGACCACCGCCTCGGGGCCAGCCCGCGCATCGGCATCGGCGGGCCGGTCGGCTCCGGCAAGACCGCGCTCGTGGCCGCGCTGTGCCGGACGCTGCGCGAACGGGTGAACCTCGGCGTGGTGACCAACGACATCTACACCACCGAGGACGCGGAGTTCTTGCGCCGCAACGCCGTTCTCGCCGACGACCGGATCAGCGCGGTGAGGACCGGGTGCTGCCCGCACACCGCGATCCGCGACGACATCACCGCGAACCTCGACGCGATCGAGGACCTGGAGGCCCGGCACGGCGCGTTCGACCTCGTGCTGGTGGAGAGCGGCGGGGACAACCTCACCGCCACCTTCAGCAAGGGCCTGGTGGACCGGCAGATCTTCGTGGTGGACGTGGCCGGCGGCGACAAGGTGCCGCGCAAGGGCGGTCCCGGGGTCACCCTCGCCGACCTGCTCGTGATCAACAAGACCGATCTCGCCCCGCTGGTCGGGGCCGACCTCTCGGTGATGGCCGCCGACGCGGAGGCGGTGCGCCGAGGGCTGCCGGTGCTGTTCACCTCGCTGGCCGAGGACCCCGCGGCCACGGAGGTCACCGACTGGGTGCTGAAGCAGCTCGACGAACTCGCATGAGGGCGCACGCCGCCCTCGTGGTCCGAAGGCGGGGCGACCGCAGCGTGCTCACCACGATGCGGTCGGCCCCGCCGTTGACCTTGCGCCGCACGGGAACCGCGGGCGAGACGGCACGGGTGCACCTGGTCGGCACCGCCGCCGCCCCACTCGGTGGTGACGAGCTGCGGCTGGACATCGACGTCGGCCCCGACGCCGCGCTGGAACTGCGGTCGACCGGCGCGCAGATCGCCCTGCCGCACGCCAGCGGAGGACCCTCAACTGTCCATATTGGACTTAACCTCGCCGGAAGCGCTGTGTTGCACCAGGAACCGACAGTGCTCGCGCGCGGAAGCCTGGTGCACAACAACGCCAGCGCGCAGCTCACGCACGACGCGCGACTGGTGTGGCGGGACCTGGTCGTGCTCGGACGGCACGGCGAGGAACCGGGGAGGATGGTGCAGCGCTGGAACGTCACGCGCGCCGGGCGCCCGGTGCTGCGGACGACCACGACGCTCGTCGATCCACTCCTCTACCGGTCACCCGCGATCATCGGCGGTGCGACGGTTCTGGGCACCGCGCTGGTCGTTTCCCCTGGCCTGACAACGGAATCCCGGGTGATCGGACACCGGGCCGCCGTGCACGCGCTGTCCGGGGCCGCGCTGGTGACGGTGCTCGGTGAGGACGCGGTCGAGGTCGAGCACGCCCTCACCGAGCTGACTCCCACCGGTTAGATCTTGGTGAGCAGCTCTTTCAGCTTCTCCACGATCGTCCAGGCCGCCTTGTCGCAGGCCTCCTGGTGCGCGACGTAGTAGCCGTCGATGGTCCTGCGCTCGGCCCCGTAGCGCTCGGCGACGAACGTCGACATCGCCGCCCGCGAGTCCGCGGCGCACGGGTCGGGGAACTTGTAGAGCTCGTGCCAGACGGCGGTGACCAGCTTCTTCACCGGGTCCGGCATCTTCTTGGCCTGCTTGGCGATGATGTCGGTGCCCGCGAGCACGAACCGCACGCCCTTCTTCTGCGCGCAGGCGGCGTCGAAGCTCACGCCGACCGCTTTCACCGCCGCGTTGATGTCCCCCTTGGGCATCGGCGCGGGCGGTGCCGCCGCGGCTAACGGAGCGGCGAGACAGAGTGCGACCGAGGTGCAGAGCGCGGCGGCGAACGGGCGCTTCATGGCCGGTTCCCTTCGTCGGGTGCGGCGGAGTCCCCCCGCTGGCGACAGTAGGCACGCCCGCCGGACCCGGCAGGGCGCGCGCGGCCCTGTTCGATCGAAGGTGTGATCAGCCGAAGGTGTCCCGCGCCGACCGCGCCTCGTCGGCGAGCTTGCCGTTGCCCAGCTCCTCGGCCAGCGCCACGGCCTCGCCCAGGTGCTCGCGCGCCCGCTCCCGGTCGCCGAGCAGGTGCTTGATCTTGCCGAGGCCGATGTGGGCCAGGCCCATCGCCCAGCGGTCGCCGGTGTGGGTCGCGTTCTCCAGCGCGCGCCGCTGGTAGCGCAGCGCCTCGTCGTAGTTGCCGAGCCTGCGGTGCATCGCGCCGAGCGAGCTCACCGCGAGGCCCCACGACCACCGGTCACCGAGGCGCTCGCTGAGCCCCAGCGCCCGTTCGAACCGGGCCCGCGCCAGGTCGTCGTCGCCCTCCTGGCTGTCGAGCAGGCCGAGGTTGGTCAGCGCGAGGCTCTGCGACCACAGGTCGCCGAGGGCCTCGCTCAGCGCCAGCGCGCGGTCGAGCTCCTTGCGCGCCAGCGCGTTCTCGCCGAGCTGCCGGTAGGCGCTGCCGAGGCCGACGATCGACGGCGCCCGACCGGCGTCCACGCCCAACTTCCGGTAGAGCTCGTCGGAGCGGAGGAAGTTGCGCACCGCCTCCTCGTGGTCGCCCTGCCAGTCGTGGATCAGGCCGAGCCGGCCGCGGGTCCTGGCCTCGAAGCGCTCGTTGCCGGTGGCGAGGTCGCGTTCCAGCGCCTCGCGCAGCTGGCCGATCGCCTCCTCGCTCCTGCCGAGCCGCCAGTTCAGCATCCCCAGGTTCTTCAGGATCTCCGCCCTGGCGTCGAGGTCGCCGAGCCTGCCGGTCGCGGCGAGCGCGGCCTCGTGGGTGCGCTGCCAGTCCTGGCTGTACCCGCGGGTGAGGAAGAACTGCCACAGCACCAGCGAGATCCGCCACGCGTGGGTGTCGGGGCCGTGCTCGACGACCGCGACCAGGTTGGCGCGCTCGGCCTCCAGCCACCGCCTGGCCTCGGCGTGGTCGGCGAACTCCGGCAGCCGCGCGTCGGGCTCGCCCGCCGGGGTGGCCTGCTCGTAGGCCCTGCTCGCCCGGGTCGCGGCGGCGAGGTAGTGGTCCCACAGCCGCCCCAGCGCCCGGCCCAGCTCGGCGGGCTCCTCCTCGGCGGAGGCGGTGGCACCGGCGTGCTCGCGGAGCAGGTCGTGCAGGCTATAGCGGCCGGGCTCGCGCTGCTGCACCAGGTGCACGTCCACCAGCGACTCCAGCAGATCCTCCGCGGCCAGCGGGTCGGTCCCGGCGAGCGCGGCGGCGGCGTGCACGTCGATGTCCGCTCCTGGGTGCAGGCCGAGCAGCAGGAACATCCGCCGCTGGTCCTCGCTCAGGTACTGGTGGGACAGGGCGAACACGGCGTTGAGCTCGGTCAGCCTGCGCGCGTGCTGGCCGAGCCGCTGGTTGAGGTGCTCCACCGTCCACACCGGACGGTCGCGGAGCCGGGCGGCGGCGATCCTGATGGCCAGGGGCAGGTAGCCGCACAGCCGCACGCTCTCCCGCACCGCGTCCGGGCCCGCCCGCGCGCAGCGCTCGGGCCCGGCGATCCGGGTGAACAGGCCGACCGCCTCGTCCTCGCGGAGCACGTCGAGCGCGAGCGCGCTCGCCGCGTCCAGCTCGGTCAGCCGCCTGCGGCTGGTGACCAGGGTCAGGCAGCCGGGGTCGCCGGGGATCAGCGGGCGCACGTGCGCCGCGTCGGCCGCGTTGTCCAGCACCAGTAGCACCCGCCGCCCAGCGACCGTCGAGCGCCACAGCGCGGCGCGCTGCTCGACGGTCGGCGGGATGCGCTCCCCCGGCACGTCAACGGCGCGCAGCAGCGCCTCCAGCGCGGCGGCCGGTGTCAGCGGCGGATGGCCGGTGGTGTGCGCGTGCAGGTCCACGAAGAGCTGGCCGTCCGGGTAGTGCCGCGCGAGGCGGTGCGCGCACCGGATGACGAGCGAGGTCTTGCCGACGCCACCCATCCCGTCGATCACGTGCACCAGGACCGTCCGCCCGTCGGCTCCTTCGACGGCGGTCACCAGCGCGTCGAGCTCGGCGTCGCGGCCGGTGAAGTCGCCGATGTCCCTGGGCAGCTCGTTGCGCGGCCGCCAGCCGTCCGCACCCCGCGGGGCGGCGGGCTCGGCGGTGGCCGCCTCGGCGAACTCCCAGAGGCGGCGCAGCCTGGCCAGCTCGCGGCGGCCCGCGCCGCAGGCCACGGCCAGCTGGTGCACCAGGCGGAAGTCCGGTGGCACGATCGTGCCCGCGCAGTACCTGTGCAGGGTGGACCGGCTCGCCCCGGTTCTGCGGGCCAGTGCCTCGAAGCTCCTGCCCGAGCGCTCCTTGAGCTCGCGCAGCGTGGTGGCGAACTCGGCTACCGCGTCAGTCCCGGCCAAGCCTCTCCCTCCCGAGAGGTCAATCATCGTGCCCCGGGCGGGGCGGGCGACAGCCGGGATGGGTTCCCGCACTGTGACGGAGACACCAAAAGGACCGGGAAAACGGTTCTCCGGTTTACCGTGTGAATCGTGATCCGAGGATTAGCCTGCACCTTGTCCGTTTTCGCCGCTTTTGCCTTTTCTCCGGCGGCCGAGGCCGCCGATCAATGGCAGCCCGTCGGGGCCGGAATCACGTCCGGGGTCAGCGGTTCGGCCTTGACCGGAAACGGCGACTTCCTGATCGTCAGGGACAACAAGGAGGCGCGGCAGAACCGCGCGGCCCTGGTGTCCTTCACCGGCGGAACCGTCTCCCGCGTGCGGCCGCTGACGTGGCATGGCCCCGTTCCGGTCGACCTGGAGTCGATCGCCGCGGTGCCAGGCCGCCCCGGCCAGTTCGTCGCGCTGTCCAGTTCCGGCAAGGGCATGCGCGTCGTGCTGGCCGGTGACCGGGTGGTCGTGCTGCGGACCTTCACCGTGCCCGCTGTCCAGGACAAGGACAACTACGAGGGCTTCGCGCTGACCGTGGTCAAGGGGCGCACGGTGGCGGTGTGGGCGAACCGGGGCCAGGACTCGCGTCCGGGCAGGCTCATCGCCGCGGAGGTGGACCTCGGCCGGATGGAATTCGGGCCGATCACCTCGGCGACGATTCGCGCGCCGTATCCGAAAAAGGACGTCCGGCACATCTCGGATATCGTGGTCACCGATTCCGGAAGGGTTCTCGCGTCGGCCGCCACCGACTCCGGCGACGACGGGCCGTTCGACTCCGCCGTCTACCCCGCCGCCGATCTCTCCGTGGACAACGGTGCCGTGGCCCTGAAGCCGGTCCAGGACAACAGGGAAATCGCGCGCTACCCGGACCGGAAAATCGAGGCGATGACCTGCCTGACGCCTTCCTGCGACCGCATGCTGCTCGGGACGGATGACGAGAACCTGGGCGGCTGGGTCCGGTTCAGCTGAGCGCGGACCCCGACAGGGGCCATCCCGGCGCCGGACCGGTTCGCCCGATCGAACCGCAGGTCAGAACCCACTTCCGTCCCACGGCGTCCCAGCACCCTGGCTGGGACCCGCCCCACGGGGCAGGGTTGGACCCATCGGACGCCCGACGGGGGCGGACGCGGTGACTGGGGGAACGTCACCTGGGGGAAGGCGGTGGGATCTCCAATAACCCGAGGAGATCCCACCGCTACACCGTTCGACGTTTCGACCGCGTCCGAACAGTCGCATGACGTAAGAATCTTTTACGAACTACCCCGACACCTCGTGGACACTTGTTAGACATCGGCCTCCCAGGTCCTGGAGGTTCCGATGCGCCACAGGTTCACCCCCTCCTTCTTCGGCACGGCACTGGTCGCGGCCGCGCTGCTCGCGGCGGGATCGGGCGTCCCGGCCACCGCCGCCGCGTCCGAGCTGACCCAGATCTCGCGCACGCCGTACAAGCTCACCGAGGGCGGCAGCTTCGCGAAGTACGCGCCGCGGGTCACCGCGCTGGACGGCAAGCTGCGCAAGGCGTCCTTCGCCGACGTGCTCACCGACGGCAACCGCACGGCACGGCCGCTGTGCCGCTCCACGGGGATCAGCGGGGCGACCGGGTTCTGCTGGCAGACCGGCGGGGACACCGACGACAAGCAGTGGTACCCGCAGGGCGTCACCGGCAGCTGGGACGCCTCGGCGACCGGGAGCTACGCCGGGCACAAGGCGATGCTGGTCAGCTGGCACAGCGACAACGGGGGCGGCACCAAGGGCGTGCGGATCTCCTTCGTCAACCACGACAACCCCGGCAAGCCCACCTATCGGCACGTGCTGCTGGTCGAGCCGACCACGACGGACACCTTCGCCGCCGTGAAGATCCACGCGGGTGGCATCGCCTGGGTGGGCGACTACCTCTACGTCGCCGACACCAAGCGCGGGTTCCGCGTGTTCGACCTGCGGCACCTCTGGCGCACCGAGGCCGACCCGGGCAAGACCAAGATCGGCAAGGGGTCCGACGGCAAGTACTACGCCTTCGACTACCGCTACGTGCTGCCCCAGGTGGGCGGCTACACCCAGAACGGCACCGGCAGCTGCTCCGTCGCGCCCGCGGTCACCGCGCCGTTGTGCTTCTCCTTCGTCGGACTCGACCGCAGCACCACGACGCCGTCGCTGATCGCGGGCGAGTACTACTACGACGGCAAGGGCGGATCGCGGCTGACCAGGTGGAGCCTGAACGCGGAGAACAAGCTCGCCGAGGAGACCGCGGCCGCGGCCTACCGCAGCGCGCACCCGAAGCTCCAGGGCGGGTTGGCGCACAAGAACACCTTCATGCTCAGCAGCAGCCGGAACTCGACAACGGCGGGTGTGCTCTACCGCTCCAAGCTCAACGCGGCCAGCAGCACCTCGCACCTGCCACCCGGCCCGGAGGACCTGTCGTACCAGGCGGCGGCGAAGCGGCTGTGGACGCTGACCGAGCATCCGGGCAACCGCCAGGTGATCGGCATCCCGCTGGACCTCGGCTGAGGGCTCACGGGAGGTCGGTGAGCTCCACCGCGGTGGTCAGCACGGTGATCAGCTGACGCGCGGTCTCCTGGTCCAGCACCAGCACGGTGCCCAGCGAGGTGGTGAGCAGCACCTGGCGGCCGCGGACCCGCACGTCGAGGGAGGCGGAACGCCGAGGGCGCCGGCCTCCGTCGGTCGAGTCCATCCCACCCCATCCGCCGATTGCGTCCGTCTGAGCGTGCGTACCGTGTCTGCCCGGTTAGTGCAAAGGGGGTCACGTCACCCTGATCCGGTGACTGGGCGTTTGCCCGCGTCATCGGACACGGAGCGCGGTGTCTCCACCACCGGAGGTGACGCACATGTCCGCGTCCGATGGCCGGTCCGATGCCACCAGGTGGGAGCCCCGCCGTGTCTGACCTCATCGCCCCGTTCCTGTTCACCGTCCTGTCGATGCTGTTCGTCTCCGCGTGGGACAGCCCGTCCTGGCGGCAGCTGCGGGCCCGCAGGCGCTGCCGCAGGGCCGTCCGCGAGATCCGCTCCCGCTGTCCGTTCGCCCGGTTGGCCCTGCGGCCCGGCGGGCGGCACCGCGCCCGCCCCGTCCGAGGTCTTCCCCTGTCCACAGTGGACCTGAATAGGGCGAACGGCCGCATCGGCGTGGTCGGAGGGCACAGGGTCCGCCGACGGAGTGTGGGACTGGAGCACATGGGCTGAGACCCGGATCACCCCTACCTTCGATGATCTCAGGGTCGTCGGGGACACCGGGGAGGGGCCATGGCCACCAGGTCCACCACGCTCAAGGTCGTCGGCGCGAGCCTCGCCGGGACCACCGTGGAGTGGTACGACTTCTACATCTACGGCACCGCGGCGGCGCTGGTGTTCAACAAGCTGTTCTTCCCGGACTCCGATCCGCTGGTCGGCACCCTGCTGGCCTTCGTGACCTACGCGATCGGCTTCCTGGCCCGGCCGCTGGGCGGGCTGGTGTTCGGCCATTTCGGCGACCGGCTCGGGCGGAAGAAGCTGCTGGTCGCCAGTCTGCTGATGATGGGGGTCGCGACCTTCGCGATGGGGCTGCTGCCCACCTACGCCACGATCGGCGCGGCGGCGCCGGTCCTGCTGACGCTGCTGCGGCTGGTCCAGGGCTTCGCGGTCGGCGGTGAGTGGGGCGGCGCGGTCCTGATCGTCTCCGAGCACGGCTCCGACCGGCACCGCGGCTTCTGGGCGTCGTGGCCGCAGGCGGGCGTTCCGGGCGGCAACCTGCTCGCGTCGGGTGCGATGGCGATCCTGTCGGCGACGCAGAGCGACGCCGACTTCCTGTCCTGGGGCTGGCGGGTGCCGTTCCTGCTCTCCGGGGTGCTCGTGCTGATCGGGCTGTGGGTCCGGCTCTCCGTCGCGGAGTCGCCGGTCTTCGTCGAGGCGGCTCGCGAGGTCGGCGACGCCGAGGAGCGCCCGCCCGTCGCGGTGCTGTTCTCGCGCTACCGCAAGGAGATCCTGATCGCGATGGGCGCCCGCTTCGCGGAGAACGCGGGCTACTACCTGATCACCGCTTTCGTGCTGGTCTACGTGGAGCAGCACCTGGAGCTCGACCGCGGCGTCGCGCTGAACGCCGTGCTGATCGCCTCGGCGGTGCACTTCGTGGTGATCCCGTTGTGGGGCGCGGCCTCCGACCGGGTGGGGCGGCGGCCGGTCTACCTGCTCGGCGCGGCGGGCACCGGGCTGTGGGCCTTCGCCTTCTTCGCGCTGCTGGACCTGCGCTCCTTCGGCGCGATCACGCTGGCGGTCACCGTCGGGCTGGTCCTCCACGGCGCGATGTACGGCCCGCAGGCGGCGTACTTCTCGGAGATGTTCGGCACCCGGGTCCGCTACTCCGGCGCCTCCATCGGCTACCAGCTGGCGTCGATCTTCGCGGGCTCGCTGGCGCCGATCATCGCCACGGCGCTGCTCACCGCGTACGCGAGCTGGCTGCCGATCGCGCTGTACCTGGCGGGGACGGCGGTGGTCAGCGTGGTCGCGGTGGCCGTGTCGCCGGAGACCCGCCACCGGGACCTGCGCTCGGACACCGGCGCGGACTCCGGCCGCCTCCCCGCGGCGGGATGACCGGGCGACCCTCCGTTCGGGTGGCCGGTGTTGGCTCCACTCTGGGGTTTCCCGGGCCCGGCCGGCCGGAGGAGGATCGGCCGGTGTGGGAGAAGGGATCGCTGAGGTCCAGGACCGGCTGATCTCCGTGGCCGTGGGGGGCGGAGGCGTCGGCGAGCTGGCCCGGATCGTGGCCGACGTGCTCGGCGGCGCCGTGGTGGTCACCGACGAGGAGGGGCGGGAGCTGGCGCGGGCGGGGACCCGGCGCGGACGGGCCGACACGATCAGGGCGGCGGCCCGCGCGCGCGGGCGGCGGCTGGGCGAGCTCGTGCTGAACCACGCGGGTCTCGACGACTCCGGGCGGCGGATCCTGGAGCACGCCGCCGCGGTCACCGCGCTCGTGCTGCTGATCCGGTCGAGCGCGTCGGCCGCCGAGGAGAAGGCGCGCGGGGAGCTGCTCACCGACATCCTCGCCGGGCGCGACGAGGTGCGGGACCGGGCGCGGCGGCTCGGCGTCGACCTCGACTCGCCGCACTGCGTCGTGGTGGTGACCGGGGCCGCCCGGCTCGCCCCGGCCGCGGCGCGCTTCGCGGGTGCCCACGGCGGGCTCGCGGTGGAGCACGACGGGCACGTCGTGCTGCTGCTGCCCGGAGCCGACGCCGCCGACCACGCCAACCGGTGCGCGCACACGCTCGGCGCCGAGCTGCGCAGGCCGGTGACCGCCGGGGCGGCGCCCGCGCGCGAGAGCGTCGCGCACGCCCACGCGGAGGCGCGGCGGTGCCTGACCGCGCTGCTCGCGCTCGGCGGGACCGGGCGGGGCGCGAGCGCGGAGCAGCTGGGGTTCGTCGGGCTGGTGCTCGCCGACCGGCCGGAGCCCAAGGTGTTCGTGCGGGCGACGCTCGGGCCGTTGCTGGACCACGACGCCCGCAGGGGGACGAGGCTGGTGCCGACCCTGCGCGCGTACTTCGCCGCCGGACGCAGCCCGACCAGGGCGAAGGACCTGCTCAACGTGCACGTCAACACGGTGGCCCAGCGGATGGAGCGGATCGGCTCGCTGCTCGGTCCCGGCTGGCAGGAACCCGGAAGGGCACTGGAGGTCGAACTCGCGCTGCGGTTGCTCGACCTGATGTGAATGTCCTTCTGTGTAAGTGTGAAAAACTCAATTAGCCCGCTAATGGACCTGCCGGGGACACAAAGCCGAACTTATCATCGGTAATTGCCATAGTCCCAGGTCACGTTGCCAGCGCTATACCGCCGGGCGGAGTGGTGCGATGCCGCCGAAAAGAACAGGACCACGTTCGAAAAACGGACAGCTGTGTACGTTACCGGCTGGTACGTCTAGGCTGCTGAGCGTGGTGACCCGGCGCGACAACGACGGGGCGAGCGGCTGGCTGCCCAACGGGGCGGACTGCCGCTACGCGGTGGTGCTCGCGGTACTGGTGATTTCGGGATCGACGCTGATCGGCGAGCTGCTGGACAACGCGCGGCCGCCCGACGCGTGGGGCTACGCCCTCGCGATCGTCAGCTCGGCGGCGCTGGCCTGGCGCAGGCGCGCCCCGATGGCCGCGCTGGCGGTCACCGTGGTGGCGGTCGGCGTCTACACGCTGCTCGGCAACCCCTACGGCCCGATCCACCTGTGCATGGTGCTGGCGATGTTCGAGGTCGCCCTGCGCCGGTCGGCCGCGGCCTCCAGCCTCGCCTGCGGCGCCGCGGCGGCGGCCGGGGTCGCCTTCGCGGCCCCCAGGCTGATGACGGACTTCCGCCAGCCCGTGCTGATGGTCATCGCGTGGACCGGCTGGTTCGTCGTTCCGTGGCTGCTGGGCAGGCTCGCCCAGGTCAGGCAGGCCGCGTCGGACCGGATGCGGCACGCCCTGATGGCCAAGGCCGCGCTGGAGGAGCGCATGCGGATCGCCCGCGAGGTGCACGACGTCGCCGGGCACGGCTTCGCGGTGGTGGCGATGCAGGCAGGGGCGGCGCAGGTCGCGCTGGACGCGCGGCCGGACCAGACGAAGGCGGCGCTGGAGGCGATCCGGCTGACCAGCACGCAGGCGCTGGCCGAGCTGCGTTCGGCGCTGGACACCATCCACGCCAGGGACACCGACTGCCCCGCGGCCACCGGACTGCGGGGACTGCCCGCGCTCATGTCGAGGGTGCGCGCCGGCGGGATGCTCGTGGAGCACGAGGTGAGCCTGCGCGGCGTCGAGCTGCCCGAGGACGTGGACGCTGCCGTCTACCGCGTGGTGCAGGAGTCGCTGACCAACGTGCTGCGGCACGCCGGGCCGACCAGCGCGAAGGTGCGGGTCTGCCGGGAGGCCGACGAGATCGTCGTCGAGGTGGCCGACCGCGGCCGCGGCGCGGTGCAGCGGTCCAAGCCGCCCGGCCGTGGCCTCACCGGCATGCGCGCCAGGGTGGAGGCGGCGGGCGGCAGCTTCCTCGCCGGTCCGCGCACCGGCGGGGGCTTCGAGGTGCGGGCGCGCTTCCCCTGCAACACCTGACGAGATACCTTTGACTGCGTCAACGATATAGTTGAGGTGGTCAATGGATACCCAGGTCGCGGCCGTGCGCGCCTTCTCGCGCTTCTACACCAACTCCGTGGGGGCGCTGCGCGACGGCCTGCACGACAGCCAGTACTCCCTGACCGAGGCGCGGGTGCTCTTCGAGCTGGCGCAGCGCGATTCCACCGAGGTCGCTGACCTGCGCAAACGACTCGACGTCGATGCCGGGTACCTCAGCAGGATGCTGACCCGCTTCGACGCCGACGGGCTCACGACGCGGTCGAGGTCCACTGTGGACGCCCGCCGCCAGGTGATCGGCCTGACCGAGCACGGCAGGAACGCGCAGCGCGAGCTGGACGACGCCTCCTCGGCGCAGGTGGCAGCGCTGCTCGACCGGCTCACCGAGGAGGAACGCGGACGCCTGGTCGGGGCGATGGACACCATCCGGCGGCTGCTCGGCGACGAGCCGAAGGACCGGACGCTGGTCCTGCGGCCGCCGCGCGTCGGCGACTACGGCTGGGTGGTGCAGCGGCACGGCGAGCTCTACGCGCGGGAGTACGGCTGGGACGCGACCTTCGAAGCGCTCGTGGCGCGGATCGTGGCGGACTTCGCCGAGGACCACGACCCCGCACGCGAGGCGGGGTGGATCGCCGAGGTGGACGGCGAGCGCGTGGGCTGCGTCTTCTGCATGCGCGAGGACGAGCAGACGGCGAAGCTGCGCATCCTGCTGGTGGAGCCGAGCGCGCGCGGGATGGGCGTCGGCGGGCGGCTCGTCGAGGAGTGCGTGCGCTTCGCCAAGTCGGCCGGGTACAGGCGGATGACGCTGTGGACCAACGACGTGCTCAGCGCGGCGCGGCGGATCTACCAGCGAAACGGGTTCGCGCTGGTGGACGAGGCGCCGCACCACAGCTTCGGGGCCGACCTGAACGGCCAGAACTGGCAGCTGACCTGGGACTGAGCGCCCTCACCCCGGTCGGACACCCGTTTCTCGCGTTGTGGCGACTCAGCGCGAAAGAGAGCGTTCCCAATGCGCGCTGAGTCGCCACAACGCGAACGGTGGGTGGGGTGGGGCTATTCCACGGGATGGCCGATGACGACCGAGGGGCCGCAGTCGTCGTCGTTGTCCCGGCAGATGCTCGCCTGGGCGGAGACCGAGAGCGAACCCGTCTCCACGTGGAACTTGACGGTTCCCGGTCCGCACTGCTTGTTGGAGTGCCTGGTACCGATCGCCCAGCCCTGGATGAGCTTGACGTAGAAGCAGCCCGGCTCGGTCACCACGAGGTTGCCGTCGGCCTTGATGGCGTCGACGGGACCTCGGACGTAGCCCCAGGTGCCGTCGGTGACCGACGCCCCGTGGTGCGGGGTGAGGTTCAACGGCGGCAAGGCGGAGGCGACTCCCGCACTGGCGAACATCGTCGCGACCGCGATACCGGCCAAAACTGTCTTGCGCATTCGTTCCCCCATCACTGATCAGAAGAACGGCCGACGTTAGCCACCTCGGGTATCGCGGTCTTATCCGAACTTTGGCGGTAGTGCTAAGGAAGGACGGTGACGGAGACGTCCACCGGGGCGACGCCCATGGACAGCGGGGAGATCTTCTCGAAAGCGCCGCTGGTGAGGTTCACGCAGCGATCCGTCTGGGCGGCGAAGCGGTCGTTGATGCGGACCACCACCGACAAGCCCGTGCGGCGGTGGGTGACCTTGACCTGGGTGTCGAAGGGCAGCGTCGCGTGGGCCGCCGTCATCGCGGCCGGGTCCAGCAGCTCCCCGCTGGCGGTGTAGACCGGCGTGGTCGCTCCCGGCTTGCCGTACCAGGTCGCCGTGCACTGCTCGGGCTTCGGCTCGGTCACCGGAGGCCCAGTCACCGGAAGCCCAGTCACCGGAGGCTCGGTCACCGCCGGGGGCTCGGTCGTGGCCGGGGGCTCGGACGCCGACGCCGGGGCGGCGAGTCCGAACACCATCAACACCGCGGTGAGCAGGGCAGCCGTTCGCACCAACAGTCTCCTTGATCGGTTCCGAGGGTCGGAGCCGATGCTAGGCAGGCGGCACCGTCCGGTAGAAGATCACCCACTCGGCCGGGCGAAACCGAAGGCGCCCCGGTCGAGCACCACCGAACCGTCGGCGTTGGCGGTCCGGAACGCCACCTCGCCGGGCGCGGTGAGCCACGCCGACACCACCAGCTCCTCCCCCGGCCACACGGGCGCGGAGAACCGGCCGGACATCCGGCGCACCAGGTTCGCGTCACCGCCGCAGAACTCGTTGACCAGCAACCGGCAGGTGATCCCGTACGTGCACAGGCCGTGCAGGATCGGCCGGTCGAAGCCGCCGCGCGCGGCGAACACCGGATCGGTGTGCAACGGGTTGTGGTCCCCGGTCAGCCGGTACAACAGGGCTTGGTCCACCGCCGTGGTGAAGCGCGGCTCCGCGTCCGGCGGGCGCGCGGGCGGCTCCCAGGACACCGACGGCCCGCGTGCGCCGCCGAAGCCACCCTCACCGCGCACGAAGACCGACGATGTCGTTGACGCCAAAGGCTTTCCGGACTCCTCGTCGACCGCGTCCCAGCGGCTGACCACCAGCGCGCCGGAGCCCTTGTCGAACACGTCGGTCACCGTGCGCAGCACCGAGATCGACCCGCGCACCGGAACTGGTCGGTGCACAACGATCTCCTGCTCACCGTGCAGCAACAGGGCGGGGTCGTAGTCGCCGAGCTGCTCGTCGAAGGCTCCGAACTGGGCGAGCACGATGCCGAACGTCGGCAGCACCTGCTGCACGACGCCCTCGGTGTTGTTCGTCGTCCACGCCAGCTCGCGCATCGGATCTTGTTGGCCCGCACCGACCCCGAGCGCGTAGAGCATCGCGTCGGACTCCGTCCACGAACGCCGCAACGGGCCGGCGGTCTGACCGACGAGGCCCTGGAAGATCGCCACGGCTCAGCCCTTCGGTCCGCCGTCGACGTAGAGCACCTGGCCGGTCACGAAGGACGCGCCGTCGCTCGCCAGGAAGGCCACCACGCTGGCGACGTCCTCCGGCCTGCCGATCCGCCGCAGCGGCACAGCGTCGGCCACCGCCTTCTGGAAGGTCTCGAACTCCACGCCGATCCGGCTCGCGGTGGCGGCCGTCATGTCGGTGGCGATGAAGCCGGGAGCGACCGCGTTGACGTTCACCCCGAACGGGCCGAGCTCGATCGCCAGGGTCTTGGTGAAGCCCTGGATGCCTGCCTTGGCCGCCGCGTAGTTGGCCTGGCCGCGGTTGCCGAGCGCCGACGTGCTGGACAGGTTGACGATCTTTCCGTAGCGCTGCTCGACCATGTGCTCCTGCGCGGCCTGACTGCACAGGAACGCGCCGCGCAGGTGCACGTCCATGACCGTGTCCCAGTCGTCGTCGGTCATCTTGAACAGCATGTTGTCCCTGATCACCCCGGCGTTGTTGACTAGGATGTGCAGCCCGCCGAGCTCGGTGACGACCCGCTCGACCGCGCGCTCGACGGCCTCGCGCTTCGAGACGTCCGCGCCGACGGCGATGGCCCTGCCGCCCGCCGAGGTGATCGCGCCGACGGTCTCCGCGCAGGCGGACTCGTCCAGGTCCACCACGGCGACCGCGGCGCCCTGCTCGGCGAGGGTGCGCGCGGTGGCCGCGCCGATCCCCCTCGCCGCCCCGGTCACCATGGCGATCCGTCCCCGCAATGTGCTCACCAGTCGGCCCCTCTCAGTAGTCAGCCCAGTTCAAGGGCAAGGTAGAGATCCACCCGGTCGTGGAAGGAGCCCAGGTCGCGCCCGGTCAGCTCCTCGATCCGGCTCAGCCGGTACCGCAGCGTGTTCACGTGCACGTGCAGCCGGGCCGCGCTCCTGGTCGGCGACCCGGCGCAGTCCAGGAACACCCGCAGGGTCTGCACCAGCTCACCCTTGTGCGCGCCGTCGTAGTCCAGCAGCGGCCCGAGCAGCTTGGCGCGGAAGGACCTCCGCAGCTCGTCCGGCACGGTGGCCAGCAGCAGCAGGTGCGAGGCCAGCTCGGCGGCGGTGGCCACCTTCGCCCGCCCCGGCCGGTGCTCGGCGAGCCGCCGCGCCTGCCTGGCCTCCTCGACGGCGGCGCGCAGGCCGCCGACCGTCGCCAGCCCGCTGACCCCGACGACCAGGCGCGCGTCGCCGAGCCCCTGCTCCACCGTGCGCACCGCCTCGGCGATCTCCTCAAGCGCGGCGGCCAGCCCCTCGGCGTCGGCGGAGAGCAGCGCCAGCGCCTCCTGTCCTGCCACCGCGACCAGGCCGCGCGCCGGTGCCCCGTGCACGAGCTCGCCCAGCACGATCGGCGCGAGCCCCGGCCCGCCGCCCGAGGTCGTCGCGGCGAGCACGCACAGCGGCTCCCCCCTGGCGAAGCCGAGCACGCCCAGCCGCGCGTCCACCTCGGTGGCCTCGACCTCACCGTGCATCGCCGACAGCAGCAGCGGCCCGGCGAGCCTGCTCTCCAGCCGCTGCCGCTCCTCCCGCCGCGAGCGCTCCAGGGCGATCAGCGTGGCCAGCTCGGTGGCGGTCGCGCTGGTGGCGGCGTCCCACTGCTCGTGGTCGCCCTCGACGACCAGGAACCAGCTCGCCAGCCGCTGCCCCGCCCTGCTGGCCGAGGGCAGCAGGGACATCGCGCCGCCCGCGCGGTCGCGTGCGGTCTTGGGCAGCCGGTCGGCGTGCAGGAACTGCTGCACCAATGAGCGCCTGCGCGCGGCAGCCGGGGGTGGGGCGCTGCCGCCGACGACCCGGCCGGAGGGCGAGAGCACCCAGCAGTCGGCGCCCAGCCGCGCCGCGCCCAGCTTCAGCACCGCGGACGGCCCGCCACCCTCCACCGCAGCGGCGACCATGCGGCGGTGCCAGTCCAGCTCCCCGCGCTCCCCTGCCAGCGCGAGCACCACCCGTTCGGTGATCGTCGCGAAGGAGACGTCGACCGGAACGCCCAGCAGTGGCACGCCGTGCCTGCGGCACGCCTCCACCAGGTCGGCGGGCACCGCGCCCAGCTCGGCGTCCCCCGCGGCGAGCGCGGTCACCCCGGCGGCGGCCAGCGCGGCGACGAACTCCTCGGAGTCCTCGGCGCGGCGCCGCCACACCAGGCCGGTGAGCACCAGCTCCCCGCCGGAGAGGTACCGGCTGGGGTCGCGCAGGTCGGTGGTGTAGATCCACCTGATCGGCCGGTCGAGCTGGTCGGAGCCGACGAGCAGGGCAAGGTGCAGGTCAGCCGCCTCCAGCAGCGTGCGCAGCAACATCGCCGTCGGTTCGCCTCTCCGTCTCGGTTGCCCGAATCTACCGGCGACCCGGCCCGCTCACCCCGTGTCGCGGCCGGTTGGCGTAGCGGACGCCCCCGGCCCGCCGAGGCGGTGCGAGCCCGGGCTTTGGAGGAAGTTACGAAAGCCTCACCCGGCTGCGCGCTCACGTTCATGCCTTCTCGCCATAGTCGCGACCAGGACGACCCGTGTGTACTCGAACGCTCTCGGCCGCCAGGAGGGACATTGCCCACCGTCCTCGACGAGTTCAACGCCAGCCCGGAGCCGGACGCGCGCACCGAGCTGCTCGCCTGCTGCGCGAGCCCCGTGTGGGCGGAACGGGTCGCTCTCGCCCGCCCGTACCCCGACGTCGAAGCCCTGGTCGCCGCGTCCGCCAAGGAGCTGGCGGAGCTGGACTGGGCCGAGCTGCGGGTCGCTGTGGACGCGCATCCCCGGATCGGCCAACTCTCCGACGGCCCGGGGCGCGAGGCGCGTTGGTCGCGGGGCGAGCAGGCCGCGGCCGCCACCGAGGACGACAGGGTGCGGGCCGAGCTGGTCGCGGGCAACATCGCCTACGAACAGCGGTTCGGCCAAGTGTTCCTGATCTGCGCGACCGGCCTGTCGGCGGCGCAGGTGCTGGCGGGGCTGAACGACCGGCTGGACAACGACGAGACCGCCGAACGCGCGGTCGTGCGGGAGGAGCTGGGCAGGATCGTGGAGCTGCGGTTGCGGAAGCTGGTGGCGGGATGAGCCTCTCGACGCACGTGCTGGACTCCAGCAGCGGACTGCCAGCCACGGGCATGGCTGTGCGGCTGGAGCGGCTGAGCGGGTCCGACTGGGAGCCGCTGGCCGCGGCGAAGACCAACTCCGACGGGCGGATCACCGACTGGGGACCCTCCGTCGAGGTGCCGCCCGCGACCTACCGGCTGGTCTTCGAGACCTCTTCCTACCTGGTGCGGCAGAACCTTCCGGTGTTCTTCCCCGAGGTCACCATCAGTTTCGTGATCACGGACGGTTCGCGGCACCACCACGTGCCGCTGCTGTTGAGCCCGTACGCGTACTCGACCTACCGGGGGAGCTGACATGGCAATCACGCTCGGCGGCAACCAGTACGGCAAGGCCGAGGTGCGGCTGGTCCGGGTCGACCTCGACGGCGAGCGGCACCGGGTCACCGACCTCAACGTCAGCGTCGCCCTCTCCGGCGACTTGACCGACACGCACCTCACCGGTGGCAACGCCCACGTCCTGCCGACCGACACGCAGAAGAACACCGTCTACGCCTTCGCGCGCGACGGCGTCGGCGAGATCGAGGAGTTCGGGCTGCGGCTCGGCGAGCACTTCGTGCGGTCGCAGCCCGCGATCCACCGCGCGAGAGTGGCGTTCGAGCAGTACACCTGGGACCGCGTCGAGCAGCGGCCGCATTCCTTCGTGCGCAACGGTTCCGGGACCAGGACGGCGACGGTGACGTGGGCGGAGGGCGGCGTGCACGTGGTCTCCGGGCTCACCGGCCTGACGGTCATGAACACCACGGACTCGGAGTTCTGGGGCTACGTCAAGGACGGGTACACCACGCTGCCGGAGACCACCGACCGCATCCTGGCCACGGCCGTGGACGCGAGGTGGCGGCACGACGCGCTGCCCTCGGACTGGGCGAAGTCCTACGAGCAGGCCAGGAACGACCTGCTCGCCGCGTTCTCCGACACCTACAGCCTTTCGCTTCAGCAGACCCTGTACGCGATGGGACAACGGGTGCTGGACAACCAGCCGGGCATCGCCGAGATCCGCCTCGCGCTGCCGAACAAGCACCACTTCCTCGTCGACCTCGCGCCGTTCGGGCTGGACAACCCGAACGAGGTCTTCTACGCCGCCGACCGGCCGTACGGGCTGATCGAGGGCACCGTGCGCCGCGACGACCTGCCAGAGCAGCACTCGGCCTGGTGACTTGAGAAAGGAGTCCGCAGTGGACTTCATCCGCCCCGCGACCCTCGCGGAGGCCTTGCGCGCCAAGGCTGACATGCCCGAGGCGGTGCCGATCGCCGGGGGCACCGACGTGATGGTCGAACTGAACTTCGACCGCAGGCGGCCACCGGCGCTGCTGGACCTCAACGGCGTCGGGGAGATCGCCGAGTGGTCCGAAGTGGACGGACGGGTCCGGCTCGGCGCCGGGGTACCGTACGTGCGGGTGATCGGCGAGCTGGGCGACCGGCTGCCCGGCCTGGCGATGGCCGCGCGCACGGTGGGTTCGCCGCAGATCCGCAACCGGGGGACCGTGGGCGGCAACCTCGCAGCGGCCTCCCCCGCCGGTGACTCGCACCCGCCGCTGCTGGCGTCCGACGCCGTGGTCGAGGTGGCGTCGGTGCGCGGAGCGCGGACCATCCCGATCACCGAGTTCTACTTGGGAGTCAAGCGAAGCGCGCTCGAACCGGACGAGCTGATCACCGCCGTGGTCCTGCCACCCGCCGACGGGCCGCAGCAGTTCTCCAAGGTGGGAACGCGCAACGCGATGGTGATCGCGGTGTGCTCGTTCGCGCTGGCGCTTCACCCGTCGAGCGGAACCGTCGGCACCGGGGTCGGTTCGGCCGCCCCGGTTCCACTCCGCGCCCGCGACGCGGAGGACTACATCGCCGGGGAGCTGTCGGCGCTGTGGCGCTCTCCCGCTCCGCTGGCCGACTCCGTGCTGCGCCGGTTCGGCGAGCTCGTCGGCAGCGCGGCACGACCCATTGACGACGTTCGGGGCAGCGCCGCCTACCGGCGGCACGCCCTGGCCGTGCTCGCCCGCCGCACGCTCGGCTGGGCCTGGCACGACTACTGCGAAGGGAAGGTGACGGCATGCGCGTGAAGTTCACGGTGAACGGCGAGGAGCGCACGGCCGACGACGTGTGGGAAGGCGAGAGCCTGCTCTACGTCCTGCGCGAGCGGCTCGGCCTTCCCGGCGCGAAGAACGCTTGCGAGCAAGGCGAATGCGGCTCGTGCACGGTGTACCTGGACGACACTCCGGTGTGCGCGTGCCTGGTCGCGGCGGGCCAGGTCCAGGACCGCGAGGTCCGCACGGTGGAGGGCCTGGGCTCGGAGGACGAGCTCGACCCGGTGCAGCGTGCGTTCGTGGAGCGCGGTGCGGTGCAGTGCGGCTTCTGCACGCCCGGTCTGATCGTCGCGGCGCACGACCTCATCCGGCGCAACCCGTGCCCGAAGGACGCGGAGATCCGTGAGGCTCTTGCCGGGAACCTCTGCCGCTGCACGGGTTACGAGAAGATCATCGACGCTGTGCACACCGCAGCAGCCCACGCCCGAGACGGGGAGGCGGCGCGATGAGGACAGTCATCAACGGCGCGTTCGTCGCGACCGTGGACGCGGCGGGCACCGAGCACGCCTCCGGGCACGTCGTGGTGCAGGACGGCGTGATCGTCGCCGTCGGCGAGGGCGCGGCGGAGACCCGCGAAGGTGACCAGGTTGTCAACGGCTCCGGCTGCCTCGTGACACCGGGGCTGGTCAACACCCACCACCACCTCTACCAGTGGGCGACACGCGGATTCGCCCAGCAGGCAACGCTGTTCGAGTGGCTGGTGGCGCTGTACCCGGTGTGGGCGGGCATCGACGAACGGATCGTGCACGCGACCACGAGCGCGGGGTTGGCGTGGATGGCCAAGTCCGGTTGCACCACAGCCGCCGACCACCACTACGTATTTCCGCCGGGCGGCGGCGACCTGATGGCCGTGCTGGTCGACGGCGCCAACCGGGTCGGTACGCGGCTGCACGCGGTGCGCGGCTCGATGGACCGAGGCAAGTCGCACGGTGGCCTGCCGCCGGACTCCATTGTGGAGTCAACCGAGCAGGCATTGCTGGCAACTGACAAGGCCATCACCGACTACCACGACTCCGCTCCGGGAGCACGGGTGCGGGTAGCGGTCGGCCCGTGCTCGCCGTTCTCCGCCAGCGAGGAGCTGATGCGGGAAGCCGCCGCGCTCGCCAGGCGACACGGCGTGCAGATGCACACCCATCTCGCCGAGACGGTCGACGAGGAGGAGCACTGCGTCGAGCAGTTCGGCTGCACTCCGTTGGAGTACGCGGACAAGCTCGGCTGGCTCGGGCCGGATGTGTGGCTGGCGCACGGAATCCACTTCTCCGACAAGGAAGTGCGGCGGTTGGGTGCCACCGGAACCGGCATCGCGCACTGCCCCAGCTCGAACGCACGACTCGGCGCGGGCATCGCGCGCGTGCGCGACCTCCTCGACGCGGGCTGCCCGGTGGGGCTCGGCGTGGACGGTGTCGCGTCGAACGAGGCGGGCGGACTCGGCGAGGAGCTGCGGCAGTCGCTTCTCGTCGCACGGCTGCGCAACGGTCCGACCGCGCTCACCACGCGTGAGGCGTTGTGGCTCGGCACGATGGGCGGCGCGCGCTGCCTCGGCCGGGCCGACGAGATCGGTTCCCTGGAGGTCGGCAAGCAGGCCGACATCGCGGTGTGGCGCGTGGACGGCCTGGGACACGCAGGGATCGCCGATCCCCTCGCGGCCCTGGTGCTCGGCTCGCTGCCGCCGCTGGAGCTGCTGCTGGTCGGCGGCGACCCGGTCGTGCGGCTGGGTCAACTGACCACTGTGGACGAACAGCAGCTGGCAGAAGACCTGGAGACGGCCTGCGAGGTCCTCGCCGAGCGAGCGGAGGCGGCAGGATGACCCGCGCACAGACGACTCGGACGGCGAACCCGCCGTTGACCACGCCCATCGCCGGTGGTGTCGGCGAGAGCCCGCTGCGGCCGGACGGGGCCTTGAAGGTGCGCGGGGAGTTCGCCTACTCCTCGGACCTGTGGGCTGACGAGATGCTGTGGGGCGCGACGCTGCGCACTCCGCACCCCTATGCCCGGATCCGGTCCATCGACGTCGGCCCGGCGCTGGCGATCGCCGGTGTGCACGCGGCGCTGACGCACGAGGACGTCCCTGGCCAGAACGCGTACGGGCTTGAGCACATAGACCAGCCCGTGCTCGCCGTGGATGTCGTTCGCTACCAAGGGGAAGCGGTCGCGATCGTGGCCGCCGACCACCCGGAGACCGCGCGCAGGGCCGCCGCGGCGATCGTGGTCGACTACGAGGTCCTGGAGCCGGTCACCGACGCCCAGGTCGCGATCTTCGGTGCGGACGTGCCGAAGCTGCACGAGGGCGGGAACCTCGTGCGCTACGTGCCGATCCGGCACGGCGACCAGGACGCGACCGCCGAGGTCGTGGTCAGCGGGACCTACGAGGTCGGCATGCAGGACCAGGCTTTCCTTGGGCCCGAGTCCGGGATGGCGGTACCAGCGGAGGACGGCGGCATCGACCTGTACGTCGCGACCCAGTGGCTGCACGTCGACCAGCAGCAGATCGCACCCGCGCTGAACCTACCGCAGGACAAGGTGCGGATCACCCTCGCCGGGGTCGGTGGCGCGTTCGGGGCTCGCGAGGACCTGTCGATGCAGGTGCACGCCTGCATGCTCGCGCTGCACACGGGAAAGCCGGTGAAGATGGTCTACTCGCGCGAGGAGTCCTTCTTCGGCCACGTCCACCGGCATCCCGCCGTCATGCACTACGAGCACGGTGCCGACCGCGACGGGAAACTCGTCTACGTCAAGGCGAAGATGTACCTCGATGGCGGTGCGTACGCGTCCAGCACCAGTGCGGTCGTCGCCAACGCCGCGACGCTCGGCGTCGGTCCGTACAACGTGCCCAATGCGACGATCGAGGCATGGGGCGCTTACACCAACAACCCACCGTGCGGCGCGATGCGTGGTTTTGGTGCTGTACAAGCATGTTTCGCCTATGAGTCCCAGATGGACAAGCTCGCTGAAGCCATCGGCGTTGACCCGGTGGAGATCCGTCTGCGCAACGCGATGACCGAGGGTTCGGTCATGCCGACCGGGCAGCTGGTCGACTCCGCCGCTCCCGTCGCCGAGTTGCTGGAGCGGGTCAGGGACAAACCGCTCCCAGCGGAACTTTCGTCCGAAGTGGACATCCGGACGATGCCGGGCGGAGCGTCCAACACCACGCACGGCGAAGGTGTCGTGCGCGGCGTCGGCTACGGCGTCGGCATCAAGAACATCTGTTTCTCGGAAGGCTTCGACGACTACTCGACCGCGCGCGTGCGCTTGGAGGTCATCGGTGGAGAACCCGTCGCGATGGTGCACACCGCGGCCGTCGAGGTGGGCCAGGGGCTGGTCACCCTCCAAGCGCAGATCGCCCGCACCGAACTGGGCGTGCAACGGGTGACCATCCAGCCCGCCGACACCTCGGTGGGCAGCGCGGGCTCCAGCTCGGCGTCGCGGCAGAGCTACGTCACCGGCGGAGCCGTGCAGGCTGCGTGCGCGGCCGTCCGCGAGCAGGTGCTCGACCTGGCCAGGCAGCGCTTCGGTGGCGACGACCTGGCTCTGGAAGGCGGAAAAGTCGTCTCCGCGAGCCGGGGCGTGCTCGCCGACCTCGCGGAGGTCCTCGGGGAACAGGCGGTCGAGCAGACCCGCGAGTACCACCACCGCCCGACCTTCCCGATCGACCCGCTCACCGGCCAGGGAAACGCGCACGTGCAGTACGGCTTCGCCGCGCACCGTGCCGTGGTGGACGTGGACGTGGAGCTCGGGCTGGTGCGCGTGGTGGAGCTGGCGTGCGCGCAGGACGTCGGCAAGGCGATGAACCCCGACGCCGTGGTCGGGCAGATCCAGGGCGGGTCCGCGCAGGGGCTCGGCTTGGCGGTGATGGAGGAGATCCAGCTCTCCGGCGGCAAGGTCCGCAACCCGTCCTTCACCGACTACCTGATCCCCACGATCCTGGACATGCCGCCGATGACCATCGACGTCCTGGAGCTGGCCGACCCGCACGCCCCCTACGGCCTCCGAGGGGTCGGCGAGCCGCCCACCATCTCCTCCACCCCCGCCGTCGTGGCCGCCATCCGCGCCGCCACCGAGGTCGCTCTCACCCGGATCCCCGTCCGCCCCGAACACATCACCGGCACCTAACCCCGCCATTCGCGGGCTTATGGACGTGCGAGCGCGCTCAGAAAGGTCCATAAGCCCGCGAATGGCCGGAGGGGAACGTTGGGAGAGGAGGTGGGAGCGTGCGGGAGATCAGTGGGGAGATCGCGCGGTGGGGTGATCGTGACTTCGCGGTCGCGACGGTGATCGACGTGCGGGGCAGCGCCCCGAGGAGCCCCGGTGCCGCGATGGCCGTGCGCGGCGACGGGCACGTGGTGGGCAGCGTCTCCGGCGGCTGCGTCGAGGGCGCCGTGTACGAGCTCGCGCAGCAGGTTCTCGCCGAAGGCGGGACCGTGCGGCACAGCTTCGCCAGCTCCGAGGGCGACCCGTTCGCGGTCGGCCTCACCTGCGGCGGCGAGATCGAGGTGTTCGTCCGAAGTGGACGATCCGCCGCGATGACCGCCGCGGTCGAGGCCGCGGGGAGCGCTCAGTCGGTCGCGCTGGTCACCGCTCTCGACGGCCAGGCCGTCGGCAAGGAGGTGGCGGTCTTCGCAGACCACCACGTCGGCGAAGAGCTGCCGGGAGCGCTCTCCGTGGCGCGCTCGATGCTGCTGTCCGCGAGCACGGGACTGCGCACGCTGCCGGACGGGACGGAGGTCTTCGTGGAGTCGATCGCCGCTGCCCCGAGGATGCTGGTGTTCGGCGCCGTGGACTACGCGGGAGCCGTCGCGCGGATCGGCCGGTTCCTCGGCTATCACGTGACGATCTGCGACGCGCGAGCGGTTTTCGCCACCACAGAACGGTTTCCCGACGCCGACGACGTGGTGGTCGAGTGGCCGCACCGGTACCTGGCGAGCACGCACACCGACTCCAGGACCGTGGTCTGCGTGCTCACCCACGACGAGAAGTTCGACGTGCCCGTGCTGGTGGAGGCGCTGCGGATGCCGCTGGCCTTCGTCGGCGCACTGGGCTCGCGGCGCACTCACGAAGCGCGGCTGGAACGGCTGCGTGCCGCCGGCGTGCGCGAGGACGCCCTGGCGAGACTGCGCTCACCCATCGGGCTCGATCTGGGCGCGCGCAGCCCCGAGGAGACCGCCGTGTCGATCGCCGCGGAGATAGTCGCGGCCCACCACGGCGGCACTGGACGACCACTGTCCGAAGTGGATGGACCGATACACCGGCACGGCTGAACACGGAGGCGGGTATGGCACTGCTGTTCCTCAACGGAGGCGGTATGCGCGGCGGCCCACTGCACCACCAGTTGCAGGGCGCGGAGCCGGTGCGGATCGCGCGCAGCGCACCGAAGTACCGGTACTTCTCGGTCGGCAACCGCTTCCCCGCCATGCACGAGGTCGGTGAGGGCGGGCACAGCGTCGTCGGCGAGGTCTACGACGTGCCCCTGGAGACGCTGCTGCACCACCTGCTGCCTGCCGAGCCCGCCGAACTGGAACTCGGCGTGATCGAGCTGGAAGACGGGACCGCCTGTCTGGCAACGGTTCTGCGCAAGTCCTACGGCGGGGCCGACCAGCTGATCGACATCTCGGAGATCGGCGACTGGCGCGCGTGGTGCGCGACGCGGAGCACTACCTCGTGACCACCTACGACCTGGTCGTCCGATCGCGCGCGGTGCACCTTCCGGACGGCGTCCGAGCGGCGGCGGTGTGCGTGCTGGACGGCCGGATCGCGGCGATCGAGGACTACGAGTCCACACTGGAGACGAGCAGCGAGGCCGCCCTGGGTGATCTCACCCTGCTGCCCGGCCTGGTGGACACGCACGTGCACATCAACGAGCCGGGCCGCACGGAGTGGGAGGGCTTCGCGTCGGCCACCCGCGCCGCGGCGGCCGGTGGCGTGACCACACTGATCGACATGCCGCTGAACTCGCTGCCGCCCACAGTGGACATGGCGGCACTTGAGGTCAAACATGCTGCGGCGCAAGGAAAGTGCTATGTCGATGTGGGCTTCTGGGGTGGAGCGATCCCGGGCAACACCGGCGAGCTCCGCGCGCTGCACGAGGCCGGGGTGTTCGGGTTCAAGTGCTTCACCTCACCGTCCGGAGTGGACGAGTTCCCGCCGCTGTCCTGGGCGGAGCTCCCCGAGGTACTCGCCGAGCTGCGGCGGATGGACGCGCTGCTGGTCGTGCACGCCGAGGACCCGGCGGAGCTGGCTGAGGCCCCGGACAGCGACGACTACGCGGACTTCCTCGCATCACGTCCTCCGCGCGCCGAGGACAAGGCGATCGCCCGCCTCGCCGGGCTCGCGCAGCGGGCGCGGGCACGCGTCCACGTGCTGCACCTGTCCTCCGCGTCGGCGCTGCCGGAGATCCGCTCGTCCACCGTCAGCGCGGAGAGCTGCCCGCACTACCTCACCCTCGACGCGCAAGAGATCCCCGACGGCGCGACGGCTTTCAAGTGCTGTCCGCCGATCCGTGACCGCGGCAACGCCGACGAACTGTGGCGCGCGTTGGCTGACGGCACGATCACCTGCGTCGTCTCCGACCACTCCCCCTGCACAACAGAGCTCAAGGACGGCAGCTTCGGGACGGCGTGGGGCGGTGTCTCCTCGCTCCAGCTCGGGCTGTCGGCGATGTGGACCGAGGCCAGGCGCCGTGGCCACGAGCTCGCCGACGTGGTGCGGTGGATGAGCGCAGGACCCGCCGCGCTCGTCGGTCTGGACGACCGCAAGGGCGGCATCGTGGTGGGCAGGGACGCCGACCTCGTCGCGTTCGACCCGGACCGCGAGTTCACCGTGGAGGCCGGGGAACTGTTGCACCGCAACCCCGTCACGCCGTACGCGGGCCGAACCCTGCGCGGTGTGGTGACCCAGACCTGGCTGCGCGGCACCCCGGCAGGCCAGGCCCCCGTTGGAGAACTGCTCAGGAGGGACCCCCGGTGACGGACCTGCCCGATCTCGCCGCCCGCTCGCTCGGCGGCTCGGTGATCGCCGCCAACGACGAGTTCTTCGCCGAGAAGGAGAACCTGATCAAGGTGGAGCCGCCGACCTTCCGGCCGCACACCTTCACCCCCAAGGGCCAGGAGTACGACGGCTGGGAGACCCGGCGGCGGCGCGGCGAGCCGGGGCAGGACTGGGTGGTCGTCCGGCTCGGCGCGCCCGGCCTGATCAGGTCCGTCGTGGTGGACACCGCGTTCTTCGTCGGCAACTACCCGGAGAGCTGCACGGTGGAGGCCACCGCCGTGGAGGGCTACCCCTCGCCGGAGGAGCTCGACGACCACCCGTGGGTCGAGCTGGTGCCGCTCAGCCCGCTCCAGGGCAACACCGCCAACTCCTTCCCCGTCTCCACCTCGCAGCGCTTCACCCACGTCCGGCTGACCATCCACCCCGACGGCGGTGTCGCACGGCTGCGCGTGCACGGCGAGCCGCTGCCCGATCCGCGCGAGCTGGCCGACCTGCCGCTGGACCTGGTGTCGCTGCACAACGGCGGCCGGACCGTCACGTGCAGCGACAGCTTCTTCTCCCCGCCCAACAACATGTTGCAGCCCGGCGAGTCAAGGTTCATGAGCGACGGCTGGGAGACCGCGCGACGACGCGGCGAGGGCAACGACTGGGCTGTGATCCGCCTGGCGGGGGCCGCCGTGCCGAAGGTGGTCGAACTGTCCACTTTGCACTACAAGGGCAACGCGCCCTACTCGATCACCTTGCGCGGCAGCGAGAACCCCGATGACCCCGACTCGTGGTTCCCGTTGCTGGAGCGGGCCAAGGTGCAGCCGGACACCCGCCACCGGTTCCGGCTGACCGGGGACCGGCCGATGACCCACGTCCGGCTCGACATCCACCCCGACGGCGGGGTGGCGCGGTTCCGGTTATGGGGCAGGCTGACCGAGGACGCGGCCACCGGCCTGGCGCTGAGCTGGTTCAACCTGCTGCCCGCGGACCAGGCGGTCACCGTGCTGACCGGAGACTGCGGACTGACCGACCAGGCGGCGGCAGAGCTGGTCGCGGCCAGACCCGCCGCGCGGCTGCCGGAGGAACTGACGATGATCCTCGGATGAGCGCGCGTCACTACCCGGCGGCCGGGATCGTGCTGGCCGCGGGCGCGGGCGTGCGCTACGGCGGTCCCAAGGCACTGGTCGAGCTGGACGGCGAACTGCTCGTGGAGCGGGCCGCGCGGCTCCTGCGCGACGCGGGGGCCGACCCAGTGGCCGTGGTGCTCGGGGCGCGGGCCGACGAGGTCCGAGCCCGCGCGGCACTGCCGGGCGCGGTTGTGGTGCGCAACGACGCGTGGGCCACGGGCATGGGGTCCTCGCTGCGGGCCGGGCTGATGGCGCTGATCTCCTGCCGGGCGGCAGCGGTGCTGGTGCTGCCGGTTGACCTGCCGGGGATGACGGTGGCGGCGCTCCAGCGGGTCGGCGAGCTGGCCGCCCCGGGCGTGCTCGCGGCGGCCTCCTTCGGCGGCGAGCGCGGCCATCCCGTGCTGCTCGGCCGGGAGCACTGGGCCGGGGTCGCGGCCTCGGCCACGGGGGACCGAGGGGCGCGCGACTACCTGCGCGCCTTCCCGCCGACCCTGGTGCCCTGCGACGACGTGGCCGACGGCGCGGACGTGGACCGCCCAGAGGACCTCCGCCTCTAACGCCCCACCGACTGGACGCCGGGCCCGGGTGGGACGACGGGCGCGATCAGGATTCGGACCGTGCCGCGCAAGTCCTCCAGCGCAGGGTCGAACGGAGAACCAGCGGAACGCACACTCACCCCACCGCGCAGCTCGCGTTTTGTAGGCTTAACGCGAAATGAGAGCGCTCTTTCGCGCATTAAGCCTACAAAACGCGAAAACTTCGACCACGTCAGCCGATGCGGAGCGCAGGGCGTCGGAGTGCTGGGGGCCGCCAGGAGGGGGTTAGAGCTTCTCGCCGGCGTTGACGCGGCGGACGACCTGCTTCTCGGCGTAGAAGGAGACGAACGGGATCGTGCCCGCGATCAGCACGAGCAGGGTGCCCTTGATCGACCACTTGAGCTTCTGCGAGAGGTCGAAGGCGACCAGCAGGTACGCCGCGTAGAGGAAGCCGTGCGCGGGCGCGATGATCGCCGAGAACTGCGGCAGGTCGAAGCCCAGGCGCAGGATCATGGCCAGGACCAGGGCCAGCAGCGCGACGCCGACCACGTAGGCCATCACCCGGAACCGCTGCAGGGCCTTGGCGTGCACCGGGGCCTCGGTGTCGTGCTGCTGGGTCATCTCGTCTGTCTCCCGGGTCAGGGCGTGGTGTCGCGCGAACCGAGTTCGCGGAGGTAGCGGTTGTACTCGTCGAGCTCGGGATCGGCCTCGTGGGCGGCGGCGGGCGCCGGGCGCCTGCCGTAGCTGGTCGGCTTCGCCGGGGCCGCGACGACGGGCTCCGGAGCGGGTCCGCCCTCCTCGGCGACGCGTTCCTCGGCCAGCTCCATCCGCGCCGTCCTGACCCACATGTAGATGCCGAAGAGCGCGAACAGCGGCCACTGGAGGGCATAACCGAGGTTCAGGAAGCTCCCGCCCGCGGACTGCGACCGTTCCCACTGCCACCAGCCGAGCGCGCAGCAGATGACGACCCAGAGGACGGCGAGCACGTGAAGCACCAGCCAGCGGGGGGTCACGAGCTTGGCGAGCACATGTTGACCGTACACCGCCCTATTGGGCGAACGCGTGACGGTAGGGCAAGGCGGACCTCTCCCGTCCGGTGAAGATCAACGCACGATCGGCCCAGGGCTGCACACAGCGTCAGGACCGGGACACCGCGTGACCACCGTTTCCCACCCCGCATCGGAGTGACTAACCCCTGCGGGGTGGATTTCTTTGCGGCACAAGGAAAACACGGGTGAGCTGAAAGCGGCCCCAATCGCGAACAGCAGGAGGTTTCTGTCGTGTCCCGCACGTCACGAGTGGCCCAGCTCACCGTCGCCGCACTCGCCGCGCTCGCCCTGCCCGTCATCGCGGCACCAGCGGCGTCGGCGGACATCAGCCAGTGCCTGAAGTACCTGGAGCGCGAGGGCGTCACCACCGACCGCAGCCACGACAACGCGTGCTACTTCGGAGAGCGCGGGTTCTACTCCGACTACTACTTCGAGCGGTGCGTCGACGAACTCCTGGACAGCGGGGTCACGGCCTACGTGGCCCGCAGGGCTTGTGAGCGTGCCACGTGGTGACCGAGGCCGTCCGGGCGGGCGCGGAACGACGCTCGCCCATGACCGCGGCACCCACACCGCGATGGCTGCGGCCGTGGCCGCGTGACCCCTTACCCACCCGGCGCCGAACGCAGCGCGGGTGAGCTCGCCCCCAGCAGTCCACCCACAGTTGCCTGATCAGCTCGGCCGCTCCGGCCCCTCGCGCGCCCCGGCGGAACGGGAGACGCCGAGGGAGTAGCCACGATGAGCGGCCCCCACGCGGTGGGCGGCGATGCCAGTGACCTGGTGCCGCCCACCGCGTTGTGGCTTTCGCGCCGTCCCCGCACCGGCCCGCGTCACATGGCGGCGGAGTTGTACGGCGGGTAGGGGCGCGCGGCTTCGGCGAGCGCGTCGGCCACGTGGTCCACTTCGGACAGTGGAAGCACCGCCGTGGTGACGCGCAGGTGGCTTCGGCCCGTCGAGCGGACCAGGAACGGGGAGCCCGGAGCCGCCCCGATGCCTTGGGCGGCAAGCAGAACCAGCGCTTCGCGCTCCCGGTCGACATCGACCCACAGGTTGATCCCGTCGGCGCCGATGGAGCTCACCCCCCTGACGTCGAGCGCCCGGCGCAGCGCCTCTCTCCGCTCGGCGTAGACCACGCGCGCCTTGGCGACCGCCGCGATGCTGCCCGGGTCGGTGAGCATGCCCACGAGCACCTCCTGGAGCAACCTGCTCGACCACGCCGCGCCGAGGTGCCTGCGCGCGACCAGCGGGCCGACCAGGCGGGCCGGGCCGCCGAGGGCCGCCAGCCGCAGGTCGGGGCCGTGGGACTTGGAGAAGCTCTGGACGCGGACGGTGCGCTCCGGCAGCAGGCCGGCGAGGCTGACCGGTTCGGCCACCGCGACCTCGCCGACGTGGTCGTCCTCGACCACCACCACGTTCGGGGCCGTCAGCAGGACCGCGGCGAGCTGGTCGGCGCGGCGGGCGGTCATGCTGGTGCCGGTGGGGTTCTGCGCGCGGGGCTGCATCAGCAGCGCCACCGGCTGCTCGGCGAGGGCGGCGCGCAGCGCGTCCGGGCGCAGGCCCTCCGCGTCCATCGGCACCGGCAGCGGGGTCGCGCCCACCGCGTCCAGCAGGTCCAGGAACGGCGGGAACGTCGGGTTCTCCACGACCACCCGGTCACCGAGCGCCACCAGCTGGCTGAGCATCCGGTCGATGCCGTCCAGCGAGCCGTTGACGATGGTCAGCTCCTGCGGGTCGCAGGTCCCCCGCCACGACTCCCGGATCAACCGCTCCAGCTCCGGCAGCACCGGCGCGTCCAGGTAGCCGGACAGCGGGGGCTGGCCGTCGATGCGGGCCAGGGCCGGGCCCAGCGGTGGTAACAGCTCCGGGTCGGGAACGCCCGCGGACAGGTCCCTGGTGAAGCGGCCGGTCGCGCCCGCGAGCCGCCAGAAGCGGGCGGGCTCGGCGCGGCGCTGCTGCTCGGTGACGAAGGTGCCGTTGCGGCCGCGGGTCTCGATCGCGCCGACGCGGACCAGCGAGCGCCACGACTCGCTGACCGTGGTCGGGCTGACGCCGATGGCGCGGGCCAGCGCCCGGACGGTGGGCAGGCGGGTGCCGACGGGCAGGTCCCCGCCGCGGATGAGCCGGTTGACCGTGGCCGCGATGCCCCCGGCGGAGGTGTCGGTGACGGCCGCGGCGAGGCGGGTGAGGTCAGCGTCCATCAACACTCCAGACCTGGCCCCTGGTCGCGTGTGGGGTCCCAGTGTGGCCGAAGCACCCGAGGTCCTGGCAAGCCTTGTGACACGCGGGTGAAACTTTGTTCAGTAACAAAGAGCGTATTGCACCAGTGTGTTCCGCTTCATAGGTTCTACACCCTCTACCGCCCACCCTCCAGGGAGCTCTGGCATGGCGAATGTGGTGCGCGCGGCGCTCGTCCAGACCAAGTGGACCGGCGACGCCGAGTCGATGATCGAGCTGCACGAGAAGTACGCCCGCGACGCCGCCGCGCAGGGGGCGAAGATCATGGGCTTCCAGGAGGTGTTCAACGCCCCCTACTTCTGCCAGGTGCAGGAGCCGGAGCACTACAAGTGGGCCGAGCCGGTGCCGGACGGGCCGACCGTGCGGCGGATGCAGGCGCTGGCCGAGGAGACCGGCATGGTGCTGGTCGTGCCGGTCTACGAGGTCGAGCAGTCCGGCTTCTACTACAACACCGCCGCGGTGATCGACGCCGACGGCTCCTACCTCGGCAAGTACCGCAAGCACCACATCCCGCAGGTCAAGGGCTTCTGGGAGAAGTACTACTTCAAGCCGGGCAACCTGGGCTGGCCGGTGTTCGACACCGCGGTCGGCAAGGTGGGCGTCTACATCTGCTACGACCGGCACTTCCCCGAGGGCTGGCGCGCGCTGGGCCTGGCGGGCGCGCAGATCGTCTACAACCCCTCCGCCACCAGCCGCGGCCTGTCGGCCTACCTGTGGAAGCTGGAGCAGCCCGCCTCCGCCGTGGCCAACGAGTACTTCGTCGCGGCGATCAACCGGGTCGGCGTCGAGGAGTACGGCGACAACGACTTCTACGGCACGAGCTACTTCGTGGACCCGCGCGGGCAGTTCGTCGGCGACGTGGCCAGCGCGCACGACGAGGAGCTGGTCGTGCGCGACCTGGACCTGGACCTGATCGACGAAGTGCGTCAGCAGTGGGCGTTCTACCGAGACCGCCGCCCCGACGCCTACGGCCCGCTGACGGAGGCGTGATCACAACCATGGGAACGCACGCTGACCTCTACGCCCGCCACCAGGCGGTCATGCCGAGCTGGATCGCCACCTACTACGACCCGCCCATCGAGCTGGACCGCGGCGAGGGCCGCCACGTCTGGGACGCCGAGGGCAACCGCTACCTGGACTTCTTCGGCGGCATCCTGACCACGATGACGGCGCACGCGCTGCCGGAGGTCACCAAGGCCATCACCGAGCAGGCCGGGAAGATCCTGCACACCTCCACGGTGTACATGAGCCGCCACATGGTCGAGCTGGCGGAGCAGATCGCCGAGGTGTCCGGCATCCCGGACGCGCGCGTCTTCTTCACCACCAGCGGCACCGAGGCCAACGACGCCGCGCTGCTGCTGGCCACCAGCTACCGCCGGTCCAACCAGGTGCTGGCGATGCGCAACAGCTACCACGGCCGCTCGTTCTCGGCGGTGTCGATCACCGGCAACTCGGCGTGGTCGGCGACCAGCCTGTCGCCGTTCCAGACCTTCTACGTGCACGGCGCGAACAGCTTCCGCAGCCCGTTCAAGGACCTGCCGACCGACGAGTACATCGCCGCGTGCGTCGCCGACCTGCGCGAGGTGCTGGACCAGACCGCGAAGAACGTCGCGTGCCTGATCGCCGAGCCGATCCAGGGCGTCGGCGGGTTCAGCGTGCCGCCGGACGGGCTCTACGGCGCGTTCAAGGAGGTGCTGGACGAGCACGGCATCCTGTGGATCAGCGACGAGGTGCAGACCGGATGGGGCCGCACCGGTGAGAACTTCTGGGGCTGGCAGGCGCACGCGCCCGAGGGCGTCACGCCGGACATCGTGACCTTCGCCAAGGGCATCGGCAACGGCTCGTCCATCGGCGGTGTGATCGCGCGCGCCGAGGTGATGAACTGCTTGCAGGCCAACTCGTTGTCCACCTTCGGCGGTAGCCCGATCACCATGGCGGCCGGCCTGGCGAACCTGAAGTACCTGCTGGACAACGACCTCCCGGCGAACTCGCGCGAGGTCGGCGGCTGGCTGATCGAGCAGCTGCGCGCGGCAGGCTCCGAGCTGCCCGTGGTCGCGGACGTGCGCGGCAAGGGGCTGATGATCGGCGTGGAGCTGGTCAAGCCCGGCACGCTCGACCCGGCGCCCGCAGCGGCGACGGCCGCGCTCAACGCGGCGCGCGAGGGCGGCCTGCTGATCGGCAAGGGCGGCCTGCACGGCAACGTGCTGCGCCTGGCTCCGCCGTTGTCCCTCACCCGCACCGAGGCCGAGGAGGGCCTGCGAGTCCTCCGGCACGCCCTCACCGTCGCCAACGCGGAGGTGACGGCATGAGCGCCATTCGCGGGCTTATGGACGTGTCCCGCGCCGCGAAGAGGTCCATTAGCCCGCGAATGGCGGCAGGAGGGGCGGTATGAGGACGGTCATCAAGGACGGGTTGGTGATCAATGCGTCCGATGAGCTGCACGCGGATGTGCTGATCGAGGACGGGAAGGTCGTCGCGCTCGCTTCGAGCGGGTCGGAGTTGGCGGCGTCGTGGACCACGGGCGCGGACAAGGTGATCGACGCGACCGGGCGCTACGTGATCCCCGGTGGCGTGGACTGCCACACGCACATGGAGATGCCCTTCGGCGGCACCGTCGCCGCGGACAGCTTCGAGACCGGCACGCGCGCGGCGGCGTGGGGCGGCACCACGACGATCGTGGACTTCGCCATCCAGCAGAAGGGTTCCTCGCTGCGCGAGGGCCTGGACGCCTGGCACGGCAAGGCCGACGGCGAGTGCGCCATCGACTACGCGTTCCACATGATCGTCAGCGACGTGAACGACTCCTCGTTGAAGGAGATGGACGCGCTCGTCGGTGAGGGCGTGACCAGCTTCAAGCTGTTCATGGCCTACCCGGGCGTGCTCTACAGCGACGACGGTCAGATCCTGCGGGCGATGCAGCGCGCAGGGGACAACGGCGGCCTGATCATGATGCACGCCGAGAACGGCATCGCGATCGACGTCCTTGCCGCACAGGCGCTTGAGCGCGGTCAGACCGACCCGAAGTACCACGGTGCCGTGCGGCGCGAGCTGCTGGAGTCCGAGGCCACGCACCGCGCTATCCAGCTCGCCCGCGTCGCGGGCTCCCCGCTCTACATCGTGCACCTGTCGGCGTCGCAGGCGCTGGACGAGGTCGCGGGCGCGCGGAACAGGGGGCTCAACGTCTTCGCCGAGACGTGCCCGCAGTACCTCTACCTGTCCACTGAGGACTTGGCGAAGCCCGGCTTCGAGGGCTCGAAGTACGTGTGCTCGACGCCGCTGCGGCCGATGGAGCACCAGGCCGAGCTGTGGAAGGGCCTGCGCACCAACGACCTGTCCGTGGTCTCCACCGACCACTGCCCGTTCTGCTTCAAGGACCAGAAGGAGCTCGGGCTCGGGGACTTCACCAAGATCCCCAACGGCCTGCCGGGCGTGGAGTCCAGGATGGACCTGCTGCACCAGGGCGTGGTGGACGGCCACATCAGCCGCCGCCGGTGGATCGAGATCGCCTGCGCCACCCCGGCGCGGATGTTCGGCCTCTACGGGCGCAAGGGCGTCATCCAGCCCGGCGCCGACGCGGACGTGGTGATCTACGACCCGAACGCCGAGCAGGTGATGTCGGCGGAGACGCACCACATGAACGTGGACTACTCCTGCTACGAGGGCAAGCGGATCACCGGCAAGGTCGAGACCGTGCTGTCCAGGGGCCGGGTCCTGATCGAGGACAACGCCTACCACGGCCGCAAGGGCGACGGCGCGTACGTGCCGCGCGAGACCTGCCAGTACCTGACCTAGGGGAACCTGAGTGAAGACGATCAACCACTGGATCGGCGGGCAGGTCAGCGAGGGCACCTCGGGGCGCTTCGGCGCGGTGACCAACCCGGCGACGGGCGAACAGACCGGCAAGGTCGCGCTCGCCTCCGTGTCCGATGTGGACACCGCTGTCGCGACGGCGAAGGAGGCGTTCACGTCCTGGCGCAACGCCTCACTGGCGAAGCGCTCGCAGATCCTGTTCGCCTACCGGGACCTGTTGCACCGCAACCGCGACGAGATCGCGTCGCTGCTGACCTCCGAGCACGGCAAGGTGCACGCGGACGCGCTCGGCGAGGTCGCCCGCGGCCTTGAGGTCGTGGAGTTCGCCTGCGGCATCCCGCACCTGTTGAAGGGCGGGTACTCCGAGGCGGCCTCCAGCGCGGTGGACGTGTACTCGCTGCGCCAGCCGCTTGGCGTTGTCGCGGGCATCACGCCGTTCAACTTCCCGGCGATGGTTCCACTGTGGATGTTCCCGATCGCCATCGCCTGCGGCAACACCTTCGTGCTCAAGCCGAGCGAGAAGGACCCGTCGGCGGCGCTGCGGGTCGCGGAGCTGTTCGGCGAGGCCGGGCTGCCCGCCGGTGTGCTGAACGTGGTGCACGGCGACGCCGAGGCGGTGAACGCGCTGCTGGACCACTCCGACGTGAAGGCGGTGTCCTTCGTCGGCTCCACGCCGATCGCGCAGCACGTGTACTCGCGTGGAACCGCTGCGGGCAAACGGGTTCAGGCCCTCGGCGGGGCGAAGAACCACATGATCGTGCTGCCGGACGCGGACATGGACCTGGCCGCCGACGCCGCGGTCTCGGCCGCCTACGGCTCGGCCGGTGAGCGGTGCATGGCCGTCTCCGTGCTCGTCGCAGTGGGTGCGGCTGGTGACGAACTGGTCCCGAGGATCACCGAGCGGATCGCGAACCTGCGCATCGGCCCCGGCGACGACCCGAAGTCGGAGATGGGCCCGCTGATCACCCGCGAGCACCGGGACAAGGTCGCGTCCTACGTCGAGGCAGGCGCTGTCGCCGGTGCCTCGGTGGTCGTCGACGGGCGGGAGCTCTCCGTTGACGGCGACGGGTTCTTCCTCGGGGTGAGCCTGATCGACAACGTCACGCCGGAGATGAGCGTCTACACCGACGAGATCTTCGGGCCGGTGCTGTCGGTGGTGCGGGTGGACAGTTACGACGAAGCGGTCGAGCTGATCAACTCCAACCAGTGGGGCAACGGCGCGGCGATCTTCACCAGGGACGGTGGCGCAGCGCGGAAGTTCCAGAACGAGGTGGAGGCGGGCATGGTCGGCGTCAACGTGCCGATCCCGGTCCCGGTCTCCTACTACTCCTTCGGCGGGTGGAAGGCGTCGTTGTTCGGCGACAGCCACGCGTACGGGCCGGAGGGCGTGCACTTCTACACGCGCGGAAAGGTCGTCACCTCGCGCTGGCCGAACCCGGCCGACCGTGGCATCGATCTCGGCTTCCCGCAGAACCGCTAGGAGGGCGTCATGGACTTCGGCATGGTGTTGCAGACCGATCCACCCGCCTCCGGGGTGATCGAGCTGATGAAGCGGTCCGAGGACGCCGGGTTCGGCTACGGCTGGACCTTCGACTCCTGCATCCTCTGGCAGGAGCCGTTCGTGATCTACAGCCAGATCCTGGCGCGGACCAGGACCATGGTCGTCGGACCGATGGTGACCAACCCCGGCACCCGGGACTGGTCGGTGACGGCCTCGCTGTTCGCCACGCTCAACGACATGTACGGCAACCGCACGGTCTGCGGGATCGGCCGCGGCGACTCGGCGATGCGCGTGGTGGGCAACAAGCCGAACACGCTGGCCCGGCTCGGCGAGGCCATGCACGTGATCAAGGAGCTGGCCGAGGGCCGTTCGGTCCAGGTCAACGGCAAGGACGTCCAGATCCCGTGGGTGCGTGACGGCGAGCTGCCGGTGTGGATGGCGGCCTACGGGCCGAAGGCGCTGGAGCTGACCGGGAAGCAGGCCGACGGCTTCATCCTCCAGCTCGCCGACCCGTACCTGACCGAGTGGATGATCAAGGCGGTCCGCGCGGCGGCGGAGCAGGCGGGCCGCGACCCGTCCTCGGTGAAGATCTGCGTGGCCGCGCCCGCCTACGTCAGCGACGACCTGGACCACGCGCGCTCGCAGTGCCGGTGGTTCGGCGGCATGGTCGGCAACCACGTCGCGGACCTGGTGGCGCGCTACGGCGAGCACTCCGACATGGTCCCGGAGGCGCTGACGGCCTACATCAAGGAGCGGCAGGGCTACGACTACAGCCACCACGGCAAGGCGGGCAACCCGAGCACGGACTTCGTGCCGGACGAGATCGTGGACCGCTTCTGCCTGATCGGCCCCCCCGAGCGCCACATCGACAAGCTCGAACACCTCAGGTCCCTCGGCGTGGACCAGTTCGCCGTCTACAACATGCACGACGCCAAGGAGCACACCATCACCGCCTACGGCGACAAGATCATCCCCGCCCTCACCTGAGTCCCCCACGGCCATTCGCGGGCTTATGGACCTCTCAGCACCCTGAGAACGGTCCATAAGCCCGCGAATGGCGTTTTTGGTGCCGCCGGAGTGGAACAGTGGTGTACCGTTTCGGAATGTGACGGTTCCGAGAAGTGGGCGGGTGGCGGTGTGGTGCCTGCTGGGCGCCACCGGGCTGTCGGTGATGGGCAACGCCATCGTGGGGATGGCGCTGCCCTGGTTGATCCTGCAGCGGACCGGGAGCGCGACCGCCGCCGGGCTCGTCGGCTCCGCGGCGGTGCTGCCCGCGATGCTGTCGGCGATGTTCGGCAGCGCCCTGATCGACCGGATCGGGCGGCGGCTGGCCAGCAACGCCGCCGACGTCCTCAGCGCGCTCGCGGTCGCCGCCGTGCCGATCGTCGACGCGATCTACGGCATCGACGTGGCTCTGATGGCGTTGCTGGTGGCGATCGGCGCGACCTTCGACGGCCCCGGGATGGCCGCGCGGGAGTCGCTGCGCCCGGATGTGGCGGAACGCAGCGGGGTTCCGCTGGTGAAGCTCAACTCCTGGGGCGAGACGGTGGACAACATCGGGGCGTTCGGCGGTCCCGTGGTGGCCGGTCTGCTGATCGGTTTCGCCGGCCCGGCGAACACGTTGTGGGTGACCGTGGCGATGTTCCTGGCCGCCGTGGTGCTGGTGCAGTTCGGCGTGCCGAAGGTGCCGCCCGCGCCGCAGGCCGCCGAGGAGTCCTACCTGCGTTCGGTGCGCACCGGGCTGATGTACGTGGTGCGCGACCCGGTCCTGCGCGCCGTCACCCTGATGTCGTTGATCGACGTTGTCTTCCTCGCCCCGTTGGAGCCGGTGCTGTTCCCCGCGTACCTGCAGGGCGAGGGGGTGGCACCGGCGATGGCCGGGCTGGTGCTGGCGTCCTTCCCGGTCGGCACCATCATCGGCTCGCTGGGCTACAGCTTCGTCGCCGACCGGTTCCGGCGGCTGACGGTGCTGGTCGCCAGCCTCGCGATGGCCGGGACCGGGCTGATGCTGTTCGTGTTCACCCCGCCGCCGCTCGGCATGATCGCGCTCGCGGTGGGCATCGGGATCGCGGCCGGGCCGATCAACCCGATCGTGGCGACCAGCTACCAGGAACGCAGCCCGGCGCACCTGCGCGGCCGGGTCATCGGGACGCTGGTGGCGCTCAGCTCCGCGCTCGCCCCGGTCGGCCTGCTCGGCATGGGCCCGGTCATCGACGGGCTGGGCGCGCCGTGGGGCTTCGTGATCGTCGGCGCGGGCAGCCTGGTCACCGCCGCGTTCTGCCTGGCCAGCAAGGGCATCCGCCGAGTGGACGAGCCGGCGGACGCCCCGGCTGGGCTCACCCGGTGACCAGCCCCGGCCTGCCGTCGTTGACCACGTGGGTCCGCGCGACACCGCGAGTGACCTCGGCGGGGTCGAAGTACCGCGCGGTCATCTTCTCCGGGGTGACCGTCGCGTGCACGTAGCCGCGGCGGTCACTGACGAAGCGCAGGCTCGGGTTGGCCTTCATGCAGGCCGCCCGGTGCCGATGCACGTCGCCGGTCAGCACGACGGGGTTGGGCACCTGGCAGCCGCCCCAGCCACGGGTGATCCGGTCACGTCTGCCCATCGGCCCTCCCCGACAGCCGTTGACGCACAACGTGAAGACTGCGCCAGGAAGCACCCGGACGGAGTGCCGCTGAATGCCGAAAACCCCGGCCTGGGCCGGGGTTTTCGGGGATGCTGTCGCGGGTAATCCGCTGTCAGACGGAAATACCGCGCGCGGACAGCCAGCCGAGCGGGTCGACGTCCCTGCCGCCGGGCAGCTTGACCTCGAAGTGCAGGTGCGGGCCGGTGGACTGGCCGCGGTTGCCGATGGTGGCGATCTGCTCGCCCGCCGCGACGGTCTTGCCCAGCCGCGTGGTGATGGTGTTCATGTGGCCGTAGGTGGTGATGGTGCCGTCCGCGTGCTGGATGCGGACCCACAGGCCGAAGCCGCTGGCCGGGCCGGCGTCGATGACCACGCCCGCCGCGGCGGCCCGGATCGGGGTGCCGATGGCGTTGGCGATGTCGATGCCGCGGTGGCTGGTGCCCCAGCGGGCGCCGAAGCCGGAGGTGAGCCGGCCCTCGGCGGGCTTGGCGAAGGCGCCGCGGATCGCGGACTTGCGCTCGTCCTCGGCCTTGCGGGCGTCCTCGGCGGCCTTCACGGCCTTCTTGGCGGCCTCCTCGGCCGCGGCGCGGGCCTCGCTCTCGGCGGCGACGCGCTCGTCCTTCACGCGCTGGCCCGTCGCGAGCTTGCTCAGCTCCGCCGAGGGGTCGCTCGTGGCGACGCTGGGCAGCATCTCCACCGCCTTGGGCGGGGCCGCGTAGCGGGCCTTGAAGAGGTTGGCCTCCGCCGAGGAGGAGTCGATGCTGGCGGACGCTCCCTGGAATCCGATGACGACCAGGGCACCCGCCGCGACCGCTGCGACCGCCGCCTTGCCTGCGGGAGCGGACTTCGAGGTGTTCGACGCCGTGCGGGCCCTCTTGGGCCGGGAAACCTTGCCCGCGCGCCGTAAAGCTTCTTCCAAAGCCGGGGAGGTTGCCCCACCCGGGGAACGATGTCGAGCCACTACCAGCCCTTTCACTCACGTCGGGGAGTCCGAGCCGGACGCCCGGCGGGGGATCCGGGAGGGGTCGGCTGGGCGGCCGACGCCGTGTCCGTGGTGGTGCTCGAACCGTGATGTGCAGCGGCGAAGCTAACGGGGGGTTACCAGTAGGGGCAACCCTCACCCGCCTGGCGGGTGACCTATCCCACAAACAACTACCTAAGGTGAGAGCAACCTGCGTCTGGGCCGTTTACCGGAGCCGCTCGTCCACGAACGTCTGAGCGTCGGCGCACACCTTGGAACACTCCAAACCGGGGTTGTCCCTGGTGCACGCGAGCATCCAGGCCAGGTAGGAGCGGGCCTCCTGGGACCGCTGGACCAGCTCGTCGAGCTCCTCGATCCGGGCGCGCACGACCGCCTTCCAGTGCGCGCGGTCCGGGGAGGGGCCGGCCAGGATCCGGGCGATGTCGCCGAGGGACATGCCGCCGGAGGTGCTCCAGATCTGGATCAGCGCCAGCCTGCGCAGCTCGGCGGCGCCGTACCACCGCCTGCCGCCGTCGCGGCTGGTCGGCGTCAGGATGCCGAGCTCCTCGTAGTAGCGCAGGGCCGAGGCTCGGATCTCGAAGCGCCGCGCGACCTCGCCGATCGACAGAAGTTCGTCTTTCACCGAAACAGTTGACTTCAAGTGCGCTTGAACCTCAAGGGTGGGACGGCGACCACGGGAGGGGCCTTGACCGTCACCACACCCGCGACGCGGGTCGACCGCGCGCTGTTCACCTCGTTGTTCCTCGCGGTGTTCCTGGCGATGCTGTGCATGAGCGTCGTCACCATCGCCCTGCCGGTGATCCAGGCCGACCTCGGCCTCGACGTCGGCGGAATGCAGTGGATCATCAACTCCTACACCCTCTGCCTCGCCGGGCTCGCCCTCGTCGGCGGCACGGTCGGCGACCGCTACGGCCGCCGGAAGGCGCTGCTGACCGGGATCGCGCTGTTCGTGCTCGGCGCGGCCCTGTGCGCGCTCGCAACGGACCTGACCCTGCTGCTGGTCGGGCGCTTCGTCCAGGGCGCGGGCGCGGCGCTGCTGGTGCCCGGCTCGATGTCGCTGCTGTCCCGCAACTGCCCGGACCCGGCGACCCGTTCACGGATGATGGGCCTGTGGGGCACGGTCGCCAGCCTCGCGATCGTGATCGGCCCCGTGGTCGGCGGCCTGCTCGTCGGGGCGTGGGGCTGGCAGGGCATCTTCTGGGTCAACGTGCCGATGGGCGCACTGGCCTTCGCGCTCGCGTGGCGCTCGGTGCCGGAGTCGGCCGATCCGGAGCACGTGGCGCTCGACCCGCTCGGTCAGCTGCTGGGCATCGCCTGGCTGGTCGCGCTGTGCTGGGGGCTGATCGACGCGGGCCAACGCGGCTGGAGCGGCCTGAGCACGATCCTGATGGTGCTCGCCGCCGTGGGGCTGGTGGTGTTCGTGGTGGTGGAGCGGCGCCAGGAGCGGCCGATGCTCCCGGTGCGGCTGTTCGCCGGGCGCCGGTTCAGCGCGGCCACGGTGGCGTCGTTCCTCCTGGGCTTCGGCTCCTACTCGATGTTCAACTTCCTCCCGGTCTACCTCCAGCAGGTCCAGCACCACCTGCCGCAGGAGGCCGGCCTGCGCATGCTGCCGCTGCCCCTGGCGATCATGGCGGTCTCGGTGCTGGCGGGACGGCTCGCGGCGGCTCGCGGCGACCGCACACCGATGCTGCTCGGCTACTCCCTGATCGCGGCGGGCCTGCTCGGCCTCTGCCTGCTCGCCCCCGACAGCCCCTACCTGGCGGTGGGCGGGTTGTTCGCTGTGATCGGCGTGGGCACGGGGCTGGCGATGGCCCCGACGAGCACCGCCGCGCTGACGGGGGCGCCGCCGGAGCGCTCGGGCATGGCCTCGGCGGTGGTGAACGCCTCCCGCCAGACGGGCATCGTGGTGGGTGTGGCGGTGCTCGGCGCGGTGCTGCCGCTGGGCGGCCTGATGTCCGGCTTCCACCTCGCGAGCCTGATCGCGGGCGCGGCCACCCTCATCGCCGTCCTGGCCGCCCTGCTGATCACGCCACACCCCTGACGCGTCAGAGCACGAGGCGGTCGGCGAGTCCCGCCGCGGTGAAGGCGGCGACGAACTCGTCGAGGCCTTCGGTGAAGTGCGCCCAGCTGTCCAGGTGGGCGGGAACGACACGGCGGGCGCCGAGTGCGGCCGCGGCCTTGGCGGCGAGCTCGCTGTCCAGGGTGAGCAGCGCTCCGTCGAACCGCGAAGTGCGGACCGCGCCCGCGAACAGCACCGCCGTGTCGACCGGGCCGAAGCGCTCCGCGATCTGCTCCACCAGCGGCAGCGAGGCGTTGTCACCGCTGACGTAGATCGCGGGCACGTCCGGCGCGGTCAGCACGAAGCCGGTGACCTCGCCGGTGAGCGGCTCGCAGCCGTCCGGACCGTGCTGGGCGGGAACCGCCGTCACCGTGAGCACTCCCCCGTCGGGGCGCGCCAGGTCGTGCGTCTCCCAGGCCGCCATGCCGCGCGCCGTCCCGCCGAGGCGCTCGCCCCCGCTCGGGGTCGTGAGCACGGTCGGCACCGAGCCGAGCAGCTCACGCCCGGAGATGTCCAGGTTGTCGGCGTGTTGGTCGTGGGAGAGCAGGACCGCGTCGAGTCGGCCGAGGTCGGCGGGGGCCAGTCGCGAGGGCGCGGTCTTGGTGAGCGGCACCTCACCCGGGTAGTCGCCCGGGCCGTCGAAGGTGGGGTCGGTGAGCAGGCGGAGGCCGCCGACCTCGATCAGGACGGTGGGGCCGCCGAGGACGCGGAACTGAGCTTCGGACATCGTCTTCCTCACGGAGAAAGTTGCGTTTTGACGTGAGGAACGTAGCAGCCTCTCACGGCTACGCCAAGGCGTTACCATGAGAACCGTGAATCTCCCTCCGGCTCCGGGCGATGACCTGCACCCCGCGCTGGCGCTGGCCAACACGGTGCAGACCACTCCGGCGGGCACGGTGGACCTGATCGCCGACCCGGAGTCGGCGACGGCATGGCTGACCGAGCGGGAGCTGCTCCCCGAAGGCGGTCGCCTCGGCGAGTCGTGCACCGTGCGCGTGCAGGACCTGCGCCGCGATGTGCGGGCGCTGCTGACCAGCGTCACCGGCGGGACGCCACCGCCCGGCGAGGCGCTCGACGCGGTCAACGCCGCGCTCACCGCGACCCCGACCGCCGAGCTCCTCGCGTGGAGCTCGGACCGGGGCATGCACCGATCGGCGAAGCACCCCTTCGACCAGGCCACCGACCACGTGCTCGCGCTGGTCTCCGTGGACGCCGTGGACCTGCTCACCGGGCCCGACGCCGGGAAGATCGCGGCCTGCGGCGCCTCGCACTGCTCGCGGTTCCTGCTGCGGACGCACGCGGCCCGCCAGTGGTGCTCAGTGCGGTGCGGTGACCGGGTCCGAGCCGCCCGCGCCTACGCCCGCCGCGCGAAGAACCAGGTGGAAGCGGCAGCCGGGGCCGTGGTTGACCACGGTGATCGTGCCGCCGAGCGCGGTGACCAGGCCCTTCGCGATCGGTAGCCCCAGTCCCGCCCCGGACTCGCCCGGCGTTCGTGCCGCCGCGCCGCGGAAGGCCACGTCGAACACGCGCTCCAGATCCGGAGCCGGGATGCCGCCGCACTCGTCCTCGACGGTCAGCCAGGCGTGGTCGTCAGCCAGGCCCGCGCGGACCGCGACAGTGCCGCCTCGGCGGGTGTGGCGGATCGCGTTGTTGAGCAGGTTGCGCAGCACTCGCCCGAGCTCGCGTTCACCACCGAGCGCCACTGGCCACGTCAGTGCCTCCGCGTGCAGGCGGACGCCCGAGCGAGTGGCGTGCGGCTGCTCCGCCGAGAGCGCCTCCTCCACCACGTCGCGCAGCGGCACCGGTTCCCGTCGCGGCCGCACTTCGCCCGCGTTGATGCGGGACAGCTCGAAGAGGTCGTCGACCATGCCGGACAGGCGTTCCGTCTCGCCGCGCACGCGCAGGACGTAGTCGCGCACCTCACCGGGATCGGCCACGACACCGTCGGCGAGCGCCTCGGTCATCACCTGGATACCCGCGAGCGGAGTGCGCAGGTCGTGGCTGATCCACGAGACGAGCTCGCGGCGGGAGCGCTCGGCGGCGCGCTCGCGGTCGCGCGCCTCGCGCTCCCACACGCTGTGCCTGCTCATCGAGCGGCCGAGCAGCAGCGCCACCGGCACGGTAATCAACGCGACGAGGCCGCACACCACGAGCGCGGCCTGGGTCTGCTGGGTGTACATGAAGCCGCAGATGCCGATGATCCCGGCTAGCGCGGCGGCCAGCGGGACGAGCACGAGCACCGCCATCGAGACCGTGAGGGAGCCGCGCCGCAGTCGGTGCAGCAGTGCTGTGCCCAACGCCGCGACCGGCACCGAGCAGGCGAGCGCGATCAGCGCCATCCACGGCACGTCGGCGAGCACGGGACTCATCCCGATGGGTCGTATCTGTAGCCGACGCCCCACACGGTGGCGATGCGCGCCGGACTCGCCGGGTCGGACTCGACCTTCTCCCTGAGCCGTCGCACGTGGACGGTCACTGTGGACTGGTCGCCGAACTCCCAGCCCCACACCTGCGACAACAGGTCGGCGCGACTGTAGGCGCGGCCCGGGTTGGCCATCAGGAAGGCGAGCAGGTCGAACTCGCGGCCGGTCAGGGTGAGCTCGACGCCGTCGCGCTCGGCCCGCCGCGCCGTGAGGTCCAGGCGCAGGGAGCCGTCGGCGAGGCAGGGGGTCTCGGCGGCGGGCCTCGGGCCGACGCGGCGCAGCACGGAGGAAACCCGCAGGGCGAGCTCACGGGCGCTGAACGGCTTGCTGACGTAGTCATCCGCGCCGAGGGAGAGCCCCAGGACGCGGTCCTCCTCGTCGCCGCGGGCGGTCAGCATGATCACCGGGACGGCGCTGCGCGCGCGCAGCCTGCGGCAGACCTCCAGCCCGTCGAGTCCGGGCAGCATCAGGTCGAGCACCACCAGGTCGGGTTCCCGCGCGGCGGCCAACAGCAGCGCCTGTTCGCCGTCGCCGGCGAGCTCGACCTCGTGCCCGGCGAGCTCCAGGTAGCGGCGGACCACGTCGCGCACGGTGAGGTCGTCGTCCACGACCAGCACCCGACCGGTCACCTCGGCCTTCGGCAGCTCCTCCACGGGCGTGGTGTACCACGCCGAGTTCTCCCGCGCACGAGTCACTGCCGCTCCCTGGAGGTCAGCTCGGTCTCTGACCTCCAGGGAACGGCATGCAGGGGACCCGTGACGTGTTCGCGGTCTTACGAACTGCTTACGGCGCTCAGCCCGACCACGCGCAGTGCAGGTGCGTGCTGTGCCCGGCATCGCCCGGCCCGAGCACCTCGGTCGCGCCGTACTCCCGGCACTTCTTCATGAACGCCTTGTACTTGGGGTGGCTGGAGCTGACCGCGCGGCCGTTGATCTGGTCGACGTCGAAGGCCAGCCCGGCGTAGTGCCTTGAGGTGCTGCTGTGGTCGCCACCGGCGATGGTGGTGACCCGGAACTTGTACTTGGCGTCGGTGTTCAGCTTCAGCATCCCGGCGAGCATCCGGCCGTCCAGCGCCACCTTCTTGACGCCGACGTCGCTCCACGGGCTGGTGCTGGCCTTGTTGCCGGCCGCGGTGTCGTTGATGTTGCTGCGGGCGGTCGACGCGGCGTGCTTGCGGCCGCTGACGTGGGAGTTGAGCAGGCTGATGCCGGAGCTGGCCTTGATCTTCTTCGCGGTGTCGGCGGCCGCCGCGGCGGCCGGGTCCGCCGAGGCGGTCCCGGCGGCGCCGAGCAGAACGGAGAAGGCGCAGACGGCTCCGGTGAGGACGAGCTTGGTTCGCGACATGTCATCCAGGCTGGCAGCGACCGGTTAAGACTCGGTTTAGATCCGCTCAAAGACCGACGCCGCGGTGCCGCCATTCGGGTCCTGGAACCCCACGACCACCCGCGCGGGCGTCCCGGTGAGCCCGATCCCCAGCAGCGGAGCACCCGGACGGACATCGAGAACTTGTTTGCCCACAATACTTCCGGCCCTATCAAGGACGAAGACGTTGGCGCGTCCGGCCCCGGTGACCACCAGCTGGACATCCACTGTGGACCCGGTGACACGGGCGAGGACGACGCGCGCGCTCGACCGCGAGGCCGCTGAGCCACCCAGCGGGACCCCGGTGCGCACGGCCTGCTCGACCGACTGCGGCGAGTCCACAGAGGACAGCGCGACCAGCGGGAGCGCCGGTGGGGTCGCCGGGCGCTCGGGCGGCGCGGGGAACCCGCCGAGCACGGCCCTGCCCCAGCGGTACGGATCGCCCTGCACGCCGCCCCACGTCGACCAGCCGATGCGGGTCTGCCCGGTCTTGTCGCGCGTGTCGGAGTCGTAGACCAGCACGTTCAGCCCGAGGTTCGCCGGATCGACCGCGCCGGGCAAGGCGGACAACGGGATCGCTACCTCAACGGTGTAGCCGGTGTAGGGCTGGCTGACCTTGCTCGCCACCCGGACGCCGGTCGCGGAGCCCTGGTGGTTGTCCGCGTCCCGCAACGCGCACGCCGGGCCCTCGGTCGTCACCGGCAGAGCCGCGAGCTTGAACGTGCTGGAGGTGTTCTCCGAACGTCCACGCGGGTCGAGGGTGATCTCAACGGAGTCGGTGCGCCAATGCCGCTTGCAGTCCGCCGTGGCAAGAGTGCTGCCGAGCTTGTCATCGGTGACCTTGACCAAGGCGTGGAGCGTGTCGCCGTGCCAGCTCAGCCGCGCCGTCGCCGAGCAGTCGGCCGCGGACTCGCAGTCCGAGCCCTCCCATCGGGTGGACAGGTCCAGCTCCCGCCCGGTGTACTCCCCCGGCCCCGCGACACCGTCCACCACAGGCGGTGCGGACGCTTGGGTGATGGTGGTCGTCGGGACGAGTTCCAGTGCCTGTTTGGACGTGCTGGCCGGCCCGCTCTGCGGACGGGTGGTGATGCTGTACGCGTAGTCGCCACCCTTCATACCGGTCGGCATTGTCGCGTCGGTGTTGCGGACGGCGAAGCGCACCGTCGTGGTCGCGCCCGGAGCCAGTCCCTCGAAGGGCTTGCTCTGCGTATCGGCCGCGAACCCCTTGGGCAGAGCCATCTCCACGGTTCCCGACTGCGCGGTGGTGCCGTGGTTGACCACGTGGACGTCGATGTCGCGGGCGCCGCCGGACGGCAGTGTGAGCACAGGCGGGACGAGGTCGGCGAGAGCCGGGGCTCCCGCGCCGCGTGCCCAGTCGCGGAACTCCGAGACCTGCGGCAGCGCTTGCTGCTCCGCGCGGACCGGAGCCGTCACCTCGACCACTGCGGCACCCGCACCGCGACGGTCCATACTGGACAGTTCGATCGGAAGCCGGACACGTCCGGGCTGTGCACCAGCAGGCACAGTCACAGTGAACTCCGTGGTGGCCGGCCTGCCCGCCACCACTGTGCCCAGGTGACCGCGTCCGCTGACCGTCCAGCCCGGCGGTGCCGACACAACGGCCTTCGCGTCCGGCAGAACGCGGTCGGCCGTCGCGGTCACGCGGACCTTCAGTGACGCGCCCGCCACCACGGCGAAGCGGTCAACCTCCACGGAGAGCCCGGTGCGCGGCGGCAACGCTCCCGGCAGGATCGCGCCTTCGAGCATGCTCGCGGCACCGGGAACCCTGCTCACGACCTCGGTGAAGTAGTCACAACCGAGCTTCGCCGGATCGGTCGGCACGTCGGGGAACCCCGCCCAGCCCTGGCTGACGTACTCGCGCTGGGCCTTGCGCTCGACCTGCGCCCAGGTGCCGCCACCCGGTGCGGCGACGCCGCTCCACACCCCGTACGAGCCCGCAGGGAGACTGTCCACACAGGACGGACCGAGCTTGCGCTCACCGGAGGTGCCGGTGATGAAGATCTTCGAGACCGCCCAGGGCCGCAGTCCTTCCCGGGAGATCTGCTCCGGGTAGGCACCGGGGTCTGCCGCGGCCCGGTACGCCTCGACCGCGAGCCGCCCGGAGTACTGGTGGTTGCCGTGGTTGCCCGGGGTCGGAGCGGGGTCCATGGTCACCACGATCTCGGGCCGGGTCTGCCGGACCAGCCGCACGAGCCTGCCGAGGGTGTCCTCGTGGCCCCACGCCCGCCGGGTCAGCGGCGAGCTGACCGTGTAGTAGAAGTCGGCCTTGTCGAGGTTGAAGACCTCGGTGATCCCGGCCGCCGCGACAGCCCTGCGCTCCTCCGCCTCACGGATGCGGCCCAGCTCCGGGCCTTCCTCAGGACCGGCCGCGTTGCCGCCGCCCTCGCCCCTGGTGATCGTGACGACGCCCGTGCGCACGCCGTGCTCGGCCTTCCACCGGCCGAAGGTCGACAACAGCGAGGACTCGTCGTCGGGATGCGCGCCGACGAACAGCGCGCCGAGGTCGACCGGCCCCCGGTCCTCCGCGAGCACGGGTTCCTCCGCCCCCAGCACCACGGCCGCCGCAGCGGCCAACGGCACGAGCCCAGCGACCCAGCGAGTGATCCGCACGGAGAACCTCACCCCTTCACAGCACCGTCCAGCATTCCCCGGATGAAATGTCGTTGCAGGAACAGGTAGACCAGCACCACCGGCAGTGCGACGAGCACCGAGGCGGCGGCGAGCAGCGGCACACTGGTCACCGCGCGCCCGGAGAAGAACCGGAGCCCGAGCGGGGCGGTGCGCAGGGCCTCGTCGGTCACCATGACCAACGCGAGCAGGAACTCGTTCCAGGTCCACATGAAGACCATCACGACCAAGGTGACCAGCGCGGGCCGCCCCATCGGCAGCAGCACCCGCCACAGCGTCTGCCAGTGACCGGCTCCGTCGAGCCGGGCGGCCTCCACCACCGACCGCGAGGTCGAGCTGAAGTACGTGCGCATCCAGAACGCGCCGAACGCCACGGACTGCGCGACCTGCGGCGCGATCAGCGCGAGGTAGGAGTTGGTCAGCCCGAGGTCGCGCAGGTCGAAGTACAGCGGGACCACGATCGCCTCGGCTGGCACCATGATTCCCAGCAGCAGCAGGTAGAACAGCACCTCACGGCCACGGAAGCGCATGGTGCCGAAGGCGTATCCGGCGAGCACCGACAGCAGAACGGAGATGACCACGACGCTCGCGCTGACGATTGCGCTCGTGCCCAGATAGCTGCCGAAGTTGCCCTCGTTCCACGCCCGCGCGAAGTTCTCCCAGTGCACGCCATCCTGGCCGACGACCTCCGGACGCAGCGCGGTGAACAGGATCGCCAGCACCGGGTAGAGCGCGTACGCGGTGAAGACACCGAGAACCGCGTAGGTGCCGATGCGTTCCAGTCGGGAAGCCCTCATCAGCGATCCCTCCCGGTGATCTTCGTGATGCCGAAGGTGATCAGGAAGGCCAGCGCGGTCAGCGTGATGCCGATCGCCGCGGCCGAGCCGACCTGTCCACTGTGGAACGCGCGGTGGTAGATCTCGTAGGACGGCACGGTGGTGGACCCGCCGGGCCCGCCCTGCGGCGTCATCACGTAGACCAGGTCGAAGGTCCGCAGCGCGGCGATCACGGTCAGCGTCAGCGCGACCCCGATCTCCGCGCGCAGCGCGGGGAGCACGACGGTGCGGAACTCGGTCACCACACCGGCTCCGTCCAGGCGCGCCGCGTCGAAGAGCTCGCCGGAGATCTTGCCGATGCCGCCGAGGAAGAGCACGACGGCGAGTCCGGTCTGCACCCAGGTCCCGACCAGCCCGACCGCGATCAGCGCCGTGCCGGAGTCCCCGAGCCACGCCGTGGCGAGGCCGTCGAGGCCGACGAGGCGCAGCAGCTCGTTCAGCGCGCCGTCCGGGGCGAAGATCCGCTGCCAGGCGATCGCCACCACGACCATCGCGACAACCTGCGGCAGGAACAACGCGGTGCGGAAGAAGGGCAGGCCCCGCACCTTGGTGCGGGACAACGCGGTAGCGAGCACGAGCCCGATCGTCACCGGCAGCACGGAGAAGAAGACCAGCAGCACCGCGACGTGCCCGAAGGCGGCGAGGAACCCGGCGTCGGCGGCGAGCTCGGCGTAGTTGTCGAGCCCGACGAACGTGCCGAGGGTCAGCCCGTCCCAGGAGAACAGCGAGATCCACCCGCTGTGCAGCAAGGGGAACAGCAGGAACAGTCCGTATACGACCAGCGCCGGGAGGACGTAGAGGTACCCGACGCGGCGCGGCTCAGCGACCGCCACGACCGGAGTCCAGGTCGTCCTGGAGCACGGTCAGGAACCGTTCGACACTGTCCTGTTTGGACAGGAGCTGCTCGACCGCTCCGGTGACCGTGTCGTAGGCGGTCACCGTTGCGTAGTCCAGGTAGGGCACGAGCCCGGTGGAGCGCGATGCCGTCTGCCACGCCGAGAACACGTCCTTCTTCAGCCCCGTGGCAGCCTGCTTGTCGGCCTCGACCACCGGCAGGTTCCCGTTGTCCGCCAACACCTTCATCGCCTCGGGACTGGTGATGAACTGGATGTAGGACGCGGCGGCGTCCGGGTTCTTGCTCCGCCCGCTGACCGCGAACGGCAACCCCGTTCCGCCCGTGACGGTCTGCCCCGGCGGGAGCTGAAAGCCGGCGTTGTCGCCCATGGCCGCCTGGAGGTCGGCGGCGAGCCAGGTGCCGCTGACGTGGAAGACGCCCTCCCCCCTGGCGAAGGCGGCCCACGAGTCGTCGGCCTTGATCCCGGCAAAGCCCTGCGGGAAGTAGCCGTTGTCGGCCCAGGACAACACCAACCGCGCGGCCTGCTTGTTCGCGTCGGTGTTCCACGAGACCCCGTCGCGGCCGGTGGCGAGCCTGGTCTCCTCCTCGGCCTTGCCGTAGCGGTGCATGGCGAGGCTGAACAGGTAGGTGCCGCTGCTCTTCTCCAGGTTGCCGAACTGGATCGGCAGCTCACGCGCGCGCTTGGCGACGGCCAGCGCGTTGTCGAAGTCCTGCCACGTCTTCGGCGGCTGGAGGCCGAGCCTGGCGAGCTTGTCCTTGTTGTAGTACAGACCCACCAGCTCGCCGGTCTGGGGCACGCCGTAGAGCCTGCCCTCGCCGAGGACGCCGCCGCTGTCGGGGTACCTGGCGAGCCGGAGCACCGAGTCGGGGATGCGCTCGGTCCACCGGTGCGCGGTCGCGTAGCCGTCGAGTGGTTGCAGCAGACCGGCTTTCACGAACGAGCCCATGTCCTGCTTGCCGTTGTTGACCTGCACGACATCGGGCGCCTCGGCCCCGGTGAGACCGAGCTTGACGGTGCTGCGCAGGTCGTCGAATGACCTGGCGACGCGCTTGATGACGATGTTCGGGTACTTGCGCTGGAACGCCTCGTTGAGCGTGGTGATCTGCTTCTCCTGGCCGCCCCGGACCTCTTGGTCCCACACGGTCAGGGTCACGTTGCCCATGGTGGCCGGGTCGGTGCGCACCTCCCCGGCCGGGCGGTCGACGGGACGCTTGCCGACCGAACCCGATCCCGGGGTGCACGCCGTCGCCAGGGCCGCCAACGCCAGTAACGAGAACGTTCGGCGCGAGAGCACAGGTAACTCCTCCTCAGGGATTGCCGCGCAGTCCGATGGTCGCGCTGGCCCTGCGCACCGTGGAGCAGCCGTGGCTGGGCAGCAGGTCGTCGAGGAAGTGGTAGCCCCGCAGGCCGTCGTCGGGGCGGCAGCTCAGCGCCCGCCACCACGCGGCGATGTCGCACCAGCCGGGTGCGGACAACGACCCGCCGAAGTGCTGCACGGACAACGCGGCGCAGAGGTTGGCGAAGTGCACCCGGTCGGCCAGCGGCCATCCGGCCAGCGTGCCGAACACGAAGCCGGCGCCGAAGACGTCACCGGCCCCGGTGGGGTCGAGCGCGTTGACGCTGAGCCCGCGGACCTCGGCCTCCTCACCGGTGCGCGAGTCCACGGCGACCGCGCCGTCTCCGCCTCTGGTCACCACGACGACGGGCACGATGTCGGAGAGCGCGCGGGCGGCGGCCTTCGGGTCGTCGGTGCGGGTGTAGCGGGTGGCCTCGACGGAGTTCGGCAGGAACACGTCGTAGCCGTCGAGCAGCTCGCGCAGCATCGCGGGCGCCCACTTCTCGCTGGGGTCCCAGCCGACGTCGGCGAACAGCAGCGAACCGTCCTGCTTGGCCTGCCGGACCCAGTTGTCGCTGTGCAGGTCCACGTGCACGAAGCAGGCGCGGGTGCGCGGCGGCGGGCTGAGCAGCTCGTCCGCGCTGATCGGCGCGGGATGGCCGTGGGTGACCATGCTGCGGTCGCGGTTGACCGCCATGGAGACCGTCAGCGGGGAGTGCCAGCCGTAGAAGCGGCGGGAGTGGGTCAGGTCGACCTTCTCCTGGTTGGCGAGCACGTCCCAGCAGAAGTCGCCGTAGACGTCCTCGCCGAAGGTGGCCGCGAGGCCGGTGCGCATCTGCAGCCTGCTCAGCGCGACCGCGAGGTTGGCGATGCCACCGGGGCTGGAGCCCAAGCCGCTCGACCAGATCTCGGTTCCGGTCTCCGGCAGGTGCGGCAGCCCGGTGAAGATGATGTCCAGGAAGACCGTGCCGGACAGCAGCACGTCCAGGGCGGGGGGTTCGCCGGGGAACTGGGCGCCCGCGTCGAGGTCGACCTCGATCTCGACGTGGTCATGATCGTGGCGTTCGTCGTGTGGGCCATGGGGCGGCTGATGATCCACCGACACTCCTCCCCTGGGAATTCGTGGAGTCTGCACCCGCGTGCAGATATGTGACAAGACATGAGCATGCCATTTGACACTCGCTGGACATACTGGACCGTCGAGTGCGCAGAACCCGTCAAACGCTCATATTGATGAACAGTGTTGATTGCTTATGACTGATACTGTCCATCTCGTGCTCCCCCAGCGGCGTCACTCGGAGATCCTGCGCTGCCTCGCGCGGGACGGTTCGGCCACCGTCACCACACTCGCGGAGCTGCTGGACGCCAGCCCGGCGACGATCCGCCGCGACCTGATCTGCCTGGAGCGCGACGGCGTGCTGACCAGGGTGCACGGCGGCGCGATGATCAGCCCGGACGCGGAGCCGCCGTTCGACTTCGCCGCGGGCGAGGACATCGCGGACAAGGACGCGGTGGCGAAGGCGGCGGCCGCGCTGGTCGAGGACGGCGAGGTGCTGCTGCTGGACATCGGCACCACCACCCACCGCATGGCCGCGCACCTGCACGGGCGGCCGGTGACGGTGATGACGAGCAACCTCGCGGTCTACGAGGAGCTGGCCGGTGACCACGCGGTGCAGCTGATCCTGCTCGGCGGCGTGGTGCGGCGGAACTACCGGTCGATGGTCGGCTTCCTCACCGAGGACGCGCTGCGCCAGGTGCGGGCGAACCGGCTGTTCATGGGCACCGCGGGGGTGCGCGTGGACGGCTCGGTCATGGACGACACGGTGGTGGAGGTGCCGCAGAAGCGGGCGATGCTCGCGGCGGCCGACCAGGTGGTGCTGCTGGCCGACACCGCGAAGTTCCCCGGCGGTGGGCTGGCCAGGGTCTGCGGGCCGGACGAGGTGGACGTGCTGGTCACCAACTCCGGGGCTTGCGAGCGGACGCTGAACACGATGACCGAAGCGGGTGTGGAGGTAGTGCGCGCATGAGACTGGTCATTCTCGGCGGGGGCGGGTTCCGGGTCCCGCTGGTGCATTCGAGCCTGCTCGGCGATCCGGACCGGCTGGTCGACGAGCTGGTCCTGCACGACGTGGACCCGTTGCGCCTCAAGGCGATCACCGCGGTGCTCGACCGCCAGGCGGCGGGCGCGGCATGGCGGCCCCGGCTGCGCACCACGACCTCGCTGGAGGAGGCCGTGCGCGGGGCGGACGTGGTGTTCTCCGCGATCCGCGTCGGCGGCCTGCGCGGGCGCACCCTGGACGAGCGGGTGGCGCTCGGCGAAGGCATCCTCGGCCAGGAGACCGTTGGCGCGGGCGGAATCTGCTACGCGCTGAGGACGATCCCGGTCGCCATGGACATCGCGTCCACAGTGGACAAGCTCGCCCCGGACGCCTGGCTGATCAACTTCACCAACCCGGCGGGCATGGTGACCGAGGCGATGTCGGCCGTGCTCGGCGACCGCGTCGTGGGCATCTGCGACTCCCCGGTCGGCCTGTGCCGCCGGGTGGCGAACGCGTTGGGAGTGCCGCTGGAGCGCGCGGGCTTCGACTACGTGGGTCTGAACCACCTCGGCTGGCTGCGCGCGGTGCGGGTCAACGGCCACGACCGCCTGCCGTCGCTGTTCGCCGACCCGGCCGCCCTGACCTCCTTCGAGGAGGGCAAGCTCTTCGGTGCCAGCTGGCTGCGGACTCTCGGCGCGATCCCCAACGAGTACCTGCACTACTACTACTTCGCCCGCGAAACGCTGGCGGAGGTGCGCCACCAGGAGACCACCCGCGGCGAGTTCCTTCTGGCACAACAGGATCAGTTCTACTCGAAGGTGCTCTCCGCGCCCGATGCCCTGGAGCTGTGGGAAGCGGTGCGCCAGGAACGGGAGAACACCTACATGGCGGAGGGTCGCGCCGTGGCCGACGTCGGCGAGCGCGACGCCTGCGACATGGACGGCGGCGGCTACGAACAGGTGGCGCTGCAGCTGATGACCTCGATCGCGGACAACCGCCCGGCGACGCTGATCCTCAACGTGCGCAACCGCGCAGCGGTGCCGGGCATGGACGCCGACGCGGTGGTGGAGGTCCCGTGCGTGGTGGACGGCAACGGCCCGCGCCCGATCGCGACGGACCCGTTGGCGGAGCACGGCCTCGGCCTGATGCGCCGCGTGAAGTCCTGCGAGCGCGCGGCGATCACGGCTGCGACCACCCGCAGCCGCGACCACGCCCTGCTCGCCCTCGGCACCCACCCACTGGTCGACTCGGTCGCGGCGGCGGAGCGCATCCTGGACGGCTACATCGCCGCCTTCCCCGCCCTGGCCGACCTCAACCCCTAACCGCTCTCGCGGCGAGGCGACCGAGTCGTCACGGAGCCAAAACTCCCCGTCTCGTGCCTATCTCCCATTACGGACACGAGACGGAGCCTCCGGCCTCACCGCCTCAGTCACCCCCCTCTTTTCGCGTTTTGGGCACTTAACGCGAAATGGGAGCGCTCTCTCGCGCAACAAGGTGACAAAACGCGAAACCTCGACCACGTCGGCCGGCGTGCGCAGCACGGGACCGGAGCGAGGCAGAGGGAACGGGACGGCAGCGCGGCCGAGGGGAGACGGGGCGGCAGCGCGGCAGAGGGGAAACGGGGCGGATCGCCAACTCGGGGGAAACGGGACGCGTTGCGGGGCAGGCGCTAGCTCCCGCTGACCACGGCGCGCCACGCGTCCTGCGAGGGCTTGTCCTTCAGCCGCCAGTCGCCCTTGACCACGGAGTCGAAGTACGTCACGAACACCGCGTCGTTCGCGCGGGCCCACGCGGCCACGTCGGCCAGCCACTGCGGCCGGCCTTCCGGGATCGCTCCCCCGAACTCCGCGATCGCGTACTCGTTGCCCTCGGCCGCGGTCACGGCACGGGTCGGCTTCCGGCGCTCGTACTCCTCCATCGACAGGTACTTGCCGTTCTCCAGGAAGTCGTACATGTCCCACGCCTGCACGTCGACCACGTCCTTGCCCGGGTAGTAGTCGCGCCAGTCGCGCTTCGACCGCGGGTCCAGTGACCAGTCCATCAGGATCAGGGTCGTCCGCAGACGGGGGTTGCCCACCTTGTCCGCCAAGCCGTCCAGGTGGGTGAAGGCCGCGCGGTAGTCCGCAGCGGTGAACTCGCCGCGCTCGATGTTGTCCTCGGGCTCGTGGAAGTACGACCACCAGGTGGTCCGGTCCTTCGGCGCGGCGGCGAACCAGTCGGAGAAGAACTTGTCGTGCTTGCCCGACAGGATCTCCAGTGGCTTCTCCTTGAACGAGACCACCATGTCCCGCCCGGCGCGGGCGTACGGGTCCTTCTCCCACGCCTGTGGCAGGCCGGGGTGGAACGAGCGCAGCACCGGCAGGCGGCCATAAGTGCTGTCGCTGCGGGCAAGCGCCTGCTCTTTGGTCTCGCCGTCGACAGGCCAGAGCGAGGCGCCGAACAGGGGCAGGGACAGGGACAGCGCGAGCGCGACGGATCTCATGCGGCCGGACCCTGCTGCGAACACCCCGCCGGGGGAAGCCGCCTTCGCAAACCTTGAACAGCGAGGAGCCCCCAGCCGCGTGGACCGGGGGCTCCCCAAGCGAGACGCAAGCTACTCGAAGATCTCGCCCGCGTCGGCCTTGGCGCGCAACAGGGCGGGCGGGGTGAAGCGTTCGCCGTAGCGCTCGGCCAGCTCCTCTGCCCGCGCCAGGAAGCCCTTGGGGCCGCCCGCGTAGCCGTTGATGTACTGCAGCACCCCACCGGTCCACGGCGGGAAGCCGATGCCCATGATCGAACCGATGTTCGCGTCCGGAACCGAGGTGATCACGCCCTCCTCCACGCAGCGCACCGTCTCCAGGGCCTCGATGAACAGCAGCCGCTCCACCAGGTCCTCGAAGGCCACGTCGTCGGTGTGCCGCACCGGGAACGCCTCCGCCAGGCCCGGCCAGAGGCGGACCCGCTTGCCGTCGGCGTACTCGTAGAACCCGGCCCCTGCCGAGCGGCCCTCGCGGCCGAACTCCTCGACCATGCGGTCGATGACGTCCTCGCCGGGGTGCGCGGTCCAGGTGCCGCCCGCGTCGATGACCGCCTGCTTGGTCTCGTTGCGGATCTTGCGCGGCAGGGTCAGCGTCAGCTCGTCCATCAGCTGCAGCACCGGCGCGGGGTAGCCCGCCTGCGAGGAGACCTGCTCGATGGTGGACGGGCTGATGCCCTCCGCCAGCATGGCCACGCCCTCGTTGAGGAAGGTGCCGATCACCCGGCTGGTGAAGAAGCCGCGGCTGTCGTTGACCACGATCGGCGTCTTGCGGATCTGCCGCACCACGTCGACCGCGCGGGCCAGCGCCTCGTCCGAGGTCTGCTCGCCCGCGATGATCTCCACCAGCGGCATCTTGTCCACCGGCGAGAAGAAGTGCAGGCCGACGAAGTCCTCACGGCGCTTGACCCCCTCGGCCAGCCCGGTGATCGGCAGCGTCGAGGTGTTGGACGCCAGCAGCGCGTGCGGCGCGACCACGTCCTGGATCTCGCCGAAGACCTGGTGCTTGAGCGCGGTGTTCTCGAAGACCGCCTCGATCACCAGGTCGCAGCCGTCGAGGTCGGCGACGTCGGCGGTGGGCGTGATCCTGGCGAGCACCTCGTCCCGGGCGTCCTCTGTGGACCGTCCACGTGCGACGGCCTTGTCCAGGATCGTGCGCGAGTAGGCCTTGCCCTTCTCCGCGCTCTCCACGGAGACGTCCTTGAGCACGACCTCCATGCCCGCCTTCGCGCACACGTGGGCGATCCCGGCGCCCATCATGCCCGCGCCGAGCACCGCGACCTTGGTCGCCTTCCACGCGGGGACGTCCTTCGGCCTGCTGCCACCGGAGTTGGCGTGCTGGAGGTCGAAGAAGAACGCCTTGATCATGTTCTTCGCGACCTGACCGGTCGCCAGGTCGACGAAGTAACGGGTCTCGATGGTCAGCGCGGTGTCGAAGTCGACCTGCGCGCCCTCCACCGCCGCCGCCAGGATGTTGCGCGGCGCGGGCATCGGCGCGCCCTTGAGCTGCTTGCGCAGGTTGGCGGGGAAGGCGGGCAGGTTCGCCGCGAACTTCGGGTTGGACGGCGTGCCGCCGGGGATCTTGTAGCCCTTGACGTCCCAGGGCTGGACCGCCTCCGGGTTGGCCTTGATCCACTCGCGGGCGCGGGAGAGCATCTCCTCCGGCGTGTCCACGATCTCGTCGATCAGGCCGAGCTCCTTGGCCTCCTGCGCGCGCATCTGCTTGCCCTGCAACAGGACCCGCATCAACGCGTCCACGATGCCGAGCATCCGCACGGTGCGCACGACACCGCCGCCGCCGGGCAGCAGGCCGAGGGTGACCTCGGGCAGGCCGAAGCGCGCCTTGGGGTTGTTCAGCGCGATGCGGTGGTGGGTGGCCAGCGCGATCTCCAGGCCGCCGCCGAGCGCGGCGCCGTTGAGCGCGGCCACGACCGGGCGGCCGAGCGTCTCCAGCTTGCGCAGCGCGCCCTTCACGCCCTGCGCCGCGTCGAACGCCTGCTGCGCGTGCTCGGGGTAGATGCGGCTGAGGTCCTTGAGGTCGCCGCCCGCGAAGAAGGTCTTCTTGGCCGAGGTGAGGATGACGCCGGTGATGTTCTCGCGCTCGGCGTGCAGCCGCTCGACGGTCTCGGCCATGGAGCGCTGGTAGCGCTCGTTCATCGTGTTGGCCTGCTGCTCCGGGTCGTCGAGGGTGAGCACGACGATGCCGTCCTCACCGGACTCCCAGCGAATGGTCTCAGTCATTGTCCGTCTCGCTCCCGGGATTCAGACGCGCTCGATGATCGTGGCGATGCCCATGCCGCCGCCGATGCAGAGGGTGGCGAGGCCGTAGCGCGCCTCGCGGCGCTCCAGCTCGTCCAGCAGCGTTCCGGTGATCATCGCACCGGTCGCGCCGAGCGGGTGGCCCATGGCGATGGCCCCGCCGTTGACGTTGACCTTGTCGTGCGAGACGCCCATGTCCTGCATGAACCGCAGCACCACGGCCGCGAACGCCTCGTTCATCTCGATGAGGTCGATGTCGTCGATGGTCAGCCCGGCCTTGGCCAGCGCCTTGCGGGTGGCGGGCGCGGGTCCGGTCAGCATGATCGTGGGATCGGCGCCGGAGAGCGCGGTGGCCACCACGCGGGCGCGCGGGGTCAGGCCGAGGTCCTTGCCGACCTGCTCGCTGCCGATGAGCACGAGGGCCGCACCGTCCACGATGCCGGAGGAGTTCCCTGCCGTGTGCACGTGGTCGATGCGCTCGACCCAGTGGTACTTCTGCAGCGCCACCGCGTCGAAGCCGCCCATCTCGCCCATCGTGGCGAAGGAGGGCTTGAGCGCGCCGAGGCTCTCCACGGTGCTGTCGGGGCGGACCTGCTCGTCGCGATCGAGCACCACGAGACCGTTGCGGTCGCGCACCGGGACCACGGAGCGGTTGAAGTAGCCGTTGGTCCACGCCTTGCCCGCGCGCACCTGGGACTCCACGGCGTAGGCGTCCACCGCCTCACGGTCCCACCCGCCGAGCGTGGCGATCAGGTCGGCGCCGATGCCCTGCGGCACGAAACCGGTGCCGTAGCTGGTTTCCGGGTCCATGGCCCACGCGCCGCCGTCGGAGCCCATCGGCACCCGCGACATCGACTCGACACCGCCCGCGATGACCAGGTCCTCCCAGCCGGAGCGCACCTTCTGCGCGGCGGTGTTGACCGCCTCAAGGCCGGAGGCGCAGAACCGGTTGAGCTGCACACCGGCGACGGTGTCTGGCAGCCCGGCGGCGAGCGCAGCGGTCTTGGCGATCACCGCGCCCTGGTCGCCGACCGGCGAGACGACGCCGAGCACGACGTCCTCGATCCGCTGCGGGTCCAGGGTGGGGTGGCGGCGGCGCAGCTCGTCGATCAGGCCCACGACGAGCGAGATCGGCTTGACTTCGTGCAGCGACCCAGTGCGCTTGCCGCGGCCCCTCGGGGTTCGGATCGCGTCGTAAATGAACGCTTCAGACATCTTCGGCCGTGCCCTTCTCGCTCGCGAGCCTCGAATCGCTACCGGCGCGTAACAAGCTCACCGCAAGTGTTACACCAGTGCTGTCACATAGGTCAACGCCAGTCCCCACATGTGGCCCCAACCACACCACTACCGCGGCAACAACGCAGGAGAAGGGGTGGCGGCGCGACCCAGTCGCCGCACCGCCGCGAGGGCGTGGCTGGACGGGACCGACCAGCGCAGCCTCTTCGGGATCAGCAGCGCCACGTCGCGGAACGTGCGAGCCCTGGAGGTGGCGCGCTCCTCCGAGTACGCGGGGCGGTCGTAGAGCCGGATCGCCCAGTCCGGCAGCAACGAGTACGACAGGTGTCCGAGCGGCTGGTAGCCGTGGCGCACGGGCAGGCGCAACCACCGCGGCATCGGCGGGAGGTGCAGGAACTCGTAGACGATGTCCGCGTCCGGCGTGCACCGCAGCTGGGGCTTCATCGCGGTGAAGTAGTCCGCCATCTCCCCCACCGAACCCGGGACGTCCCGCGCCGACAGGCCCACGAGCTCGGCGGAGCGCCGCTGCTCCAGGAAGTACCGGTCCAGGTGGGCTCGCGTTGCCGGGAAGCCCGCACGCACGGTCACCGACGCGAACGACGCCACCTCCGCGCAGTGCACCCACAGCAGCAGCTCCGGGTCGTCCACCGGGAACCGCTCGCCGGTGTCCTGGTCACGGCCCTTCAACGCGCTGTGCACCCGGCGGACGTGGGCGGCCGCCGCGTGCACCTGCTCGTGCGTGCCGTACGTCGAGAGCGAGACGAAGCTCGCGGTCCGTTCGAGCCGCCCGAGCGGATCCGACCGGAAGATCGAGTTCTGCACGATGCCCGCGACCGCTCGCGGGTGCAGGGCCTGGAGGAACAGGCTGCCGATGCCGCCGAGCCACATCGCGGGGTCGCCGTGCAGGTTCCAGGTCACCGAGTTCGGGCCGAACAGGCCGGGGTCAACCGCCATGCGCGCCGACGTCCTCCAATCGATACCCGTTGGGGTAGCCAGGGTACGTCCGGTTGACCGTCCCGCGTTCCAGGCGGTTGACGTACCGGCGCGGCGACCACCGCTCGACGAGGCCGTGGACCCGCAGGAGGCCGTCCACGACTCGCTGCGTGCGAGAAGAGGGCTCGGGGAAGCCGAACGCCTTGCGGGACGACTCGTCGAGCACGGCCAGCACACCCTGTTCGGCCGCGGCGCGCATCGGCGGCGGGAACCATCCGCAGAACATCTCCAGCGTCGACCGCCCCACGGCCTCGTTGCTGCGGTGGTATTCACAGCTGTCCCGCTCGAAGTCGACGTTGAACCGCTCGAACGCCTCGTAGCTCGGGGGAATGTCCTTGATCCCCATGCGCCGCCCCACCTCGCGGTAGAACACGTATCCCGCGATCCGCTCGTGCTCGGACAGCGGACGCCAGCCGTACTTGGCGATCCACCGAACCGGCTCGTAGACGAACGTCGAGAGCACGTAGAGCATGTCGTCGTTGCTGATGTCGAAGCGCCCGTGCAGCCGGTTCATCGTCCGCAGCGCGACCTTGCCGCGTGCCGAGTCGTACCCGTGCAGCGCGAGCTCTCCCATGAGCACGCGCGTGTCGTCGTAGCGGCGTTGTGGGCGGTCGGCGAACTCACGGGTCCTGTCGAGCAACCGCGAGATGCTGGGCACGCAGAACGTGCGGAACAGTGCGACTTCCAAGGCCCGCGTGTAGTCCCACGGCAGCTCAAGGCCCGCGGAGACGCGGTAGATCAGGAGATGGTGTCTTTCCGGGTCCAGCCGCTCGATTCGCCGCAACCGGTCGAACCGCCCGAAGGGATCCACCGCGCCTCCAATACCTACGCACCCGCTCAGAAGTCCGGTCCGCAACTCCGGGGACGCCTCATGGCCATTCGCGGGCTTATGGACCCTTCTCAGCCGGTGAACACGTCCATAAGCCCGCGAATGGCCGAAAAATCAGACCTGCCTAGAGACCCATTGACCTGCCTACGATTTCCTTCATGATCTCGGTCGTCCCGCCGTAGATAGTCTGCACCCGGGAGTCCAGGTAGGCCTTCGCGATCGGGTACTCCGTCATGTAGCCGTAGCCGCCGTGCAGCTGCAGGCACCGGTCGACGACCTTCACCTGGAGCTCGGTGGTCCACCACTTCGCCATCGCCGCGTGCTCGACGGTGAGCTTGTCCGCGAGGTGCTCGGTGATGCAGCGGTCGGCGAAGACGCGCGCGACCTGCACCTCGGTCGCCATCTCGGCCAGCTCGAAGCGGGTGTTCTGGAACTTGCTGATCGGGCGGCCGAAAGCCTTGCGCTCCAAGCAGTACTGCTTGGTCAGCTCCAGCACGTTCTCCGCGGCGGCCACGGCGGCAACCGCGATGGACAAGCGCTCACGGGGCAGGTTCTGCATCAGGTAGATGAAGCCCATCCCCTCCTGTCCCAACAGGTTCGCGGCGGGAACGCGCACGTCGGAGAAGAACAGCTCCGCGGTGTCCTGCGCCTTGAGCCCGATCTTGTCGAGGTTGCGGCCGCGCTCGAACCCGGGCATGCCGCGCTCCACCACGAGCAGGCTGATGCCCTGGTGCCCCGCGTCCTGGTCGGTGCGCGCGACCACGATCACCAGGTCCGCGTGGATTCCGTTGGAGATGAAGGTCTTCGAGCCGTTGAGCACGTAGTCGTCGCCGTCGCGGACCGCCGTCGTGGTGATGCCCTGGAGGTCCGAGCCGACACCGGGTTCGGTCATCGCGATGGCCGTCACCAGCTCCCCGGAGCAGAAGCCCGGCAGCCATCTGCGCTTCTGCTCCTCGGTGGCGAGCTTGAGCAGGTACGGCGCGATGATGTCGTTGTGCACCGGGAAACCGATGCCGCTCGCCGAGGCCCTGACCAGCTCCTCGTCCAGGATCGCCTGGTAGCGGTAGTCGTCGACCCCGCCGCCGCCGTACTCCTCCGGCACGTCCATGCCGAGCAGCCCCTGCGCGCCCGCCTTGGTCCACACCTCCCTGCTGACGATGCCGTCGGCCTCCCACTGGGCGTGGAAGGGCGCGATCTCCTTGGCGACGAAGGTGCGCGCGGCCTCACGGAACGCGTCGTGGTCGGCGGTGAACAGCTCGCGCTGCATGTCAGCCCTCCCCATTCTGGTGCGCGGCACCGGACTCGATCAGTTCGTCCACATCGGACAGACCCCACTCGGTGAGCACGGCCCTGGTGTGGCTGCCCGGCGCGGACGGCGCACCGACCTCGGGAGCCGGAGTGGCGGAGAAGCGCGGCGCGGGCGCGGGCTGGACCACCCCGCCCGGCGCGACGAAGGTCCCCCGCGCCACGTTGTGCGGATGCGTCGCGGCCTCGGTCATCCCGAGCACCGGGGCGACGCAGGCGTCACTGTCGCCGAAGACCTCGGTCCACTCATCGCGGGTCCGGCCGGCGAAGGTCTGCGCGATGCGCCGCCGCAACTCCGGCCAGGTGGCGGGATCGTCGCGGTCGGGCAGTTCCCCAGCGTCCAGCAACCGCGTGAACTCGGCGTAGAACTGCGGCTCCAACGCGCCGACCGCCATGTGATGACCGTCGGAGGTCTCGTAGACGTCGTAGAACGGGGCGCCGGTGTCGAGCAGGTTCACACCGCGCCGGTCCCGCCAGCCGCCCGCCGCGACCATGCCGTAGATCATCGCGCTCAGGTGCGCCGTGCCGTCGACGATCGAAGCGTCGACGACCTGTCCCCGCCCCGTGCGCCCGGCCTGGATCACCGCGGAGAGCACGCCGACCGCGAGGTACATCGCGCCACCGCCGAAGTCGCCGACGAGGTTCATCGGCACCTGCGGCGGCCCTCCCGCGCGCCCGAAGGCGTGCAGCGCGCCGGTGATCGCGATGTAGTCGATGTCGTGGCCCGCCGACCTGGCGAGCGGACCGTCCTGCCCCCACCCGGTCATCCGCCCGTACACGAGCTCGGGGTTGCGGGCCATGCACTGCTCCGGGCCGATGCCGAGCCGTTCGGCGACACCCGGCCGGAAGCCCTCGATCAGCACGTCCGCCTGCTCGGCCAGGCGCAGCACCACCTCCGGGCCGCGTTCGTGCTTGAGATCGACGACCACCTCGCGGCGGCCCCTGCCGAGCACGTCGTGCTTGTCCCTCGGCAGCAACCCACCGCCGCCGGGGCGGTCGACTCGGACCACCTCCGCGCCGAGGTCGGCGAGCAGCATGCCGCAGAACGGCGCCGGTCCCAGCCCCGCCAGTTCGAGCACCCTGATCCCGGCGAGCGGACCCGGCACGGCCTTCACCTCTTCGTCTCTCCGCGACGACCTGGACGTGGCTAGTGTTACAGTCCTGGTGTCACATCAGTCAAGGAGAGATGCGCTGAGATGACCCAGGCAGCAGAGGCCGAGTACACCGTCGACGAGCTGGCCGCACGGGCCGGCGTCACGGTGCGCACCGTGCGCTTCTACGCGGGCCGCTCCCTGCTGCCGCCGCCCAGGCTGCGCGGCCGGGTCGGGCTCTACGGCGCGGTGCACCTGGCCCGGCTGGAGCTGATCCGCGAGCTCCAGGCGCTGGGCTTCACCCTCGCCGCCGTCGAGCGGCACCTCCAGCGCATCCCGGAGGACGCCTCCGTCGAGGAGCTGGCGTTGCAGCGCGCGCTGCTCACCCCGTGGGTGGCCGAGATCCGCGAGGAGGTCGAGCCGCACGAGCTCAGCCGCCGGGCGGGCCGCCAGCTCGACGAGCGGACCATCGAGCAGCTGATCTCCCTCGGCGTGCTGGAGCGGACCGGCGGCACCGGGTTCGCGTTGCTCAACCCCACGCTGCTGACCAACGGCCTGGAGATCATCGACCTCGGCATGCCGCCGGAGATGCTCGCGGCGGCGAAGAAGATCGTGGAGCGGCACGTGGTGGCGATGGCCGCCGAGCTCCAGGAGCTGTTCGCGGACAACGTGTTGCGCCCCTACGTGGAGCAGGGCCGCCCGGCGGAGGAACGCGAGCGGGTCCGGCAGATCATGGACAAGCTGAAGCCGGTGACGATCCAGGCGCTGGTGAGCGGCTTCGAGCGCGCGGTCAACCACACCCTGCGCCGCAAGGTCTCCGGAGCGGACTCCTCAGCGGCGCCGGTGGAACGACGCACCTGACGCTTGCCGCACCAGACCGTCCACATCAGACCGTCCACATCAGAACGGACGCGATCACGACGGCGGACAGCACCGACGACCGCCCCACCGCGACGTCCAAGGGCGGTATTCCGTCAACCCGGTCGCGCGTGCCCCGTAGCACGCCCCGAGGGGGCAGCCCCACGTAGAGCACCAGCACTGAGGCGACCGGGTTCCTCATGGCATCCCCCTTGCATGGCAAGGAGAAGACAGCAACCGCCGCAGAGGCTCAGTTCCTCCGAACACCGCACCAGCCGTATCAGGTTTCCTTGCGCCGACGGGAGATCAACAGGAGCACCAGGCCCGACGCGAGCAGCATCAGCCCCACTCCGGCGAGCGGCGACACCGACGCTCCGGTGCTCGCCAACGGCGGCTTGGTCCCGGTCGGTGGCACCGGGGGAACCGGCGGCTTCGGCTCGACCGGGGTCTCCGTCGCGCACTTCGGGTCCTCGTCACCGGGCTGGCAGTTGCCGCCCGGCGTGTCGGAGGTGACCGTGTTGCGGAGCTTGCGATCACCCGTGGCCGGGTCGTTGACGGTCACCGAGTACGTGATCGTCGCCGTCCCGCCGACCGCGAGGTCCCCGGTCCAGGTCAGCTTCGGCGCCGCATAGGTGACCGAGCCGGTCGTGGCCTTCCCGTCACCGTTGTACTCCGCATCGTCGAGGACTCCCGTCAGGTCGTCCACAAAGGACACCTTGGTCAGCGGTGCCGCACCGGTATTGGTGACCGTGACCGTGTAGACCACCTTTCCACCCGGCGCGACATTGGCGGATCCGGCGTTCTTGACGATCCGGACACCCGGCACGACGGTGCTGGTAGCGCAGTTCGGGTCGGTGGAACCCGGCGGACAGTTCCCACCTGGAGTTGTCGAACTGACCACGTTGCCGAGCTGGTGGTCGCCCTTGTTGGGCTTGCGCACAGTCACCGAGTACGTGACCGTGGCCGTCTCACCGATCTTCAGGTCACCCGTCCACGTCAGGCGCGGCTCCGCATAGGTCGCAGCACCAACAGAAGCGGACACATCCGCGTTGTAGACCGCGTCGTCCAAGACCTTCGACAGGTCGTCGGTGAACGTCGCGCCCTTCAGGTCCGTCTGGCCCGTGTTGGTCACCGTCACCGTGTACGTGACCTTGTCGCCGGGGTTCGCGACCTGCTTGTCCACGACCTTCTTGATGGCGACGCCAGGAACGTTCGTGGTCGTACCGCACTTGGGATCCGTCGAGCCGGGGGGACAGTTCCCGCCCGGCGTCTCGGAACTGACCACATTGATCAGCTTGTTGTCCCCGGTGGCGGGCTTGTTGACGGTGACGGAGTAGGTCACCGTGGCCGAAGCACCGATCGCCAGGTCACCGACCCACGTCAGGCGAGGCGCCGAGTACGTCACGACACCGAGGGAAGCCGTCGCGTCCGCGTTGTACTTCGCGTCGTCCAGGACCTTCGACAGGTCGTCGGTGAACGTGGCTCCCTTCAGTTCCGTCTGGCCCGTGTTGGTGACCACGACGGTGTAGGTGACCTGCTCCCCGGGACTCGCCGTCTGGGAACTGGAGGTCTTGACGATCGACAGGCCGGGGAGCGGGGTGGTGGTCGTGCAGCTCGGATCGGTCGATCCCGGCGGGCAGTTGCCGCCCGGCGTCTCGGAGCTGACCGCGTTGACGAGCTTGCGATCGCCGGTGATCGGATCCTGCACTCGAACCGAGTAGGTGACTGTCGCGGTGTCACCGGGCTGGAGGTCGCCGGTCCACGTCAGCTTCGGCGGAGCGTAGGCGACAGAGCCGACGGTGGCCTTGGCGTCGGCGTTGTACACCGCGTCGTCGAGCACCTTGCTCAGATCATCCACAAAGGACGCGCCGATCTGCGGTGTCTGACCGGTGTTGGTCACCGTGACCGTGTACGTGACCTGGTCGCCGGGCTTGACCGTGGCGGGCGCCGCCTTCTTGACGATCTTCAGTCCGGAGACGGGCGTGGTAGTCCCGCACTTCGGGTCCTTCGACCCGGGCGGGCAGTTCCCACTGGACGTGACGACGTTGATCAGCTTGTTGTCCCCGGTGTTGGGCTTGCGCACAGTCACCGAGTACTTGACCGTCGCCACAGCACCGATCGCCAGATCACCCGTCCACGTCAAGCGCGGTTCCGCATACGTCGCAGCACCAACGGAGGCGGACACATCCGCGTTGTAGGCAGCGTCGTCCAAGACCTTCGACAGGTCGTCGGTGAACGTCGCCCCCTTGAGTTCGGTCTGCCCGGTGTTGGTCACCGTCACCGTGTACGTGACCTTGTCGCCAGGATTCGCGGACTGCCGGTCAACTTCCTTGCGAACGTCCACACCGGACACTGGCGTCGTCGTCGAACACTTCGGATCCTTCGACCCGGGCGGGCAGTTCCCACTGGACGTGACGACGTTGATCAGCTTGTTGTCCCCAGTGTTCGGCGACTTCACCGTGACCGAGTACCTGATCGTCGCGGTCACACCGATCGCCAGATCACCCGTCCACGTCAAGCGCGGTTCCGCATACGTCGCAGCACCAACGGAGGCGGACACATCCGCGTTGTAGGCAGCGTCGTCCAAGACCTTCGACAGGTCGTCGGTGAACGTCGCCCCCTTGAGTTCGGTCTGCCCGGTGTTGGTCACCGTCACCGTGTACGTGACCTTGTCACCAGGATTGGCCGACTGCCGGTCAACTTCCTTGCGAACGTCCACACCGGACACCGGCGTCGTCGTCGAACACTTCGGATCCTTCGACCCCGGAGGGCAGTTCCCACCCGGCGTTTCCGAGCTGACTACGTTCACCAGTTCGTTGTCCCCGGTGTTCGGCGACTTCACCGTGACCGAATACGTGATCGTCGCGGTCACACCGATCGCCAGATCACCGGTCCACGTCAAGCGCGGCGGCGTGTACGACACCGAGCCCACCGTCGCTGCGGCGTCGGCGTTGTAGACGGCGTCATCCAGGACCTTCGACAGGTCATCGGTGAACGTCGCCCCCTTCAGCTCCGTCCGGCCCGTGTTGGTCACCGTCACCGTGTACGTGACCTTGTCACCAGGATTCGCGGACTGCTTGTCGACTGCCTTCTTGACGGCGAGCCCGGGGAGCGGGGTCTCCGTGGAGCAGTCAGGGTCCTGCGAGCCCGGCGGGCAGTTCCCTGGCGTGCTCGTGCTGACCGTGTTGCGCATGCGGTGATCACCGGTGATCGGGTTCCGAACCGTCACGGAGTACTTCACCGTGGCAGAAGCACCGATCGGGAGGTTGCCGGTCCACGTCAACCGAGGGGTCGTGAACACCGCGGCACCGACCGAAGCCGAGGCGTCCTCGTTGTACGCGGCATCGTCCAGGACTTCGGTCAGATCGTCCACAAAGGATGCTGCGGGAAGCTCGGTCTGCCCCGTGTTGGTCACCGTCACCGTGTAGGTGACCTTGTCACCTGGGTTCGCGGTCTGCTTGTCCGCAAGCTTCTTGACGGTCAGCTCCGGCCCGGGCACCTGCGACGTGCAGTTGGGATCCGTCGAGCCAGGCGGGCAGTTGCCGCCCGGCGTGTCCGAGGTGACCGTGTTGTTGAGCTTCTTGTCCCCAGTGTTCGGGTTCCGGACGGTGACCGAGTACTTCACTGTGGCCACAGCACCAACGGCCAGGTCACCGGTCCACGTCAACCGAGGAGCCGCATACACCACCGCACCAACGGAAGCAGCCGCGTCGGCGTTGTACACCGCATCATCGAGAACCTGGGTGAGATCGTCGGTGAAGGTCGCTCCGGGAAGTGCGGTTTGGCCCGTGTTGGTGACCGTCACCGTGTACGTGACCTTGTCACCGGGCACCACCTGATCCCGGTCGGCCTTCTTCACGATCAGCAGACCGGACACGGGGGTCGTCGTGGTGCACGAAGGCTTGCAGTTGTTGCCGGGCGTCTCCGAGCTGACCGCGTTGATCAGCTTGTTGTCGCCGGTGTTGGGCTTGCGCACAGTCACGGAGTACTTGACCGTCGCCGACGCACCGACAGCGAGATCACCGGTCCACGTCAACCGAGGAGCCGCGTACACCACCGCACCAACGGAAGCAGCCGCGTCCGCGTTGTACACCGCATCATCGAGAACCTGGGTGAGATCGTCGGTGAAGGTCGCTCCGACGAGCACAGTCTGACCTGTGTTGGTCATGGTGACCGTGTACGTGACCTTGTCGCCAGGATTGGCCGACTGCTTGTCGACCTCCTTGCGGAGGTCCACACCCGAGACCGGCGTCGTCGTCGAACACTTCGGATCCGACGACCCCGGAGGACAGTTGCCGCCAGGCGTCTCCGAACTGACCGCGTTGACGAGCTTGTGGTCCCCCTTGACCGGATCGTTGACTCGGACGGAGTACTTGACCGTCGCCGACGCACCGACAGCGAGATCACCGGTCCACGTCAACCGAGGAGCCGCGTACGCCACTGTGCCAGCGGAGGCGACGGCGTCCGCGTTGTACGTGGCGTCGTCGAGCACCTTCGAAAGGTCGTCCACAAAGGACGCGCCAGGCAGGTCCGTCTGCCCCGTGTTGCTGACCGTCACGGTGTAGGTCACCGTGCCGCCGGGGTTCACCTGCGCGGGGTCGGACTTCTTCTCGATGCGGAATCCGGAGACGGGCGTGGTGGTAGTACAGCTAGGACTGGTGGAGCCCGGTGGACACGTGTTCCCAGGAGTCTCCGAACTGACGAGGTTGATCAGCTTGTTGTCCCCGGTGTTGGGCTTGCGCACTGTCACCGAGTACGTGACCGTGGCGGACTCGCCCACCTTGAGGTCACCCGACCACGTCAGCCGAGGAGCGGCATACGTCGTGGTACCGACCGACGCCTTGGCGTCCGCGTTGTACGTGGCGTCGTCGAGAACCTTCGTCATATCGTCCACAAAGGACGCTCCGACCAGGGTCGTTTGCCCGGTGTTGGTCACGGTCACGGTATAGGTGACCTTGTCACCGGGACTGGCCGACTTCTTGTCCACGGTCTTCTCGATGGACATGCCGGGAACGAGCGTCGTCTGCGAGCACGCGGGGTCGGTGGAACCAGGCGGACAGTTGCCGCCGGGGGTCTCCGAAGACACCGCGTTGACCAGCTTGTGGTCTCCGGTGTTCGGCGACTTCACGGTCACCGAGTACGTGATGGTTGCGGTGCCCTGCGCCGACAGGGTCCCGACCCATGTCAGTCGTGGAGCGGCATACGTCGCAGCACCAACAGAAGCAGCCACGTCCGCGTTGTAGTCCGCGTCGTCCAGCACCTTGGACAGATCGTCAACGACCGTCAGGTCCTTGGCCGTGACTCGACCGGTGTTGCGCACCGTGAGCGTGTAGACGACCTTCTCGCCTGGCTTGGCCTCACTCTTGTCCACGCTCTTGTTCACGGTGTAGCTCGGCGCGGGTACCTGTGTGGTCGCACACGCCGCCGCGTCGTCATCGGAACAGCGGTTGTCCGGCGGCACGATTCCGGGCGGCCCTTCGGTCCCCTTGGCCCGGTTGACGAGAGTCTTGCCGATGGCGTCCTCACCGACCAACACCTTGACCTGAAGGCTCGCGGAACCACCGATCGCGAGGTCACCCGCGTTCCACACGAGCGGCCCCGTGCCGGAGACAGTGCCCTGCGAGGGCGCCGAGGACACGTAGCTGGTTCCCGGCGGAAGCGTGTCCGTCACCACGATCCCCGGTGCCGCAACGGTTCCCGTATTGCGGATACCGACCGTGTAGGTCAGTGTCTCGCCGGGCAGCGCCTCGGCCTTGTCCACGGACTTGACCAGCTCGTAGCGCGGCGAGGTCACCGTGTTTCGCACGGTGTTGCTCTCGCGCTCCTGCGAGCGCCCGGTTTCCAGCCCCTTGAAGGTCAGCTGCGCGGTGTTGTCGAGCTTGGTGCCATCTGCGACGGACTCGGCGACCTTGACCCGGAACGTGATCCGCGCGCTCGCGCCAGGCTCCAGGTTCCGCACCGCACACGTGACGTTCTGGCCGCTCGCCGAACAGCCGGGTCCCGATCCGGCCACATAGGACAGACCGGTCGGCAGCTTGTCAGTGACCGAGATGTTCGTCGCGGTGTCCAGGTCGTTGACGGTCCCGTCGGACCGCTTGTTGGTGACGTCCAGGGTGTAGGTGATCTCACCGCCCTTGACCACCCAGCCCGGCGGGTTGTCGTTGGTGGTGCCGATCGGGTCGTTGGCCTTGGTGATGTGGAGGTCCGGCTCGCGGGCATCGGTCATCAGCCACACGGTCTGCGGGTAGATCGCGTCGCCGTTGGTGCCGATCTTCAACTGGAGCCTGTCGGTACCCGCGGGAACCTTGCCGGTGACGTCGACCGTGCGGGCGTCGTAGCCGAAGTTGTTGACCGGGGCGGGATTCCTGCTGGTGATGTTGGTACCGGCACCGGACGCGGTGACGAGGTCGATGCGGCTGCTGAAGGCGTTGGGCTGGTTGGAGCCCGCGATCGCGGGCGCGGGCATCGGCAGCGTCTGCAACGAGGACGCGTCCTTGCCGATCTGGAGGTAGTCCCTGTCGATGTTGGCGTCACCGTCACCGGCGGTGATCCCGAGAGTGGCGTTCGGGGTGCGGGTGCTGACGGTCTTGATGCCGGTGAGGTTGACGGTGACCGCGTTGTTCCCGGACACCTTCTGGTAGCCGTCCCAGACCTGGAGGTAGCGCAACGGCTCCGCCGGGTTCTCGTAGGCGACGACCAGCGACCAGCCGCCCCAGCACCCGAGGTTCGACGACGTGCTGATCGAAAGACCCTGGCACGCCTGGAGGTCGGCGACGGTGTAGTCACCGGACCCCGCCTGGCGCACCAGGGCGGTGACGTCCTTCGCCCCCGCGTGCGCGGTGATCGTCGGTGTGCCCGGGGTGCCGAGCGCGTCGAACCAGTCGTAGGTGTCCGCGGTCAGCCGCTGGTAGGTCGAGCTGCCGGGAACCTTGATGGCGACCTGGTTCGCCTTGGTCGCGTCACCGGAGGTCCCGCGGCTGGCAACCGGGTTGAGCTGCCAGTACAACCGCGCGGAGAGCACGTCGGAGCCGCTGGGCAGCGTGATCCGCGCGCTGGAGGCGGTGTTTCCCGGCGCGGCGGGATCGATCTTGACCCAGGTCGCCGTCTCCCCGTTGCTGCTGCTGTCGGTGCAGTTCGCCGCCCCGCAGCGGACCACGGAGTTCGACGCCATGGTGATCGCGCCGTGGGCCAGGCCGGAGTACACCGGCTCCGGACCGATCTGCCGTTCCGTTCCCAGGCCACGCGGCTGCGGCTGCGGCACGGCAGCGGGAACAGGCGCCGGCGGAGATGTGGCGGCCCGGGGCGTCGGCGCGGCCGGGGAAGCGACCGGAGAGGTGGCCTGAGCTGTCGCCTGAGCCGTGGTCGGCGCAGGAGCCGCTGAGGTGGTCGCGCCGCGTCCGCGATGCTCCCTCGGCACGGCGGCCGCCACCGTCGGGGTCAGCAGGGAAATCGTGAGCACCGCGGCCAGCACGGGCTGCGCGGCACGAAAGAATCCGCGCAGCGACAACGGCTTCAACATTCCTCTGCCCTTTCCGATGGCTCCGAACAAGAGCAAATAGACACGCCCTGACCAGGAGCAACCCGGTGAAATCGAGGAAATACCTCAGATGGGGGACACACTCCTGGACATCGTCACGCACCGCCGAAGATCGCCACGCCGAACCGGAATACGCACCCTCACTCGGAGGTGTGCAATCGGCATCGCCGAAAAGCGGTATTCCGTTCTCGGTGCCAAGGTCGGCTCTCGGAGACCCACACGTTCCGGGGGTTCGACGATGCACCACCGCCACGCCTTGCTGACCGGCTCGGTCCTCGCCACCGCGCTGCTGGCACCGGGCACAGCGACCGCGGACGACACCAAGACCATCACCTACCGGGGCTACCAGCTCGACGTCCCCGCCACCTGGGAGGTCCTCGACCTCGACCACGCCCCGCACGCGTGCGTCCGGTTCGACCGGCACGTGGTCTACCTGGGTCACCCCGACGACGACCAGCACTGCCCCTCGACCGCCGTCGGCAAGACGGACGCACTCGTACTGGAGCCGGTGGAGAACGCCAAGCCCACCACGGCGGTGGTCACCCGGCTACCGTCCTATGTGGCCAGACCGACCGAGCTGCCGGACACACCCGACCACGAGTTCGCCATGGTGGTCAGCGCCGCCGGAGTGCTCGTCACGGCGAGCACCGGCGAGAACAACGACCAGATCCGCCGCATCCTCGACACCGGCCGCATCACGCCGGAAGCCCAGGTGTCCACCACGGACGCCGTCGCCCGCCCGCGGGCGGCAGCCCCGCGAGCGGTTGTCCCCGGCATCTACCGAGGCGCGGGTTTCGACACGTGCACCGCTCCGTCCTCGGAAGCCATGCGGGCGTGGTTAGGCTCGCCCTACCGCGCGATCGGGATCTACATCGGCGGGATCAGCAGAGCCTGCTCACAGCGCAACCTCACCGCGGACTGGGTCGCCGAGCAGATCGCGCAGGGCTGGCGGCTGGTCCCGATCTACGTCGGTCACCAGGCGCCGTGCACCACCTACCGCAACCGGATCGACCCGGAGCTCTCCGGCGCACAGGGCAGGGGTGCCGCCGACGACGCGGTGGTGCGCGCGACCGAGCTCGGACTCGCACCGGGAACCACGATCTACAACGACATGGAGAGCTACGACTCGTCCAATGTGGAGTGTCGTGAGATCGTGCTGACCTTCCTCGACAACTGGACGGCCCGCGTGCGCGAGCTGGGCTTCCTCTCCGGGGTCTACAGCAGCGTTGCGACCGGAGTACGGGCGCTGGCCAACGCCTACGACAGCCCGTTGCTCCCCGACCACATCTGGCTCGCGCGGTGGGACAACATCCCGACCACCTCGGACAGGGCGATCCCGGATCACCTGTGGGCCAACCGCCAGCGCATCAAGCAGTACACCGGCGGCCACGACGAGACGTACAACGGCGTCACTATCAACATCGACTGCGACCACCTCGACGTCGGCGGCCCCTGACCAGGTGCCAGCCGCTCAGCGACGCGCGGGGAACTGCTCCCCCGCCGGCAGGAACCGCCTGCGGTACAACGCCTCGTAGCGCGCGGAGACCACCGGGCCGGCGGTGACGTCCGTGCGCTCGACGCCCGGGTTCCCCGACGCCAGCCCTGCGGCGGGCGCGGCGAGCAGCGCGGCGCCCATCAGCGTGGGATCGCCGGTGACGGTCGAGGTCGGCCACGGGTTTACGGCGGCCTTGATCTGCGTCCACCCGGGCAGCCGCCCGCCGCCGAGCACGGTCACCCGCGCTGGCAGCACGTTGATGATCGCGGAGATCTCCTCGGTCACCCAGCGCGCGTGGAAGGCGGTGCCCTCCAGCACCGCCGCTGCCAGGTCGGCGAGGCTGTGCCGGTCGGTCACACCGCGCAGTGCCAGCCTGCGGTGCGGCCTCGGCTGGGGCGCGGCGCAGCCGTGCAGGTACGGCTCGACGACGATCCCCGTCGGCCGTTCGCTGCTCTCGCCGAGCAGGTCGAAGAACCGCTTCGCCGCGTCGGGGCCCACGCTGTCGGCGAGCATCCGCCGCACGAACCACTCCGCGAGCGCCGTGCTGCTGGGCAGCTCGCCGATGACGCACCAGCGCGCGCCGTCGACGAACCGGCCCGCGCTGGTCCCGGTGGCCACCAGCGCGGAGGGATCGGCGAGCCGGTCGGCGACCGCGATCAGGGCCTCGGTGGAACCGGCGGAGTCCGCGAACTGCCCCGGCGCGCGCACACCGGCCGCGTAGGCGCCCACCAGGTGGTCATGACCGGCGATGACGACCGGCGTGCCCGCGAACAGGCCGGTGCCGACGGCGACGGACTCGGTGACCTGGCCGGTGACCTCACCGCGCGCGAGCACGGCGGGCAGCTGGGACCGGCGCAGCCCGGCGAGCGCGAGCAGGTCCGAGTCGAACTCACCGGTGCGCACGTCGAAGGCCATCGTGCGCTGGGCGAGGGTGACGTTCGTGCTGAGCTCGCCGGTCAGCGCGAGCGCGACCAGGTCGGAGACGCTGACCCAGCACCGGGTCTTCCTGAGCAGACCGGCCGCGTGCTCCCGCAGCCACAGCCACTTCGGCAGCGGGTGCCGCGCGTGCACCGGGAGCCCGGTTGTCGTGGCCAGCGACACCGCGCCGAGCTCGCGGTCCAGCCACGCGGTCTGCGCGGCGGCCCGGCCGTCGGCCCAGGACAGCATGGGGTGCAACGGTTTCAGGTCGGCGTCCAGGGCGACCCCGGTCTCGGCCATGCTGGCGACACCGATCGCCTCCGGGGCCGTGCCCGCGACGCTGACGCACTCGGCGAGGCAGTCGAGCACGAGCTGGACGATGCCCTCGGCGTCGTAGTACTGGCCGCCGGAGCCGCGCGGGGTCGGCCGGACCAGGCGCACGACCGGGACCCCGTCCACACCGAACAGCCCGACCTTGGTGTTGCCGCTGCCGACGTCGATCCCGGCGAGCAGCCGGCGCACCGCGGTGGTCATCCGGAGAACGCCGTGACGAGCCTGCGCAGCGCGTCGTCCTCGCCGACCGAGCCAGGCACGACCACGAACGGCCGGTTCTCCAGCAACCACAACGGGACGCCCGGCATCAGCTGCCCCGCCACCGTCGCGCGGCGCGCGCCGAACCCGTCCGTCGCCACCCTGGACGAGGTGATCCCGCCCTTGACGATCACACTGTCCACTGTGGGCGCGACGGCCGAGACGACGTCGGCGATCGCGTCCAGCAGCACGGCGGGCGTGTCCGGGCCGGGGTGCGCGGTGCGTTCGGTGCTCAGCACCGCCACCCCGTGCGTGGCCAGCTCCTCGCCGATCCGGGTGGTCAGCTCGCCGACCAGGGCGGGGCAGCCGCCGAGCGCGGCGTCGGTGGACATCTCGATCCGGCGCTCGGCCAGCTCGCCGAGCGCGCTCACCTGCCGGGTGCTCGTCTCGCTCACCGACCCGCAGACCACCAGCAACCTGCCCCGACCGCTGAGCCTGCGGTCGTCGATGGTGCGCTGACGCAGCCCGGCCCGCACGGTGGCGAAGGAGACCCCGCAGCGGACCACGACGGACTTGCCGGAGCGTTCGGCGGCCAACAGCCCGGCCGAGATCGTCTCCAGGTCGGAGTACTCGGTGGCGTCGGGCACGACCACCTCGTGCGGCCCGGCGTCGAACAACGCGTCGCGCACGACGTGGGGGCCGCCCTCGCGCAGCTCGTCCAGCGCGATCGTCCTTGCCCGCCACCGCCCCTTGGTGACCTCATCGACCCAGTCGGCGATCCGGTGCGAGCGGAAGCCGAAGAGCCGGTCGCGGGCGAACTCCGTCTCGGCGGCGGGTACGGCCCGCCCGTCGACGCTGAGGTGGTGCACACCGTCCCTGGTGAACCGGCCGCGCTCCAGGAACGCCGGGACGAACAGGCCCGAGGTGTTCTGGAGGACGGCCTCCATCTCCGGGAAGACGTGCCCGCGCAGCGCGGAGTCCCCGCGCAGCAGGAAGGCGAGCTCGTCACCGGTGGCGCCGGCGGCTGTTCGAGCCTGCTCGACGATTCCCGCGACCATCGCGACGGCGGCGGCCCGTGGCAGGCTCCGCGAGTTGGAGAGCGCGAACACGGCCTTGCGCGGGCCGCGGAGGAACGCTCCGAAGGCCGCGGTGTCCGGTCGCAGGACGACGTCGATGTCGGAGGCCGTGTGGGTCCCGGTCGGGTCGTCGTCGATGATGACGACCCGGCGGCGGTCGTCCTCGGCGGCGAACACGTCATGAGTGGCAGCAGTCAAGACCGTTCCAGCCGATGGGCGTAGCGAGCGGTGTGATGCAGGGCACTGCGAACCTCTCGCATCCACGCGTGGGATGTCAACAATCTGACGACCCTTCGGGAATATCGCGTGCACACTCGCGGACATGGGAAAGAGCTACGAGCGCATCGACGGCAGGCTGCGCGAGTTCATCGAGAGGCAGCCGCTGTTCTTCGTCGCCACGGCCCCGCTGTCCGGGAACGGGCACGTCAACCTCTCCCCCAAGGGCAGGTCCAGCTCGCTGGTGGTGCTGGACGAGCTGACCGTGGCCTACCTCGACTTCGGCGGCAGCCACGCCGAGACCATCGCGCACCTGCGGGAGAACGGCCGGATCACGGTGATGTGGTGCGCCTTCGAAGGGCCGCCGACCATCGTCAGGGTGCACGGGACGGGCGAGGTGGTCCTGCGTGACGACCCGAGGTGGGCCGGGCTGGTCCCGCGCTTCGCCGAGGCCGACGCGCCGGGGGTTCGGGCGATCATCGTCGTCAACGCCAGGCGGATCACCGACACGTGCGGCTACGCGGTGCCCTTCATGGACTACCGCGAGGACCGCGACCTGCACGCGCAGTACTTCGGCCGCAAGTCCGACGAGGAGTTCGCGCACTACTGCGAGACGAAGGAGTTCAACGGCACCAGCATCGACGGGCTGCCCGCGCTGCCGCTCCCGCTGCCACCGCGAACCGCCTAGAACCTCATCCCGCAAGCCGTCCCGATACCCCGAAACCCCAGCCACCCCCGCACCCCCGTGCACGCGTGGGCCGGCTGGCGTGGCTGGGGTCTCGCGTTTTGTAGCCTTATTGCGCAAGAGAGCGCTCTCATTTCGCATTAAGCCTACAAAACGCGAAAAAGGGGGCACGCGGACCACGTGGAAAGAGGACGGACCTGGGTCAGTGGTGACTGGAGATGGTCACCACCGACCCAGGTTCCCACCGGCTCCACTCCGTCTGGTCGCCCATCCGGTGCAGGGTGTGGAGCCGGATCGCCCCGACTGGCAGGTCTGGGCCGACCCCCGAAGCCGGCCCAGGCGGTGCTCTCTAGCTCGCGGAGCGGCGGGCGCCGGTCATCACCGGCTCGGCGTCCAGGACGCGCAGTCCGCCGCCGAAGCCCTCGGGCCCCGGCACGAGCAGTCCGTTGGACAGGGCGTTGGCGACGGCCGCGGCCCGGTCACTGACGTGCAGCTTGGAGAAGACCCGCTGCAGGTGGGTCTTGACGGTGGTCTCGGCGACGAAGAGCCTGCGGCCGATCTCGGCGTTGGTCAGCCCCTCGGCGACCAGCCGGAGCACGTCCAGCTCCCGGCCGGAGAGCACCGAGCGGCTCTCCTGCCTGCGCAGCCGCGGCATCCGTCCGGGCATCGGCAGCAGCTGCGACGGCATCGCCGCCACCCCGCTGCGGGCCTGGCGGACCGCGGAGATCAGCTCGTCCGGCGCGGCGGTCTTGAGCACGAAGCCCATCGCACCGGCCTCCAGCGCGGCGCCCGCCCGCGCCTGGTTGTCGGAGAAGACCACGACCACGATGGGCAGCCGGGTGCGCAGGACGGCCTTGATGACCTCGATGCCGTCGACCTCGCCGAGGTCGAGGTCCACCAGGACGACGTCCGGGCGCGCCGCGCAGACCTGGTCGACGACCCTGGCGCCGCCGCCGACGGCGCCGACGAAGGCGAAGTCCGCGTGTCTGCCGAAGCAGGCACGCAGCCCCTCAGCCACGACCGGGTGACGATCGACCGCGAGCACGCGGAGCCTGGTGTCGTGCGCCTCCTCGCGGGAGCAGGTGCACGAAAGCTCGCGTGGCCGCAGGTCAGGCGGCGGGGTGTTCAGCGACATGACAGACCTTTCCACTGGCCCCAGAGGCAGAGCTGACAACGTGGAACTTCGTGTTGACAACCGCTGACAACAGCATCCTACTTAAGTATGTGTCCGGCAGTCAACACGCGTGTCATCACGATGGGCAGCTGCTTCCTTCCGGGCAACGCGGTCCCCACCTGCGCGGAACTCCGCGTGGAGTAGTCCAGACGCGTGTCCTTCGGCCAGAGTAGGCCGACCCGGTTCTTGTCAAACTGTTGACAACCCGTCCCAGCCAGCTGAGTCACGTTGACGGGCTCGGCTCGCCCTCTTACCCTCAGCGCGTGAACACAGTGGGTGAGCACCACCGTGTTCGGGCAGCACCATGGCGCGGCGGACCTACTTCCGTAGCCACTCAGTCAGGGTCAACCATGACAGTGCGTGACAAGCGAGCGGGCGGCTCGCAGGGCGGAATGCCGGGCACCCCAGGGGCAGGGGACGTCCGGCTAGGAGCGCGCGCGCTGGTCGCGAAGGGTCTGCACGGACAAGGAGGCGACCTCCTTGAGCAGCGCGGGCCGCACCTCGTCCGGATCGGCGGAGTCCAGGTGCTGCAGCAGCTCGTCCAGCGCGCTGAGCCTGCGCTCCTCCCGGCCGAGCTGCGCGCTGACCCGCACGATGGTCATCAGCGCCCGCATCTGGTCCGCGGTGTCCAGCGGGCCGGTCAACGCGTTCTCGGCGTGCTCCAGTGCGGCTTCGAGGTCGTCGGAGCGCACCGCGACGGCCGCCCGCATCAGCGCGACCTGCGAGTCGACCTGGCTGGCGGACGCCCGGCGGACCTGGGTGACCTCCCCGAGCAGGGACTCGGCGGAGACCGGAAGGGGAAGGTCGAAGTTCAGCATCATGTAGACGGCGGTGATGCGGACGCGGCACCACAGGTCGGTGCCGATGGAACCGACCGGGTGCGCCAGGGCCGCCTGGATCTGCTGCGAGGCCTGGTCGACGAAGCCCGCGCGGGTCAGGGCCCCCGCGTAGGTCCAGTGCATGGTGACCGCGGCCTCGGTGTAGGTCGGCCTGTCCCGCCAGTCCGGGGTGTCCAGCGGTCCGGCGTTGACCAGGTCGATGCCCCGCGCGCACACGCGCAGCGCCTCGTCGGTCCTGCGGGCCTCGGCCAGCGAGGAGGCCAGCGCGACGGACGCGCGCAGGCGCAGCAGCCATGCCTGGTCCGGGGCGAACCCCGAGTTCGCCAGGCCCTCGGCCTCCAGCAGCGCCTTCTGCGCCAGCTCGGCGGCCTCGCGGAACCGGCCGAGGTTGCGCAGGGCCGCCGCGTTCAGGGTGGCGGTGACGACCTTCGCGGCGGGCGGCAGTCCCCGGTACATCGGCTCGATCGCCTCAAGCCGGTCGGCGACGTCCTGGGTGCGGCCGAGCTTGCCGGCGCACGCCGCCGCGACGTACTCGCAGAGCCAGCGGTCCTGCGGGTCGCGCACGCTCTCCCGCAGCGAGTCCAGCAGCTCCAGCGCCGCGTCCGGCCGAGCCTCCAGCAGCAGGTCCATCACGCGGGCCGCGCCCACCATGAACTCCCCACCGCTGAGCCGGGTGCCGCTGTCGAGTCCGGCGAAGGACTCCGTCGGCACGCCCAGCCTGGCGGCGAGCTGTTCCACCACCTTGGGGGTCGGCGTCCGCTGCCCGGACTCCAGGCGGGACAGGTAGCTGCTCGACAGACCCTCACCGGCGAGATCGCGCTGGGTGAGCCCCCTGGAAACGCGAAGAGCACGCAGTCGGTCGCCGAACGTGGCAGGAAGCTCACGTTCGAGGCTGACTCGATCGGCAGATGTCATGACAGGTAGCTACTCGAGGAGGCAGGCATGCTTGTTGCCTTTCTGATGACACTGTACGCGGGAATTCTTTCACCCCTAGACAGTGGCGTTCAATCCACCGATACCAATTCGACGCTCGCGCAGGAGACGCAGCAGGTACAGCTCGATCCGGGCCGCAAGCCCTGCGACGTGGCATGGCCGATGTGCCAGCCACCGAACCCGCGCGCGGTCGAGCCGGTCGTGTTGACCGCCGACTTGCCTGACGCGTGTGGCAACGTCGCGTGGCCGGACTCCTGCCCGCCGCCGCGCACCGTCTCGGTCACCGGTATCGAGTGGCCGCTCGCGCCCGCTCCGGACCCCGGCAAGCCGGGTGGCCCCGGCGTCGAGTGGCCCAAGCCTTGACCTGTCTGGGCTGAAGCCATGCGCTGACTAGCACCGACATGACATGAGGGGCGGGGTGTCCGCGGGGGCGGCACCCCGCCCCTTCCTGTGCGGAGTCGGGTGTGCGGCGCGCTCTAGCGCGCCTCTTCCAGCTCCTTGTCCTGCGGCGCGGTTGCGACCGCCTTGGCCTTCGCCTTGCGCTTGCGGACGAGGAAGATCACCAGACCGGCGACGGCCAGGCCGCCGAGCAGGAAGTAGCTGGCGGTGCTGAGCTTGGACTCGATCTGCTTGGCGGCCTCGCCGGCCATGGCGGCGATGGTCACGTGCAGCGCGGCCCACGGGGCGGCGCCGCAGATCGAGGCGATGAGCAGCTTCGGGTAGGCCAGGCCCGCCGTGCCCGCCGCGGCCGGGGTCAGCGAACGCACGACCGGCAGCCACCGGGCGAAGAACACCGCCCACGCCCCGCGCCTGCGGATCAGCGCGGTCGCCTTGTCCCAGTTGTCCTGGCCCATCTTCTTGACCAGGCGGGTCTCCCGGAGCCTGCCGCCGAAGCGGCGCCCGACGAGGTAGCCCACCGAGTCCCCTGCGACGGCGGCCAGGGTGACCACCGCCCACATGGCGATGCCGGTGCCCAGCGCCTTGACCGTGCTCGCGGCCACGAGCAGGCCGACCTCGCCGGGCACGATCAGGCCGAGGCCGATCGTGGTCTCGCCGAACGTGAACGCCGCAGCGGCGGCGAGTACCAGCGGCTGCGGGAGTCCTGCGATGGACTCCAAGCCGTCACTGATCAGTCCCACGGGTTGAGTCCCCCCAGTTTCGGTACGTGAGAAAGCTCGATTCAAGAAATTGAGCGCACGGGCCGTGACGAAGCCTCCCCCGGCGGCCCAGCGACCTAGCCTATCCGGGCGATCATGCTCGCGAATCCGTTTTGGGGGGTAATGTCCGTTCCGCCCGAAGATCGACGTCCGGGGGGTCGACAGCGGGGAGACTTGGTCAGAGCCGCCCGTCATCTACTCCCCTGACAGGCTGAATTCAAGATCTCGGACGCGCGAACTTGCTCCCCGGAGATCGTTTTCGGTACTGATGATGGGGACGTAGGTCACACAACTGACTCCGACGCGGGTAGGGCCAGGAGGAGCCGTCATGGCAACGACCCGGTACCGCGCCGAAGCCGAGCCAGTGCTCGACGCCTTCTGCGCCGACTTTGCCGACACGACGAACGACGCACGCCTGTGGCCGCCGGAGGCCACCCGGACGCCCCGTTCGTTATCCGCTCGCGCGCCGCGACGCCGCCGCGCGCGAGACCTTCACCCGCTCGGGTAACCGCACACGCTCACCCGGTCGTCGACCCGGGTACCACGCAGGTGGGAGCCGCCGCAGGAACTGCGGCAGAGCCCGCCTGCCTTCCCCACCCCAGCCCCGGGCAGCCCGCCCGGTGGCGTTTGTCCTGGAGGCACCACACCATGATCAACATCCGCCGCCCGCGCACCTCCGCGGGAGACCACGCCAGCACCGGTCCGCCGGGCGCGCGGCGGACGGAGTCGCCGTCCCAGCCGGAGCAGCCCTCGTCCTCGTGGCTGCGCACCGTGCTGCGGCACGACCTGCCCGCGTCCCTGGTGGTCCTGCTGATCGCCATCCCGCTGTCGCTGGGCATCGCGGCCGCCTCCGGCGCCCCGATGATCGCCGGCCTGATCGCCGCCGTGGTCGGCGGCGTCGTCGCCGGCGCGCTCAGCGGGGCTCCCCTGCAGGTCAGCGGGCCCGCCGCCGGTCTAACCGTGATCGTCGCCGGGATGATCGCCGAGTACGGCTGGGCCGCGACCACGTTCATCACCGTGGCCGGCGGTGCCGTGCAGCTGGTCCTGGGCGTGACCAGGATGGGCCGCGCCGCGCTCTCCCTGTCGCCCGCCGTGGTGCACGGCATGCTCGCCGGCATCGGCGCGGTCATCGCGCTGAGCCAGATCCACGTCGTGCTCGGCGGTGAGGCGCAGAGCTCGGTCCTGGCCAACCTGCTCGACCTGCCTGGCCAGATCATCGGCCACCACGACGCCGCGTTCGGGATCGGCATCGTCACCTTCGCGGTGCTGCTGGTGTGGCCCAGGATTCCCAAGGTGTCGCTGATCCCCGCGCCCCTGGTCGCGGTCGCGGTCGCCACCCTGGTCTCGATCGGCTTCGGGCTCACCGTGCCCAGGGTCGACCTGCCGGAGAACCCCTTCTCCGGGCTCGCCCTTCCGACGCTGCCCGCCGGTGACCTCGGCGGCATCCTCGTCGCCATCTTCACCATCGCCGCCGTCGCCAGCGTCGAGTCGCTGCTGTCGGCGGTGGCGGTCGACAAGCTGCACTCCGGGCCGCGCGCCAACCTCGACAAGGAGCTCGTGGCGCAGGGCGCGGCCAACATGGCCTCCGGCGCGCTCGGCGGCCTCCCGGTCACCGGCGTGATCGTGCGCAGCTCCACCAACGTCGCGGCGGGCGCGAAGACGCGTGCGTCCTCGATCATGCACGGCGTGTGGATCGCGTTGTTCGTGCTGTTCCTCGGGAGCACGCTTGAGATGATCCCGATGGCCGCGCTCGCCGCGGTCCTGGTGCTCACCGGTGTCCGCCTGGTCAGCCTCGCGCACATGCGGGAGCTGTGGCGCCACCGCGAGTTCCCGGTCTACGTGGTCACCTTCGCAGGCGTGGTGTTCCTCGACCTGGTCAAGGGCGTGCTGCTGGGCATCGCCGTCGCGCTGCTGCTGGCGCTGTGGCGGCTGACCAGGGCGACCGTGGAGGTCGTCGAGGACTCCACCGACAACTGGCGCGTCGTCGTGCGCGGCTCGCTGATCTTCCTCGGGGTCGCCAAGCTGGTCAACGAGCTGCGCCGGGTCCCGGAGCGCAAGCGGGTCGTGCTGGAGCTGCACGTGGACTTCATGGACCACGCGGGCTACGAGGCGATCCACGACTGGCGGTCCAGCTACGAGCGGACCGGCGGCACCGTGCGCGTGGACGAGGTCCAGGACACCTGGTACCAGCGGGCCCGCCAGGGTCGTCCGGAGCAGCGCAAGAGCCTGCCCGGCCAGCTGCCGCGCTGGTTCGCGCCGTGGTCGTACTGGCAGAACATGCACGCGGACGACATCACGGCCGACGGCGCCTGCCCGGACGCCGGCTCGATCGTCCCGGAGCCCCGGCCCGGCGCCGACCCGATGATGCTCGGCATGCACGAGTTCCAGCGCAGATCCGCGCCCCTCGTGCGGCCGTTCCTGTCCGAGCTCGCCGCGCGGGGGCAGCAGCCCAGCCAGTTCTTCGTGACGTGCGCCGACTCGCGGGTGGTCCCGAACCTGATCACCAGCAGTGGCCCCGGTGACCTGTTCACCGCGCGCAACGTCGGGAACCTGGTGCCGCGCAACGACAACGAGACCACCGGCTCATCGGTGGGCGCGGCGATCGAGTTCGCGGTCGAGGCGCTGAAGGTGCCCAGCATCGTCGTCTGCGGTCACTCGTTGTGCGGCGCGATGAACGCCTCGCTCAACGGTGGCGCGCGGCAGGGCTCACACCTGGCGTCGTGGCTGCGGCACGTTGAGCCGAGCCTGAACCGCTTCCGCGCGGAGGGGCACGACCACGACCCGAGCGTTCCGGGGTGCGTCGACCTGGACGCCGCCGACCGGCTGAGCGTGGTCAACGTGGTGCAGCAGCTGGACAACCTGATGACCTACCCGTCGGTGCGCGACGCGGTTGACGAGGGCCGCCTGACGCTGGTCGGGCTGTACTTCGACATCTCCGAGGCGCGTGTCTACGTGGTGGACCAGGCAACCGGCCGACTGTCCCCCGTGGACCCGGCGGCGGTGCTCTGACCGCACTGACCGCAACGGCCCCCTTCGCGAGAAGGGGGCCGTTGTCTTTGTGCCGCGAGGAACCCAAGATCCGCCCGGCCAGGTTCTCCTGGAGCGTCAGCGCATGGCCCGATCGCGTTCGGCCGGTTCCAGGCAGTAGATGTTGTAGGCGGTGCGGATCACCGGCTGCGCCACGTTGCGCACGCGCACCCCACCGGCGGTCATGCCGTGCTCCGTTCCCGCGTGGGCGTGCCCGTGGAAGGCGATGTCCGCACCGGCGTTGTCGATGGCCTCGGCGAGCAGGTAGGAGCCGAGGAACGGGTAGATCTCCAACGGCTCCCCGCGAAGGGTGTCGGACACCGGGGAGTAGTGGGTCAACGCGATCCGGACGTCGGTGTCGAGGTCGCTGAGCGCCTTGCCGAGCCGGTCGGAGACCTCGGCGGTGTGCCCCACGAACGCCTTCATCTCGCGCTCACCGAACGCGCTGGCGCACTTCCCGGCGAAACCGCCGCCGAAGCCCTTCACCCCGGCGATCCCGACCTCGCGGCCGTTGACGTCGAGCCGCGCGCTGTTCCCCTCCAGCACCGTGATCCCGGCATCACTGAGCACAGTGGACAGTTCTTCGGCCAGATCGCTGTGGTGGTCGTGGTTCCCCAGCACGGCGACCACCGGAACCGCCAGGCCGCCGAACTCGCGGGCGACCACGCGGGCCTCCTCGACCGTGCCGTGCTTGGTGAGGTCACCGGCCAGCAGCAACAGATCCGCGCGGCCACCGATCTCGTCGAGCGCGGGGCGGAGGTGGCCGCTGGCATCCGGTGCGAGGTGCACGTCCCCCACGGCGGCGATCCTGATCACCTCAGCTCCTCCCGCCCCTCCGGCGCCCGCGCCCCGACGACACGGACATCGTTGTGCACCTTCAGGTTCGCCGCGATGTCGTGCACCACCCGATCAAGTTCGCGCCTGCGCTCCTCGCTCGCCACGTCGCCACTGAGGTAGACCTGGTCGCCGCGCAGAACCACGCGCACGCCCTGCTCAGCGGTCCTGGGATCCTCAGCCAGCGCGCGCCGCAGACGTGCCACCGCGTACTGCGGGGGCTCCTGGTCGGTTGTCATCGGCTTGCCTCCCTGGTTGCTGTGCGAGTGTCGCGATGCCGAGGCGGTGGGCCAGCAGCAGAAGCGCCTCCGCGAACGGCGAACCCGCGGTGCGGCACGCGGTCTCGGTCCAGTCGATCTGTTCCCGCAGCGCGCGCAGGACAGGGAGCAGCACGGCGAAGTCGCAGCGGTGCTCGTCCAGGACGAGCATCTTGTCCACGACGAGGTCGGTGCCGGTCGCCACCGGCGCCCGCACCGAGCCCACGCGCATCCACTCCGCGCGCGCCAACGTCTCGTCAGTGACCGGGCTCTCGACGGGGTGATGGATGAGATCCACCAGGTGCTCGCCGTCATAGACCTTGCTGAGCCATGTCTCCGGCGGTTGAGCAGCGCGCATACCCGCCGCCACGAGCACGCGGACGGCCTCCGCGCTGTCCTGCTCACGGACGAGGACGTCGACGTCGTGCTCGGACTCGGGACCGCCACGCGCCCAGACCGCGATGCCTCCGGTCAACGCGAACGGGACACCGGCCGCGCGCAGGGCGCTGACCACCCGCACCGCGGTGCGGACGAGCTGGTCGATGTGGCCGGGCATCGGTCACCAGCGCTCGATGCGTTCAGCGCGGTCTTCTGCGGCAATGGTCGAATCGTCCTTTGTGGAGTGGACGAACCCGGTTGACTCGATCTCCTCGCTCACCAGAACCGGACCGAACTCTTCTGGTTCCCGTTGAGTGCCAAGGTCATCGTCCTCCGTCAGCGTCGGGTCCTCGTCGATCGTCTCGTCCAGCTCGGAGTCCGGCGTGGACGCGCGTGGTCGTTCGGGCACGAGGTCGGGTTCGGTGTCGGGCACCTCTTCTTCGAGGCGCTCGTCGAGGGTCTCGCCCTCGCGTTGCTCGTGGGGGGTGGTGCCGTGTCGGTCCACGCCGCTCCAGTGCTCCGCCGGGTCGATTCCCTCCTCCAACGGGTCCACACCGATGCTGTCCTCGTCCAGCTCCTCCGCCGGGAGTTCCGGCATGTCCATGGCTTCCTCCCTCCCGTCAGCCGGTCTTCGCGTGGTCGAACCGCGGCAGCACGTGCGCGGACCACGCCTTGAAGAACTCGTCCTGGCGGGGGCCGATCTGCTGCACGTAGACCTCGTCGTATCCGGCGTCGACGTACTCCTGAAGCGCGGCAACGTGTTTCTCGGGATCTGGCCCGCAGGGGACCGACCCGCGCACGGTGTCCTCGGTGACCAGGGTGCTCGCCTGCTCGAAGTGCCTCGGCGTCGGCAGGACCTGGGCCAGCTCGCCGGGCAGGTGCTGGTTCGGCCAGATCCGGTGCGCGGTGCGGACGCCCTCGGCCTCGGTCTCCGCCCAGCACACCTTGAACCCCGCCTGCGTCGGCCGGTCGGCACCGCCGGAGGCGCGGAACGTGGAGATCAGTTCCTTGTCGGGAATGGTGCTGATGAACCCGTCACCGATGCGCCCGGCCAGCTTCGCCGACTTGGGGCCGAACGCGGAGACGTAGATCGGCACGGGTTGCTCGGGCAGCGTGTAGACCCGCGCGTTCTCGACGGTGTAGTGCTGGCCCCGGTAGCTGACGTCGTCACCACGGTGCAGGGCGCAGATCAGCTCGACCGCCTCCTCCAGCATGTCCAGCCGCACGTCGGCGGGCGGCCAGTGATCGCCCAGGATGTGCTCGTTGAGCGCCTCCCCGCTGCCCACTCCCAGGGTGAAACCACCCCGGCACTGCACGGCCGCGGTCGCGGCGGCCTGCGCGATGACGGCGGGGTGGGTTCGCACCGTCGGGCAGGTCACCGCCGTGGTGATGGGCAGGCTCGTTGCCTCGGACAACGCGCCGATCACCGACCAGACGAACGGGCTCTGCCCCTGCTCGCGGTTCCACGGGTGGAAGTGGTCGGAGATCCACAGCCTGCTGAACCCGGCGTCCTCGGCTTGTTGGGCCTGCCGGACCAGCTCGCGCGGGCCGAACTCCTCGCTGGACAGGAAGTATCCGATGCCGGTCATGCACTTCGGCTACCCGTCTCCTCGGAGGTCAATCACCGGTGTGACGACGCGTCACGGGGGTAGCCCGTCAGAGGTGGACCCGAGTTCGCGAGCCAGTCCCGTCCACTTTGGACACCTCGGTCGCTCGGTGTGCGCGAACCCATTCGAGAACAGGGTCCCCCGGCGGCGGAGCACAAGGAGGTCGAACACCAGATGCAACGCGGCAGCGACAAGCACGGACCGCGACGGGACGAGGAGCTCCAGCGCGAGCTGGAGGGCACGCTGCGGGCGAACCGGCCGGTGCGGGCGCACGAGTGGCTGGACCCGGAGCCGCCTGCTGACGACGACCCCGAGGTCCTGCGCGGCACCGACATCCGGCCGGAGCCCGGCTCAGCGGGCGCCTAGCGGGCGCTCCTCCACGGCGGCGCCGGCCGCGTCGTCGGAGCGGAGGTGGACGAAGGAGGTGAAGCCCCACTCCTCCAGCCTGCCCAGCTGCGCGCCGAACTTGCCGCGCCTGCCCAGCACCGTCGCGGTGCGGCCATCGGCGCGGAGTTCGCGGGCCACCGACATCGCCCGTGCCGCAGGCACCTCCTTCTCGAACAGCACCGCGACCGAGTCCTGGGCGGGGGCGTCGCCGAGCAGGTCCACGATCCGCTCGAACCCGATGCTGAACCCGCACGCGGGGACGTCCTTGCCCAGGCTGCGGCCGATCAGCTTGTCGTAGCGGCCACCACCGGCGATCGAGGAGTTCGAGCCGGGGTGGGCCACCTCGAAGATCTGCCCGGTGTAGTAGCCCATGCCGCGCACGAGGGTGGGATCGAACTCCCAGCTCACCCCGGCCGTCTCCGCCAGGCTGGCCGTGGTCGCCGCGAGGTCGGCCACCACGTCGTCGGCCAGCGTCGGCACCGCGTTCGCCAGCGCGTCGGCGATGGAGGCGGCGGGCAGCTCCCGCAGCTTCTGGATGCGCTCCAGGGCGTCGCCGACCTTCTCGCCCGGCAGGCCCTTGCCGTCCAGCTCCGCCCGGACCCCGTCCCAGCCGATCTTGTCCAGCTTGTCCAGGCCGATGAAGAACGCGGGCCGGACCGCCTCGTCCAGCCCCGCCGCCTCCGCGAGCGCCGCGACGAAACGGCGGTCGGAGACGCGGACCGTGGCGCCGGTCAGGCCGACCGCGGTCAGGGCCGCCATGGTGGCCTCGATCAGCTCGGCCTCGGCGAGCACGGACTCCTCGCCGATCATGTCGATGTCGCACTGGACGAACTGGCGGTAGCGCCCCTTCTGCGGCCGCTCCGCGCGCCACACCGGGCCGTACTGCAGGCTGCGGAACGGCGAGGGCAGCGTCGCGTGGTTGGCCCCGTAGAACCGGGTCAGCGGCACCGTGAGGTCGTAGCGCAGCGCCAGGTCGGCCAGCTCGGCGGTGCGGGTGCCCGCGGGGAGCTCCTCGTCGAGGCCGCGCCGCATGATCTTGAAGAGCAGCTTCTCGTTCTCCCCGCCCTGGCCGGAGGTGAGCCGGTCCAGGTTCTCCAGCGCGGGCGTCTCGATTCTCCGGTAGCCGAAGCGGTGGTAGACCTCGACAATCGCCGCGAGGACGTGGTCGCGCCGGGCAACGGTGGCCGGGAGCAGGTCGCGGGTACCCCGTGCGGGGCTGTTGTCGATCTTCACCTTCGGTCCTTATGTCGGCGTCTGATGGGCCGTGACCGGCCAAAACTACCCGGCTCCCGAACACGGGCGCGATCCGGTTTCCCGTACCCCCGCGTAACTTGCTGGGCCGGCGGCGGTCCGGCCTGTTAGACACGGGGGATGCCCACTGGTGAGCTCGTCCGACTGCGCGCGTTCGACCCCTCCGAGGCCGAGGCGCTGTGGCGCTGGAACCACGACCCTGACGTCATGCGCTGGATGAACGACGGTTACCCGGACTCCGTGGCGCAGGTGGCCAAGCGGATGTCCGAGTGGCCGAGGAACTCCTACGAGAAGGTCGTGCTCGCCGTCGAGACCCGCGCGGAGGGGCGGCTGATCGGTGTCGCGGTGCTGCGCGACGCCGAGCCGGAGACCGGGAACGCGGAGCTGGACGTCTACATCGGCGAGAAGGACTGCTGGGGCTCCGGCTACGCCACGGACGCCACGCGCACGATGTGCCGGTTCGGCTTCGACCAGATGCGCCTGCACCGCGTCACGCTGTGGGTGGTCGCCGACAACGTCGCCGCGCGGCGGGTCTACGAGAAGGTCGGCTTCGTCGAGGAAGGCCGCCAGCGCGAGTGCTTCCGCCGGGACGGCGAGTGGCACGACATGATCATGATGGGCCTGCTGGAGAGCGACCTGCGCGACTGACCGGCTCCTGCCCCACCGGCGCATCAGTGGGTTGACGCAGCGGAAAACCACCGGTTCGTACCCTTATCGGGCTTTGGGAGCATTCCCACTGCCCGCTATGAGTACGAAACGGGGTTCAGCGCCCGTGGGGTACCGGGTCAGTCGTCGTCGCCGCCGGGGCGGAGCGACTCGTAGACCTTCTTGCACTCCGGGCACACCGGGGAGCCGGGCTTCGGGGAACGCGTGACAGGGAACACCTCACCGCACAGCGCCACCACGTGGGTGCCCATGACCGCGCTCTCGGCGATCTTGGATTTCCGCACGTAGTGGAACATTTTCGGGTCGTCGTCGCCCGACTGGTCAGTGCTCTCGGGTCGCGTTCCGGTGTCCGGCAGCGTCTGCGTCAAGCTCACGTACACCATGATGCCTCACGGATGATGCCTTCCGGACAGCAAGTTCGGGCACGGAGTGAGGAGACAGGGTGGCTGACAGCCGGCTGCGGTTGGGCGACGAGGTGGCGCAGGCCCTCGCGGAGGGGCGCGCGGTGGTCGCGCTGGAGAGCACGATCCTCTCGCACGGCCTGCCCGCCCCGTCCAACCTGGAGGTCGGGCGCGAGCTGGAGCGGATCGTGCGCGAGCGCGGCGCGGTCCCGGCCACGATCGCGGTGCTGGACGGCGCGGCGGTCGTCGGGCTGGACGACGCGCAGCTGCAGCGGGTGTGCGACCCGGCGAACAGCCTGGTCAAGCTGTCGCGGCGGGACCTCGGCCCGGCGCTGGCCACCGGCGTCGCCGGGGCGACCACGGTCGCCAGCACCGCCGCCATCGGCCACGCCGCGGGCATCGGGGTCTTCGGCACCGGTGGGCTCGGCGGCGTGCACCGGGGCGCGCGGGAGACCTGGGACGTCTCCGCCGACCTCGCGGTGCTGGCCGAGACGCCGATGACGGTGGTGTGCTCCGGCGTGAAGTCGATCCTGGACATCCCGGCCACCCTGGAGCTGCTGGAGACCAGCTCGGTGCCGGTGCTCGGCTACGGGACCGACCGGTTCCCCGCCTTCTACCTGCGCGACTCCGGGCTGGACGTGCCGTGGCGGGTCGACTCCGCCAAGGACGCCGCCGAGGTGATCGCCACCCACCGCGAGCACGTGCCGGGCCGCGCGGGGGTGCTGCTGGTGAACCCGATCCCGGTCGAGCACGAGATGGACCGCGAGCTGCACGACCGGCTGCTCGCGGGCGGCCTGGCGAAGCTGGAGCGGGAGGACGTCCACGGCAAGCACGTCACGCCCGCGCTGCTGGAGTACTTCCACACCGCCAGCGAGGGCGTGAGCCTGACCGCCAACACCGAACTGGTCCGGTCGAACGTGCGGGTGGCAGCGGAGGTCGCGGTGGCGCTGGCGGAACGGGCATGACGCGGGCGAGACCACGGGTGCTGGTCGTCGGGGACGCCGGGCTCGACGTGGTCGCCCGGCACCACGGACCGGTGGTGCACGGCGGTGACGTGCGGTCCACGGTCACGTTGCAGCCCGGCGGAGCGGGGGCGAACACCTCGGCGTGGCTGGCGCACTGCGGAGCGGAGGCCGTGCTCGTCGGCCGGGTCGGCGCGGACGCGGCAGGGCGGCAGGTGACCGCGGAGCTCAACGCGATCGGCGTGCGCTGCGCGTTCACCCTGGACCCCGTGGCGAACACCTGCTGCGTCGTGGTGCTCGTGGACGGCGAGGGGCAGCGGACGATGCTGCCGGACCGGGGCGCCAACGCCCGGCTGTCGCCTGAGGACCTCGATCCCGCGCTGCTGGCCGACGCCGACCACCTGCACCTGTCCGGCTACGTGCTGCTCGACCCGTCCTCGCGGGAGGCGGGGCTGGCCGCGCTGCGGGTGGCGCGGGAGGCCGGGCTGACCACGTCGGTGGACCCGCAGGCCGCCGCACTCATCACCGCGGGCGGGGTGGAGTCCTTCGTCGACGACATCCGCGGGGTGGACCTGCTGCTGCCCAACACCGAGGAGCTGGTGGCGCTGACCGGGTCGAAGGAGCCGGAGGCCGCGCGCGAGCTGCTCGGGGTCGTCGGCGCGGTCGCGGTCACCTCCGGCGGTGACGGCGCGTCGTGGGTGGACGGAACCAGGCTGGTCTCGGTGGACTCGCCACGGGTGGAGTGCGTCGACTCGACCGGGGCCGGCGACGCCTTCGACGCGGGCCTGCTCTGCGGCTGGCTCTCGGGCCTGGAGCCGGAGCAGTCGCTGCTGGCCGGGGTCCGTGCCGGTGCCGCAGCCGTCCAGCAGGTCGGCGCGCAGCCCGCGCACCCCGGACCGGCCAGGAACGGCTGAGCCGACGCGGCGGGGGTCAGCCGTCGATGACCGGGTGCTGGCGTGCCTCGATCTGCCGCGCCGAGCGCCCCGGGCGGTAGCGGTTGGCCTCCTCCGCCTTGAGCGGGGGACGGTCGTTGGCGATGAGCACCGCCATCCACGGCAACGGCACCGAGAGCAGCACGAACCCGAGCGCCAGCCACCAGATCTGGTAGAACACGCCCGCCAGGATCAGGCACGGGATGCGCATGGACATCATCAGCAGGTACTTGCGCTTGCGCGCGGCGTACTGATCTTCGTATGACGGAGCGGCCTCGGTGATCAGGACCGGGGTTTCGTCCCGTTGGGAACCGTTCACGTCCCACCTCCACACCCCATACTTCCACCGTCGCAGGACACCGAAGACAACGAGGGTCGTGATGGTCGCCCTGGATCGCCTCGTCGACGTGCTCGGCGGAGTCGGAGCCGTGTTGTGTGCCGCGCCCCGTGGCCGGGACGTCGACCTGCGGGGGGTCGCGTTGCACGACCCCACCGAGGACTACCCCACCGCGCCCAGCGACGTGCTACTCGGTTTGGGTACGAAGACGGTGGCCGCCGCCGTCCGGCTGGTCGGCTCCACCAACGCCAGCGCGCTGGTGCTGCACGGGCGGCAGCCGCTGGACGAGCGGATCTCCGCCGCCGCGCGCCGGGCCGGGGTCGCGGTGCTGCTGGTCGACCCGGCGGTGCCGTGGAGCCACCTCGCCGGGGTGATCCACACGCTGGTGCTCGGCGGGACCTCGGCGAGCCGGGAGCACCCCGGCGACCTGTTCGCGGTGGCCGACGCGATCGCGGCCGTGGTCGGCGGACCGGTGACCATCGAGGACCAGCAGTCGCGGGTGCTCGCCTACTCCGGCCGCCAGGAGTCGGTGGACGCGGCGCGGGTGCAGACGATCCTGGGCCGCCGCGTGCCGCCGGACGTGCTGCGGGCGCTGGAGTCGCAAGGGGTGTTCAAGCACCTCGCGGTCTCCGACGAGCCCCTTGAGGTGCCGTCCCTGACGCCCGGCCTCGGCGCGCGGCTGGTGGTGGCGATCCGCGCGGGGCGGGAGCTGCTGGGGTCGGTGTGGGTGGAGGCCGTGCCACCGATCTCCGAGCAGCGGCTGGCCGGGCTGGTCGACGGGGCCAGGACCGCCGCGCTGCACCTGCTGCGGGCGCGGGCCAGTTCGGACCTGGAGCGGCGCGGCGAGAGCGACCTGGTCGTGCGGCTGGTGGAGGGCGACGCGGACGCGCCCGCGGTGCTGGCCCGCCTCGGCCTGCCGGCGACCGGGCTGCGGGTGATCGCGCTGCGCGCCGACGCCGGGGAGGCCGAGCACGGCGCGGCGCTGCTGGCCTTCGAGCGCGCGACGGCGGGTTTCGGCTGGTCACGCCCCGGCCGCAGCGCTTTGCTCGGCAACGTCCTCTACACCGTGCTGCCGTGCGGCGAGGACGTCGAGGTGGCGCGGGACTGGGTGCGCTCGCTGGCCACCGAGCTGCCCGCCGAGGTGGTGCTGCACGCGGGCATCGGGGGCGACGCGAGCACCACCGAACTCCCGTCCAGCCGCCACGAGGCCGACGAATGCCTCGCGGTGTCGGCGGCTCTGCCGTCCGCGGGGACCACGGTCGCCTACGACGAGGCGTGGTCACAGGTGTTGCTGCTGCGTCTGGCCGCGGTGGCCGAGGCGGGGCGGCTGCCGACGCGGGGTCCGGTCGCGGAGCTGCTGCGGCAGGACGAGGAGGGCGGCACCGCCTACGCCGACACCCTGCGCGCGTGGCTGGCCGCCCAGGGCGACGTGCGCGGCGCGGCGCAGCGCCTGGCCGTGCACCCGAACACGCTGCGCTACCGGCTGCGCAAGATCGAGCAGCTCACCACGCTGCGGCTGGACGACCCGGAGCAGCGGCTCGCGCTGGCCATCGCGCTCACCGCGACGACGCTCACGACGACACCGCGCGCAACACGGCGGTAGCGAACGTTGTCCTGAGAGCACAAATCGACAGTTGTTTTTTGTCCAGATGTGCTCGTGCTTCCGGGGTTTTCCCAGCTCATAGTTCTGCCATCGGGCCAGAACGTCGTGAGGGAGGCCACCCGTGAACGCAGCCGGACAGCCGCGCACCGCAGTCGTCGTCGGTGGAGGCATCGTCGGTCTCTCCGTGGCCTGGTTCCTCCAGGAACACGGCGTCGAGGTGACCGTCGTCGAGCGCGCCGAGGTGGGCGCGGGCGCGTCCTGGGGCAACGCCGGCTGGCTCTCCCCCGGCCTGGCGATCCCGCTGCCGGAGCCGAGCGTGCTGCGCTACGGCTTCCGCTCGCTGATGGACCCGGACGCGCCCCTGTACGTGCCGACCAAGCCGGACCCGAAGCTGTGGGCGTTCCTCACCCGCTTCGCCGCGCACTGCACGATGCCGCAGTGGCGCAAGGCGATGCGGCACTACCTGCCGGTCAACGCGGGCGCTCTGGACGCTTTCGACGTGCTCACCAGCAACGGGGTCGCCGCGAAGACCGTGGAGGCGCCGATCATGGCCGCCTTCGAGCGCGCCGAGCAGGCCGGCGACCTCCGGCACGAGCTGGAGCTGATCAACCAGGCCGGGCAGGAGATCAACTTCACCGAGCTCTCCGGCGACGAGGTCCGCAAGGCCGTCCCGCAGGTCTCCGGCAACGTCGAGCTGGCGCTGCGGCTGGACGGCCAGCGCTACATCGACCCGGGCGCCTTCACCCAGGCCCTCGCGGCGTCGGTGCGCGAGCGGGGCGGCGAGATCCGCACCGGCTTCACCGCGCGCACCCTGCGGCACGGCCCCAAGGGCGTCACGGTCGAGGCCTTCGCGGGCGACCCGGTGCACGCCGACACCGTGGTGCTGGCGACCGGCTCCTGGCTGGACGAGCTGGCCAGGCCGCTCGGCGTGAAGATGCCGGTGCGCGCGGGCCGCGGCTACTCCTTCAGCGTGCCGGTGACCGAGGAGGTCCCGTGCCCGGTGTACTTCCCGGCCGTGCGCGTGGCGTGCACGCCGTACCAGGGGCGGCTGCGGGTCGCGGGCACCATGGAGTTCCGCCACGCCGACGCGCCGCTGGACCCGCGCCGGGTCAGCTCGATCGTCAACTCCGCGCGCAAGCTGCTCACCGGCGTCGACTGGACCGAGCAGGCCGAGACCTGGGTCGGCCCGCGCCCGGTCACCCCGGACGGGCTGCCGCTGATCGGTGAGACCAAGGTGCCCGGCGTCTTCGTCGCCGGTGGGCACGGCATGTGGGGCGTGACCCTGGGCCCGCTGACCGGCCAGCTGCTCGCCGAGCAGATGGTCACCGGCAAGGCTCCGGCCGCGCTGCACCCCTTCGACCCGCACCGCGGCGGTCTCCGCGGCTTGGTGCGTCGCTCGGCCTGACGGCAGGGGTCAGGTCAAGCGGGACCGCCGAGCAGGCGGTCGACGGAGATGGTGACCGGCGTGCCGCCTCGGCGCACGACGGTCACCTCTCTCGTTGTCAGGTCCGCGACGAAGGAGCACAGGGTCGCGGACTGGTCCCCCGGCACCGGGTCGCGGTGGACACCGCGCGGCGCGGACCGCGTCAGCACCTCGACGAACCAGTCCGTGTCCGGGTCCGCCTTCGGCGCTGACAGCCGGGTGAGCACCTGCGCCCGCGCCACGCTCGACGCGCTCGCCCGGTCCGGCAGCTCCGTCAGGTGTCTGAGGTGGTTGGTGTGCCAAGCCCACGGTCTGGCCGGGGTCACCTCGTGCATGGCCGTGCTGCCGCTGGCGCTCTCCACCTGCACCAGCCTGCCGGTGTCGAGGTCGCCGACGTTGTAGGCGAACCCGCCCGCACTCGGGTTGCGGCCGAGGAAGCGCACGACGTCCTCCACACCGCGGACGGCGTGCAGGCCGCGCGCGACGAAGTGCCTGCCCACGCCCGGTCTCGGCTGCACGAGCGGGATGTGGTCGATGCCGAGCACCATGCCGAGCCCGGTCACCACGAACGCGTTGCCCGGCAGGAAACCCGGGTACCACAGTGAGCTGACGGCGGGCTCACCGTCGAGCTGGAGGGTGAGCAGCACCATGTGCTCCTCCTGACCGGCGGTGCCGTCCTCGTTGTGGGCGAGCACCGAGCGCCGCCCCCGCCACAGCACGTCCGAGCACCCCGTCGCGATCACCTCGTTGGGGACGTCCCCGCGCAGGTTCGCCAGCAGCAGCGTGCGTAAGGGCATGTCCGCGCCCTTGGCGAGCTCCGCCAGCTCCGCGTGCTGCTCGGGCGCTCCCCGCTCGGTCAGCCGGACCAGCTCGGTCAGCGCCTCCGCACCCGTCCCGGTGGCCTCGTAGCGCCGCATGGCGGCGATCTCGGGCATGCCGAGCACGAGGTCCCTGATCCGCCCGGCGAACTCCTCCCCGAGGGCGCGGAAGGCCGCTCTTCGTTCGCCGCGCACCACCACCCACGGCATGCCGCCCAGCTCGTGGTGGTCGATCCGCACAGTCATGCGCCTGCCGCCCTTCGTCACCGAACTCCGTCTCCCCTGTCGCCGGGAAGGACTCCGGTGTAACCCGATGGCACGACATCGCGCACACATACGTCCGGAAAGTCCGGCGAACGCCATGTGAGGATCTTCGCCATGGCTGGTCAGCTCATCGGGACGGACGGCGGGACGGGCGCATGAGGGCGGTGGTGACGCGGGTCACGCGGGCGAAGGTGACGGTCGGCGAGGAGGTCGTCGGCGCGATCGAGGAGCCGGGACTGCTGGTGCTGCTGGGAGTGACGCACACCGATGGAGAGGAGCAGGCCGCGACGATGGCGCGGAAGCTGCACGAGCTGAGGATCCTTCGCGAGGAGGAGTCGTGCGCGACCGCGCCGGCACCACTTCTGGTGGTGAGCCAGTTCACGCTCTACGGCGACACCCGCAAGGGCCGCCGTCCTTCGTGGACAGCCGCGGCGCGTCCGGAACACGCGGAACCGTTGGTACAGGCCGTAACTGAGGATCTTCTCAGTCGCGGCGCGCGGGTGGAGACGGGCCGCTTCGGCGCGAGCATGGCCGTCGAGAGCGTGAACGACGGTCCGTTCACCGTCATCGTGGACGTATAAGCGCGTCCTGAGAGAAGTGCGGAGTTCTCTCAGACAATCCTCAGGGTTGGTTGAGCAACCGCCCGGCGCGATGTGACGTCTTGCTAATCGTGAGACACGGGAACGAAAACGAGTTCGTGCTCGTTCTCGAAGTGTCCAGCCGAGACAGCGCGGATACCCCAGGGGGAGCCGACCTGCCGAGGCTCGCCGCGCAAGGGAGCGCAGGCGCGCGGAACAACAGCGCCCCACGCCAGCAGCCACCGACCGGGGAGGAAGCCCGATGACCGTCCCGCAGACCGTAACCGAACTCAACGCGCCCGCCGAGATCGACCTCGACGCGCAGGGACCGGCAGCCGACCTGGTCCGGGTGTACCTCAACGGCATCGGGAAGACCGCGCTGCTCACCGCCGCCGACGAGGTGGAGCTGGCCAAGCGGATCGAGGCCGGCGTCTTCGCGCAGCACATGCTCGACACGGCGAGGTCCCTTACGCCGCAGCGCAAGGCGGACCTCAAGGCGCTCGTGCGGGACGGCCACCGCGCCAAGAACCACCTGCTGGAGGCCAACCTCCGCCTGGTGGTCTCGCTGGCCAAGCGCTACACCGGCCGTGGCATGCCGCTGCTGGACCTGATCCAGGAGGGCAACCTCGGCCTGATCCGCGCGGTGGAGAAGTTCGACTACACCAAGGGTTTCAAGTTCTCCACGTATGCGACGTGGTGGATCCGCCAGGCCATCACCAGGGGCATGGCCGACCAGGGCCGCACGATCCGGCTGCCGGTCCACCTGGTGGAGCAGGTGAACAAGCTGGCCAGGATCAAGCGCGACCTGCACCAGCAGCTGGGCCGCGAGGCCACGCACGAGGAGCTGGCCGCCGAGTCCGGCCTGCCGGAGAACAAGATCTCCGACCTGCTCGACCACGCGCGCGACCCGGTGAGCCTGGACATGCCGGTGGGCACCGAGGAGGACGCCCCGCTCGGCGACTTCATCGAGGACTCCGAGGCGACCGACGCCGAGAGCGCGGTCATCTCCAGTCTTCTCCAGGACGACCTGCGCCGCGTTCTGTCCACTTTGGACGACCGCGAGCAGCACGTGATCCGGCTGCGCTACGGCCTCGACGACGGCCAGCCCAAGACCCTCGACCAGATCGGCCGCCTGTTCGGCCTCTCCCGGGAGCGGGTCAGGCAGATCGAGCGCGAGGTCATGTCCAAGCTGCGCCAGGGCGAGCGCGCGGAGAAGCTGCGCGCCTACGCGAGCTGAGCCGGGGAACACCACTCGTTCGGCAGCGTTGACCTGTGACGTGAATCACGGCAAGGTCAACGATTGCCCTGATGCGAACTTCGCGGGCGAACGCGCTTCTGTGCGGTCGCCCGCACACCCCGGGAGGTCGGACCCGTCGGGGGCGGGTCCGGCCTTCCGACCTTGTCCGGGCACTCCGCCCCAAGCCCAGGGCACCAGCCCCGCGCGCCCCCGGCGATTCCGTGCGCCACCGCCCGCCACTCGGCGACACCACCCGCCACGCCCTGTGCGCCACCCGCCACTCGGCGATTCCGACGCCACAGGCGGGCACATCCGCACTCCGTCACCCCCGGCGCCACGGACGCCTCGGACGCCACGAGGCGAGCACTCGTACTCCGAAGATCACCGCCATCTCGCCCACCCTGGGACCAACTTCGCGTTTTGTAGGCTTAATGCGAAATGAGAGCGCTCTCCTCCACATTAAGCCTACAAAACGCGAGAACGGTGGGCCGGAGGTGAGCCGGGGACGGGGCCGGAGGTGGGCGGGCCGGAGGTGGGCGGGAGGGGTGAGGCCGGGGCGGGGGGACGGGACCGGGTCCGCGCCTCGCCGAGGGGCGGATGGTCCAGCGGGCCGGACGGCCGGGCTCAACCCCCGGAGCGCGTGGTCCGGCGTCGCGACGGCCGGGCTCAACCCAGGAGCGCGTGGCCCAGCATCGCGACGGCCAGGCTCAACCCCCGGAGCGCGTGGTTCGGCGTCGCGAGGGCCGGGGTGGAGTCGCCGGGGCGCCTCAGCCGAGGAGGCGGGTGGTCCAGCGGGCCGCGACGGCCGGGCTCACACCGTGCTCGTCCAGCCAGCCGGTGGGGCCGTCCGGGTGCGACTCCAGGCGGTCCAGTACCGCTTCCATCGCGCGGGCCGGGGCTTCGAAGAGGTGGCGGACCGGCTCCAGGTCCCTGCCCTCCGGCAGCAGCACCCCATCGGTCAACCTGGCGATGACCTGGTCCATGTTGGCCTGGGTCCGGACGTAGTCCGCCACGATCGCCTCACGGGTCACGCCGACGGCGGAGAGCATCAGCGCCGTGGCCACTCCCGTGCGGTCCTTGCCCGCGGCGCAGTGCACCAGCACCGGGCCGTCCGAGTACGCCGCCAGGCGCAGCACCTCCACGAACTCGGCCGCCGACGCCTTGAGCATGCCGACGTAGACCGCGGCGAGGTCCGTCGCCGCCGGGCTCGTCGGGGTGGACGCCTCGTTGAGGTCGGCGACCACCGCCTCCAGCAGCGGGATGCGGCGCACCACCGTGTCCTGCCCGGCCAGGGGGTGGGCGGCGCCTTCGTGCTCGGCGGTGGCGCGCAGGTCGACCACCAGCTTCGGCGGCCAGACCGGCAGGTCGGGGGCCTCGTCGCCGTCGTGCGGCGCGTCCGAGCGGTAGAGCACGCCCGCCCTCGTGGTGCGGCCGTCCAGCGTGGGCAGCCCGCCCAGGTCCCTGACGTTGACCAGCTTCGCCATCCAGTTGCCCCGTTCTCGCCCGAGGACCCGCCTGCCGGTCCGGGCATCGTCATCGTTCTCCCGTGCACAGCCTCCCCCGGACGGGTGCGGCGCGATCAGCCGCCCCTGGTGGAGGCGCGGACCACCAGATTCGCCGGGACTCGGGTCCTGCGCGGTCGCTCCCCCGTGCCGATCCACGACAGCAGCGACCGGCCCGCCACCTCTCCCGCGCGCCGTCCGGCGAAGTCGACCGAGGTCAGTGCCGGGCGGCACAGCTGGGAGAACGGCAGATCTCCCATGCCGACGACCGCGACCTCGCCGCGGCCGAGCCGGTCCAGCGCCGCGAGGACGCCGTAGGCCAGCAGGTCGTCGGCGCAGACCACCGCGGTCACCCCGGAGTCCAGCCACTCCGGCAGCACCGACGCCATGGTGACCGCGGCGGCCAAGGGGTCCCAGCCGGGCAGGTCGAGGGTGCGCAGCACGTCCGCGTCCGCGACGCGGTCCAGGAACGCGCGGCGGCGGGTGCGGAAGGTCGGCTTGTCACTGGTCGGCCCTATGTAGCCGAAACCGCGGTGGCCGAGTGCGGTGAGGTGGTCGCTGATCAGCTCGCCCGCCGCCACCGTGTCCAGGTCGACGCGCGGCAGCGCGGGTGTGCGGCCGGGCGCGTCGACGACCAGCGTCGGGCACCTCGGCACGAGGTCGCGCAGGACCGGCTCGCCCGGACTGATCAGCACCACGCCCGCCGGGTCCAGCGAGTACGCGCGCAGCACCGTTCGCGCGTCGTAGTCGGTGCCCGACGTCGGCAGCACCAGGGCGAGGGTGTGTTCGTCGCCGAGGGCGGTGCCGAGCCCTGCGAGGACGTCTCCGAAGAACGGGTTCGCCGGGTCGGGCAGGACCGCGCAGACCGTGCCGGAGTCACCTGTGACCAGGCTGCGCGCGGAGCGGTTCGGGCGGTAGCCCAGCTCGGTGACCGCCGCGAGGACGCGCTCGCGCAGCTCGGCGGAGATCCGGCCGGTGTCCTTGCCGTTGACCACCAGGGACACCGCCGAGACCGAGCACCCCGCGTGCTCGGCGACCTCGCGAGCACCGATCCTGCCTTCGCGAACCACGGCCGCAGCCTACGTCACACGCTTGACGTCAAACGTTTGACGCCGCACGCTCCCGGTCGTGCTCTCACGTATCCCCTGGGTCGTCGGCAGCTGCGGCCTGCTGGCCTCGATCGGCGCCGAGTTCGACCGCACGCGCCCCTTCGCGCACATGGTCATCGGCACCGCGATCCACCTCGAACCCAAGACCGTCGCACTGCTGCTCACGCTGCGCAGGGGCGGCGCCGAGATCGTCGCGGCCGGCAACCTCAACAGCACCCAACCCGAGACCGTTGACCACCTCCGCGCGCAGGGCGTCCACGTCGTCGGCAGCACCACGACCGACCACGGCACCCACGTCGCGGAACTGGAGCGGGTGCTCGACGCCGAGCCGCACTTGTTGCTGGACAACGGCGGAGAGCTGTTCGAGCGGTACCTCACGCGGCCGTACGAGCGACTGCTCGGCGGGACCGAGGAGACCACCTCGGGTCGGATGCGCCTGGAACCGTTGCGGGCCGAGCTGGCGCGGCCGGTGCTCGTGGTCAACGACAGTCCGATCAAGCAGTTCGCGGAGAACACCCGCGCGGTCGGGCTCAGCGTGCTGGAGTCCTTCCTCCGCATCACCAACCGGACGCCGCACGGCGCGCGGGTGACCGTTCTCGGTTACGGCGCGTGCGGCCGAGGTGTCGCGGAGTGCTTCCGGCAGGCGCACGCCCTGGTCTCGGTGATCGAGGTGGACCCGGTGGCCAGGCTGCGCGCCCACCTGGACGGCTTCGACGTGCTGGACCGCACGTCCGCGCTCAGCTCCGCCGAGGTCGTCGTCACCGTGACCGGCGCCCGTGACGTGCTGGCCCCGGCGGACCTGCCGCTGCTGAGGGACGACGCGGTCCTGGCCAACGCCGGGCACTTCCCTGACGAGATCAATCTGGGTGACGCCGAGGTGGCACCGCTGACGGAGGGCATCGACACCGTGCACCTGGCCAACGGCAAACGGCTGTACCTGCTGGGCGGTGGACATATGGTGAACCTCGCGGGGCCGCGCGCGTTGGGCAACTCCGTGGAGTCCATGGACCTCGGTTTCGCTCTGCAGAGCCGCTGCCTCGAAGCGGTCGCCACCGGCGCTGTCGGTCCGGATTCCTGTGTAGTGCCAGTGCCAACGGCGATCGACGAGCGCGTCGCCACCGAGTACGTCGCCCTGAGGAGCGCCCGTGTCTGACCCACTCCGCATCGGCGTCCTCGGCGCGGGCCGCATCGCCGCGAAGGCCGTGGTCGCGCCCGCCCGTGACACCGGCTTCGAGGTCGCGGCGATCGCCGCCCGCGACTACGACCGCGCGAAGGACTACGCGCTCCAGCACGGAATCGCCAAGGCGCACAAGGACTACATGGCCCTGGTCGAGGACGGGTCACTGGACGCGGTGTACGTCGCGCTGCCGCCGTCCGCGCACGCCGAGTGGTCCATCGCCGCGCTGCGAGCCGGTCGGAACGTGTTGGTGGAGAAGCCTTTCGCCGCCAACGCGGACCAGGCCGAGGCGATGGTCAACGAGGCCGAGGCGGCGGGTCGCGTGCTCATGGAGGCGTTCCACTACCGCTACCACCCGCTGACGTCGCGGTTGACCACCCTCGTCGCGGGGCTCGGACGGCTTCACACCATCGAGGCCGTGTCGAACGTGCCGATCCCCGACCGGTCCGACATCCGGCACAACCCGGAGCTGGCGGGCGGGGCGCTGATGGACCTCGGCTGCTATCCCGTGCACCTGATCCGCACGCTCACCGGCGCGGAGCCCGAGGTGGTGCGGGCCGAAGCCGTGCAGGAGGTGCCCGGCGTGGACCTGAGCATGGCCGCGACGCTGGCGCTGCCCGGCGGCGGGAGCGCCGAGGTGCGGTGCTCGATGGCCGCCGGACCGGAGAGCGGGGGACCGGAGATCACCCTGACCGTCGTCGGCGAGCGCGGGCGGCTGCACGTCACCAACCCGACGCTGCCCCAGGCGGGCGCGGAGATCAGCGTCGACGGCGGCGCCCCGGAGCGGGCCGACCGGCTGCCGACGACCTTCGAGTGCCAGCTCGCCGCCTTCTCCGAGGCCCTCCGCGGCGGCCCGGCACCGGTCACCGGCGGGGCCGACGCCGTGGCGAACATGCGGGTGATCGACCGGATCTACCAGGTCAGCGGGATGGCGCCGCGAGTCTGAGCAGGATCACACCCCGGTCACGGCGGGGCTGTCGGCGGCTAGAGGTAACGTCCCCCGCGTACCCGAAGCGCGCAAGGGAGCACGCGACGTGACCGCCACCACCACGACCGAGTTCCAGTACACCGACCTGCTGCCACTGGGGCCGGACCACACGGACTACCGCCTGATCAGCACCGAGGGCGTCCGTGTCGTCGAGGCCGCGGGCAGGCGGTTCCTGGAGATCGCCCCCGAGGCGCTGACCCTGCTCGCCCGCGAGGCGATCAAGGACATCCAGCACCTGCTGCGGCCGACCCACCTCGCCCAGCTGCGCGCGATCGTGGACGACCCCGAGGCCAGCGGCAACGACCGCTTCGTCGCGATGGACCTGCTGCGCAACGCCTGCATCGCCGCGGGCGGCGTGCTGCCGATGTGCCAGGACACCGGCACCGCGATCGTGATGGGCAAGCGCACCGAGACCGTGCTCACCGGCGGCGAGGACGAGAAGGCCCTGTCCAAGGGCATCTTCGACGCCTACCAGGAGCTGAACCTGCGGTACTCGCAGCTGGCACCGGTGACGTTCTGGGAGGAGCGCAACACCGGGACGAACCTGCCCGCGCAGATCGAGCTGTTCAGCAAGCCGGGCACGGACCCGTACTACGAGTTCCTGTTCATGGCCAAGGGCGGCGGCAGCGCCAACAAGACCTTCCTCTACCAGGAGACCAAGGCGCTGCTGAACCCGTCGCGGCTGGCGAAGTTCCTCGACGAGAAGCTGCGCGGCCTGGGCACCGCCGCGTGCCCGCCGTACCACCTGGCGATCGTGGTCGGCGGCACCTCGGCGGAGCTCAACCTCAAGGTCGCCAAGCTCGCCTCCGCGCGCTACCTGGACGCGCTGCCCACCGAGGGCTCCGCAGCAGGGCACGCCTTCCGCGACGTCGACCTCGAACAGCAGGTCCTGGAGATGACCAGGCAGTTCGGCATCGGCGCGCAGTTCGGCGGCAAGTACTTCTGCCACGACGTGCGGGTGATCCGGCTGCCAAGGCACGGCGCGTCCTGCCCGGTCGGCGTCGCGGTGTCCTGCTCCGCCGACCGCCAGGCCAAGGCGAAGATCACCCCGGACGGCGTGTTCCTGGAGCAGCTGGAGCGCGACCCGGCGCGGTTCCTGCCCGAGGTCGCCGACGACCAGCTCTCCGAGGAGGTCGTGAAGATCGACCTCACCCGTCCGATGAGCGACATTCGCGAAACGCTTTCGGCATTGCCGGTGAAAACCCGGTTGTCGCTCACCGGGCCGCTCGTCGTCGCGCGCGACATCGCGCACGCGAAGATCAAGGAGCGGCTGGACGCGGGCGAGGGAATGCCGCAGTACCTGCGCGACCACCCCGTCTACTACGCGGGCCCGGCCAAGACCCCCGAGGGCTACGCCTCCGGCTCGTTCGGTCCCACCACGGCCGGGCGGATGGACTCCTACGTCGAGCAGTTCCAGGCGGCGGGCGGCTCGCTGGTGATGCTGGCCAAGGGCAACCGGTCCAAGCAGGTCACCGACGCGTGCAAGAACCACGGCGGCTTCTACCTGGGCTCCATCGGCGGCCCGGCGGCGCGGCTGGCACAGGACTGCATCCGCAAGGTCGAGGTGCTGGAGTACCCGGAGCTCGGCATGGAGGCGGTGTGGAAGATCGAGGTCGAGGACTTCCCCGCCTTCATCGTGGTCGACGACAAGGGTGAGGACTTCTTCGCGGGGACCTCGCAGCCCACTCTGCAGATCTCGTTTCGAAAATAGGACTTCGGGGAGGCGGGTTGAGCACCAGCGCTGATACTGATCGGCATGAGCGCTCGACCTGTTTCGGCCTGGCTGCGTTTTCCCTGGTTGCCGGGAGAGGCGGTGCTGCTGCACCACCGGGCGGTCCGGACGCTGCCGGTGGTCAGGTTCGTCCTGCTGGGTGGCGTCGTGCTGCTGGGCTCGGTCGCGGAGCTCAGCCCGTTCGGCGTCCAGGCACCCCGCTGGGCGCTGCCGGTGGCCGCGGCGGTGATCGCGGTCCTGTCGGTGTTCGGCCGCCGCAACGGGCGGGTGCCCGAGGGGGTGACGTGGGCGGTCAGGAAGGACGGCCGCGTCGGCCTGCTCACCACCGGCTACCCGGTGCCCGGCGACCCGAGGATCGGGTCGCTGACCTGGTTCGGCCCGGAGATGACCGCGGTGCTGGCGCAGCGGAGGGCGCACCCGGTGAGCGAGTCGGCGATCCGGTTGCTGCGCTGCGCCGGGCGCGACCGGGACGAGGAGGAGTTCCTCGCGCTGGCGCAGGAGCAGCCCGCGGAGCTGGTCCTCGCCGACCGCGACGGCGCGGCGCAGGTGCTCGCGCCGCGGATCGGGCTCAGCGGCTCGCTGACCAGGTTCAGCAGGGCGCGGCAGGAGGTGCTCGGCTGGTTCTCCGACTCGTCCCCGCAGTCGGCGGCGGGCCGGATCACGCTGGAGGACGTGCGCGCGATCGCCACCACCGGGATCGCGCCCGGCCACCGGCTGGAGGAGCTGCTCGGCGACTTCGCCCTGCCCACCGAGGCGGACGAGCGCTTCGACCTGGGCTGTCCGCGCTGCTGGCCGTCCAGGGTGGACGGTCACGGGGAGCTGGACCCGGCGAGCCTGGTCAGCGCGCTGCGCGCGGACCTGGCGCTGCAGGTGGAGCTGGACGAGAAGCGGGCGGCCGAGGACCCGGCGGAACAGCGGCTGGTGGAGCGCTGGTCGCGGCGCTGGCAGGACCGGCTGGACGCGATCGCCTACACCCGGCGGCTGCCGCAGGCGCCCGCCCCGGTGCTGCCCGCCGCGCGCCCGGCGCTCTCCGAGTCCGCGACGCTGGCGGTCCGGCTGGTCGCGGCGGAGACCGACGTCAGCCGGGTTCCCTTGCGCCCCAAGCTGACCACGGTCGGCGTGCCGGAGAAGCCGGGCACCGTCGCGGTGCTGCGGCCCGCGCGGGCGCGGCTGTGGCGGCTGGCCGACACCGTGCTGATCGCGCTGACCGGGGCCCTGGTGGCGGCCGTGGTCTTCGCTCTCCTCGCGTGATTCCTTGCGCGGCAAGGAATTCAGGCGACGAATCGTTCTCGTCTGGCGATACTCGGCACCATGAGCGAGTACCGCGTTCCGGCATGGCGCCGGTTCCCCTGGGTACCGGCGGAGTCGGTGCAGATCAGCGGCGACCTGTCCACCGGGTCGTTGCCGTTGCTGCGGTGGGGACTGCTGGCGGGAGCGGCTGTCTGCGCGACACTCGCGCACCTGGTGCACGGGACGGACACCGAGACCGTCCCGCCGTGGTGGGTGTTCACCGGTGCGGCGGCGGTGATCGCGGTGCTGGCGTACTTCACCAGGCGCTACGGGGTCGTGCCCTCCGGCGACGGCTGGCTGGCGAGTCAGGACGGCCGGGTCGGTTCGGTGGAGACCGGCTTCCCGCACGAGCGCAGTGTCACGGCGGTGTGGCTGGATCCCGCGAGAACCTCGGTGGCGCAGGGGTTGTGGGCACGGGCGATGCTCGTGGCCGCGGCTGGCGTGATCACCGCGACGGGGCGCGATCCCGCCCTGCACGGCTTTCCGGTGGGCGAAGACGAGGCCAGCGACGAGGACTTCCCGGACACCACGGGCGCCGTGGTTGCCTGGGACGGCTCCGGTGCGTTCTGGATGTCCGGGATGCGGGAGCAGCCGGAGGTCCGGGATGCGGTGCTCAGCAGGCTGGGCGCGGTGCCGGAACCCGAGCCCGCAGGCACGCTCACCCCGCTGGTCCTCCGGATCACCCGGCGGGACCTGCGGACGCTGGCGTGGGCCGGGGTCGCGACGGCGGCCATGCTGGAGACGGTGTTCGCCGGGCACGCGCCGCCGGACGAGACCGACCACGCCTTGGACCTGAAGCTGACCCGGTGCTGGCCGTCGCGGATCGACGGGCTCTCCGCGGCGGAGCTGCACGATCTCGGCCCCGAGCGGATCTTGGCCGCGCTGCGGGTGGATCTGGCCGCACAGGCGGAACGGGACCGGGCCGAGCCGGGCTACGCGCACGCGGTGTCGGCCTGGCTGGAGCAGTGGACCGAACGCCTGGACGCGGTCGCGCGGGCGGAGGGGCTCGCGGTGGTGGCGGCGCCGGAACCGGCGACCGCCGACCGCCCACCGCTGTCCACAGTGGCCAGTGTGGCGTTGCTGCTGTGCGCGTCCTGCTCGGACCGGGGGCTGGGGCCGCTGCGGCCGGAGCTGGTGGGGCTGGGGGTCCCCGCCGAGCCGCGCACGGCGTCGCTCCCGGCCGGGGCGCCCGGTTGGCGGGTGGCCAACTCGGTGGTCACCGTGCTGGCGTTGCTGGTGGCGGGGGGCGCTCTCCGCGCGCTCCTCGGGTGAACGGGGTGCGGAGGGCGGCGCGCCCGGCCCCTGCCGCCGGGAACGCCGCCCTCAACGCGGCATCACTTCTTCTCGACGCGCTGCTCGACGGAGACGACGCGCTCGCCGAGCGGCTTGGCCAGCTTCAGCTCGACCGGGGGGTAGCGCATGTCCATCGTGCAAGCCTGGGTCTTGTCCGGGTGCCGCTCGGTGAGCAGGAGCTTGACGGTCTTGTCCGTCTGCTCGACGACCTCGCCGCTGACCTTGCTGCAGCCGCCCTCGCGGCCGTACGTGCCGACCGTGGAGCCGTTGTCCTTCGTCCAGACCAGCCGCTTGTAGCCGTCCATGTCCTGGCTGGCCGGGTCGAGCTGCTTGTCCTGGATGGCGGTGCCGCCCTCGGGCGGCTTCGGGATGGCGATGTTCGGTTCGGAGGTCGGCTGACCGGGCGCACTGGACGCGGGCGGGTTGTTCGACGGCTGGCCGCCGAAGCCCACCTCCGAGCCACAGGCCGCCATGGTGAGCAGCAGTGCGCCGGTGCCGACTACGGTTGCGATGCGTCTCATGCCCTAGAGACGGAAGCTCCCCCGCAGCGGGTTGCTCGGAACCGAAACTCATTGAAATGCCAAGGAAAGCTGATCCGGGTGGGCGGCCGTGTGGCCACTGTGGATAATGCCCGGCAGCGCAGGCGCCCTTCCTCTGGAGGACAGTGATGACCGGCGGAGCAGAGGCCGAGGTCCCGCGTTCGCAGGGCGTGGTCGGCGTGGACCAGCTCGACCCGGAACGGTGCTGGGCGGCGCGCCCGCCCGAGCGGATGCTGCGGGTGCCGATCGGCTTCGACGGCGCGGGCGCCCCGGTGACGCTGGACCTCAACCCCAGCCACCACGGCGGCAACGGCCCGCACGCGCTGCTGGTCGGCGCGGCGGGCTCCGGCAAGACCGAGCTGCTGCGCTCGCTGGTGCTGGGCCTCGCCGTGCACCACCACCCCGCGCAGCTGGAGCTGCTGCTCGTCGACCACCTGGGCGGGAGCTTCCGCGACCTGGAACGGCTGCCGCAGGTGCTCGGCGTCGTCGGCCACTACCCGCCGCACTCGGCGCGCTTCGACGTCGACCCGAGCCTGTTCGCCAGGCTGGCGCGGTTCCTGCACTGGCTCGCCGACGAGCGGCTGGGCTGGATGGGGGCGCTGGGCGCGCGCAGCATGGAGGAGTACAACCAGGCCCGCAAGGCCGCCCAGCAGCAGCCGATGCGGCCGATGGTGATCGCCGTCGACCACTACGACGTGCTGGTCGGCCAGTCCCTTGAGGTGCGCGACGCGCTGCTGCGGCTGGCCGAGCAGGGCGAGGCCCTCGGCATGCACCTGCTGGTGTGCGGCGAGCGGCTGGACCCCGGCGCGCTCGGCGGGCTGGAGCGCAGCCTGTCGTGCCGGATCGTGCTCGGCACGGGGTCGCCAGCGGAGTCGCGGATGCTGCTGGGCACCGAGGACGCCCACGGCCTGCCCGCTGGCGCGGGCTACCTGACCGACCCGGTCGGCGGGGCTGCGGCGTTCCAGGCCCCCGACCAGTCCGGCCTGGTTCGGGCGGTCGCCGACCGGGTCGTCAGCTGGGCCCCGCCGCGGCCGCGGGCGCTGTGGCCGCCGCCGCTGCGGCCGATGCCGCTGGCCGAGGTGCTGGGCTGGCTGTCCATCGACCCGGAACGCGGCCTGTCCACCGACCAGTGGCAGCCGGGCCGGATGACCGTGCCATTGGGCAGGCTGGACCACCACGTGAGCGGGCCGGACGGCGAGCTGCCCCGGCTGGAGCTGGACCTCGGCCGGGGGCCGGGGCACCTGGCGGTCTGCGGGCGGCCGGGCTCGGGCACCTCGACGGCGTTGCTGACGCTGCTGACCACGCTCGCGCTCACCCACACCCCGCGCGAGGCGGGGTTCTACTGCCTGGACTTCGACGGCGGCGAGCGGCCGGGGCTGACCGAGCTCGACGGGCTGCCGCACACCGCGACCGTGGCGGGGCCAGGGGACCCCGCCCAGGTCCGGCGGGTGCTCGGTGAGCTCGCCAGGATCATCCGCGCGCGCACGGAGCTGTGCCGGGCGCACGGGGTGAGCTCGCCGACCGGGTTCCGGCAGCTGCTGGAGTCCACGCCCGAGCAGGGTCCGCTGCCCCGCGAGGCGTTCCTGGTGGTCGACGGCGCCGCGCGGCTGCTGCGCGAGCACCAGGGGGCCGAGGCCGCGCTGCTGGAGATCGCGGCCCGCGGGCCGCTGGTGGGTGTTCACCTCGCGCTGAGCGTGGACCGGTGGGACGCCCTGCCACCGCAGCTGACCGAGCTGCTGCCGAACCGGCTGGAGCTGCGGCTGGAGGACCCGCAGACCTCGCTGGTGGAGGCGCGGCTGGCCGAGCAGGTGCCGCTGGGCGTCCCCGGCAGGGGCATCCACCTCGAACCCCGGCCGGACGGGGCGGCGGGGGTGCCGAGGCACTTCCAGCTGGCCGCGCCGGTGCTGCCCAGGACGACGACGGTGGCCGAGGTCCGCGACCTGGTCAACCAGTTCGGCACCGGGGCGGTCGTGCCGAGGCTGGAGCCGATGCCGACGATGGTGCAGCCCTCGGCGCTGCCCCCGGCGACGGGCCCGGCCTTCCCGATCGGCGTGGACGAGGCGCTGGCCCCGGTCTCGCTGGACCCGTTGCGCACCGCGCACATGCTGATCTACGGCGAGCCGGGCAGCGGGCGGACGAACCTGCTGCGGCTGCTCATGCTGGGCATCGCGGAGAACTGCGACCCCGGCGCGGCGCGGATCGTGCTGACCGACCACCGCGGCCACCTCGCGGACCTGCCGACGAGGCTGGGCAACCACCTCGCGGGCTTCGCGCCCAACCCGGAGTCGCTCCAGCCGATCGTCGAGGACCTGTGCACGGCCATGTCCGCCCGGCTCGCCGCCGCAGACGCGGCGGCCGCCGAGGGCAGCGGGCGGGGCTGGGCCGGGCCGGAGATCTTCCTGATCGTCGACGACTACGACCAGCTCAGCGGGCCGACGCACGACCCGCTGCTGCCGCTGCTGCCGCTGCTGCCCGCTGGTGCGCGGATCGGGCTGCACGTGGTGCTGGCGCGGTCGACGGCCGGTGCGGCCAAGGCCCACTCGGGACCGGTGCTGACCGCCGTGCGCAGTGCGGGCGCCACCGGGGTGCTGCTCTCCGGCGACCCGCAGGAAGGACCGCTGTTCGGGCCGGTCGCGCCCAGTCCGCTGCCACCGGGCCGGGCGGTGCTGGTGGCCCCGGACGGCAATTCGACGCTGGTGCAGATCGCGTGTCACACCGACGCGGTCTGGCAACCGCCGCTCGCGGAGGAGGACGCGCTGCGATGAACCCCGAGACCGTCCCGCAGCACTGGGAGCCCGCCCAGGAGGCGGCTCCCCCAGCCCCCTCGCCCGACCTGCTGCGGCTGCTCGGCGTGCCGGGCATCGAGGCGCTGCACCCGCAGCCCGCGTGGCCGCCGCGCCCCTTCGACCGAAGACTGCGCGCGCCCATCGGGCTCGACCCGGCGGGCGCTCCGCTGGTGCTCGACCTCAAGCAGGCGGAGGCGGGCGGCCTCGGCCCGCACGGTGTGATCGTGGGCGCGGAGGGCGGCGTCCGGGACGAGCTGCTGCGCGACCTGCTGCTCGGGCTGGCGCTGACGCACCCGCCCGAGGCGGTGAACTTCGTGCTGCTCGGGCACCGGGGCGCGCCGGAGCTGGAGGAGCTGGCCGGCCTGCCGCACGTGCTGGGCACGGCGCTGGACCTGGCGCACGATCCCCGCCAGCGGCGCAGGATGACCGAGCAGCTGCAGGGCGAGGTCGACCGCAGGCACCAGCTCCAGCTCGACGGCGGCCACCCGAGGTTCCTGGAGTACCAGGAGGCCCTGCAGGCCGGGGAGAACCTGCCGCAGCTGCCCGCGATCGTGTGCGCAGTCGCCGGGTACGACGTGCTCGCGGCCGATCCGGCGCTGCGGGAGACCCTGCTGTGGGCGGCCAAGGCCGGGCCGCGCGGCGGGCTGCACCTGGTGCTGACCACCGGCGAGATCGACACCGAGCAGTTCCGCGGCCTCTACAGCCACCTGGCGTGGCGGGTCGCGTTGCGCACCAACGACGAGGAGACCTCGCGGATCGCGCTGGGCACCCCGGACGCGGCGCACCTGCCGCTCGACGCACCGGGCGCGGGCTTCCTGCGCGCCGGGCCCACCGGGCTGGCCACCTTCCAGGCCGTCACCAGCGGCTCGTCGGCGTCGCGCCTGGTCAGAACCCTGGCGGGCTGGAGCCCGCCGCCGCCGACGGCCTGGCTGCCGCCGCCCGCCCCGCACGACCTGGACACGGTGCTCTACCCGCTGGTGATCACCGACGACGGCCGGCTGCTGGCCAAGCACACGCACTTCTCGCCGCAGGAGCGGCTGTCCACGCCGATCGGCGTGCTCGACGATCCCGGGGCGCTCGCGCACTACTCGCTGCTGTTCGACTTCGCCGGGCCGCACGGCCACCTCGCCGCCTACGGGCAGCCGGGGTCGGGGACCTCGACGGCGCTGTGCACGCTGCTGGCCTCGCTGGCGCTGCGGCACCCCGCGGACCAGGTCGGCTGCCTGCTGGTGGACCTCGACCCTGGCGAGGGGCCGCTGAGCGAGCTGCGGGAGCTGGGCAACGTCCTGGGGTGCGCGGGCGCGGGCGAACCCGACCAGGTCGCCGAGCTGGTGTACCGGGCGGGCCAGGTGGTCCGCTCGCGGGAGGCGCTGTTCTCGGCGGCGGGCATCGAGTCGATCGAGGTGCTGCGGCAGCGCAGGCTGCACGGCGAGCCGCTGGACGACTGGCCGTCGGACGTGTTCCTGATCATCGACGGCTGGCCCCGGCTGCGGGAGCGCTTCGCCGAGCTGGTGCCGCTGGTCGAGCACCTGGCGGAGGCGGGTCCGCTCTACGGCGTGCACCTGGCGCTGGCCACGGACAGCTGGCAGGCGATCGACCGGCAGATGCGGTCCAAGCTGGGCACGACGCTGGAGCTGCACGAGGCGGGTCGCGGCGTCGAGGCGGGCGGCCACGACATCCAGGTGGCCCGGCCGCGCATCCAGGGCTGCCCCGACCTGCCGACGCTGGCGAAGACCCTGGCGCGGTTCAGCGCGGCCTCCCCGCGGCCGCCCGCCGGGGAACCGCCGGTGCCCGACGAGCCGCCGGTTCCCGTCGCCCCGCTCGCTCCGGAGCCGGAACCCGTTGCGCCGCAAGAACCTCAGCCCACCGGCACGGTGACATGGGACCCGGCGGTGAGCCCGCACTTCGCGGTGTTCGGCGAGTCCGGCCAGGAGCGCTCGGAGCTGCTGCGCGCGCTGCTGCGGGAGGTGACGCTGAGGCACTCGGCGGCGCAGAGCAAGGTGCTGCTCTTCGACTACCGCAGCGAGCTGCGCGACACCGCGGAGGACCTCGGCGACCACCTGGTCGGCTACGCCGACGACCCGGACGCGGGCGCGGAGATGCTGCGAGACCTGCACTCCTTGCTGCACAACAGGTTGCCGCCGGTGGAGGCGAGCGCCGACGCGGTGCGCGGGCGGAGCTGGTGGAGCGGCCCGGAGCTGTACCTCGTCGTCGACGACTACGACCGGGTCAGCGGCGGCGAGGTCGGCCTGTCCTGGCTGGCCCCGCTGCTGCCGATCGCCGACGACCTCGGCTTCCACCTGCTGCTGTCCTGCACGCCGCGCGGGCCGGAGGAGCTGGCCGCCGACCCGCTGCTGGACCGCCTCTGCTCGATGTACCGCCCCCAGGGAGGCTGATCAGCTCGTCACGGTGAGCGCGCTCCGGGTGCGCGGCGGGAGCGTCTTGACCGCCTCGGCCCGGAGCCACACCGCCGACGCCACGAGCACGACGGGCTCGGCGATGAGGAACGCGAACGCGGTCCAGGAGACCTGGTCGGTGCCCAGCGAGTACGGCAGCGCGGCGAGGCGCTGGACGGCCGTCAGCCCGAACACCACGGCGACCGCGATCAACCAGGCCGCGGGTGCCCGCCAGAGCCGCTTGTAATGCACGACCAGGTAGCCGACCGCTGCGGCCAGGAACAGCCACACGTGGTTGACGAACACCGGGCTCCACATGCCCGCGAGGCTGAAAGCGCTCAGGGCCACGAGCGCGACCAGCCACCACCGTGCTCCCCGGATTCTCGGGGCGTCGGAGTGGAACCCCGCGAACGCGCACAGCACGTACACCGTGGAGACCACGGAGAACGCCACCAGGATCGAGATGAGGTTCACCGGGCCGCTCACCGCTTCGACGAGGTGGTACGCCTGGAGCGTGAGCAACACCCCCGCACCACCCAATGCGACCCGTCGCGCGCCCCAGAGCAACGCCAGGAACGTGAACACCGTGACGGCGTTGGTCGTCAGCGCGACGATCTCGTACCAGTCCACGGGAAGCGGCTCAACACGGGAGTAGGGGGAGGGGAACAGCCCCGGAGCGACTCTCATCAGCAGGGACCACGTCGCCGTCACCGACCCGGTCAGCAACCCGATGAGCGCGACCAGGCGCACGACCTGGCCTTTGACCAGAGCACGGGGACTGCCGACCGTTCCGGGCCACCGAGTGCGGGCAGACAACGCGACCAGGCTGCCGAACTCGCCCCAGCCGGGCCAGCCGAACTCGTGCCGGAGTTCGTCGTGCTCGTCGGTGTCGGCGAGGAAGGCGGCGACCATCTCCTCCTCGCGTTCCTCGCGGTACCACCGCGGCAACACGAGCAGCATCCTGCGGTAGCGCTGTTCCAACCGGCTCATGCCGTGCCCCCTTCGAAGCCCCACGCCCGCAGCCGCGCCGTGGCGGCCCTGACGTTGCTGTTCAACCGCGCGACCTCGGCGTGCAGCGCCTGGGCCCCGGCGTTGGTGAGCCGGTAGTAGCGCCGCAACCTGCCCTGGTGCACCTCGTCCCGGTCGTGCTCGACCAGCCCCCCGGCGACAAGCCGGTCGAGCACCCCGTACAGCGTGCCGACTCGAAGCCGGACCCGCTCCTCGGTCATCTCCCCCACGGCGCGGACGATCGCGTACCCGTGCAGCGGCTCGTCGGCCAACACGGTCAACACGAGAAACGTCTGCTCGTTCATCGCCTCGTGTGCCACGCCGACACTATATATCGTCCCCCGATATATACGCACCCCCGATGTGTCCCGGGCATGGGAAAGGCCCACCTGGCGAGTTCGGGGGCTCGGCAGGTGGGCCTTCGTCGAGGGGGCTACAGCGCGGTCAGGGCTTCGCGGATGGCGGCGAGGCGAGCCGGGGAGGCCAGGCCCGCGTGGTAGACGTGCAGCTCGTCCACGCCCGCCGCGAGGTAGCGCTCGAACTCCGCACGGAGGGCGGCGGCGTCGGCCGGGCGGGGCGGGAGGGCCAGGACGTAGCCCGCGACTCCCCGGTCCTGACCCGCCAGCTCGCGCATGGCCTGGATGCCGGGGACGCTCACCTCCGGCCCCGGCCAGCAGCTCACCACCAGGGTGTCGATGTCCTCGCGGATCTCCGGGGCCACCGTGGCGAAGGGGCCTGTCGCCCACGGGTCGGCATTGCCGTGCAGCGAGATCGCGATGGACGGAGCCAGCGCGCGGATCTCGTTGACCAGCAACGATCTCAGATCCGCCGCCACAGCGGTGCGGGCTTCGCTGAGCCGGGCCGCCAGATCCGCGCCGAGCGCCTCTTCCACGCTGGACGGCACTGCACCATCCACAGTGGACTTGACCGAGGCGCGCAGCTCAACGGGGTCAACGCCGACCTTCGCGTAGCGCAGGACGCACCCTGCGCAGAAGCACAGCGACAACAGCTGCTGCTGGACCTTGTCCCAGTCCGCGCCGTCGGTCTTCTCGTGGTGTCCACCGTGGAAGAAGCCCAGCGGACCACATGCCTCCAGGATGATGCCGTCGAGGTCGCCGAGCTTGACGATCTCGCGGACCAGGGTGGCGCAGTACTCCGCAACGTCCTCATTGGACGGACACAGCGCGTACGGGTACACGTCGTCGAACGCGTTGCGCACGGCGAGGTCCTGATGGGCCGAACCCAGGTACGTCGAGTGCGTCAGGACCGTCCACGCGTGCACGGGAAGCCCGACAGAGCGCAGCGACTCCCTTGCCACGCCGAAGGAGTCCGGGCCGTCAACCCAGGTCGGCGCGGGCGGAACCAGGCGGCCCCGCCACTCCGATGGGCGGATCGGGACGTAGCAGGCCGCGCGCGCCGCCGTGACCATGCGGTGGTTCGGATGGGACGGGGTCGCCGCCCTGGTCGTGTGGTAGGACGCCGCGAGGGCCACCGCGTCCGCTCCGAGTCCCGCGATGCGTTCCGCAGCCGCCGGATCGCCCACCAGGTCCCAGGGATAGGCGTAGGGAACCTTGGTCACCACCGCGGTCGCTTCCTCTCGTAGCTCGGGTCGAACCGCTTCATGTACCCGGTGTCGTCGCGCTGCCGGATGCCGCAGTTCAGGTAGTTCTCGTGCAGTCGCGCCAGCTTGTCACGGTCGAGCTCGACGCCGAGGCCCGGCGTGGTCGGCACCGGGACCGCTCCATCCACAAAGGACAGAACCCCGGGTACCACCACGTCGTCGGCCGCGTTCCACGGGTAGTGGGTGTCGCAGGCGTAGCCCAGGTTCGGCGTGGCCGCCGCGAGGTGGGTCATCGCCGCCAGGCTGATCCCCAGGTGGGAGTTGGAGTGCATGGACAGGCCGATGCCGAAGGTCCGGCAGATCGCGGCCAGCTCGCGGGACCGGTTCAGCCCGCCCCAGTAGTGGTGGTCGGACAGGATGACCTGGACCGCGTCCAGCTCGACCGACTGGGGTAGGTGCTCGAACGCCACGACGCACATGTTGGTGGCCAACGGGATGCCGGCCTTCGCCGCCACCTCGGCCATGCCGGGGATCTCCGGTGTGGGGTCCTCGAAGTACTCCAGGACCCCGCTCAGCTCCTCGGCGACGCGCAGCGAGGTCTCCGTGGACCACGCGCAGTTCGGGTCGATGCGCAGCGGATGTCCGGGGAAGGCCTCCCGCAGCGCGCGGATGGCCTCGATCTCCTGCTCCGGCGGGAAGACCCCACCCTTGAGCTTGATCGAGCCGAAGCCGTACTCGTCGATCATCTTCCGCGCCTGGGCGACGATGCCCGCCGGGTCCAGCGCGGCACCCCACTCGTCGTCGGAGGCACCCGGATGCCCTGCCCACTTGTAGAACAGGTAGGCGCTGTAGGGAACAGCGGACCGCACGGCGCCGCCGAGCAGGTCGCTGACCGGGCGCCCCAGGATCTTGCCCTGGACGTCCAGGCACGCCACCTCGAACGGCGAGTACACGCGGTCGATGGTGCCCTCGGCGGTGATCTGGCCGGTGAGGCCGTGCTTGTCCGAGTTGCTGGCGCCACCGAGCACCGTGGAAACCTTGGCGCGCAAGGCGTTCGTCGCGAACACGTCGAGTCCGGCGAGCTGAGGCGCGACCGCGTTCAGCAGGTCCAGGTGTCCCTGGTCGCCGTAGCTCTCGCCCAGACCCGAGACGCCGTCCTCGGTGATCACTTCGATGATGCTTCGCAGCGCCCACGGCTCGTGCACGCCCGCGGAGTTCAGCAGCGGCGGGTCAGCGAAGGCGATCGGCGTGACGACGACCTCGCGAATCCTCACAGCAGCCCCAGACCCGTCGCGATGATGCGTTCCAGCTCGCGCACGTGCTCCGGGGCGGGGTCGATCAGCGGCGCGCGCACGGAGCCGACGTCGAGCCCGCGCGACCGCACCCCGGCCTTGACCAGCGAGACCGCGTAACCGGGCACGGTGTCGCGCAGCTCGACCAGCGGACGGAAGAACTCACTGAGGAAAGTGTTGACGCGCGCGGAGTTTCCGGTGGTGACCGCCTCGTAGAAGGCGAGGGAGATCTCCGGGGCGAAGCAGAACACCGCCGAGGAGTACAGGTCCACGCCGATGCCGCGGTACGCGGGCACGGTCATCTCGGCGGTGGGCAGTCCGTTGAAGAACTGGAACGGCTTGTGCACCGCGTTGCGGACCGCGAGCACGATGCGCTGCATCTGGTCCAGGTCACCGAGGCCGTCCTTGAACCCGACCACCGTCGGCAGGCTCGCCGCCCGCACGGCGCTCTCCGGGGTGAACACGGCGTTGTTGCGCTGGTAGATGATCAGCGGCAGGTCCGAGGCGGAGGCGACCTGCTCGACGTAGTCGCCGAGCCCTTCCGCCGGGGAGCCGACCAGGTACGGCGGCAGCAGCAGGAGACCGTCGGCTCCTGCCTTCTGCGCCGCGCGCGCGAACTGCTTCGCCAGCGGAAGCGGTCCGCCCGCGCCCGCGAAGACCGGGACCTTGCCCGCCGCGGTCTCGACCGCGACCCGGACGACGCGCTCGTACTCCACGGGCTCCAGCGCGTGGAACTCACCGGTTCCGCAGGCGGCGAAGACGCCACCTGGTCCCGCGTCCACCCCGTGCTTCACGTGCTCGGCCAGCACCCCCTCGGCCACCTCGCCGGTCCCGGTGAACGGTGTCACCGGGAAGAACAGCACTCCATCCAGCTGCATGTGAGACCTCACGACGTCGAGACCAGCGTTCGAGCCCGTATCCGCGCCGACACGGATCATCCCTTCACCGCACCGGAGGTGATGCCGCGAAGGAAGGACTTCTGTAGGGACAGGTACACCAGCAGGCTGGGCACCAGGGCGAGCAGCGCGCCCGCGAGCACCACACCGGGACCGACCTGGTCGTCGGAGCGCAGCGATGCCAGCGCGACGGTCAGGGTGTAGTCCGCGGGCTCGGTCGCCACGATCAGCGGGAGCAGGTACTGGTCCCAGATCATGGTGAAGCCGAACACCGCGACCACACCGAGGGCGGGACGGCACAGCGGGACGATGATCTGCGCGAAGATCCGCAGCTCGCTCGCGCCGTCCACTTTGGCCGCTTCCTCCAGCTCGACCGGGATCTCCTTCATGAACTCCGTCATGACGAAGATGGAGAAACCCCAGGCGCCCAAGGGAAGGATCACGCCCAGCAGCGTCCCCTTGAGACCGAGCTGGCCGATGGTCAGCGACAGCGGGATCGCGATGACCTCCTCGGGGAGCATCATCGTGGTGAGCACCGCGAGCATCACCAGCGCCTGCGCGCGGAACTTCTTGCGCGCCAAGGCGTACGCGGCGAAGACGCTCACCGAGACCTGGAGCAGCAGGCCACCGCCCGCGATCACCAGCGAGTTGACCAGGTAGCCCCAGATGCCCCGCTCGCCCGCCACCTCGAAGTTGATCGTCGAGGGGTTGTTGGGCAGCAGCGAGAGCTTCGTCGGGTCGGGGCTGTTGTCGAAGGCCCCGGAGAACACGGTGATCAACGGCCCGCAGAACACCAGCAGCGCGGCGGTGCACAGCGCGATCCGGCCCGCGGTGCTCAGGACGGCGGTGCGGCCGCTCCCCCAGCCCAGGGCCGTGTCACAGCGCCCGGCGACTCCCGTGCTCACATCGCCTCCTTGCGCTTGCGGTAGTACTGCACGACCAGCGTCAGCACGAGGGTGACCAGGAACAGCACCACCGAACCCGCCGACGCGACACCGAGCTCGTTGCGCTCGAACCCGAGGGAGAACACCCGCGTCATCCACACGTCCGTCGATCCCGCCGGGCCGCCGCCGGTGAGCACGTAGACCTCGGTGAACACGCGCAGTCCACGGATCGCCGCGAGGGTCAGCAGAATGGTGATCACCGGGCGTAGCGCGGGAAGCGTGACGTGGCGCAGCCGCTGCACGGTGGAGGCGCCGTCGATGGCGGAGGACTCGTAGAGCTGGCGGTCGATCCCGGCCAGCCCGGCGAGGATGATCACCATGTCGTACGGGGCGCCCTTCCAGATCCCGACGCCCATCACCGACCACAGCGCGGTGTCCGGGCTGTCCAGGAAGGGCTGCGCGCCGATGCCGAACCACGACAGCACCGAGTTCAGGAAGCCCTCGTCGGCCGGGAAGTACAACAGCCGCCAGATCTCGCCGACCACCGCCGTCGCCGCAACCACGGGCAGGAACACCGCGGAGCGCACGAACCACAGCGACCGCGCTGTGCCCTCCAACAGCAGCGCCAGCGCGAAGCCGATGACCATCGACCCCGCGGTCTGCCCGAACGCGAGGAGGAGCGTGCGCCCCAGTGCCGACTGGAAGCGCTCGTCGGTCAGCACGGTGACGTAGTTGTCCAGCCCCACCCACACGTCGCCGAGGAACGGGCGGACGTTGAACAGGCTCAGCCGGATGCCCTCGGCCATCGGGATGTACTTGAACAGCAGGAAGATCAGCAGCGCTGGGGCCAGGAACAGCCATGGCACAAGGGTTCCCGTGAGGCGACGGCGGTGCCGCCGCCTCACGGGGTGGAGCCCGGCGGCACCGCCGCCACTAGCCGCCGGGTCCACGTCTCGGGTGGCCAGGGTGGTCACTTGGCCATCCCCTGGGACTTCAGCTCCTTGTTCAGGTTCGCGGCGAGCTTGCCCAGCTCGGCGCGGATGTCGCTGCCGCAGCGGGCGAACAGGGCGTTCAGGGTCTCCGCGGTCTGCTGGCGGAAGGGTTGGAAGTTCGGCACGTTCGGGAAGGGACGCGCGTCCTCGGCGTAGACCTCGGCGACGGTGTTCCACCTCGGGTCGTTGTAGACCGCGCTCACGTCCACCTTGGAGTTGACCGGAAGCCGCACGACCGGACGCGGAACCCCTTGCATACCAGCCTTCTGCGCATCGGGCGAGACCATGAACTCGGCGAGCTTCTTCTGGTCGGCCGGACGCGCGGACCCGGCCATCAGGTACATGTTCTCGCCCTCGCCGAGCACCGTGGAGCCGCTCGGGCCCTTGGGCGAGGCGATGACCTCGTACTTGTCCTTGCCGGGCGCCTTGTCGAAGCGGCCCATCATGTACGGGCCGGTGAGGTAGATCCCGGCCTTGCCCTGCTCGAAGAACGTGTGCGCGTCGTTGGTGATCGTGGTGAGCGCGCCGGGCTGGACCACCTTGCTGTCGCAGAACATCCCGCGCAACCACTCGACCGCGGCGACGGTTCCCGGCGAGTCCACCGCGACGCGGTACTTGCCGTTGTCCTCGGCGAGGATGTCGCCGCCCGCCTGCCAGATGTAGGAGGAGGCCCACCACGCGAGGTAGCCGCGGTCGGTGGAACCGGGGACGAGCATGCCGTAGGTGTCGCTCTGCCCGTTGCCGTCCGGGTCGCCGGCGGTGAACGCCTTCGCCAGGTCAACGAGCTCGGCCCACGTGGTCGGCACCGGCTTGCCCAGCTTCTCCCGCCAGTCCTTGCGGATGAAGGTGGCCTGCGCCTGCGTGGAGACGGGGACGCCGTAGTACTTGCCGTCGGAGCCCTTCGCGTTGTTCCAGGCCCGGTCGACCAGGTCCGCGCCGCCCGCGAAGGAGGCCCGGTCGACCTCGGTGACCATGCCCTGCGACTGGTAGACCCCGAGCGCGCTCACGTCGGTGATCACCAGGTCCGGCAGGTCGCGCGAGGCGGCCCGCTCCTGCATGCGCTTGTCGAAGTCGTTGTAGACCGGCTTGTAGTCGATCTTGACGCCGGTCCTGGCCGTGAAGTCGGCGAAGATCTTCTCGTAGACCTTCGCGGTGTCGTCCAGGCTGCGGGTCCACACCTCGAGCGGGGCGTTCGGGTCGCCCTGCGGCGCCGACGCGGTGCCGCACCCGGCCGCGAGGAGGCCGAACGCGGCCAGCACTGCGGCCACCGAACGCGAGGTGCCGATCGACATTGACCCTCCTCCAGACCCTACTGTTCACATTTCTGAACGTCAGTCGTACTTGTGAACGAGTTGGGAGGACTGTAAGAATCGGTCTCACGCGCTGTCAAGGGGGCTAGCGCACCGAGGACGAGAAGACGAGGAGGCCGTCGTGAGCGAAGCGGCCACTGGGAGCGCGACCCGACCGGCCGCGGTGAAGTCGGCGGACAGAACCGTTGAGCTGCTGGAGGTTCTGGCCTCTTTCGACCGCAGGCTGACCCTGACCGAGTTGCACCGCGAGCTGAACTACCCCAAGTCCAGCCTGTACATGCTGTTGCAGACACTGGTCGCGCGCGGCTGGATCGAGGTCGAGCCGGACCGCGGCACCTACGGCATCGGCGTGCGCGCACTCCTCGTCGGAACGTCCTATTTGGACCACGACCCCGTTGTGCGCACGGCGATCCGGCTGATGGAACAGGTCCGGCAGGAGATCAACGAGACGGTCCACCTCGCCCGGCTCGACGGGCCGAACGTGGTCTACCTCGCCAGCCGCGAGTCCGAGCACCACCTGCGCGTGGTCTCCCGCGTCGGCCGCAGGCTGCCCGCGTTCAGCACCGCGCTCGGCAAGGCGGTGCTCGCGACCCGGCCGCCGGAGGAGGTGGCGGCCCTGCTGCCGGAGGAGATGGCGCCACTGACCGCGAACACCGTGACCAGCCCGGACGCGTTGCGGGCGCAGCTCGCGGAGTTCCGCTCGCTGGGCTACGCCTTCGAGCGCGAGGAGAACACGCCGGGCCTGTGCTGCTTCGCGGTGGCGCTGCCCTACCGCAGCCCGGTCACGGACGCGCTCAGCTGCTCGGTCCCGGTCGCCCGCCTCGACGACGCGCACGAGCGCCAGGTCATCTCCGCCCTGCTCGGCGCCGCACGCACGCTGAGCGAACTGCTCCGCCAGCCAGGTCTGACGAGCCTCTGACCCAGGAAGGGTTTTCCCTGTGACCGAACGGATTCTGCTCACCGGAGCCGCCGGCGGCGTCGGCACGCTGATGCGCACCCGGCTGGCGAGGCCGGGTCGCACGCTGCGGCTGCTGGACATCGCCGACCTCCCCCCGGCGGCCGACGGCGAGGCCGTCGAGCTGGTGCGCGCCTCGGTGACCGACCTCGACGCCATGGAACGCGCGTGCGAAGGCGTCGACGCGATCCTGCACCTCGGCGGGCACAGCCTTGAGGCGTCGTGGAAGGACATCCTCGACGTCAACATCAACGGCACCTACACCGTGTTCGAGGCGGCCCGCAGGCAAGGCGTCCAGCGCGTGATCTTCGCCAGCTCCAACCACGCGGTGGGTTACGTGCCGCGCACGGTCGGCGAGGTCGGTGACTACGCGTTTCCCCGGCCGGACACCAACTACGGCGTCGGCAAGGTCGCGGGCGAGGCGATCGGATCGCACTACGCCGACCGCTACGGGCTCGACGTGATCAGCATCCGGATCGGCTCCTGCTTCGAGAAGCCGCGCGACACCAGGATGCTCTCCACCTGGTTGTCCCCCGACGACGGCGCGCGGTTGTTCGAGGCCTGCCTGTCGACGCCGAAGCCGGGCTACCGCGTGGTGTGGGGCGTCTCCAACAACACCCGCGGCTGGTTCAGCCTCGCCGAGGCGAAGGCGATCGGCTATGTCTCGCAGGACGACTCCGAGGTGTTCGCGGCGGAGCTGATCGCCGAGCACGGAGAACCCCAGCTGGACCAGGATCCGCACCGCCTCGTCGGCGGCGCGTGGTGCGGACCGGACATGGACACGGCACGGAAGGAGGCGGGCCGTTGAGCTCGCAGGGAGTCCAGGGCTACAACCCCCGCACCGGCGAGGCGTTCGGCGAGCCCGTTCCATCCACTTCGGACAGTCAGGTCGACGCGGTCGTCAGCGCGGCGGCGCGGGCGTTCCCCGCATGGGCCGCCGCCACGGACCGGGCCGCGGTGCTGACCCGGCTCGCGGACGCGCTCGACGCCGAGGCGGAGCTGCTGATCTCCACCGCTGACACCGAAACGGCGCTGGGTGTGCCCCGGCTGACCACGGAGCTCAAGCGCACGACGAACCAGCTGCGGCTGTTCGCCGAGGTGATCACCGAGGGCAGCTACCGCGAGGCCACCATCGACTCGCCGGATCCCGACATCATCCCGCCGCGCCCGGACCTGCGCCGCATCCTGCAACCGCTGGGCGTGGTCGCGGTGTTCTCGGCGAGCAACTTCCCGTTCGCGTTCTCGGTGGCAGGCGGCGACACCGCTTCCGCCCTCGCATCGGGCTGTCCCGTTGTGGTCAAAGCGCATTCGGCGCATCCGAACACCTCGCGGGAGACCGCGCGCGTGGTCAGCTCCGTCCTGCCGGAGGGTGTGTTCGGCATCGTCTACGGCACCCAGGCGGGCCGCACGCTCGTGCAGCACCCGCAGGTGAAGGCCGTTGGTTTCACCGGCTCCACCGGCGGTGGGCGCGCGCTGTTCGACCTCGCACAGGGCCGCCCGGAGCCGATCCCGTTCTACGGAGAGCTGGGCAGCGTCAACCCGGTCGTCGTGCTGCCCTCGGCGGCGGCGAGCCGTTCCGCCGAGCTGGCAACGGGTTTCGCCCAGTCGCTCACGATGGGCGTCGGCCAGTTCTGCACCAACCCCGGACTGCTGTTCGCCCCGGAGTCCCTTGTGGACGAACTGGCGAAGGCGGTCGGCGGCGCGGGCGGCGGCGCGATGCTGACCGAGCGGATGCGCGACTCGTACGAGTCCGGTGTGGACAGTCTCGCCACGCACTCCGCGGTACGGCTTGTCGCGACCGGGTCGGGTGATGGTGGGGGCTGGAGCGTCGCCCCCAGGCTCCACCAGGTGTCCATCGAGGACTTCGCCGCCGACGTGGAGAAGCTGACCGAGGAGTGCTTCGGCCCGTCCGGGATCGTCGTCACGTACACGGATCCGGCTCAGCTCCTCGAAGTCCTGCGGGAGCTCGAAGGCAGCCTCACCGCGACCGTGCACGCCGACCCCGACGAGCACGAGCTGGCGGGCGAGGTGCTCAACGAGATCCGCCGCTTCGCGGGACGCCTGGTCTTCAACGCCTGGCCGACCGGCGTCGCGGTGAGCTGGGCGATGCACCACGGCGGCCCCTGGCCCGCCACCACGGCGCCCTTGCACACCTCCGTCGGCGCGACCGGGATCCGCCGCTGGCTGGCCCCCGTCACCTACCAGTCCTGGCCGGACGCCCTCCTCCCCCCGGAGCTCCAGGACGCCAACCCGCTCGACATCCCCCGCCGCCACGACGGCACCCTCATCACCCCCTGACCCAACTCGGCCATTCGCGGGCTTATGGACCTCTCCGGAGCTCCGAACACGTCCATAAGCCCGCGAATGGCGCTAAATGCGGTGCGGGGTGGGGTGTGGGGAAGTACGTTGTGGCGCATGGCGATCACGACGATTCCCGGTCAGCAGGCGGACATCCGTCTCTGGACCCGCGCGGAGGACGTCGAACCCATCGCCATGTGCCAGCTGCACAACATCGCGGCTCTGCCCTGGGTGGTCAAGCACGTCGCGGTGATGCCGGACGTGCACTACGGCAAGGGCGCAACGGTGGGTTCGGTCATCGCGATGCGCGACGCGGTCTCGCCCGCGGCGGTCGGGGTGGACATCGGCTGCGGCATGTCCGCGGTCCGCACCTCGCTGCGCGCGGAAGACCTGCCCGACGACCTGCGACGGTTGCGCACCGGCATCGAGAAGGCCGTGCCGGTCGGCTTCGGCATGCACCGCGGCGACGTCGCGTTCCGCGCCGGCGACGCCGACAGCGACAAGGCGGGCTGGGACAGCTTCTGGGCGCGCTTCGCCGACCTCACCAAGGTGGTGCAGGACAAGGCGGAACGCGCGCGGATGCAGATGGGCAGCCTTGGCGGCGGCAACCACTTCATCGAGGTGTGCCTTGACGAAGAGGGCGCCGTGTGGCTGATGCTGCACTCCGGCTCGCGCGGTATCGGCAACGTGCTCGCGCAGCACCACATGGAAGTCGCACGTGGACTGACGCACAACCAGGACCTGCCCGACCCGGACCTGGCGGTGTTCCTCGCGCACACGCCGCAGATGCGGGCGTACCGGCACGACCTGTACTGGGCGCAGGAGTACGCGCGCCGCAACAGGGCGGTCATGATGCGGCTCGTCTACGACGTGGTGCGCAAGCAGTTCCCCCGGGTGAAGTTCGACGAGGCGATCAGCTGCCACCACAACTACGTCGCCGAGGAGACGCATTTCGGCGAGGAGGTCCTGCTGACCCGCAAGGGCGCCATCCGCGCGGGGCACGGCGACATGGGCATCATCCCGGGCTCGATGGGGACGGGGTCCTACATCGTGCGCGGGCGCGGCAACCCGGAGTCGTTCTGCTCGGCCTCGCACGGCGCGGGGCGCAGGATGTCGCGGAACGCGGCGCGCAAGCGCTTCACCGCCGACGACCTCGCGCGCCAGACCGCCGGCGTGGAGTGTCGAAAGGACTCCGGAGTGGTCGACGAGATTCCCGGCGCGTACAAGGACATCAACGAGGTGATCGCGAACCAGCAGGACCTCGTGGAGGTCGTCGCGAAGCTGCGTCAGGTGGTCTGCGTCAAGGGCTGACCCACACGGCAAGAGCGCCCCGAAGCGGCTTCGGGGCGCTCTTGGTGGTCACGCTTCGAGGTGCGGGCCGTTGACGACCTCGACCACCCGGTCCTGCTCGGCGCTGCGTGGCTGCCACCAGCCGGAGCAGCCGTTGATGCAGGGATGGCGCATCTCGCGGAGCTCGTAGCTGCCGGAGACCGGAACGGGCTGGGTCCAGACGATGTCACCGGTTCCCTCGCACAGACGGCAGGCGTCCGTGCTCTGGAGCTCACCCGGGGATCTCGCCAAGTCCACCGCATCTCCCACATGTCGCGTAGTCATCCTCGGGGATGACACCCGCGCCCAGACAAGCAGGGCACGTCCGCATCCTGGGACCGTCGTTCATGGTGTCACTCCCTTGTCACGGATGCCAGGCGGGCACGTCAACCGGCGTCACCCGGTCGGTGGCCGGCCCAGCTGGGCCGAAAAGACGTACCCCATGCACATAGCGCACCCGGCCGGGTGGCGCGCACAACGACGCGGGCTGAGACGGGCAATCACCTGATCACCGGGGCCACGCCAGGCGAAAGGCGGCACCCCGGCCGGGGCACCGCCTTCGCGGCGAGATCACCTCACCGGGTGATCCTGCGCAGTCCCACGATCTGGAGCGTCGCGAACACGTCGACCACGACGGCCTGGGCGATGATCCACAGGACCCCCCAGCCGGTCAGCGGGAACCAGCCCGCGAAGGCGACGGCCAGGCTGTCCACCACCCACACCAGGTTCACCAGCGCGACACCCCACGCGGCCTTCGTGCTGATCTCCTTGCGGGTTCCGGTGAACCACACCGCGATTCCGAACAGCAGCAAGAAAATCCCAACGGGAACCAGCAAGCCGGCCGGCAGTCCGAGCAGCGGGCCGACGATTCCGGCGCCGACCAGATAAGCGACTCCGTTCGCCCCCGTGACCACCGCGTCGAGCTTCAGGGCGAGCCGGAGGAAAGCGTCCTTGCGGGTGTTGGCGATCGTGGTCATGTATCCGTCCTCCTGGCTGTGCCGCTCGTCGGGAGCGGTTCGTTCGACTGAGGCCAAGTTAGGTCGGAAACCACTGCCAACAGCAGACACGACACTGCCATCCACTGCCAGTTTCAGCAGCTCAACTGCGGATTTCCTGGCGCAGCCCCGCGGCGACCAGCTTGGCGGCCGCGTTCTGCCAGTTGTAGAGCGTCCGCTCGGGAACCGTGCGCGAGAACCACTGCAGAGCGCGTTTCGAGGTCTCGTCGAGCTTGTCGTTGCGGTCGCGGCGGCTGTAGGGCCGCAATCCGAGGACATACGGGAAATAGAGCGCGTTGTAGTAGCGCCACTCGTCGCTGGTGCCGAACTCCCCGTCGCGTGGTTTGAGCTGAAGAATCCCGTTCAGCAACAGCTGCTTCAGCTCGTTGGCGCGTTCCAGCGGCTGATCGGGCAGATTCTTCTCGGCGAGGCTGTCGGTGATTCTCGGCAGCATCGTGAGCGGGCTGCTCACCAACCGCCCGAGGTCGCCGTAGTTGCCGAGCGCGCGGCGGGTGAGCTTCGCGAACTCGGCGTCGTCGAGCGCGGCGAGCTCGGGGTTCTCCGCGCGGCGCGGCAGGGCGTCGCCGATCTCGCGCAGTTCGGCCCTGGCGTGCCGCAGCTCGGGGGCGTCGGCGAAGGCCACCCGATCGAGCAACCCCTGAATGGGGTTGGCCAGCACCTGGACGCTGATCGCGGCGGCCACACTGCCCAGCAGCAGCGCGGTCAACGGCAGCGTCGGCCCGGTGGACAACGCCATCGCCAGCCCGACCTGCCCGCCGAAGACCAGCGCGACGAGCATCGCGGTGAGCACCGAACGGCCCATGTCGGCGCGCAGGGTCTGCCCCTCGTCGAAGGCGTCGAACACCGCGATCGCCAGGCCGAGCAGGACGAGGTCCCCTCCCATGGCCGTGACGACGAGCCAGGACGGCAGGAACGACAGCGGCAGGGTGACCAGCACGGCGGCGAGCCCCAGGAACAGGGTCACGACGATCAGCGTCGTCCGAACGGGGGCCGGCCGCAGCCGCGCGCGGTGCCCGGCGAGCAGCACCAGGCTGATCACCAGCGGCAGCAGCACGTCCACGGCGCGGAGCAGCCTCGCCCAGTCGCTGTCCACCACGACGGGCGCGAGCACCAGCAGCCCGAGCGGCACGAGTGCCGTCCGCCACCACTTCGCGTACTTCTCCGGCAGCAGCGCGACGACGGCTCCGCTCCACGCGATCGGTGGCACGCAGACGAGCACGCCCTGGACCTGGCGCAGCACGTCGTCGGAGGCGGCGACGGGGACGAGCGCCTCGACGGCGAGCGCCGCCGCGTAGGCCACCAGGCCGACACCCGCTCGCACCAACGCGGGCTTCCCCGGATCACGGGAGATCAAGTACAGCCCGAGCCACCAGGCCACTCCGAACGCGACAACGCTCACCACGCCCACAGCCTGCCATTCGCGGGCTTATGGACGTGTCCGGAACTCCGGAGCGGTCCATAAGCCCGCGAATGGCGGGAGAGCGCGGGTCAGCCGGGGTCTTGGAGGCCCAGCTCGATCGAGTCGACCTCGGCCGAGATCGTCGCGTCCACCAGGCTGTCCAGCAGCGCTTCGCAGTCGCGGTCCTCGCGGCCGAAGTTGGGCACCAGCTCGGACCAGATCTCTTCGCTGTTCCAGAACACCGAGGACACCTCGTCCACGGTGGTCAGGTAGCACAGCCTCCGGTCGGACTCCGGGAGGTGGGCGAAGTACTCGGCGAACTCCGCGACGGCTTCTGGCTCCGCCAGCTCGACGGGACCGGTGCCGAGGACGCATTCCTGAAGGCGGGCGAGGAAGTCGACTTTGAAGGCCATCGGTAATCACCCCAACCGGTTCGAAGCAAGGGCGAGTGGTCAACCGTGTACTCCAGAGTAGAACAGAGAACGCCCCGTGCTCCACGGCACGGGGCGTCAATGTGGGCAAACGTGATCAGCTGCCCTGCAGCACGGCCTGGATCTCCAGGAAGATCTGCACCTTGTCACCGACCACGACGCCGCCGCCGTCCATCGGCATGGCGATGTCGATGCCGAAGTCGTTGCGGCTGATGGTCGCGGTCGCGGAGAACCCGGCGCGGGTGCCGCCGTAGGCGTCCGGGCCGAACCCGTTGAGCTCCAGGGCGAGCGGGACCTCGCGGGTCACGCCGTGCAGCGTCAGCTCGCCGGAGAGCACGAAGCTCTCCCCGTCGGCGCGCAGGCCGGTGGAGCGGTAGGTCATCTCCGGGAAGGTCTCGACGTCGAAGAAGTCCTTCGAGCGGATGTGCGCGTCGCGCTGCTCGTTGTTGGTGTTGATCGACGTCAGGTCGATCGAGGCGGTGACGCGCGACTCCAGCGGGTTCTCCCCGGTGACCAGCTCGCCGGAGAAGGAGGTGAACCGGCCGCGCACCTTGCTCACCATCATGTGCCGAACGCTGAACTCGACGCTGGAGTGCACCGGGTCAATGGCCCAGGTGCCAGCGACGTAACCGGGGATCTGGATTGCGGTGCTCATGGCGTCGTCCTCACGTAGTTGAACTCTCAACCAGGAGAGTAGCCCACTTTGATTGAGAGTTCAACTAGAGAAGGTAGGATGGACCGCATGAGCGACACGCGGTGGCTGGAAGCCGACGAACAGGGCACGTGGCGAGCACTGGTCTCCGTGATGGGCAGGCTCAACGAGCAGCTCGACCGGCAGCTCCAGCGCGACGCCGGGATCCCGCTGACCTACTACGAGATCCTGGTCCGGCTCTCCGAGGCGCCGCGCCGCGAGCTGCGGATGAGCGAGCTCGCCGAACAGTCGGAGTACTCGCGCAGCAGGCTCTCGCACGCGGTGTCGAAGCTGGAGAAGCTCGGCTGGGTGCGGCGCAAGTCCTGCCCGACGGACAAGCGCGGTCAGCTCGCCGAGCTGACCGACGAGGGCATGGCGAGCCTGACCTCCGCCGCCCCTGGTCACGTCTCCGAGGTCCGCAAGCTCGTCTTCGACCCGCTCACCGCGGCCGAGGTGGCGCAGCTGGGGGCGCTCTGCGGCAAGCTCAGGGACTCCTGGGACAATTCGTCCTGCGCTGAAACGGCCACTCCGTAGAGAAAAGGTTAATAAACCCTGCGTGACCACCACGTGGCGCACAGGGGCGCTGCTCCATGCCGGTGAGCTAGCCCACTGGCAGCAACTTCTCCGCCGTTCCGGTCGTCTTGATCACGTGGGCCGCTTCGGCCCGCCCGATGCCCGAGTCCTCGGAAAACGGGCGTCGAACACCGGATTTGAGGAGTCTGCTCCATGAACGCGAGCCTTCGTCGCGGCTTCGCATCCGCCGCCGTGGTCGCCACCATGAGCACAGCGGCGCTGGCCATGGCCGGGGCGGCCCAGGCCAACCCGATCGTGGCGGCCCCCTGCGGCGCGAACGACGTCAACGTGACCGTGCGTTACAACGATTCCGGTATGGGCCATTCGTACTGGCGGGTTGTGTTCACCTCGGCCGGCGGCACCTGCGTGCTGCGCGGCGTCCCCACCGACCTGGTGTTCGCCGACGACAGCGGCCGGGCCCTGCCGATCCAGCAGATCACCGGCTCGCCGGTCAACGCCGAGGCCGTGACCGTGGCCCCCGGCCGGCCCGCCTCGTCGCTCATCCGCACCCGGCTGGAGGGCGAGCGCCAGCCCGTCGCGTGGCTGTCGTTCACCCTGCCGTCGGAGGCCAGGGGCGCCCGGGTGACCACCGAGTGGCCCGCCCCGATCGCCGGACCGATCAGCGTCACCGAGGTGCGCCCCGGCGTCGAGTGAGTCGCGCGTGCCCTCAGCGCAGGCGACGCGGACCCGTGTCGCCGCGCGAGGGCGGGGCGCCCAGGGTGGTCTTGGCGCTGCTGACGAACGCGCCCTCGGCCGAGGCCAGCACCGGCTCCAGCGCCAGCGAGCGCACCTCCGGCAGGTCCTCGGCCAGGGTGGCGACGCGCAACACCAAGTCCTGCAACGCTTTCAGGTCGGCGGGCTCCGCACCCCGGTAGCCGGTGAGCAGCGGAGCGGCCTTCGGCGCGAGCACGATGTCGGCCACGTCCACGTCGGTGAGCGGGACGGCGCGGTAGGCCCGGTCGCCGAGCAGGTCGCTGACCACTCCCGACACCCCGAAGGACACCAGGGTGCCGAAGGACGGGTCGTCCTGGAGCCCGATGACGCACGAAACCCCGCGCGGCGCCATGCGCTGCACGTACACCTCGTCCACTCCGGACAGTTCGTGCAGTGCGGAGTACCCGCCGCGGACCGAGGCCGGACCGTCGAGGTCGAGCCGGACGCCGACGAGGTCGGTGCGGTGCCGCATCCGCTCGCTGGTGGTCTTCAGCACCACCGGGTAGCCCAGCTCCTCGGCGGCGGTGACGGCCGAGTGCATGTCCGAGACAACCTTGTAGGGCACGACGGAAATGCCGTAGCAGTACAGCAACCGCAGTGTCTCCGCGTCGGTGAGCACCCGCTGCTGGGCGGCGCCGAGCCACTCCTCCACCAGCAGCCGAGCCTGGTCGGCGGCGATGCCCTCCGGGCGGACGACACTGCCCTGCGGCGCGTTGCGCCAGCGCTGGTAGCGGGCCGCGCGGGCGAGCGCGAGCGCGGCGCGCTCCGGGCTCGGGTAGGACGGGATCGACCCGCGCCCCGCGACACCGTCCGGGCCGGTCACCGCCAGCTCCGCCGGGACGCCCTCCACCGCGAGGAACGTTGACACGACCGGCTTGGCGACGCCTGCGACCGCCTCGCGCAGCGCCCTGGCGTACGCGGTTCCCGGGATGGCGACCGGCGGGACGAAGACCGCGACGAGAGCGTCCACATCGGAGCGTCGCACGGCTTCGCTGACCGCCTCGGCGAACGCCTCCGGTTCGGCGGCGGGGCCGACGTCCACCGGGTCGCACGCGAGGTGCAGTCCGTTGGCGAGCGCGGCATCGGCGGCGAGCATGCCCAGGGCCGAGGAGTTGCCGACCACCGCGACCCTCGGGCCGGGCGGAAGCGGCTGGTACTCCAGCAGGAGCGCGGTGTCGAACAGCTGCGCGAGGGACTCGACCCGGATCACGCCCGCCTGCTCGAACAGCGCCTGAACGCTGGTGTCGTCCACGCTGACCGAGGTCGCGGCGAGCCCCGGCCGGACGGCGTGCCTGCCGGACTTCACCGCGACGATCGGCTTGGTGCGGCCGAGCCTGCGCGCCAGGCGGGCGAACTTGCGGGGGTTGCCGAAGGACTCCAGGTAGAGCAGCACCACGTCGGTGGACGGGTCGGTCTCCCAGTACTGGAGCACGTCGTTGCCGGACAGGTCGGCGCGGTTGCCCGCCGAGACGAAGGTGGACAGGCCGAGGCCGCGCTCGGTCGCCGCGGCCAGGATCGCGATGCCGAGCGCGCCGGACTGGCAGAAGAACCCGGTGCGGCCCCTGCTGGGCGGGGCGGGCGCCAGGGTGGCGTTCATCCGGACCGCCGGATCGGTGTTGATCACGCCGAGCGCGTTCGGGCCGACCACCCGCATGCCGTGCGCGCGGGCCTCCGCCGAGAGCCGGCGCTGCAGCTCCGCGCCGTCCGGACCGGTCTCGGCGAAGCCGGAGCTGACGATCACCAGCGCCTTGACACCCTTGGCGAGGCAGTCGTCGAGCACGTCCTCGACCCCGGAGGAGGGCACCGCGACCACCGCGAGGTCCACCTCGTCGGGGATGTCGAGCACCGAGGCGTAGGCGCGGACGCCGCTGACCGAGCGGTGCTCGGCGTTGACCGGGTAGACCGGCCCGGCGAAGTCCGCGTAGAGCAGGTTGCGCAGCGCGGCGTGGCCGACCTTGGCGTGGTCGGTGGACGCGCCGATCACCGCGATCGAGCGCGGGTGCAGCAGGTTGTGCACGCTGCGCGCCTCGGCGGCCTGCTCGCGGGCGCGGGCGACCTCCACCGACCGCTCGGTCGGGTCGATGGCGAACTCCAGGTGCAGCACCCCGTCCTCCATCGCCCTGGAGATCGAGTACCCGGCGTCGCGGAACACCCGCACCATCTGCCCGTTCTCGGCGAGCACCTCGGCGACGAAGCCGTGCAGGCCGGTCTCCCTCGCCGCGGCGGCGAGGTGTTCGAGCAGGATCGAGCCGAGGCCGCGGCCCTGGTGGGCGTCCTCGACCACGAAAGCCACCTCGGCCACGTCCCGGGAGCCGAGCCGGTCGAAGCGGCCGACCGCGACGATGTCGTCCCCGAGCTGGGCGACGAGCGCGACCCGGTCGCGGTGGTCGACGGTGGTGAAGCGTTCGAGGTCGCGCGGTGGGATGCGCGGGTACGGGCCGAAGTAGCGCAGGTAGCGGGTGCGCTCGCTCATCCGGCCGTGGAAGGCCAGCAGTTTCTCGGCGTCGTCGGGCACGATCGGCCGCAGGTGCACGGTGCCGCCGTCGGAGAGCACGACGTCGGCTTCCCAGTGGCGGGGATAGTCGTAGGGGTCGGTCGGCGCGGTGACCACGTCGTCCATTGTGGACTTCCTCCGAGTCAGTCGCGCGGGTCGTCGGGATCGAGCCCGATCAGCGGGAAGACCGCGCGCCGGGTGGACAGGATCGCGTTGTCCAGCTGGGTCTCCGCGGTGCCGTCCCAGGGGTCGAACGCGGTGTCACCGCCGTCGGAGAGCGAGGTGGGCAGCGTGGTGTGCGGCGCGATGCGGGCGGTGTGCGCCATCCACCCCGCCGGAACGGTGGTGTCCGGGTCCAGGTCGCGGTCGAGCACCGTCGCGAGCAGGTGGGTCCACGACCTCGGCACCACCCGGAACAGCGAGTACCCGCCGCCGCCGAGCGCGAGCCACTTGCCCCCCGCGTAGGTCTCCGCCAGGTCCCGGAGCCGCTTGTAGATGGCCCGGTGCCCGTCGACGGTGAGCGAGAGGTCGGCGAGCGGGTCCTCGCGGTGGGTGTCCGCGCCGCACTGGGTGACCAGGATCTGCGGCCGGAACGCGGCCAGGGTCGCGGGCACCACGGCGGAGAAGGCGCGCAGCCAGCCCGCGTCCTTCGTCCCGGGCGGCAGGGCGAGGTTGACCGAGGTGCCTTCCGCCCCACCGGTGCCGAGCTCGCGGGGGTAGCCGGTGCCCGGCCACAGCGTCATGGGGTGCTGGTGCACGGAGATCGTGAGCACCCGGGGATCGCCGTAGAAGGACGCCTGCACGCCGTCGCCGTGGTGCACGTCCACGTCGAGGTAGGCGATCCGGTCGAAGCCGTTGGCCAGCAACCAGGCGATGGCGACGGAGCAGTCGTTGTAGACGCAGAACCCGGCGGCGTGCGAGGCCATGGCGTGGTGCAGGCCGCCGCCGATGTTGATCGCGCGGTCGGCTGCCCCGGAGGCGATGCGCTCGGCCGCCGCCAGCGAACCGCCCACGACCAGCGCGGACGCCTCGTGCATGCGGTCGAACACCGGGTTGTCGGCAGTGCCGAGGCCGTGGCCGACGTCCCACCCCGAGTACGGCGCGGCCTGCACCGCGGCGAGGTAGCTGGGGTCGTGGACCCGTTCGATGTCCTCGTCGGCGGCCTGCTGCGGGGTGACCGGCTCGACCCCGTCCAGCACGCCCAGCTCGGTGGCCAGGCGCATGGTGAGGTCGAGCCGGACCGGGTTCAGGGGATGGTCGCCGCCGAGGTCGTACCCGAGGAAGCTCTCGTCCCACACCACCGCAGCGCGCTCACCCATACGGGCAAACTACCCCCGGGTAAGGCGGACCGCGAAGCCTCCGCCGCGCCCCACCGGCTGGACCAGGGTGTCGCCCGCCGTGACTGACCGCGTCACCGAGGTGATCCGGCGGTCGGCGGTGTCGGAGTAGATCTCCGCCCGCCAGGTCCCCGGACCGAGGAAGCGCAACGGCACCTCCAGCGTCCGGGCCTGCTCGGCGGTGATCGCGCCGACGAACCACTCGTCACCGTTGCGCCGGGCCAGCACCGCGTGGTCGCCGGGGTCACCGGACACCAGCTCGGTGCGGTCCCACACCGTGGGCACGCTTCGCAGGAACCGTTGCGCCAGTGGGTGGTTCGCGTAGGTGGCGATCCGGTCGGCGAAGTGCTGGACCCCGGACTCGAAGACCACCGACAGCGCGAGCTCCGCGGCGTCGGTGTTCTCGCGCACCGCGCTGAAGGTGACCGGGGTGAAGTCCATCGATCCGGCCAGGTTCCTGGTGAACGGCAGGGTCGCGTAGTGCGCGAGCGGGAACGGCTTGCGGTCCGGCTTCGGCTTGATCCCCTCCGCTCCGCGCACCCCCTCCATGGTCATCACGTGCGGCCAGGTGCGCTCGATGCCGCGCGGGACGGTCGAGCCGTGGAAGTTGACCATCAGCTTGTTCCGCGCGGTCGCCGCCAGGATCGCGTCGTAGAACCGCATCCGCTCCTGGCCGTCGGAGTCCATGAAGTCGATCTTGAGGCCGACCGCGCCCCACTCGCGCCACTGCGGCAGCTTGGCCTCGCGCTCCTCCTCGGTGTCCACGTCGGTCCAGCGCACCCACAGCTGCACGCCGACCCCGCGCGCCTTGGCGTGGGCGATGAGCTCCTGGACCTGGCCCGGTTGCCAGGTGGCCCAGCCGGAGTCGACCAGGATGTACTCCCAGCCCTGGTCAGCCGCGTAGTCGGCGTACCGCTTCTGCACCGCGAGGTCTCCGGTGCCGTCGCCCCACCACGACCACGCCGACACCCCTGGCTTGATCCACGAGGTGTCGGCGATCCGGGACGGCTCGGCGAGGTCGGTACCGAGGTCGCTGGCCACCACGGTCGGCAGGTCACCGATGGTCAGGGTGCGCCAGGGACTGGCGAACGGAGCTGTCGTGACCGATCCGCCCGCGTCCGGCAGCGTGACCTTGAACTTCCGGTCGTCCCCGAGGCTCAGCCGAGTCGCGCCGTAGGCACCGCTCATGTTCGACTCGGAGACCAGCAGCCAGGTGTCCGCGACCTTGAACAGCGACGGGTAGCCGTACTCGCCGGTCTGCGCCGTGCCGACGGTCGAGTGCCGGTGGATGGACTCGTAGTCGCTGCGACTGTTGTAGGGCAACAGGATCGCCCGCGCGGCGGCGGGCACGGCGTACTCCGACGCCTCACCGGTGACGGTGATCGGTCCAGCCCCGGGCAGCACGTAGCGGTACCCCAGGCCGTCGGCGGAGACCCGGACAACCAGGTCGAGACGCTGACCGGACGCGGTGAAGCGAAGCGTCGTCTCGACGGCGTCGGACTCGTGCCTGCGCTGGCGACCGGTTACAGTCTCATAGCGCTCTTTGACCCGATGTCTTTCTTTTCCGACGAGGGACAGGCCACGGGTCAGGTCCGCGGTGGCGGTCCGGACCCCGAGCGCGGACGGCTGGAGAACGACGGTGCGCCCCCGGCTGACCGACAGCGAAAGACCGCCGTCGCCCAGGGTGATCGTCGCGGTCGGCCCGCGACCATCTGGCGAGGTGAGCCGCCATGTCGTCGGGGCGGCTACCGCCGGGGCCGCGAGCACTCCACCGGCTAGGGCCATGGTTGCCAACAGGGTCAGGACGCGCCTCATGAGCTCTCCAGGATGAGCGTGAGCGCGGCGGTCCACACGAGTCAACAGCAGTGACCCAGACCGGACAATCCTCCGATGTATGGAATCAGTTCGGCGCTGCGGCCGAGGAAAGCCGTCGTCCCTGCGCCGCCTTGCGCAGCTGACGCGTCCAGACGGGATATCCGACCGCGACCATGAGCGACAGCAACGGCTGCGGATGCCCGAACACACCGAATCCGACAGCGAAGTCGACCACTGGGACGATGAGCGAGACCACGAACATCCACCCCGGCCCGGTCGGCATCTTGCCGGGCGCGGTCCACGGTGTCCGTTTCCACGGCTTCGCCACCGACAACCACGCCTGGAACGCGATGGCGGCGCTCATCATCGCGGTGGCGAAGACGTTGATCCCCGCCACGGTGGGTACGAGCACGAACACGCCGAGCGCGAGCTGGATGACGGTGATCACGAACTTGACCAGGACCCACCAGTGCCGGAAGTAGCCCCACTGCGTCAGCGCGGACAACATGAAGCCGGTGAAAGCGGAGGCGTTGGCCAGGTGCGCCAGAACCTGCTTGTCCAGCACCACGCTCATCGCGTTCGCACTCGCCAGCAGCGCCGGGTCCCGCGTGTTCAGCCCGAAGACGAACAGGGCGAAGAGGGCGACCGCTTGTCCCATCCATCCGACTGACGTGATGACGTGCAGCCAGACCAGGAGATGCCGGGCTCGCTTCTGCACTGTGGTTCCCCCTCGTAGACGATGCGCCCGCCGTCCAGTTCGACAACGCGGTCAAACCGGTCGAGCCGGGTGTCGTGAGTGACGACGACCGTGGTCCGGCCGGTCCTCGCCGCGAACACGGCGTCGAGCACGGCGTCGGCGAGTTCTCCGTCGAGCCTCTCAGTCGGCTCGTCCAGCAACAGCACCGGCGGATCGGCGAGCAGCGCGCGGGCGAGCAGCAAGCGTTGCTCCTGCCCGCCGGAGAGACCGTGACCGCCTTCTCCCACAACGGTTTCAAGCCCATCGGGGAGTTCGCCGACCACATCGAGCAGCGCGGCTTGACGCAGTGCCTCGCGGATCTGCTCCTCTGTCGCGTCCGGCTTCGCCAGCACCAGGTTGGCGCGTACCGAGGCGCGGAAGAGGTGCGCGTCGTGGGTGAGCGCTCGCGCTTCCGGCTGCTGTTCGGCAAGCGCGGCAAGCAATGTGGTCTTGCCAGCTCCACTGGCGCCGATGACCGCAGTGGTCCCCGGCGTGAGCGTGAAGCCGACGTTCTGTCGCTTGTGGACAGTTGTGTCGAACAGCGCCGTGACACGTTGTGCCGCAGGGCGAAGTTCGACCCATCGTTGGGCCGCGTCCGCCAAGGGCATGAGGAGTTCGAATGCGGCGAGAGTGGCGAAAGCAAGCACAGCGGCGGTGATCTCGTTGGGTGCCAGAGACAATGCGACAGTGACGGTCAGCCCTTGTAGGAGCACGCCAGCCGCGAGCGCGAAGCTGCTGATTCGGGAAGAGCGTCGCTCCAGGCAGTGCACCGCGTCAGCGGAGAGGTCTGCGTGTTCGAGTGCGGCTTCGGTAGCTCCGGCCGCTGCTAGCTCACGTGCTCCGTCGACCAGGTCCAGCGTGTGTTCCGTCAGCGCAGCATGCGCCGCGAGTTTTCCCGTGCGGCGTGCGGCTAGTGCGGCCGCTGCGGGAACTACCGTTGCGGTGAGTACGATCCCGGTCGCGACGACAAATCCGGCATCAGGTTGCACGAGCACGCACGCCGTGATTGAGACGACGCTGGAGACGAGTGCGATCACCGTGGGGAACTGCACGCGCAACAGCATGTCCTGGACGCTGTCGACATCGGCGACCATCCGCTTGAGCGCGTCCGCGTCACGATATTTTGGTTGGTGCACAAGGGTTTCGTAGACACGAACCCGGAGGTCCGCGACGGCGCGGAGCGCGACGTTGTGGCCGGTCAACCGCTCGGCGTAACGGAACACACCACGGAAGATCGCGAAGCCTCGCACGGCGACGATGGCCAGCCCCAGCGCGGAGATCGGGGGCTGCTCGGCGGCGCGTGTGATCAACCACGCGGCGGCGACCACCAGTCCCACACCGCAGATCTCTCCGGCGACTCCGCTGGCGACAGCTCCGATGACGGCCTTCATGCGCGCCCCTGGTGGAGGTGGAGTGTGCGGTCGGCGAGGGCACGGAGTGCGGGGCGGTGGGCGACGATGAGGGAGGTGCGGCCGACGAGGAGGCTCTCGGCGGCCGTCACGATCGCCGACTCGCTTCGTGGGTCAAGCCTCGCCGTGGGCTCGTCCAGCAGCACAAGTGGCGCGTCGCGGAGGTAAGCCCTGGCGAGCGCCAACCGTTGCCGCTGTCCGGAGGACAGGCCCGTGCCGCGCTCACCCAGAACCGTGTCGTAGCCGTCTCGGAGCTCCGCGATGAACTCCTCGGCACCGGCGGCGTGCGCCGCCGCCCGGAGCGCGTCGTCCGAGGCGTCCGGCAGACCGAGGCGGAGGTTGTCGGCGATGCTCATGGCGAACAGGTGCGGGCTCTGCGGTACCCATGCGAGTTCGCGGCGCCAGTGGTGGAGATCCACATCGGCGAGATCGACGCCGTTCACCAGGATCCGGCCGCTGTCCGGGGTGACGAAGCCCAGCAGCAGGTGCAGCAACGTGGACTTCCCGGCTCCGCTCGGTCCGGTCACGGCGACCCGCTCACCGGGCTCGACTACCAGGGACACCCGGTGCAGCGCGGGACGGGAGCGGCCGGGGTAGGTCACCGTGACGTCGTCCAGGCGGATCTCGCCCAGAACCGTGGTTGTCTTCCCACGACGCGGTCGCGGCTCGGCCAGGACGCGTTCGGCCCGCGCGAGCACCGCCAGCCCCTCGGCTCCGGCGTGGAAGCGGGTTCCCAAGGCACGCAAGGGAAGGAATGCTTCGGGGGTCAACACCAGCACGACCAGCGCGGCCTCCAGGCTCATGCCGCCATCGAGCAGGCGGAGGCCGATCGGAACCGCGACGAGCGCGACGGCCAGAGAGCACACAAGCTCCAGGACGAGGCCAGAGAGGAATGCCACCCGCAGTGCGCCCATGGTCACCTGGCGGTGCGCGTCCGCCATTGTTCGGATGACGCCTGCCTGGTGCTCGGTGCGGTTGAACGCACGCAGCGTCGGCAACCCGACCACGACGTCACGGAAATGGCCGCCGAGGCGGTTCAGCATCTCCCACTGGCGTTCGGTGACATCACGCGTTCGCAGCCCGATGAGCGCGCCGAACACCGGGACGAGCGGCAGCGTGACCAGCACGATCACCATCGAGGTCAGGTCCGCGAAGCCCAGTCGCAGCAACACGATCGGCGGAATGACCACCGCAGCCGTGAGCTGTGGGACGTAGCCGCCGTAGTACGGGTCGAGCGCGTCCAAGCCCTTGGTGAGCAGCGTCGCGAACTCGCCACCGGAGGGACGGGACTCGGCGCGGCGGAGCAGCTCGACGCGCAGGTCGGCCTTCCGCTTCGCCGCTCCTCGCTGGTTGTGCAGTGAATATGCCCAGCTCACCACGGCGCGAGCGGCTACCGTCACGGCCAACCAGGGCAGCACCAGCGGGTCGAGGTGGGCGATCGCCCGCGCCAGCAGCTCAGCCTGGACGACAATCAGGATGCCTTGTGCGGCAACGAGGACGATCCGGGCGGGGTTCACAGGTACAGCGGCCTTTCGACCCGGTGGCGGAACAACCGCCACAACCAGACCTGCGCGAGCACCAGCAACGGTGTGATCACCAACAGCACCGGGACGAGGAGCTCCAGCGTGGCGGGGTCAGCCGCTGAGCGGACCAGGGGCAGGCGGAACCCGGCTGCCAGGCACAGCAACGCCATCACGGCTCCGGTCAACGCGAAGGTGCGGAGTTCACCGGACGGCCCGGACAGGCGTAGCGCGCGCTCCCGCAACGTCCCGGACAGCCGCAGTGCTGCGAAGGCCAGGCCGTGCACGCCGAAGAGCAGCGTGATGGCAAGCCCGATGAGCAGTGCGCCCGGCTCGGTGACGACGTGGTCGGTCGTGCCGGAGAGCAGGCAGCTGAGCGCCCAGCCCCACGCGAGGGCCACCGCCCAGCTGCCCAGGGCGATCGCGGTGTCGCAGAGCCCTTGCCACACGGGCCTTTCGATGTGGTGGCGCAGCCACAGCCCGGCGTCGCGGACCACCCACCCGAGCAGCAGTCCCACGATCGCGGGGAACAGGCCGGTGAGCAGCTCGCCCTCCAGGTCGGGGAAGGCGCCGACCAGCACTCCGGCGGTGGCGACGAGCCAGACCTCGTTGCCGAGGAACACCGGGGCGATCCCGGTGATCACGAGTCGGCGCTCCGCCCTGTCGCGGCCGAGGAAGGGCAACAGCATGCCGACGCCGATGTCCGCCCCGCCGAGCACGAAGTAGCCGATGGCGAAGAACGCGAGCAGGCCAACCGCAACGATCTCCATGGTGCTGCTCTCCTCAGTAGGTCGCGGCGGGCAGGGGCGCCTGCCGGTGCTCGTCGGCGGCCCGGCCGAGCGCGACCGCGTCCGGGCCGCGCTTCGCCTGACGCGCCAACAGGACCGAGTTGACGACGATCAACAGTCCGAAGAGGACGGTGAACGCGATGAGCGAGGCCCGCATCTCCCCCACCGAGACCGGCGACACCGCGTCGGAGGTGCGCAATAGCCCGTAGACCACCCACGGCTGACGTCCGACCTCGCGGTACACCCACCCGGCGATCATCGCGACGAAGGGCAACGGGATCGCGACCACCAATGCCATGTGCCACAACCGGAACCGCAGCACGACGCGCTTCGACAACGCCATCAGCGCGCTGAACCCGCCGAGGTTGAACAGCAGGACGAAGACGATCAGCATCACCAGTCCACCCGCCTGCGCCCAGCCCGCCGGTGGCAGGTAGTCGCCGGGCCCGAACCTTTCGACCAGCCCGGCTTCCACCTTCGCCAACTCCTCGGCGTTGGAGCCCAGCAGCTTCGGCTTCATCGGCTGGGTGGTGGCCAGCTCCGACAGCTGGATGCCGCCCGTGGCGGCGGAGGCCAGCAGCGCGGGTGCGGCGGTGAACACGCCGATCCGCAGCGAGCTGGCGAAGAGCTCGGTGTCGCCGGTGCGGCGCAGCAGGTGGTAGGCGCTGACCCCGGCGAGGAAGAAGCCCGCGGTCACCAGTGCTCCGGTCAGCACGTGCCAGAACGCCATGATCGTGTTCGGGTTGGTCAGCACCGCGGACACGTCGGTCAGCCGCAGCGAGTCGCCGACGACCTCGTAGCCGACCGGGTTCTGCAGGAACCCGTTGGACACCAGGATCCAGTAGGCCGAGGCGTAGGCGGTGAGCGTGACGACCCAGATCGCGGCCAGGTGCGCCCACCTGTTGAGCCGCCCCCAGCCAAAGATCCACAGGCCGAGGAACGTCGACTCGATGAAGAACGCCACCAGCGTCTCCATCGCCAGCGACGCCCCGAAGACGTTGCCTGCGAAATGGGTCAGGCCGCTCCAGCTCAAGCCGAACTGGAACTCCATCACCAACCCGGTGACGATGCCCATCGCGTAGTTGGTGACGTAGAGCTGCCCCCAGAACCGGGTCATCCGCGTGCTCGTCGGCGAGGGGCGCAGCGTCGCCCGGGTCTGCAGGACGGCCACCACGGTCGCGAGCCCGAGCGTCAACGCGACGAACAGGAAGTGCGCGCCCGCGGTCAGCGCGAACTGAAGGCGAGCCAGGTCCAGTGTCTCCACGCGGTAGAGCGTGCTCGGCGGAGGTGCCCGCGGTCGTCCCGCGCGAGCGGACACCCGTGCTACCCCACCGGTTGTCCCCTAGTGGTGTCCCCGTACTACCGGGGTTGTCCTCAGCCCAGCCAACCCGGAGTGATCATGCCCGACTCGTAGGCGAGCACCACCAGCTGCGCGCGGTCCCGCACGGCGAGCTTGGTCATGATCCGGCTGACGTGGGTCTTGGCGGTCGCCGGGCTCAGCACCAGGCGCGCGGCGATCTCGTCGTTGGACAGCCCCGCCGCGACCAGGGCCATGACCTCGCGCTCGCGGTCGGTGAGGGCCGCCAGCCTGGGGCTCGGGGCGGGCCGGGCGACCCGCGAGGCGAACTCGGCGATCAGCCTGCGGGTGACCGCGGGCGCGAGCAGCGCGTCGCCGCGCGCCACCACCCGGACGCCGTGGATCAGCTCCATCGGCTCGGTGTCCTTGACCAGGAACCCGCTCGCGCCGGAGCGCAGCGCGCCGTAGACGTAGTCGTCCATGTCGAAGGTGGTCAGGATGATCACCTTGGTACCGGCCAGCTTTCCGTCTCCCACGATGCGGCTGGTCGCCTCAAGTCCGTCGAGCTCCGGCATCCGGATGTCCATCAGCACCACGTCCGGCGCGAGCTCACGGGTCATCCGCACCGCGGCGGCCCCGTCGGGCGCCTCGCCGACCACGGTGATGTCGGGCTCGCCGTCGAGGATGGAGCGGAACCCGGCGCGCACGAGGGTCTGGTCGTCGGCCAGCAGCACCCGGATCACGTGCTCTCCCCCAGCACGGTGTCCGTGACAGGCAGGGTTGCGGTGACCAGGAACCCGCCGTCAGTCCCCTGCCGCGCGCCGAACTCGCCACCGAGCAGCCGGACCCGCTCTTCCATGCCGTGAATGCCGTTGCCCGGTGTCACCGGTCCCCCTGTGCCGTCGTCCTCGATCTCCACCCGCACCACGTCGTCGTCGTAGTGCACGCGCACTGTCGCCGTGCTCGCTTTCGCGTGCCGCGTCACGTTGGTCAGAGCCTCCTGCACGATTCGGTAGGCCGCGAGGTCCACCTGCTGCGGCACCGGTCGCTCGGCGCCGACGACCTCGGTGCGCACCTCAAGCCCTCCGCTGGCCTCGGCGCGTTCGACCAGGTCGCGCAGTCGCGCCAGGCTCGGCACCGGCGCGGTCGGCGCTTGCTCGTCCACCTGGCGCAGCACGCCGAGGGTCGTGCGCAGCTCGCGCAACGCCTCCTTGCTGGCCTGCTTGATCACCTTCAGGGCCTCCCGCGACTGCGCCGGGTCACCACCGTGCAGCGCGGCGCTGGCCTGGACGTGGATCATCGACAGGTTGTGGCCGAGCGCGTCGTGCAGCTCCCGCGCGATGCGCAGCCGCTCCTCACCCGCCCGCCGCCGCGCCTCTTCCTCCTTGCCCCGTTCCGCCTCGACCGCGCGCTGCTCGGTCGCCTCCAGGAACGCCTGGCGGTTGCGCTTCACCCCGCCGACCGCGATCACCGCGACCAGCCAGCCGACCATCATGAACAACGCGATGTCGTCGACGTGCCGGACCGAGGTCCTCAGCTCGCCGTAGCCGACCGCGATCACCGTGACCACGGCGACGATCACCGCGACGGCCAGGTGTCCCTCGGCCGCCGCCGTGTAGAGCGCGACGACGAAGGTGAGCAGGATCGGGCTGCCAGGCTCGGTGAACGGGTAGTACACCGCGCACGTCAGGAAGGTCACCAGCACGACCGCGACCGGATGACGGCGGCGGAACCACACCGCGGTGCACGCGATCACGATCATCACCCAGCCGAGGAACCCTGCACTCACGACGTCCTTGCTGAGGATGATGCCGAGCACCTTACCGCCCACGACGCACAGAGCGACGCCAGCGGTGACGGCGATGTCGGCGGCACGCCCCCGGAGCGGCCACGCGGAGCCGGAACGGGACTCGGCCATGACCGGCAGCATAGAGCCCGGTTCAGAGCCCCAGCAGGACGTCGAACTGGCTGATCGACAGGACCAGGATCGCGGCCAGCAGCAGCGTGCCCAGCACGGGCGCGACCCGCTGCGACCACCAACGCTCGCGCGGTCGCCCGGCGAAGAACACCGTGATCGCCAGCGAGGTGACCGTCAGCAGCAGGATCACCCCGAGCGAACCCACGTTGGTGAGCCAGGTGAACAGCGTGCTGACCGGGTCCATGCCGGTGAGCGCGAACCCGCCGACCACCACCAGCGCCAGCCCGCTCTGGGTCAGCGAACCGACGTGGGGCGAACCGTGCTCGGGGTGCGTCCTGCCCAGCGCGCGTGGCAGGGTTCCCTTGCGCCCCAAGGCGAGGAAGTACCGAGCGACCACGTTGTGGAAGGACAGCAACGCGGCGAACAGGCTCGTGACGTAGAAGACGCGGGTCAGATCGACGAACCAGCCACCGACACCGCGCTCGGCGAGCACGAAGAACAGCTCCGGCCCGTGTTCGGCGGAAGCGCCGAGCACACCGTCCACGCCGGCCCCGGCGGCGAAGGCCCACGCGGTGGCCGCGTAGCCGATGCCGATGAAGCCGACCGAGACGTAGGTGGCCCGCGCGACGGTGCGCCGGGGGTCGCGGCACTCCTCTCCGTAGATCGCCGCCGACTCGAAGCCGACGAAGCTGCCCATCATGAAGCACAGCGCCGCGCCCGCCGCCCCGGTCGCGACCGAAGCCGGGCTCCACACCTGCGCGGCGGGCTCGCCGCCACCGAGCTCGGCGACGTCGAAGACGATCACCGCGACCGTCTCCACGAGCAACAGCGCCGCGAGCACGCGAGCGTTGAGGTCCACCCGCAGGTAGCCGAGCACCGCGACCAGCGCCATCGCGCCCAGGGCGCACACCCACCACGGCACGCTCCAGCCGGAGCTGGTGGACAGCAGCCCGGACGCCGCGACTCCGAACAGGCCGTAGAGGCTGACCTGCATGGAGTTGTAGGCGATCAGCGCGACGGTCGCCGCCGCCGTTCCCGCCCGTTCACCGAAGCCCTCGGTGACGTAAGCGGAGAAGGCGCCCGCGTCGACGATGTGCCTGCTCATCGCCGCGTACCCGGCGGAGAACACCGCGAGCACGGCGGCGAGCACCAGGTAGAGCACCGGCAGGCCGAGCACGCCGGTGGCCGCGTACACCTGCGGTACCCCGCCCGCCGCCACGGTGAGCGGGGCGGACGCGGCTACCACGAAGAACACCAGGTCCGCGACGCCGAGGGGACGCCGGTTCTCCTTGTGGGACAAGGGAACCGGCGTGCTCACGGATTCGGACCGGTGGCGACCGGGCGGTCCGGGTCGGTGCACCAGTGCGACCAGGACCCCGCGTACAGCGCGGCCGGGCGCTCCTGGCTGGTGAGCCGGGCCACCTCCAGCGCGAGCACCACCGAAGAGGCGGTCACGCCGGAGCCGCAGTACGCGCCGATCGGCTCGCTCGGACGCACGCCGAGCTCGGCGAACCGCTGCGCCAGCTCGCTGGAGGACAACCACCGGCCGTCGTCGCCGAGGTGCCGGGAGAACGGCGCGTTGCGGGCGCCCGGCACGTGTCCGGCCGCGGGGTCGATCGGCTCGACCTCGCCCCGGTAGCGCTCCGGCGCGCGGGCGTCGAGCAGCGTGCCCGCCGAGGCGAGCTCGGCGGCCTGCTCGGCGTCGAGCACCGGCATGCCGCCCGGCCGCACCTCGAAGTCACCCGGCTCCGGGGCGGGCACCTCGGTGGTGACCGGGCGCCCCTCCTCCACCCATGCGGCGAACCCGCCGTCGAGCACGCTGACCCGCTCGTGTCCCGCCCAGCGCAGCAACCACCACGCGCGCGCCGCGACCGAGCCGTCGCCCGCGTCGTAGGCGACCACCTGCCGGTCGGCGGTGACCCCCGCCGCGCGCAGCACGGCCTGGAGTGCCTCGGGCTCCGGCAAGGGGTGCCGTCCCCCCGCTCCCGGTTCGGCGGCCAGCTCGCGGTCCAGGTCGACGAAGACAGCGCCGGGCAGGTGCCCCCGGTCGTAGTCTTCACGTCCTGGTGGGCCTGTCAGGCGCCAGCGGACATCGAGTACAACGGGACCTGGGCCGGCGGAGCACGCCTCGGCGAGCAGGGCCGGTGTGATCAAGGGCGACACGCGCCCATACTGCACGCCCGGCTCACTCGGGTGCAGCAACCGCCCACGTTCGATGTCAGCCACTAGGACTAACATCGGACGGGACGAAGGGGAGCGGTGTGAACGACCTCATCGACACGACGGAGATGTATCTCCGCACCATCTACGAACTCGAAGAGGAGGGCGTGGTCCCACTGCGCGCCCGAATCGCCGAACGGCTGGAGCAGAGCGGCCCGACCGTGAGCCAGACGGTCGCCAGGATGGAGCGCGACGGCCTGCTCGTGGTGGCCGGGGACCGGCACCTCGAACTGACCGAGTCCGGCCGGACTCGGGCGATCTCGGTGATGCGCAAGCACCGCCTCGCCGAGCGGCTGCTGGTCGACGTGATCGGCCTGGAGTGGGAGCACGTGCACGCCGAGGCGTGCCGCTGGGAGCACGTGATGAGCGAGGCGGTCGAGCGCAAGCTGGTCAAGCTGCTCGGCAACCCCACGACCTCGCCGTACGGCAACCCGATCCCCGGGCTGGACAAGCTCGGGGTCGGTGAGCCCGCGCCCCCGGTCGAGCGCGACCTGCGCAGGCTGACCGATGTGGCCAAGCAGGGCGGCGGCCGGGTGGAGATCTGCCGCATCGCCGAGCACGTGCAGCCCGACCCCGACCTGATGGCCGACCTCAAGGACGCGGGCGTGGTGCCGGGCAAGGACGTCGAGGTGGCCGCGGCCGGCGCCAACAAGCCGGTGACGGTCCGCGGCGAGCACGGTTCGGCCGAGCTGACCATGGACATCGCGCACGCGGTGCTGGTCCGCGTCCGGTGAGTCAGGCCCGCCGCGCCGCCGAGTCCTTCACCGCCGAGCTCGGCCGCGCGCCGCTGGGCGTGTGGTCGGCCCCCGGCCGGGTGAACCTGATCGGTGAGCACACCGACTACAACGACGGTTTCGTGCTGCCGTTCGCGCTGCCGCACCGGATCGCGGTCGCCGCGGCGCCGCGGCCGGACGGGCTGCTCGCGGTCACCACGATCTCCGACAACGGCAAGGCCCAGCGGGCGGAGCCGGTCGCGGTGGCGGACCTGGAGCCCGGGTCGGTGACCGGCTGGCCGGCCTACCCCAGTGGGGTGGCGTGGGCGCTGCGCCGCCAGGGCTTGGACATCGGCGGGGCGGACCTGGTCATCGCGGGCGACGTGCCGGCGGGTGCCGGACTGTCCTCCTCGCACGCGCTGGAGTGCGCGGTGGCGCTGGCGCTGCTCGGTCTCGCCGGGCACGAGCTGGACGCCGACGGCGCGCCCACCCGGGCGGAGATCGCCAAGTGGGTGCAGCACTCGGAGAACGACTTCGTCGGCGCGCCCACCGGGCTGCTCGACCAGACGGCCTCGCTGTGCTGCACCCGGGGCAACGTGCTGTTCCTCGACGTGCGCTCGGGCGAGTCGGAGCAGGTGCCCTTCGACGCGGCCGCCAAGGACCTGGCGGTCCTGGTGATCGACACCCGGGCGAACCACTCGCTGGCGGACTCCGCCTACGGCGACCGGCGGCGCGGCTGTGAGCGCGCGGCCGAGCTGCTGGGCGTGCCGGCGCTGCGCGACGTGACCGTGGACGACCTGCCCTCGGCGCTGCGGCGGCTGCCGGAGGAGCTGGGGCCGCTCGCGCGGCACGTGGTCACGGAGAACGCCAGGGTGCTGGAGACCGTCGCCCTGCTGCGCGCGGGCAAGATGGCCGAGATCGGCCCGCTGCTCACCGGCTCGCACGAGAGCCTGCGCGATGACTACCGGGTCTCCTGCGCGGAGCTGGACGTCGCGGTCGACGCGGCGCTGGCGGCCGGGGCGCTCGGCGCGCGCATGGTCGGCGGCGGGTTCGGTGGCTCGGCCATCGCGCTGGTGCCGACCGAGATCCTGCGGGACGTGCGGCAGGCCGTCACCGCGGCCTTCGCCGAGCGCTCGTTCACCCAGCCCCGGCTGTTCGTGGCGGTGCCCGCCGCCGGCGCGGGCCGGGACCACGCAGGCGAGCACGAGACAGACCAGAACGACAAGAACGCATGACCCCTTGAGGAAGGTAGGAACCAGGTGAAGCTGCTCGTCACGGGCGGGGCCGGATACGTCGGCAGCGTCAACGCTGCCCGGCTGCTGGAGGCCGGGCACGAGGTGGTCGTGCTCGACGACCTCTCGACCGGGCACGCCGACGCGGTTCCGCACGGCGCGCGCTTCGTGGAGGGTGACGCGGGCGACGCGGGCTCGCTGCTGGCCGAGGGCTTCGACGGGGTGCTGCACTTCGCGGCCAAGTCGCTGGTCGGGGAGTCCATGGAGAACCCGGCCAAGTACTGGCACGGCAACGTGGGCACCGCGCTGAACCTGCTCGACGCCATGCGCGACAACGGGACCCCGCGCCTGGTGTTCTCCTCCACCGCCGCCACCTACGGCGAGCCGGAGGAGGTGCCGATCAAGGAGTCGGCGCCGACCTGGCCGACCAACACCTACGGCGCCTCGAAGCTGGCGATCGACCTCGCGATCACCTCCTACGCCGCCGCGCACGGGCTGGCCGCGGTGAGCCTGCGGTACTTCAACGTCGCGGGCGCCTACATGAACTACGGCGAGCGGCACACGGTCGAGACGCACCTGATCCCGATCGTGCTCCAGGTCGCGCTCGGCCAGCGGGAGCAGGTCCAGATGTACGGCGACGACTGGCCGACCGAGGACGGCACCTGCATCCGCGACTACGTGCACGTCGTCGACCTCGCCGACGCCCACCAGCTGGCGTTGCAGCACGCCGAGCCGGGCACGCACCGGATCTACAACCTGGGCAGCGGCAGCGGTTTCTCGGTGAAGCAGGTCATCGACACCTGCCGCCAGGTGACCGGCCACGCCATCCCCGCCACTGTGGCACCTCGCCGCGCCGGTGACCCGGCCGTGCTGGTCGCCTCCAGCGAGCGGGCGCAGGAGGAGCTGGGCTGGAAGCCGCAGCGCACCGACCTGGCCAGCATCGTCAGCGACGCGTGGGAGTTCGCCCGCAAGCACTGAGGCTGTACCGGCGACAACTCCGTCGTGGTCCGCCGGTCGCGGCAACTGCCCGTGACCGGCGGTCATGACCGATCTTCCAGCCGGCGGGCCTCCGCCGCGCCGTCCAGGGCGAGCACCGTGAGCTCCTCGGGCGGCATGCCCGCGTCCAGGGCCACGCGCAGCATCCGGCTGAGGCGGTGCGCCCCGTCGGCGTCCTCCGCCACCTCCAGCGCCATGCTCGCCAGCGCACCGTCGCCGCGCTGGTAGGCGGTGAATGCCAGCAGGGTCGCGGGTTCCGCCCGCTCCGGGCCGGGCACGCCCTTGGTCAGCCGCAGCCACAGGTTCTCCGCGGCTTCGGCCTGCGTTCCGAGCACCATCGCCAGGCACGCGTCCCTGACCCTGTGGTCGGCGAGCGCCATAGCGAACCTGGCGATGTCCTCGTCGGCGAGGTCGAGCCTCCGCTCGGCGACGGCGGTAACCGCCTCGCGCAGCGCTCGCACCGCGTCAGCCGGGCTGTCGAAGCCCGGCGGGCTCACCCCGCCCGAACCGTCGAGCAGCGCGTCGATGAGGGCGGTGCGTGTCGCCAGCGCGTCCGGCGGGTCGGGGTCGAGCACGGCGCGCATCTGGTCCCGGCTCGCGAAGGTGACGTTGCCCAGGAGCGCGGCCGCCGCGGCGAAAGGGTTGTCCGCCGGATCCGGCAGTGTCCCGCCGCAGTCGGGTTCGTCGTAGCACCGCCACGCCGATCCGTCCTCAATGGACTCCGTCCAGACCGCGTGCCTGACCTGGACCCGCCCCGTCGCGAACACCTCGTCCAGGGCCGCGATCAGCCCGGAGTGCGGCGGTTCCGCGGGCCAGGGTGGCGGGCTGCCCTGGCACACCACCACCGTGATCACCTCTGTGGCGTCGTGCGCGATCACGGGCTGAAGTAGTTGGGCCGCAACGGTGTGCTGGTGCCGCACGGGCGGCAGGTCCACGCGCAGGGCCAGGCCGACGTGGATCCCGCCGTCGCGTTCGGCGAGACAGATCAGGACCAGGGAGTCGGTGGGGTGGAAGCCGAGCAGATGGGGGACCCCGGCGACGAGGTCCGCGACGTCACGGAGCCGGAGCGTTCCGCGGGTACCGGTCGGTTCCGTGCTCGAAGGCTGGGCGCTGGAAGGCATGCCCCCACCTTCACCGGGAGCCCGGCGGCGCGGGGTGGGCCGGGGCGGATCTGTGGACAACGGGGGCCGATGTGGAGAACTCGGCCCGCGAGGTACTGGTGCGGGCCGAGCTCGTCGGTGATGTGGTGTAGGGCCTAGCCGATCTGCACCGTGGCGGTGGCCTTCGTGCCGTTGACCGCGAGGCCGAGCTCGATCGTGCCTGCTCGAAGCGCTGTGAGCGTGCCGGTCGCCGGGTCGTACGCGGCGATGTGCGCCGCCGTGGCCCCCTGCGCGGGGCCGATGTGCAGGTTGGCTGAACCGAACCAGTCGGCGCTCACCGGGTAGCCGAGGGGAATCTTGCGCTGGCCTTGGAAGAGATTCCCCCCAGCGGTCGCGGTGGCACCGACCGTGAGCCGGGCCGGGGCGGCCAGCTCCAGCCGGTCCACGTGCGCCCTGATCTCCGCCCGCACGGGTTCCCGCTGGTCAGCGGGGTCGATGCGGACCAAGGTCCAGCCGGTGAAGCCACCGTCGGCCGGAGCGGCGGCCGGGGCCTTGCCGGAGTTGCCGTTGATCAGGAACGGCACGCCGTCGGTGCGGCCAGCGTGGAACAGCCCCGCGTGCGATGCGACGGACACGGCCGTTTTCCCGCTCCGCGCACGGAAGTCCGCGAGCCAGCTGGTCAGCAGCGGTCCCTCCAACGGGTCGGTCAGCTCCGAGGAGCCACCGGGCAGTGGATCGTCGACGGGGTGGTGCATCGCGACGAGCACGCCCCGCACCGCCGGATCGGTCGCGGCCGAGTCCAGGGCCTGGCGCAGCAGCTTGATCTGCTCGAACCCACCCGCGCGCAACGTGCCCAGCGAGGAGTCGAGCAGCACCATCCGCACGCCGCCCTGGTCGACGACGCGGAAGGTGTCGCCGAAGGCCTTGCGGAACTCCGCCGTGGTGCCGGGACCGTAGGTCTCGTGGTTGCCGGGCAGGTAGTACCAGGGCACCCCCTTGCCCACGAGCTCGTCGTCGATCACCTTGCGCGCCAGCGCGAAGTCGGCCGCGGTACCCCGGTCGACGAGGTCACCGTTGATCAGCACGACGTCGGGCTTGGCGGCGAGCGCCTCGCGGAAGGTCCGGCGTGCCTGGGCGACCAGCGGGCCTTCGGGGTTGTCCGCGGTGAACTGCGCGTCACTGACCACGGCGACCCGCAGCGCACCGGGCTTGGCGGGCAGGTCCCCGTCGGTCACCACGGCGCGGTCCTGACGCGGGGTGTCTGCGGGTACGGAGATCTGTGGCGCGACCGAGGCGGTGAGGTCGTCCAGCACGATCCGGCCCTCGTACTGCCTGCTGCCGTCGGTCTCCACCACGTAGAGCCGCTGGACGCGCAGTTCGCCCGTGAGCGCGGCGGGCACCTCGGTGTCCACGTAGCGCCAGCCGGTCCAGTCGATCTTCTTGGACAGGTCGAGCACGGTCGCGGTGCCGGTGGTGTCGAGCAGGCTCAACCGCAGCCACGTGCCCTTGCCGTCGCCGTTGACCCACGCGCCCACGCGCTGCGTTCCGGCGGGCAGGACGATCGGGGTACGGGCGTTGACGTAGGCGGCGCGGGTCACGGTCGCACCGGTGAGCCGGTAGTCCAGCGCCAGCGCGTTGCCCGCTCGCCCTTCCACAGTGGACAGTGATGCGCCGACCACGGCGGGGAAGACGCTCGCGGTCCACGGCTCAGCGGAGTCCATAGTGGACACGTTCGCGGTCTGGGTTCCGATGGTGACACCGAAGTGCGTCACCAGGTTGCCGACCTTCGCGGTGATCACGGTGCCACCGGTCACGGCCGCCGCGGACACGGCGAACCCGTCACCGTCCGGACTGACGTGCACGAGGCGCTGGTCGTAGCTGAGCTGCACATCGCGCGGTTCGATCCACGTGGTGAAGCCGTCCGCGTCCTGCCCCAGCACCCGGAAGTGCCCGTTCGCACCGATGCCGGACAGCGCGACCCGCTCGGTGTCGGTGTCCAGCCGCACTGGCGCACCGAGCACGGTCAGACCCAGCTCACCGCTGGCGCGGCCGGACGACGCGCTCAGCTTCGCCGCTCCCGGCTTCGCCGCGCGGAACACGCTCAGGCCCGAGGACGCGTCCAGCTTTCCCGCGTTGGACGGGCTGACCCGCCAGCGAGGCGTGGCGTTGACCGGACCGCCGTTCTCGTCGTGGCCCCACGCTCCGACCGTCCTGCTGAGCCCGGCGAGCACGCGGTTCGCCTGGTCGTCCCTGGTTCCCGGTTCCACGCGGAAGCCCGTGAGCCGTCCGCTGCCGCCGGAGCTGGTCAGGCCGAGGCCGTTGGGCACGGTGCGCTGGCCGCCGTCGGACGGCGAGTTCTGCACGGAAACCGCGCTCTGCCCAGGCAGGCGTGCGACAAGCGTCGAAGAACCGCCACCGTCGAGGTTGAGCGCGTCATCGGCGCCGAGGGACTTCATGTACTCGCCGAGCTCGCGATACGTCATGCCGCGACTGGAGATCTGCCTACCGTCGATGGTGACCAGCCACATCTTGCGGCCGTCCGCCGAAAAGCCGACAGCGGTGCGTGGATGGATCGCGGTGTCAGTCTGCGGCAGCACTACGCCGTCACGGAGCAGTGGAAGGTTGCCACCCACGGCCACCTTCAGTGGGTCGCCCTGGTGCTTGGGCTGATAGCGGACATCGACCTTGTCGCCGACACGCAACGCGTCCAGCGCTGTGGCTCCCGCGTCGATTCCCAGCAACACCACGGTGTTTCCCGCGATCGGCCCGGACCCGGTGCTCGAACGGAGCGCGCTGACAACGCCATCACGGACTTCGACCTCGCGGACCTGGTTCGCGCCAACCGTCGCCCAGGAACGCGGCTGTGTGCCCCACAGCGAGGTGTAGATGCCTACGCCGTTCTTGGCGACGTCCGGGGAGTTGAAGTTGGTGGCAGTGATCGACGAGCCGCCCGGCAACGTGACACTGGCCTGGAGGAAGACCTCCAGCATCCGACCGACACCGTTGCCGTCGATGCCGACGGCGTGGTTCCAGCCGCTGGCGGGCGCGTGACGCAGTGCGCCGTTGTCGATGCCTACTCCCCTGGGTGCTCCGGTCTCGTTGATGTCGAAGAAGTCGCCGTTGACGCCCGCGACGGCCCCGGCGCGGGCCGCCTGCTCGGTGAGGACCGTGCGTGCCGCGACCGGCCCCGGGCTGAGGTACTGCGTCTTCAACGTGGGCTGGGACAGGTCGGCGGTGAGGACGTCGCCCTGGATCCAGCCGGTGGGGCGGATGCTGCGGAACTCGCTCAGGGACAGACCCGGCGCGATCGGCCGGTCCGCCTTGCTGATCAACAGGTCCTGCTCGTCCGCGGCGGCAACGCGCGCGGCGGGCTGCGGGAGCAGTTGCACCGGCCCGTCCACGGACGACGAGGCGGGGCGGCCCTCCACCGGCTCGGGCCCGAGCGCGGCGGGCTGGGCGGCGACGCCCACCCCGGTACCGCCCAGCGTCAGGCCGAGCACGGCGAGGAACGCGGAGACAGCGGCCGTGCCGCGAGTGCGCACAACGTCCTCCAGCGACTAGGTGAATAACTCACCGGAAGCACACTGTATCCAGGTGAACTTTGACTATCCTCCAGAGGAAGGACTGATTGCCGCTGGACGGCCGAAGGGCCCCTTCCCGACGCGGGAAGGGGCCCTTCTGCGGGGATGGGTCAGCGGCCGAACGCCGCCACGAACGCCTGCTTGCCACCAAGGGTGGGCAGGACCATCCGGGTCTGGTTGAGGGTGACCGCGAGGCCCGCGCCGGGCTTGGGCCGCAGCGTGTAGTCGTAGTCGCTGGAGAGCAGGGTCAGGCCGAGCTTGTGCCCCGCGGGCAGCAGGTAGTCCATCGGCTGCATCTCCACGCCAACGGAGTACTGCTCACCCGGCTTGATCGGCTCGGTGCGGTCCGGCCGCGTCCGGTTCTGCGGGTCGGTCCAGCCACGGGTGATCACCTTGGCGGTGCCGTCCGGGGCGCGGTCGACCAGCACGGCGGTCACGTTCGCCGCCGGGCGGTCGAAGGCGACCTTGAGCTCCGCCTTGACCGTGCCACTGATGCGCAGCGGCTGCTTGGCGGCCGGGGTGGCGTAGGACAGCCGGTTGCCGGAGCTGGGCAACGCGAGCAACTGCTCGACCTTCTTGCTGGCGTCGTCGGCCAGCTTCTCCACGACAGCGCTGCCGGGGACCGGCGAGCCCGCTTCGAGGCCACCGGTGGACGAACCGCCCGGCCACGGGTAGACCGACACGTCCCTGCTGCCCGGAACGGGCCACTCCGCCTCGGTGACCCAGCTCTTGTCCTCGCGCTGGATGGTGGCGCGCGGCTCGGCCTCGACGTTGTTCTGCTGGCCGAACAGGTAGCGGGTGTACCAGCGGTTGAGCGTCTTCAGCCACTCGTCGCGACGCAGTCCCAACGGGTCGGTGTGACCCGACTGGTGCCACCAGATCTTGTGGGGCACCTTGTTCGCCTTCAAGGTGTCGTACCACTGCGCCGCGTGCTTGGTCTTGACGTTCCAGTCACGCAGACCGTGCACGACAAGGGTCGCGGCGCGCACCTTCTTGGCGTCGTTGAGGTAGTTGCGCTCGTCCCAGAACGGGCTGTAGTCACCGGTGATCCGGTCCTGCTGCCTGGCGATCTCTTCAATGATCGGCTTGCAGATCTCACGGTTGGAGCGGCTGTAGACGTACTCGGCGAGCACGTCAGCGTCCTCACCCTGGTAACCGCCGGGAGCGACAACAGCACCGTCAGCACGGTAGTAGTCGTACCAACTGGAAATCGCGGCGATGGGCACGATTGCTTCCAGCCCCTGAACGCCGGTCGATGCGACCGCGTTGGGCAGCGTGCCGTTGTAGGACACGCCCATCATCGCGGTCTTACCGGTAGCCCACGAAGCAACGGACGGCTTGTTGTTGGTATCGCGTGCCGTAGTGCGGCCGTTGAGCCAGTCCACCACCGAACGCGCGCCGATGGTCTCGTTGCGGCCACCAGTGGTCGGGCAGCCCGTCGACTCACCGGTGCCGAGGGACTCGGCGTAGACCACGGCGTAACCGCGCTCCAGCAGGAATCTCTCGTAGCTGGACGGTCCGATCGCGCCGGGGTTCGGACCTGCAGGACCGATCGCCGCGGTGATGCGCGCGTCCTGATTCGGGTCGGTTCCGGGCGAGTCACGACGCGCGTCCTGACGCTTCGAACCGTCCGGCACGTACAGCTCGACGTCCACGTTGTGGTTCGGCACGTTGTTGCCGCCCGCGTAGTACGGGCTCGGGAGGTAGACCACGGGCACCTTGAGGCCCTGCGTGGTCGCCTGCTGGCGAACCACGTCCGCGCGCACCTCGTCGTCCTTGCCGTCCCGGTCGCTGTCGATCGGAACCCGGATGAACACCTTCTCCCGCACGACGTCCGCGGCGTTGTAGACCGGTTGCGCCTCACCGTCGACGAAGACCGGCTGCTGCGGCGGTGCGGCGGCCAGCGCGTGCGCACTGGTCAGCGGCAGCACCACCATCGCGGCCAGCAGGACTGTCCGTGCACGCCTCATCGGCTTCTCCCCCTGGGGAAAGTTTGGGTACCTGCGCACCTTCGCCGGGGCGGGCTTCGAGGTCAATACTCCAAATGTCCTTCTGCATCCACACCGACCCGTGAAAGACTGCGGGCGTGAACGTGTTCCTGGCGGGCTTGGTGGCCCATCCGCTGTATGGAGCCGATCACGCGCGGACTGACCTCGCGTGGTGACACGGGCGTAGTGCGCCCGTACCCACATCCCCTTTCTGGAAGGTCTGTTTCCGCATGCCCAACGACATCGCGGCGTTCGTCGCCGCCCTGCCCAAGACCGAGCTGCACGTCCACCTCGTCGGTGCCGCGTCCGTACCGACGGTGCTGGAACTGGCCCGCCGCCACCCGGACGGCGGCGTGCCCACCGATGAGACGCTGCTCCAGGACTTCTACGTCTTCCGGGACTTCGCGCACTTCCTCGACGTGATCCTCGCGGTGAGCGCGTTGGTGCGCACGGGTGAGGACATCGTGACCCTGGTGACCGGCCTCGCCCGCGACCTCGCGCGCTGCACGGTCCGCTACGCCGAGGTCACCGTGACCCCGCACCTGCACCTGTTGGCCGGGATCGAGCCGGACGAGCTCGCCGAGGCGCTGGAGACCGGTCGCGCGCGGGCGCTCGCCGAACACGGTGTGCTGCTCGCGTGGATCTTCGACATCCCCGGCGAGAAGGGACGGCAGGCCGGGAGCACCACCGTGCGGTGGGCGCTGCGGCACCGTCCCGAAGGGACTGTCGCGTTCGGACTCGGCGGGCCGGAGATCGGTGTCGGGCGGGCGCAGTTCGCGCCGATGTTCACCCTCGCCAGGGAGGCCGGGCTGCACAGCGTGCCGCACGCCGGGGAGACGACGGGTCCGGCGACGGTCTGGTCCGCCGTGCACGACCTGGGCGCGGAGCGGATCGGCCACGGCATCTCCGCCGTGCACGACCCCCGGCTGATGGAGCACTTGGCGGAGCGCGGGATCGCGCTGGAGGTCTGCCCCACGTCGAACCTGCGCACCCGGGCGGTGACCACGATCGGCGAGCACCCGCTGCCGCGCTTGGTCCAGGCCGGGGTGCCCGTCACGCTCAACACCGACGACCCCGGGATGTTCGACACCGACCTGAACCGTGAGTACCTGTTGTGCCACAAGGAGTTCGGCTTCACGCGCGGAGAGCTCGCCGAGCTCGCCCGCAACGGGGTCCGCGCGTCGTTCTGCCCCGAGGACGTGCGGGCGCGGTTGCTCGCGGAGATCGACGCGACGCTCTGACGCTGTCGAGCGGCGCCACAATTGCGTTGACAACCACAATTCGGTTCACCAGGACATGCAACAAAAATACCCGATAAAGAGCACCCGTCCAGCGGGCGACTGAATGGTACGCGGAGCTGGGTAAAACCTTCACTCCGTTAGTCGATGCTGCCGTTCTTAAGCTCGGCTACGGTCTACAGCCTGCCGGGGATGTTTCCCCCGAAAACGTCTCCGGCAGGTGAACCAGCGACACGAATCACTGTGCCAAGAGGACCTGGGACTCCGGGTAGCGAAAGGGTTCAGATGCGCGCACGTGTGATCGCCCTGGCAACAGCAGCCGCGGCGACAGTGATCGGGCACGCCCCGCTCACCAGCGCGAACGCCGCACCGCGGCCGCCGGTAGTCATTCAGAACGTCCTGTACAACCAGGCCCTCTCCACCGAAGGCGAGGAAACGACCGCAGGCAGTCGAGTCGTGATCAGCGAAACCCACAGCCGGTCGAGCCAGCAGTGGGAGATCATTCTCCACACCGACGGGTTCATTTCCCTCAAGGGAGTCGCGAGCGGCCATTGCGTCGATGCCGAGGAGGGCGAGAAGAGCGAGTTCGGCGACGGCCTCGTCGTGCGCCCGTGCGACGAGACCATCGCGCAACGGTGGATCAGGCAAGGGGGAGCCGTCGGAGGCGCTTACATCTTCCGCAACGCCAAGTTCCAGGGAATGTGCCTGGCGGGCCCCCAGGCCGCGACCCGGGCCGCGCTGCAGTTCTGCATGCCCGGGAACCCGCTCCAGCAGTGGCGCGCCCCGATCACGAAGGGATGACGCGCCGAGGTGAGGCGCCCGAGACCGGGCGGCCCTCACCGCACATGAGCCGTGGGTGGGCTCCAGAGAACAAGACTCCGGCCAGGCGGAGCCCACCCACGCCCGTGCCCGCGGCCTCGCCGCTAGCGCGGACGACGGCAGACGTAGGTGATCGCGGGCGGCAGGTTCGCCCACACCACCCGGGTCAGCAGGACCTCGTCGAAGGTGGCTTCCAGCAGCCGCCGGAAGCGGCGGGCGTTGTCCATGCCCAGCGCGTGCACGTAGGCGAAGGTGGTGAACACGCCGTGCGGGTGCAGCGCCTCCGCGACGTGGCCGAGGATCTCGCGCTGGCCGTCAACGCCGATCAGCGCCCACGGCAGGCCGCTGACCACCGCGTCCACCGCGTCGATGCCCCGGTCGGCGAGCAGCTTGCCGAGCTCGGTGGCATTGGCGTTGAGGACCTCCATGCGCGGGTAGTTCTCGCGCAGGTGGCCGGCCAGCTCCTCGTCGAGCTCGACTCCGAGGTAGCGGCCACGCGCGCCGAGGCGGGCGGTGATGCCGTCGCTGACCGCGCCGCTGCCCGCGCCCAGCTCGACGACGACCGGGTCCCCGGAACCGGGGATCACCGAGGCCAGCCGGGCGGCCAGCGCGGGGGAACTGGGCCACACACCACCGATCAGGCTGGGGCGGCGCAGGACGGCCTGGAGGAACACGCGTGAAGCGTTGCGGGAGCTCGACACCCCTCCTAGCCTGCCCTGTCACCGCCCGCGTTTGCCAACCACCCTCCGCTAGGCGGCGCTGACCAGCATGTCTTCGATGATCCTCGCCATGTCCGGCGTGCCGGTCACCAACGTCAGGTACGCGTGGTCGCGGGTCGCCGGGGAGACCCACTCGTTCGCCCCGCCCGCGCCGATCCGGTTCGAGCCGCCACGCACCTCGGTGAAGTGCTCGCCGCCGTGCACGGCGTAGTACAGGGGCAGCACGTCCCACAGCTCACCGTCCACACCGGCACCGAAGCCGATGCGAAAGGTCTCCGTGACCGGCCCCGCTCCGGCGATCCGCTTGCCGAAGGACACCGACAGCTCGCCACCGCTGAACACCACCGGCGTCGGCCAGTCGTGCACCACGCGAGTGGTCGCGGCCGGGTCGAGCGCGAAGTTGAACTCCGGTTCCGTCGTGCTGCGCGGATACTGACCGCCCATCACAACCAGGCGGGAGACCTTTCTCCGAACGAGATTCGCGTCAGCGTCCAGCAGGTTGCGCAGGTTGGTCGTGGAGCCCAGTGACACGACCACGACGCTGCGGTCCGGCTGTGCGGCAAGCAGCTCGCGGTAGAGCGCGGTCGCGTCCGGAGCCGCGCTGCCACCTCGAAGGTCGTGCGGGAACTTCTTCCCCAGCTCCGGCGCGTAGTTGTGCGCGAACTGCTCACACGTGGAGCCGTCGGTCGGCTTGAGAGCGCCGATCGGGATGTCGGGGTGCTTGTAGTGGGTGTTGACCACGTCCACCGCGGCAGCACCCGCTTCACCCCTGGTGTCGACCATGACACCGAGCAGCTTCGCCTCTCCCCTGCTGTGCATGAGGTTGGCCATCGCGAGCGCGGGAACATCGTCCACCGCGGCGCAGATGTCGGTGTCGATGATCAGGGGCACCGGGGCGGGACGGGTGGCCGGGACAACCACGAGCGTCACGGCCACCGCTACCGCACTGAGAATGGAGAGCACGCGCAGAGACTAGAGCGCGGCCAGGACGTCAGCGAGCTGCTTGGTGGCGGTGTACATCGGCCAGTGCCCCGTGTCGATGTCAACGCGCTTCCACGCGGGAGCGACGAACTGCTGGAAGCGCGGCATGCCCGTCGCGACAAGGCCGCGGAAGTCATCACACGCGATCACGATCCGCTCGTAGGTGGGCTCCTGCCCGGTGAGCCGCAACGGCTGCGCGTACGTGCCGTAGGGGTGGGCGACTGCCTTGGCGCTCAACAGCTCCCACGTGTCCCTGTCGATGTTCGCGTCCTGGCGGAGCACTTCGTAGGACGGGAACGCGAAGCGGTTGTCGACCGCCTGGATCGGGCCGGAGAAGTCCAGCAGCGACTCGCCGTTCTCGAAGGGGGCGGAGTCGAGGTAGACCAGCTTCGCCAGGCGCTCGCCGACGCGGTCGGCGACGCCGGTGACCACCATGCCCGCGTAGCTGTGGCCGACCAGGATCACGTAGCGGTTCTCACCGATCACGTCGACCACGTCGGCGATGTGGGTGTCCAGGTTGATCGCGCTCGCGTCGCCTTCGCCGTCCAGGCCGGTGAGGGTGACCGCGTGCACCTCGTGCCCTTCGGCGCGCAGCAGGTCAGCGACGTCCTTGAAGGCCCATCCGCCGAGCCAGGCACCGGGAACCAGAACGTAGGTGGCCATGTCGTTGACTCCTTGCTCGATGTCGTTGGGACGACCGTAGGGTTGAATCCGGGCAGAACACGTCCGGATTAAGGTTGTGACCCGTGCCACACCCCACGACGCGGCTGCTGGCGATGCTGGAGCTCCTCCAGGCGAACCACCGCCTTCCCGGCAAGGACCTCGCGGAACGGTTGGGCGTGGACGAGCGCACCGTGCGCCGCTACGCCAGCAGACTCGCCGAGTTCGGCGTGCCGGTGGAGGCCGAGCGCGGTCGTTACGGCGGCTACCGGCTGCGGCCCGGCTACAAGCTCCCGCCATTGATGCTCACCGACGACGAGGCCGTCGCCGTGACTCTGGGACTGGTCGCGAGCAAGAGAATCGGTCTGGCCACGACGGAACCAGCAGTCAACAGCGCCCTCGCGAAGATTCAACGCGTCCTCCCGCCAGCACTGCGCGACCGCACACAAGCGGTGCAGGAAGCGTTGGGGTTCACGCTCCTCCCCCGCGAGAGCAAGGCGCCAGCCACGGACACCGTGCTGCTCCTTGGCGAGGCCGTACGCCGTAGGACACGCGTGCGCCTCCGCTATCGCTCGTGGCAAGACGAGGAGTCCGAACGCGAACTCGACCCCTACGGCCTGGTCTTCCACTCAGGGCGTTGGTACGTCACGGGACACGATTACCGGCGCGGCGACCTTCGCACGTTCCGGCTCGACCGTGTGCGGTCGGTTTCGTTGCAGGACAACACCTTTGAAGCACCTGCTGACTTCGACGCGGTCGCACACGTGACACGCTCACTGGCGCGTGTCCCGTACACGTGGGAGGTGGAAGTGGTCGTAGAAGGACCGCTCGACGCGGTACGCCGCCGCATCCCGCCTACGACAGGAACCGTGGCCGAAGTGGACGGTGTGGTGCTTCTCCGCACGCGTGCGGAGAAGCTGGACGGGATGGCGCGGATGCTCGCAGGATTCGAATGGCCGTTCGTGGTGCGCAAGCCCACCGAACTCCGCGCGGCCCTACTCGACTTCACACGCCACCTCGCCGCCCAGGCCACCCGGGACGAGAGCTAGAAAGGGTCGAGAAGGCCGGGACGGGGCCCGGCGAAGGCCGCGTCCAGCAACGCGTCCGTACGGGCGTCGCCGCCATAGAGCAGGTCCGCCCTGCGCAGCGCCGCCGTACTCGCTCCGCCCGCGTAGAGCACCGCCAAGCCCCTGCTGCCGATGACCACCTCACCGCTCCCGCCCGGCTCCAACGTCGCCTCGCCCGCAGCGACCACCAGGCGGTGGGGGCCCGCGTTCCACGGGCACACGTCGTCCACAACCTCCAGGTCCACCGTCGCACGCAGCTCCGGCCAGCCACGGGCCGCGATCGCCGCACGCGCGTCCACAAGGCGGAGCATCCACGCGTCCGTCGACGCGCGCTCCAAGTGCACGGGCAGTCCCCACACCAGCTCGTCAGGCACCGCGAGGCGCAGCTCCGTGGTCGGGGCGACCGTCCCCCAACTGCCGAACTGCGAGACCAGCGTCTTCAGTGCGCGCTCCGTCAGCGTGATCAGGTCGGTCACCACGAGCTTCGCGCCGACGCCGTAGTTGTCCGTGCGCTGCCAGCTCGCGTAGCCCTCCGCACCGTCCGGCCCCTCCACCAACGTCATGCGGTACTCGTCGAGCACTTCGGCCGCCGTCGCGGTGAACAGTGGCCCGCTGCGCTCCATCAGGCCGTTTCCCGCGCGAGCGTAGGCGCGGTAGAGGTCCATGACCGTCGGGAAGTCCTCGACCGTCACCGGCCGCACGGTCACTCCGGGTTCGGGGCGGACGGACTGCAACGCCGTGGTGGCGACGCGCTCGTCCACGATCGCGCCCACGTGCTCCCAGCCGAGCTTGCGGTAGAGACCCGGCACGCTGGGCATCAACGTGCTGATCACGGCACCGCGCTCACGGGCGGCGCCGAGCGTGTGTTTGAGCAGCTTCTGCGCGAGACCCCGGCCACGGTGCTCCGGGGCCACCGCGACGCCCGCGATGCCGCTGGTGGGGACGAGGCGGCCACCGAACCACTGGCCCTGCTCGCGGTCAGCCGCGTCGGCGAGGAGAACACCGCGCTCGTCGAACACGCCCCACCAGTTCATCCCGTGCTGGTCGCTGATCCTGGGCAAGGTCGCCTTGACCTGGGAAAACGGTTGGGTTCGACCGAACGCCACCCGGTTGAGCTCGTAGCGGGCGGACACGTCTTCGTCGGCAAGCGGCCGGATCCTCAGCTCCACCCGCTCATTCTTGCCGAGAGAAGCTCAGGAACGCCTGCCGATTACCAGGAACATCGGCACCACCGCGAGAAAGCGGCCCCGCGCTCCCCGGTCGGCCTGGTCGTCCAGCCAGTCCGCGGCCTGAGCCGATGTGACCGCGCCCGCGGCGACCCCGACCTCGGCGATCTTCGTGAGCAGCGGGGCCAGCGTGGCGTGGTCGGTGTGCACCGCTGTCTCCACCTCGACACAGACATCGGTGAATCCGTTGTCCAACAACAGGTTTCGGTAGGTGCGACCGCCCCAACGGGTCGAGTGCCGCTCGGTGTGGGCCCGCAGCAGCGCCGCGGTCACCGCATCGTTGGCCGAGTCCAGCGTCCACATGCCGTACTCCTGGCCGATGAGCAGGATCCGCCCGTGCGGCACGAGCACCCGTCGAGCTTCGGCCAGCGCCTCCTGCGGCTCCGCCAGCAGGTGGAACAGCCGCTGAGCGCGGTAACAGTCCACAGAGGACGATTCGACCGGGAGGTTCTCGGCAGGGCCCCGTCGGAACTCACATCCCGGGAACCACGTGCGGGCCAAGGACAACAGCTCCTCGCTGGCGTCGACGCCGACCACCTTCACGCCGTTCTCGGCGAGCTCGCCCACCGCGTGGCCGGTTCCGCAGCCAACGTCGAGCACCACCTCACCGGGCCGCGCGGCGAGCAACTCGTGCGAGCGGGCCCGCAGCGCCCTGGCCTGCGGCAAGCGCTCGGTCCGGTCCCAGAACGGTGGTTGCGTCATGCGGCCAGTCTGCAAGTTAATGTCAACGTGAAGTCAAGCCAGATGGAGATCGGCGAGCTGGCGGGGCGCTTCGGTCTCGGGACCCACGTGTTGCGGCACTGGGAGGCACAGGGCCTGCTCACCCCGGCCAGGCGCGTCAGCGGCAGGCGGCGCTACGGCGAGGAACACCTCGTGCGGGTCGCGATGATCCTGCGCGCCAAGGACGCCGGGTTCAGCCTGGAGCGCATCCGTTCGGTGCTGACCGAGGTGGACAGCACCGAACGGAGAACCCTGCTGGAGCACCATCAGGCCGAGCTGGTGGCGAAGATGGAGCGGCTGCGGGAGTCGTTGCGCATGGTCGAGCACGCGCTGGCGTGCGACCACGCGGACATCATCCAGTGCCCGCGGCTGCGGGCGATGGTGCTGGAGTCGATCCCGCCCGCACCTTGATGATCAGCATCGACAGCGCCGCCGCGACCACGCTCAGCCCCGCCGCGACGTACCAGGCCAGGGTGTACTCGCCGAGGGAGTCGCGGACCGCGCCCGCCGCCGTGGCCGCGATGGCCGCGCCGACCTGGTGCGAGGCGAAGACCCAGCCGAAGACCACCGCGCCGTCCGCGCCGAAGTGCTCCCGGCACAGCGCGACCGTCGGCGGCACGGTCGCCACCCAGTCCAGGCCGTAGAAGATGATGAACACCAGCATGCTCGGGTGCGCGGTCGCGTCGAACAGGCTCGGCAGGATCGCCAGCGACACCCCGCGCAGTCCGTAGTAGACGGCGAGCAGGACACGCGAGTCCACGCGGTCGGTCAGCCAGCCGGAGAACACCGTGCCCGCGATGTCGAAGATCCCGACCAGCGCGAGCAGTCCGGCCGCCGCCGTCTGCGGCATGCCGTGGTCGTGCGCGGCGGGAATGAAGTGCGTTCCCACCAAGCCGTTCGTGGTCATCCCGCAGATCGCGAAACCACCCGCCAGGTACCAGAACGTCTTGGTGCGCGCGGCGGAGAACAACGCGCTCACCGCGCGCCGGGCGGCTCCACCGGACGGCGCGGGCGGCAGCTCCGGCTCCCCGTCGGCGCCGTAGGCGGTCAGGCCGAGCTCAGCGGGGTGATCGCGCAGCAGCCACAGAACCAGCGGCACCACAGCGAGGGCGGCGAAGGCGACCGTCAGCGAGGCGACGCGCCAACTCCCGTCCTCCACGAGCAGCGCGAGAACCGGGAGGAACACCAACTGTCCGGCCGCGCCACCGGCGGTGAGCACACCGGTCACGATGCCGCGATGCCGGACGAACCAGCGGTTGGTCACGGTCGCCACGAACGCCAGCGCCATCGATCCCGTGCCGAGGCCGACGAAGACGCCCCAGAACAGGATGAGCTGCCAGCTCTGGGTCATGAACACCGTCAGCCCGCTGCCCGTGGCGACCAGCAGCAGCGCCCACGCCACCACTCGCCGGATGCCGAAGCGGTCCATCAGCGCGGCGGCGAAGGGCGAGGTCAGGCCGTAGAGCAGCAGGTTGATCGAGACGGCGAGCGAGATCGTTCCGAGCGGCCAGCCGAACTCCTGGTGCAGCGGGTTGAGCAGCACGCCGGGCGTCGCCCGGAACCCGGCCGCCCCGACGAGCGCGACGAAGGCGACTGCCGCGACGACCCACGCGCGGTGCGGGCGCCGGGTCATGAGGGGTTTCTGCGTCACGGACCCAGCTTTGACCAGCGGCTTCGCTCCGGCGAGTGGCCTGATGGCCATCGTGTGTCAGGATCGGGCCATGACCGAACCGCATCGCATCGCCGTTCTCGCGCTGGAGGGCTCCGTCGGCTTCGACCTCGGCGTTCCCGCGCAGGTCTTCGGCGCCGCCCGCGACGAGCGGGGCGAGCGGCTCTACGAGGTGCGGATCTGCACCCCCGACGGCGGGCCGATCCGCTGCGCCGCCGGGTTCCAGGTGCAGCCGGAGCACGGGCCCGAGGCGCTGGAGTGGGCGCAGACGGTGATCACCATCGGGATGCACGAGGGCAGCCCGGTCAAGGACGGCGTGCTCGACGAGCCGGTGGCCGAGGCGCTGCGCCGGGCGGCCGGGCACGCTCGGATGATGTCGATCTGCACAGGTGCGTTCGTGCTCGCCGCGGCCGGGCTGCTCGACGGCAGGCCCGCGACGACGCACTGGGGCTGGGCGCGGCGCTTCGGCAGGCTGTTCCCCGACGTGCTGCTCGACCCGGACGTGCTCTTCGTCGACGACGGCGACGTGCTGACCTCGGCGGGGGTCGGCGCGGGGCCGGACCTGTGCCTGCACGTGATCCGCAGGGACCACGGCAGCGCGGTGGCCAACCGCGCCGCGCGCCGGTGCGTGATCGCGCCGTGGCGCGACGGCGGCCAGTCGCAGTTCATCGAGCGCCCGCTGCCCGCGCTGACCGAGACCAGCACGGCGGCCACCCGGGAGTGGGCGCTGCGGCGGCTGGCAGAGCCGCTGACGCTGCGCGAGCTCGCCGGGCACGCGCGGATGAGCGTGCGCACCTTCACCCGGCGCTTCCGCGACGAGACCGGCCTGAGCCCCGGGCAGTGGCTGGTGCACCAGCGGGTCGAGCACGTGCGGCGGCTGCTGGAGGACACCGACCTGCCGGTGGACCAGATCGCGACCCAGGCGGGTTTCGGCACGGCGGCTTCGCTGCGGCAGCACCTTCGTGCCAGGCTCGGGGTCGCGCCCAGCGCGTACCGCAGGACCTTCCGTCCGGCGGGCTGAGAGTGACGGAACCCGGCGGCCGTCCCGCTCGTTCACCGGGAAGAGGGGTCGCGAGGGGGATGAATGTCCACTGTGGACAAAAACGGTGCGGACGATGACAAACGGGACCGGCGCAGCGAGAAGGTGATCGCCGAGTTCCGCCAGCGCCCGTCGGTGCGGCGGCTGAGCAGGCCGATGATCGAGGGCGGCTCGAAGCGCTTCGAGCTGACCTACGTGCGCGAGGGCAGCCGGGGCGCCACGCCGCTGGTGATCCTGCCCGGCGGCCCCGGTATCGCCTCCGTGCTGCCCTACCACCGGCACCGGATGCTGGCCGCGCGCCGCGAGTTCGACGTGGTCATGGTGGAGCACCGGGGAATCGGGCTGTCCCGGCAGGACGAGTACGGCCACGACCTGCCCTTCGGCGCGCTCACCGTGGACGCCGCCGCCGACGACATCGCGGCGGTGCTGGACGACTGCGGCATCAGCCGCGCGACAGTGCTGGGCAGCTCCTACGGCGCGTACCTGGCGCAGACCTTCGGCGCCAAGCACCCGGAGCGCGTGGCCGGGATGGTCCTGGATTCCACCTACTCCACCGTTTCGGACTTCACGGTCGCGCGCGACGAGGTCCGCCGGGTGCTGTGGGAGGGCCGCGACCCGGCGACGGCACGCATCGCCGCGAAGCTGCGCGACCTGGTGGACAACGGCGTCATCCCGGCCGAGCAGACCGGATCGGTGGTCCCGGTCTTCTACGAGCTGGGCGGGCCGGACATGGTCGACCGGCTGCTGGACGCGGTGGCGGCGGGCCGCTGGGGGCCGTGGCGGTGGATCCACCGCGTCGCCGACGAGGAGCTGGGCCGGACCAACCGGTACGTGCTGGAGACCGACCTGGTCTCGGCGATGACCTTCCGCGAGCTCTACGACCTCGAACCGGACGGCCTGCCGCTGGACCCGGCCGTGGCCTGCACCAGGCACGCCGAGGACTACCCGCCCTTCGAGGGCGAGCCGCGTTGCCTGCTGACCGCGCTGGAGTCCTTCGACTGGCCGACCGCCGTGCTCACCGCCGAACGCGACCTGCGGTGCGTGCGCCCCGTGGCGGAGCGGACGGTGCGCCTGCTGCCCGACGGTGTGCTGGTTCCGTTCCGGGACATGCCGCACAGCGTCCTCGACAACCATCCCGTCGCCGCGTTGAACGCCGCGCGCGGTGTGGCGACGGGGCAGCACCACCGGCTGCCCGCCATGGCGCCGAAGCTGGCGGCGCTGCCGAGCAAGTCCGCGCGCCCCTTGCTCGGCTGGGGCCTGCGGACGTGGCTGACGGTGGCACGTCCCTAGCTGGCGACAGTCGACCGTGCCGTTGCGCGCTGCCGGATAGCTGCGGTCAGCGCGAGGATGCGTTGAGCGATGCCTCTGGCATGACGTAGGTCATCGACAAGCCACACCCCAGCCGGAGGCTCCCCACGTCAACCTGCCCCCCATTTCGCGTTTTGTAGCCTTAATGCGAAATGGGAGCGCTCTTTTGCGCATCAAGGTGACAAAACGCGAACACCCTGACCACGCCAGCCAGCCCACGGGGGCACGGGGGCGGCGCGCCACCTCGGGGCATCGGGACGACTTGCGGGACTGGCGCTAGGCGAAGGCCGCGAGCTGCTCGTCCAAGGGCGCCCGCGTCAGCCGGTTGGCCAGCGTGGACATCGTGTAGGTACCGATGCCCAGCACGACCTCAAGCGCGTTCTGCCTGGTGTAGCCGTGCGCGAGGAACGCCGAAACCGTTGCGTTGTCAACGTTTCCCGATGTCGCGAGGACGTCGAGGGTGAACTGCCGGACCGCTTCGAGGCGCTCCCGCGGCAGCGGCCGCTGCTCGCGCAGCGCCGCGACGAGCTCCGGGTGCTCGACGAGCTTCGCCGAGTGCATGGCGACGCAGACGTGACAGCCGTTGCGCACCGCGACCGTCATGATCACCGTTTCGCGGGCCAGCGGGTCCAGGGTCGTGGTCTCGAACATCCCGCTCAGCCGGAGGAACCCGTCCAGCAGGTGCGGCGACTCGGCGAGGCGGGCCACCGGCGCGGGCAGGTAACCCAGGCGGGCGACGGTCGCCTCCATGGCGCGACGGGACCCGCTCGGCGCGGACTCGACGGTGTGGTCGGTGAACAGGCTCATCCGGCTTCCCCCGGTAAACTCGACAACGTGGTTGACGAAAAGGTAAACCAGGTTGTCGAGTTGCGCAAGCCCCCGGGCTTCGAGCTGCCGCTGCTGCTGTTCGCGGGCTTCCGCTCGATCATCGACCGGCTGCACGAGGAACTGGCCGCCCAGGGCCATCCCGACGTGCGCCCCGCCCACGGCTTCGCGATGCAGGCGATCGGCACGGGCGGCGCCACCGCGAGCGAGCTCGGCAGGCGGCTCAACGTCTCCAAGCAGGCCGCCGGCAAGACGGTGGACCGCCTGGTGGCACTGGGCTACGCCGAGCGCGCCGACGACTCCGCCGACGGCCGCCGCAAGCTCGTCCGGCTCACCCCGCGCGGTGTGGACGCGCTCGCCACGTCGGCCGCGATCTTCGACGAGCTGCGCGCCCGGTGGGCGGAGTCCCTTGGCGCGCAACGACTCGACGAGCTGGAGTCGGCGCTGCGCGCGATGGCGCCCGCCGAGGGCTACCGGCTGGACGCGGCGAGCTGGTTCGGCTCCTGAGACGGCGCGAGCTCGGTGAGCGCCAGCTCCGCACGGCGCATCGACTCCTCGGGATCGGCGTCGGGGGAACCGATCTCCGGGTCGAAGTTGAGGTCGACGAACACCTCGGTCACGCCCTGGTCAGCGAGCACCGCCAAGTCGCCCCGGATCTCGTCGAAGGAGCCGGTCAGCGGCCGCCGGTCCCGGGCTCCGGCGGCGCGCACGCGGACCGGCCCGCGGCAGACGAAGCGCAGCCGCACCGCGTCCCGCCCTGCCTCGGCCGCGGCGGCCCTGATGAGCGCGATCGAGTCGCCGATCGTGCTCAGGTCCGCGCTACTGCTGCTGATCCAGCCGTCCGCGATCCGCCCGGCACGCCGCAGCGCGGGCTCGGCCTTCGCGCCGAGCAGGATCGGCGGATGCGGCCGCTGCACCGGCTTCGGCTCCATCCGGGTGCGCGGGACGCGGTAGAACTCGCCTTCGTGCTCGACCTCGTCGTCTGTCCACAATGTACGGAGAGCGGCGACGAACTCCTCGGCCCTGCGCCCTCGGCCACGCGGGTCCACGCCCACCGCCGCGAACTCCTCGGCCGACCACCCGATGCCGAGCCCGACGTCGAGGCGGCCCTCCGAGACGATGTCCAGCGTCGCGAGCTGCTTGGCCAGCAGAACCGGCGAGAAGAACGGCAGGTTGAGCACGGCGACGCCGAGCCTGATCCGCCGCGTCACCCCGGCGAGGTAGGACAGCGTGACGACCGGGTCGTGCACCGACCGGTACGGCTCACCCCACGACGCGTCCAGCGGCGCGAGCAACCGCTGGAAGGTCCACAGCGAGTGGTAACCGAGCTCCTCCGCACGGCGAGCGACACGCACGAGGTTGGGGCGCGTCGCCCAGGAGCCGGACACCGGAGCCGCGAAACCGATCCTCATGCCGCCACGTTAACCCGGCTGAGGGATTGCTGAAGAACACGGCACGGAGGCCACCACCGGGTGAACGCAGCCGTTTGACCAGGCATGAAGCAGGTGTTGCGGGCCGCTGGGCTGCTGGGCGCCCTTGCCGTCGTCGCCGTGGTGACCACGGGTGTGCCCGCCGCACCCGTGCTGGCCCACGCCGTCATCGCGCCGCAGACAGCGCCCCGGACGGCGCCGGTTCCCACCACGGTCACCGAGCCGCCACCTCCGGCGCCTCGGCTCGCGACCGAGGTCGAGCAGGCGGTGCGCGAGGTCGTCGACGGCGCCGAGCTCGGCCTGGTCGTCTTCGACCGCGGCACCGGGGCCGTGCTCACCGAGCTCAACCCCGACCAGCGGTTCCACTCCGCGTCGGTGGTGAAGCTGCTGATCGCGCTGGACGTGCTGGACGACGCGGGCGAGGACCTGGACCAGCGCACCCACGACCGGCTGCACGACATGATCGCGGCCAGCGACGACGGCATCGCCAGCGCGTTCTGGGTCGCCCAGGGCGGCCCCGAGCTGGTGACCAGGGTCGCCGAGCGGCTGGGGCTGCGGGACACCCAGCCACCGGCCGACCCAGGCCAGTGGGGCGACACGCTGCTCACCGCCCAGGACGTCGTCGCCGTCTACCGGCACGTGCTGGACGACGCCGACGCCCGCGACCGCGAGCTGCTGCTGACCGCGCTCGCCGGGGCCGACCGCATCGCGGCCGACGGCTTCGACCAGTACTTCGGCATCCCGGACGCGTTGTCCGGCGCGCACTGGGCGGTCAAGCAGGGCTGGATGCGCTCGCGCTCCGAGGTCGCACTGCACACGACCGGCCTCGTCGGCGCCGACCAGCGCTACGTGATCGCGCTGCTGACGTCGCTGCCCGCCGCGACGAGCTGGACGAGGGCCGCCGACGCCGTCACGGCCGGGGTCGGCGCGCTGACGGCCGCGTTGCCCAAGGCGCTGTGACCCGAGGGATCAGCCGTGGAAGTCCTCCCACCGCCGCACCGCATCGGAGAACTCCCGCCCGGCCTCCGCGGAGTCCGCCGCGAAGAAGGCGGTCTCCAGGGCATCGCGCACCCACGGCGCGGACAACCGCTCGTCCGGCACCGCGGCGGCGAGCTTGGTCGCGTCGGGATTCTCCTTCCACACCACCAAGAACGGCTCGATGTCGTCGTAGATCACCGCCAGCTCGTCGAGCAGCGGCACGTCGAGGCGCTCCCGCCAGAGCTCGGACAGGAACCCGTCGACGGCCGCGCGCTCGTCGGCCGGCCACTGCGACCAGTTCGCGTGGCGCAGCTTCCCACCGAGGCCGTCGAGGTCGCCGAGCTCCAGCAGCCTCGGCAGGAAGTGCCGGAAGTCGTCCTCGTCGCCCCAGGTGGTCATTGCCTTGGCGGCAAAGCGTTTCAGCTGCGCGGAGGTGAGCACGCGCAGCGGGGCGGCCCGCAGCGTCGCGTGGTCCTCCGGCCCGACGCAGTGCGGACATCCCTCGACCACGGCGCGCAGCGGGTACCTGCCGAACACCTGGTACAGGCGTTCGACCGCCTCAGCCCTGGGCGATGTAGGCCTGGAGCCGTTCGCCATGTTCCTCCAACTGCGAGATCCGGCTCTTCACCACGTCACCGATGCTCACGATGCCGACCAGCGCGCCGTCCCGCAGCACGGGCACGTGTCTGATCCGGCGTTCGGTCATCTGCACCGTGAGGGTGTCGACCGAGTCTTCCGGCGCACAGGTGTACACGGTGCTCGTCATGATCGCCGAGACCGGTCCGGACAGCACGTCCGCCCCGTGCTCGTGCAGGCGGCGCACGACGTCACGCTCCGAGACGATCCCGGCGAGCCCGCCGTTGCCGTCGACGACGACCAGCGCGCCGACGTTGTGTTCCGCCAGAGCGCCGAGCAGCGCGCTCACCGTGCTGTGCTCTTCGATGGTCGCCACGGCCGAACCCTTGCCGCGCAACACGTCCGCGATCCTCATGGGTGTCTCCGTCCCTACCGGCCCGGTGCACTGACCTCCTGCACGCTAGCGACGGTCCGTGCGCCGCGATAGACCGATCAGCCGGGTTCACCCGCTTCGACCGGTTGCGCCACCTGGGCGGCCCCAGCCGCGGCGAGCACGTGGGAGCCACGCGCCGTCAGCGGGTTCCGCCCCTGGTCGGCCGGTCCGCGATCTCGTCGTTGAGCCTGCGGAACTTCCGGTAGTCGCTGGAGCTGACGAACATCGGCGGCACCCGCAGCAGGAACCACGCGAGCACCAGGTCGGCCTGCCCGTAGGTGGTCCACTCCCCGCCGAAGCGGGTGAACAGCAGCATCCGCCAGCGGACCCGCTCCCGGAACAGGTCGACCTCGGCCTCGGTGAAGCCCCAGTACCGCAGGTTGTCCTCGACCCGGTCCTTGACCTCGTCGTAGTCGCGGTCGAGGAACGGTTCGAGCAGGTGCCCCCACACGTCCGGCCGGTGCACCAGCGTCACGCCCGCCGCCCACAGCTCCCGCGCCAGCACCTCGCTCTGCTCGGCGGCGAGGAAGACGGTCCTGGCGTCCCGCAGCCGCAGCTCCGGCGGGGTCGCGAACGGGTCGGCGTCGCGGATGTCGGACCAGGCGACGAAGTCACCGACGTAGCTCGCCTCGGCGCTACCGGTCCGCCACCGCAGCCGAATGCCGTCCGGCTCGAAGAGCACCGGACCGGAGACGGGAAGATAGGCGAACACGAAGGCCAGTATTACCACTCGCGGCGAGCGCTAAGCGTGATTTCGGTCCGGCTCGGCCATCCCGGCACCCATCCGGCTCATGGCCACGGTGCCAGCTCCACCGGGCACGGAGCCCGTCCGGCCAGCCACACGGCGCGCTCGCGCGGGGACCCGCTCAGCACCGCCCCTTCGGGCAGTCTGCCCGCGAGGAACTCCAGCAGGTGCGCGCAGAGCTCCTGCGGCCAGTCCCGCGGGCGGTACCCCAGGTCCAGATCCGAGGTGTGGATCTCCAGCTCCCGCCAGTACGCGAGCACGGTCCCCGCGAGGTCGCCGTCCCGGTAGCGCACCGGCCGCCGCCAGTCGGCGGAGCCGACGGTGCTCCACACCCGCTCCAGTTCCCGCGTCGCCCCGGCCAGCCCGCGCACCACCTCGCCGGCGGGCCTGGCCGCACCCGCCTCGATCGCGGCGGCACGTCCGGGCGCACCGCCGTCGTAGACCTCGATGCTCCGACCGGCCAGGGCGTACTCCGCTTGGCGGGTGAACGCGGCGGCCAGGTTGGCGATGTGCACGAGCACGTGCAGGCGCGACCACGAGGGCAACACCGACGGCTGCGCGAGATCCGCTCCGTCCACAAGGGAAAGCAGCCGCTTGTGTCCACTGTGGATATTCGCGATGAGGTCGTTCACGGCCACAGCAGCTCCTTCTCCCACTCGCCACCTTCGAGCCGGTAGCGCAACCTGACGTGGCGCCGACCGGGGTCTCCCTGCCAGAACTCGACCTCGTCGGCGTGCAGCGTGTACAGCGTCCAGCCCTCGGCGACGAGGTCCGGCTCGGCGTCGATCCGCTCGCGCGCCGCGTCGACCGCGAGATCGACCTCGCGCGGATCGGCCAGCACCTGGCTCTGCCTGCCGACCAGGGCGACCGCTCGCGCGCCAGGGCTTCTCGCCAGGAAGTCACGAGCGCTGCGCTCCGGTCCCGCCGCGCTCACCGCGCCGCGCACGCGCACCTGACGGCCCAGCGCGGACCAGTAGAAGGTGAGGGCGCCCCAAGGGTTCGCGGCGAGCTCCCGCCCCTTGCGCCCGTTGCCGCCGGAGGCGAACTGCCAGCCGTCACCGGTGATGTCCTTGAGGATCAGCACCCGTCCGGACGGCCGCCCCGATTCATCCACAGTGGACAAAGTCGCCGCGTGCGGCTCACCGCCGCCGGCCTCGATCGCATCGGCGAGCCAGTCGGCGAACAGCGCGACCGGCTCAGAGGGCGCGGTCACAGGGTCGAAGGACGGCAGCGGTCCGGCGAGGGACGGCAACCCGCTGAGCAGACGCACACCAGCTCCCTAATGAGACTTAAGCCAACAACCATTAGGCAAGCTACACGGTTGCAGCACCGAAAGCCATTAGGATTCGCCCGTGGCACTCGCACTGGACTTCGTCAGCACCATCCGGCACGACGGGCACGGCGGCGTCGCCGACGACCTGTCCACCCCGGATGACCTGCGCGCATGGGCGGCGACCCACCTCGGCCTCGACCTCCGGCCGGACGCGGACGCACTGGACCAGGTCGTGGAGCTCCGCCGCGCGGTCCGCTCACTGTTCGCGCGGGCGGTCCACCCCGGACCACCGAGCAAGGCCGACGTCAGCCGGCTGCTCACCCCCCAGGAGGCGGTGGCGCGGGTGAACGCGGCGGCACGCCCCCGGCTGGCTCAGCTCTCCTGGCCCACGGACAGTGACCCCGTCCTCATCGAGCACCCCGACCCGGCCGACCCGGTCACGGACATGATGGCGAAGCTCGCGCAGGCGGCGATCGAGTTCCTGACCGGGCCGGAACGCGAGCGCCTGCAAGCGTGTCCGGCACCGCGGTGCGTGCGGTACTTCGTCAAGCAGCACCCGCGCCAGGCGTGGTGCAAACCCTCGTGCGGCAACCGCGCCCGCGTCAGCAGGTACTACCAGTCCCACCGCTGACGGAGCGCGGTCTCAGGTACGCGACGTACTCGGCTCCCGCAGCGCGAGCACCAGACCGAACGAGGCGATCACGACGTTGCGGAACGCGGCCTCCATGCCGTTCCACGTCGAGGACTGCCACATCTGGAACCACTCGCCACCGATGGCGATGAAGCCGCCGCCGAACAGCAGCACCGCCATCACCCACCCCAGCACTGACAACCGCCGCGCAGTCTCCGCCCGCCCCGGCCGCAGCCACGCCACGAACGCGGAGACCAGCACCACGGCCGTCACCGCCTCCCACGCGATGATCAGAACGTAGGCGATGGTGGCCAGCGTGGGATCGGTGATCGCTCGCCACAGGACGTCGGGGTCCTTGAACGTGGTGTCCATCGCGAGCACGTGCACCACGAACTGCTCGTTGGTGCCGTAGTCGGTCACGTTGCCGAAGACGATCAACACGAAGTACAGCGCGGTGACGCCGGTCAGCGCCGCCAGCGCGACCCGCGCGGTCCCCAGCCTGGCGAGAACGGTCATGCCCTTGTCCCCCTTGGCTTCCGGAGAGCAGCAGCTGCTCAAGCCTTGCGGTTACGGTACGCGGCGGCGGCCGCACCGGTGCCCATCATCACCAGAACGACGGTCGCCACCGCCCACTTCCGGGTGGGGGTGATGGACGTGGGCTCGGCTTCCTCCTTCTTCAGGTTGGACACCGCGAGCGGCTTGGACTTCGGCTTGGGCGTCGGGGACGGTGGCGTTGTCGGTGCGGGCGTGGTCGGAGTGGGCTCCACAGGCGGGCTCGTCGTCACCGTCGGCGGAACCGGAGTGGTCGTGCGGCTCGGCGCGGGCGGCGGCGGAGTCGGCCGAGGCGTCGGTCGCGGAGGCGGGGGCGGAGGTGGCGGCGGACTCTGCGGCGCGACCAGGCAACCCGCACCGTCGGTGGTCACCAGCGCTGGCCCCCGCGCGACCTCTTGCGTGGCACCGGATCCGTCGAGCGCGATGCGGAACACCTTGCTCTGCCCGTGCCAGTTGTTGTTGAGCGCGTACATGTTCCGCGCGGAGTCGATGACCACGGCGCCGTAGGTCGATGTGCCCGGCAGTGCCGGGCTCGTGGGGAGCTGGGTGACCGCACCGGTGGAAGGGTTGATGCGAACCAGGATTCCGTTCAGCGGCCCGCTGGAGGACACACCGTAGAGCTGCCCGTCCGCGTCGTCGACCGCGAAGTCGTCCACTCCTTCGACCGGCCAGCTCGGCCGCATCCGCACCGAGGCGAGCACACCCAGGAACGTCGGGCTGGACGGGTTGATGTCCACCGTGTACAGCGTGGAGTCATCACGCAGGTAGAGCCGGTTCCCGGTGGCCGCGCCCGCGTACGCGTCGAGGAAACCGCTGTACGGCAAGCGAACCGGCCCGGTGGTGCGCACGGGACCGAGGTCGGCGACCTGGCCTTGGTCGTCGATGGTCACCACGTGCGCGACGTGGCGGAAGGGCCCGCTCCGGCCACGGGAGGCGATGCCGTAGGTCAGCCCCCGCGCCCGCGAGAAGCCGATCGCGTTGACGGCGAAGTCCAGCTGCCGCTGGGAAACCGGCTCCCAGGACGGGGACTGGACGCGCAGCAGGGTGGAGAGGCCGCCGTGGCCGGTGGTGCGCACCTGGTACGCGGTGCAGGGTGCCGCCGCCTCGGCGACGCCGGAGTCCGGCAGCGGGACTGCCGCGACCAGCACCAGTGCGGCGCCGCAGACAACAACGATTCGACCTCGCCACCGTAATGGAGCAACGGAATACGACATTCGAGCACCACTTCCGGTATCGCACCGTGTTTTCACCCGGCGCTGACGCCTTCTTCCCCATCGACTCAGCGACTGTACGACCCCAGTCCGCCGTGATGTAATTCTGCACCAGAAAGGGGCCGAATTGAGTATCTACACCATTGGGTTACTTTGGGTCCTGGGGGCGTCGGCAGTGGCGGCCACCGTCGCGGTCGTCCTGCAGAAGAAGTTCGGCTGGGACGACGAGCGCAACAACTCCTCGGCGGGCAGCGTCTTCGGCGTGGTCGGCGGCCTGCACGCGGTGCTGGTGGCGTTCGTGCTGATCTCGCTGTTCGACGCCGCTGCCGCCGCCAGGACCACCTCCTACGAGGAGGCCAACAGCCTCGTCGCGGTGCACTGGGCAGGCAGCACGCTGCCGGAGCCGACGAAGGACCAGGTCAGGGAGCTGACCAGGGCCTACGCCGCCGCCGTGATCAACGAGGAGTGGCCCCGGATGCGCGAGGGCGAGCCGGTCGTCGGCACCGGCTGGCAGACCCTGGACCAGCTGCGCACGGTCATCGCGGAGGCCAAGGCGGACGGCGACTGGCAGGAGAGCCGCCAGGCCGAGGCCGCCAACCAGCTGTGGCAGGTCTACCAGTCCCGGCAGGCACGACTGGACGCCGCGGGCAAGGGAGTTAACTCGGTCGTGTGGTTCGCGCTGATCGTCGGCGGCATTATGTCGGTCTTGTTCCCTTATCTTTTCGGCGGCCCGAACCTCATACCACACGTGATTATCGTAGTGACCCTGACCGCCACCATCACCCTGTTGCTGTTCGCGATCTCACAGATGGAGAATCCGTACAGCGGCGGAGCCCAGATCAATCCGGACGCATTCCGATCCGCCGCCGAACGACTTCTCTAGGAAATAGCCCCGGTTGCCAGCGCGGAAGTGATTCCCTCCCGCCTCGACGCACGCGGTGATCGCGGCCGCATAGTCGTCGATGCGGGTCGCGGCCACCCACAGGGTGAAGGGAACAGTGTCCTGCGCGGTCACCCTGGCCCCGTTACCGAGTTGGTACGCCGCCTCCGCCGTAGCGCAACCGAGCAACCCGGCGGCTTTGGCAATTCCCTGTCCCACTTGGCTTTCAGCCATCTGGCCCAGGACAGCGCCGAGCAGGTCGCGCGCGGTGATCCCGGGACCGGCGGCGAGGGCGACCGCGACGGCTCCGGCGATCCCTTCCGGGTGCGGGTGGGCGATCTCGGCGGACAGCTCCGCCTCGCGCGCGACGCGCGCCGGGTCACCGACGAAGTACGCGCCGAGCGGAGCGACCCGCATGGCCGCCCCGTTCCCGCAGGACCCCTGGCCGTCGAAGGCCGACGCGGCGGCCGCGGTAGGGCTCGCAGCGCTCCGCGAACGCGATCGCCGGTCGATCCTGTTGTACAGAGCCATGTTCTCGAAGCTCGGCGCCGAGCACGTCGCCGGCGGAGAGCCCGTCAAGAGCGTCGGTAGTGCCTCTCCCGCTGTCGGAGGTCGAGGTCATCGCGGCGGATCATGCCACGTCCCGCGGTGTTCCGGCAGCAACAACGAGTCGATGTGGGCCACGACGACCGCGCGCACGCGTTCCGGCGTCATCCGCTCCGAGTCGGTCGCGACCTGCACTGACAGCCCGTCGAAGAGCGCGTGCAACCGGTCCGTCTCCACATCGAGATCGATCTGCGCGGGGGCCATCCCGGCGTCGCGCAGTCCCCCGACCAGCTCAGCGAACAGCTCCGAGGTCTCACGCGCTGTCGTGGCGTTGAAAGCCCGCGCCTCGGCGTCGACCAGCACGCGGGACAGAAACGCCACCCACAGCTCCGTGGCGATCCGCGCATCCGAGTACAACGGCAGCAACCGCTCCAGCATCGCGAACGCCCGCGCCCTCGGGTCTTTCGGCACCCCCGCTTCGTCCCGCAGCCGCTCGTCGGCCCCGTCCACGGTCATCCGCATGGCGAAGGTGAGCAGTTCGTCCTGGGTGGCGAAGTAGTACTGGACCGAACTGGGCGACCAGCCGGCCTCCTTGGCGACCGCGCGCACCGACGCGGCGCCCAGTCCGTCCCGGCGGACCACCCGCCAGACCGCTGTGGCCAGCTCCCGCCTGCGCTGGTCGTGGTCGACGATCTTCGGCACACCCCCACTCTAGCCATCCCGGATTTTTTCCGTACAGTCGTACGAAATCAAGGAGGGGCAGTATGCATCCGTACATCCGAGCACTCCTGGGCACCACGGTCTTCGCGATCGCCCTCGGCGTGGCGGGCGGCAGCGGCGCGAACAAGCTGGTCGCCGCCCTGCTGTGCGGCGGCATCGCGGTCCCGCTGATCATCGTGCTGTGCGGGCGGGTAGACCGCCGCCCGCTGTCCGATCTGGACCTCCGCTGGTCGGCGCGCGCCTTCAGCCTCGGCTTCCTCGTCACCGCGAGCTCGGCGACGGTCACGATCGGCAGCGCGACCGCGCTCGGCTGGCTGCGCTGGGGGCCGCTGGACCTGCCGGCGCTCCTGGGTTTCCTCGGCGCCAACGCCGTGATCGCCTTCGCACTGGAGGCCCTGCCCGAGGAGCTGGCGTTCCGCGGCTACGTCTTCCAGAACCTGCGCGAGCGCCACAAGCAGCGCTGGGCGATGGCCTTCACCACCGCGATGTTCATGGCGGCACCCGGTCTGTCCACAGTGGTCACAGCAGGTGTTGCCGCCTTACTGGGCAAGGAATCGCCCCCGCCGTCGATCGCCCCGGTCGGCGAGGAGCCCATCTCGTACCTGCTCCTGCTCGGACTCTTCGGCTACACCCTGCTCGTCGCGAGGACCACGACCGGTTCGCTGTGGACCAACATCGCCCTGCACCTGACGTTCTTGTCCGCGAACAGGATCGTCCTCGGCCGCGCGACCGGCGCACCCGTCGAGATCGTCGCTCCCGAGGCACTGCTCGCCGTCCCGGCCTACTTGCTGATCACCGTCGCGACCTTCAAGGTCATCGCGCGCTACCGCTCGTCGACCACCTCAGTCGCCAGCCTGCGCAAGTAGTCCGCGAACCGCTTGCGGTCGGCCGGTTCCCAGTGCGCGACCAGGCTGTCGAACCGTTCCTGCTGCCATCGGTGCGAGGCGTCCAGCAGCTCGGTCCCCGCGTCCGTGAGCCGCACCGTCACCCGCCGCGCGTCGACCGGCGACGCTTCACGCACCACGTACCCGGCAGCCACCGCCTCGGTGATCATCCGGCTCGCCACCGACCGGTCCACCCCGAGCTGATGCGCGATGCCCGCGGTGTCCCCGGAGAGGCTGACCGCCTCCACCACCTGCACGTGCTGGACGTGCGCCCTCTCGTCGGTGCGCCCGGCCACCTCCGCCGCCCACCTTCGCGACCAGAACCGCACCAGCCGGAACAGCTCCGGCCCGCCCCGTTTCGTTGCCACGTGCACATCCTGCCACTTGTCCCGTGCAAAGCACACAGATAACGTGTGCGATATGCACACATATGTTCTCGTCAACGCGCGCTGGCACGGCGCTTGGTGCTGGGACCGCGTCGCCGCCGCACTCCGCCACGCCGGGCACACCGTGCACACCCCCGACCGCGCCACCGTCGAAGAGATCCGCGACCTCGTCGTGGCCCAGCCCGAACCCGTGGTCCTGGTCGGCCACAGCTCTTCCGGCATGCAGATCTCCGCCGTCGCCGAGCTGGCCCCGCAACACGTGCGCACGCTCGTCTACATCGCCGCGTTCTTGCTTCCCAACGACGTTGTCCCACCCGACGTCATGCGCGATGACACCGAGTCCGTCCTGCGCGATCACCTCGTGCTGACCAACGGCGAACTCACCGTGTCCGAACCCGAGAAGGTGCTCTTCGAGGACTGCCCTCCCGCCGTCGCCGCGTGGGCATCAGCTCAGCTCGTCCCCGAACCCGCCATCCCCCTCGGCGGCCCGGAAGTCCTTCTCACCGACCAGAACTTCGGCCGCATCCCCCGCGTGTACGTCGAATGCCTCAACGACCGCGCGCTCGGCATCACCACCCAGCGCCGCATGCACACCGCCCTGCCCTGCGCACAGGTCCACACCCTGCCGAGCGGCCATTCCCCGTTCCTGTCCATGCCCGACCGCCTCGCCGCCTGCCTGCTGGACGTCGAGCGCCCGATCCTGCGGGCAGACTGACGGGGTGCCTGCCTCGTCGGCAGACACCCCGTCAGAGTCCTGAGTCAGCTGCAGCCGGACGTCGAGCCGCAGCCCTCGCAGACGTAGCAGGACCCGGCGGGCCGCATCTTGGTGCCGCAGGTGAAGCACAGCGGCGCGTCGGCGGCCTTGCCCTGGCGCAGCTCCAGCATCTCCATGGAGCTGCCGACCTTGGTCGCGGGCTCCGGCTTGGCGGCCTGCTCCACGGCGGGCGCGGGCTGCGGGGTCGAGTCGACCGTGGTCTGCAGGCTGGTCAGGTCCACGTCCGGGCCGTAGCCCTGCTCCACCTGGGCGGTGCGCTCGTCGGCGGAGAAGATGCCCAGCTCCGCGCGCTTGTCCAGCGGCAGGTGGTCCAGGGCGAGGCGGCGGAACAGGTAGTCCAGCACGCTGGTGGCGATCCGCACGTCCGGGTCGTCGGTCATGCCGGCGGGCTCGAAGCGCTGGTTCATGAACTTCGAGACGTAGAACTCCAGCGGGATGCCGTACTGCAGGCCCACCGAGATCGACATCGAGAACGCGTCCATCACACCGGCCAGGGTCGAGCCCTGCTTGCCGAGCTTGACGAAGATCTCGCCGAGGCCGTCGTCGGGGAAGGAGCCCGCGGTCAGGTAGCCCTCGGCGCCGCCGACGGTGAAGGACACCGTCTGGCTCGGGCGCTTCTTCGGCAGGCGCTTGCGGACCGGGCGGTACTCCACGACCGTCTCGACCTGGTTGTCCGAGGCGCCGCGGGCGGACTTGCCCGCCGACAGCGGCTGGCCGACCTTGCAGTTGTCGCGGTAGATCGCCAGCGCCTTGAGGCCGAGCTTCCAGCCCTCGAAGTAGATCCGCTCGACCTCCTCGACCGTCGCCGACTCCGGCATGTTGACGGTCTTGGAGATCGCGCCGGAGATGAACGGCTGCACCGCGGCCATCATCCGCACGTGGCCGATCGGGGCGATCGAGCGGTCGCCCATCGCGCAGTCGAAGACCTCGTAGTGCTCCTGCCTCAGGCTCGGCGCGTCCACCACGTGGCCGTGCTCGGCGATGTACTCCACGATCGCCTCGACCTGCTCGGCCTGGTAGCCGAGGGCCGTCAGCGCGCGCGGCACGGTCTGGTTGACGATCTGCATGGAGCCGCCGCCGACCAGCTTCTTGAACTTGACCAGCGCCAGGTCGGGCTCGATGCCGGTGGTGTCGCAGTCCATCATCAGGCCGATGGTGCCGGTGGGCGCGAGCACGCTGGCCTGCGCGTTGCGCCAGCCGTTGCGGGCGCCGAGCTCCAGGCAGTCCTGCCAGGCGATGGTGGCCAGCTTGTGGACCGCCGCGTCGTTCTTGTGCAGCGTGCGCACCAGGTCGTTGGCCGCGGCGTGCTGCCGCATGACCCGGCGGTGCGGCTCGGCGTTGCGGGCGTAGCCCTCGTACGGGCCGACCACACCGGCCAGCTCGGCGGAGCGCTTGTAGGCGGTGCCGGTCATCAGCGAGGTGATCGTCGCCGCGAGCGATCGGCCGCCGTCGGAGTCGTAGGCGTGGCCGGTGGCCATCAGCAGCGCGCCGAGGTTGGCGTAGCCGATGCCCAGCTGGCGGAACTTGCGCGTGGTGTCGGCGATCGGCTCGGTCGGGAAGTCCGCGAAGCAGATCGAGATGTCCATCGCGGTGATGACCAGCTCGACGGCCTTGGCGAAGGTCTCCCCGTCGAAGGTGCCGTCGGAGCGCAGGAACTTCATCAGGTTCAGCGACGCGAGGTTGCAGCTGGAGTTGTCCAGGTGCATGTACTCGCTGCACGGGTTCGACGCGGTGATCCGGCCCGACTCGGGGCAGGTGTGCCACGCGTTGATCGTGTCGTCGTACTGGATGCCCGGGTCGGCGCACTCCCACGCGGCCTTGGCCAGCTTGCGGAACAGGCCCTTGGCGTCGGTGGTGGAGACGACCTCGCCGTCGGTGCGCGAGCGCAGCCCGAAGGAGCCGCCGTCCTCCACCGCGCGCATGAACTCGTCGGAGACGCGGATGGAGTTGTTGGCGTTCTGGTACTGGACGCTGGTGATGTCCTTGCCACCGAGGTCCATGTCGAAGCCGCCGTCCCGGAGGATGCGGATCTTCTCCTCCTCGCGGGCCTTGGTCTCGATGAACTCCTCCACGTCGGGGTGGTCCACGTCGAGGATGACCATCTTGGCCGCGCGGCGGGTGGCGCCACCGGACTTGATGGTGCCAGCGGAGGCGTCGGCGCCGCGCATGAACGACACCGGGCCGGAGGCGCTGCCGCCGGAGGAGAGCAGCTCGTGGGAGGAGCGGATGCGGGAGAGGTTGACGCCGGCGCCGGAGCCGCCCTTGAAGATCAGACCCTCTTCCTTGTACCAGTTGAGGATCGACTCCATGGTGTCGTCGACGGCCAGGATGAAGCAGGCGGAGACCTGCTGCGGGGAGGGCGTGCCGACGTTGAACCAGACCGGGGAGTTGAAGCTGAAGACCTGGTGGAGCAGCATCCAGGTGAGCTCGTGCTCGAAGACCTCGGCGTCGGCGGCGCTGGCGAAGTAGCCGTGCTCGACACCCGCCTTGACGTAGGTCAGCACCACGCGGTCGATCAGCTGGCGCAGGCTGTGCTCGCGCTTGTCCGAGCCCACGGCGCCGCGGAAGTACTTGCTGGTCACGATGTTGACCGCGTTGACAGACCAGGTGTCGGGGAACTCGACACCCCGCTGCTCGAAGTTCACCGTGCCGTCGCGCCAGTTGGTCATCACCACGTCGCGGCGTTCCCAGCTGACCGAGTCGTAGGGGTGCACGCCCTCGGTGGTGTAGACGCGCTGCACGCGCAGCCCGCCACCGGTGCCCCCTGACGCCGCTGTTGCCTCGCCAGCGCCGACGGTCTCCGTCATGACCTTCCCTCTCTCCTGCTGCTCCACCTGTGCCCGCGCGACCTCGTCCGGGCTCCCCGTCCGGTCCGGTCCCGCGTGCTGCTTGCCGGACGCCTTCCTCGGCGTCGTGACGACACCGGCCCCGGTGTCGTCCTTCTGCTTGCCGCCGCGCCGCTTCCTTGCGGCGGGGGCAGCGGTAGCGGTGCCTCGGCGCCGCCGCGGGCCGTCGTTGTCTGACACCGCGCTCATCCGCTGGTCGCCTCCGCTTCGTCGGAGCCTGCCTGGCGCAGGTCCGCGATCTCCTTCTCGAAGTCCTCCACCGAGCTGAAGGACCGGTACACGCTGGCGAAGCGCAGGTAGGCGACCTCGTCCAGCTCACGGAGGGGGCCGAGGATCGCCAGCCCCACCTCATGACTCGGCACCTCGGCCGCACCGGTGGAGCGGATCGCCTCCTCCACCCGCTGGGCCAGCTGCTGGAACGCGTCCTCGTCGACCGGCCGCCCCTGGCAGGCCCTGCGCACGCCGCGCACGACCTTGTCCCTGCTGAACGGCTCGGTGACGCCGGAGCGCTTGACCACGGCGAGGATGGCCTCCTCGACCGTGGTGAACCTGCGGCTGCACTCCGTGCAGGACCTCCTGCGCCGGATGACCTGCCCCTCGTCGACCTCGCGAGAGTCGACGACCCGGGAGTCGGAGTGCCGGCAGAACGGGCAACGCACCCCGCTCACCCCTTCCCACATGCCGCTGGATCGGTGGCTCCCCGGGGACGGCGCGGGTTGGGGTCGTGCCGAACGGAGCGTGCGGGAATCGGCACGCTGTGAAACCCGTGTGAACCCAACCTGTGGACAACCAAAGCCGGAGCAACCACTAGATGTTGGGGTAGAACCTATGCATCGCGGGACGGAGATGCAACTCGCCTGGCCAGGGCGCGGGCGTGGAAGTCCCCCGAAATGAGTGTTCCTTACGCCCGGCAGGAGGAGGCTAGGGCGTGGCGGCGTGTGCCGACGACCAGGCCCTGTTCACCCGGGTCGCCCCGATGGCGCGGGTTCCCGTTTCGCACTCATGGCGCGGAAGACGAGCGCCGCCAAACCCCGCCAAGAGTACGTAACGGGGTTACCGGGACCGCGGTCAGCTCACGGCTGGGGCGGCTTCCTGCCGTCCGGCACGCGCAGCGGCTGACCGGCGTGCACGACGTGGTCCGGCAGCTCGTTGAGCTCGACGATGCGGTTCACCACCGCACCGGAGGGCGAGTCGGGCGCGACCCTGCGGGCGAGCTGCCACAGCGACTCGCCGGGATCGACCTCCACGATCGAGACCGCCTCGGGCAGCGCCGGGCCGTCGTCCACCCCGCGCAGCTGCGCGAGCAGGCCGAGCGCGACCACGGCGAGCGCGGTGAGCACCAGCGCGCCGAGCACGTCGAGCGCCCGCGCGGTCGCGCTCCGGCGGCGGACGCGGCAGGCTACGGCGGAGTGGGCCGGGGTCGGCACGATCACCGTGCCGCGCCCGGGATGCCTGCGGAGCGGACGCTTGTGGAGCTCGACGACCACCCGGCGAGCGCCCTGCTCGCGCCCGGTGCGGGCTTCCGTCTCGGTGCGCGCCAGCGTCGTCATGACGCCTCCTCGTCCTACCGTTCGGCTGAGGTCGTACAGTAAGATCGAACAGACGTTCGATCGAACTGCTGTGCGAATGTCTACCACCCCGGATCGGCGAAATCGAGCCGAACTCGCCGGGTGACCCGAAGGCGTGGCGTTCGAACACCTGTTTGATCTCCGGCGCGGCTACGACTAGCGTTCACGTGGTGACGCCACGGCGAGTGCACACCAGCGATCAGGGAGGGCGAGGACGGTGACACGCGAGGGATCCGGCACCCGCGCCGGCTCGGACGGCGCGACCGGCGAACTTGTCGGGACGGCCGGACAGCAGCAGGCCGAGGTCCGCGTGTTCCCCGACCGCGGTGACCAGCTCGCGGACGGTGAGCCCGCCGACGACACCGCGCTCACCCCGCGCCAGCGCCGGGTGCTGGAGGTGATCCGGGACTGGGTGGAGCGCTTCGGCTACCCGCCGAGCGTCCGCGAGATCGGCGAGGCCGTCGGCCTGACCTCCACCTCCTCCGTCGCCCACCAGCTGCGCGCCCTGGAGCGCAAGGGCCACCTGCGCCGCGACCCGAACCGCCCGAGGGCCTACGGCGTCCGCTCCCCCGAGCCGGACGACCGGGCCGAGCAGGCCGCCGACCGGCCGAGCCCCGCGTACGTGCCCGTGGTCGGCCGGATCGCCGCCGGTGGCCCGATCCTGGCCGAGCAGGCCGTCGAGGACGTCTTCCCGCTGCCCAAGGAGCTGGTCGGCGAGGGCTCGCTGTTCCTGCTGAAGGTCGTCGGCGACTCGATGGTCGACGCCGCGATCACCAACGGCGACTGGGTGGTCGTGCGCCAGCAGCCCACGGCGGAGAACGGCGACGTGGTCGCGGCCATGATCGACGGCGAGGCCACGGTGAAGACCTTCAAGCGCCGCGACGACCACGTCTGGCTGCTGCCGCACAACCCCGCCTACGAACCGATCCTCGGCGACGAGGCGGCGATCCTGGGCCGGGTGGTGGCTGTACTGCGCCGCCTGTAGCGCGGCCCCCGCACGCACCCGCCCCGGGGACTCCCTCCCAGCTCCGGGGCGGGTACAACCCTGTTCGGTGGTTTGCCGTCGCGTCAACCCATCGGGAGGGTGGCGGATCGTCACCGAGGGCGGCGGGCACCCCGGCGCCGGCCCCGTTCGGCCCTCGCGCGAGCCCTGCGAACGGCGGTAGTCCCTTCAACCCGGACGCACGTACATTCGGGGACGATGATCACCCAACCAGAGCAACGTATGACGTCCACTCCGGGGTCGAAGCTCGCCGACCTGCCCCAGGTGAGCCGGCTCGCGCCCGAGCTGCGCCGCGACATCGCGGTGGTCAGCGCGGTGTTGCCGTTCAAGGTGAACAACTACGTCCTGGACGAGCTGATCGACTGGTCGGCGGCACCGGACGACCCGATCTTCCGGCTCACCTTCCCGCACCGGGACATGCTGCCGGACTCGATGTACCAGCACGTCGCCGCGATGTTGGACGCCGGGGCGAACCGGGCGGAGCTGCGGGCGGCCGTCGCGCCGCTGCGCAAGGACCTCAACCCGCACCCCGGGGACCAGATGGAGAAGAACGTCCCCGGCGATGAGGAGGGCCAGCTCTCCGGGGTCCAGCACAAGTACCGGGAGACCGCGCTGGTCTTCCCCGCCAACGGCCAGACCTGCCACTCCTACTGCGGGTACTGCTTCCGCTGGGCGCAGTTCGTCGGGATCTCCGAGCTCAAGCAGCAGGTCGACCGGCCGGAGCGGGTGTTCGGCTACTTACGCGGCCACCACGAGATCTCCGACGTGCTGCTCACCGGCGGCGACCCGATGATCATGAAGACCGAGCTGCTGGCGCGCTACGTGGAACCGTTGCTGGAGCCGGGCTTCGAGCACGTGCGCAATGTCCGCTTCGGCACCAAAGCACTGTCCTACTGGCCGTACCGCTTCACCACCGACCCCGACGCCGACGACCTGCTGCGACTGTTCGAACGGCTTGTCGCGCAGGGGAAGCACGTCGCCGTCATGGCGCATTTCTCGCATCCGCAGGAGCTGCGGACCGACGCGGTGAAGCAGGCCGTCCGCCGCATCAAGGACACCGGGGCCGTGATCCGCGCGCAGGCGCCGATCGTCAAGCACGTCAACGACAACGCGGACGCGTGGGCGCGGATGTGGCGGGAGCTGGTGCGGCTCGGCGTCGTGCCGTACTACATGTTCGTCGAGCGCGACACCGGCGCGCGGGACTACTTCGCCCTTCCACTGCACCAGGTCGTGGACATCTACCGGGAGGCGATCAGCCAGGTCTCCGGCCTGGAACGGACCGCGCGCGGGCCGGTCATGTCGGCATCACCGGGCAAGGTGGTGCTCGACGGGGTCACCGAGGTCGGCGGTGAGAAGGTGTTCGTCTGCCGCTTCCTCCAGGCCCGCGACCCGAACAGGGTGAACCGGCCGTTCTTCGCCGCCTACGACGAACAGGCGCTGTGGTTCGACGACCTCAAGCCCGCGTTCGGCAGGCCGGACTTCTTGGAGTAGGCCCTACGGCGGGCAGGCACCGGACACCAGCGCGGTGTCCGGTGTCTGCCCAAGAGTTCCGCCGCACGCCGTTGCCACCACCGCAACAACCCCTCGATTCACCCACGACGTGGCGTTTTGCCCGGTTAACATCGCCGTGGTGCTTGCGGGGGCGGCAGGGGGAATCGATGGTGGGCGACCGGCACTTCTCAAGTGCGGACAACTACGCCGGGATGTCACTGGATCAGCTCCGAGACCTCCTGGGCAGTGTTCCGGACGGCGCTGGGGCGCATCTCGCGAGGGATTTCCAGGAGCGGGGCAAGGTCGCCGTCCAGTTGGCCGACCGCATGAACCAGCTCGCGGCCAGGCTCGCGGGCCGTTGGCAGGCGCCGTCGGTGGACAAGGCGAAGAAGGCGGGAGACGGCCTCCGCGGCTACGGCGACACCCAGCAGCAGGCGGCACAGCGAGTCAGCACTGTGCTGGAACCCGCGGCGACCAAGGCGAACAGCGTTTCGGAGATGGTCAAGTCGCTCACCGTCGCCGGCCGGGAGTTCCCCAAGAACACCACCACTTTCGGCCCGCAGGACCTGGTCCTGGTCAGCACCGACCACGCCCGTTACGAGCAGCAGAAGGAAGCGAAACGCCAGGAAGCCATCGAGCTGGGCACCCAGCTCGACAAGCAGGCGGCGGAGATGGACAGCGCGACGCCACCGTTTCCCACAGTCCCCACTGCGTTCTTCGACCCGGGTGGCGAGCCCGGGGGCCCTCCATCCCCGCCACCGCCCGATCCCGGTGGTGGGGGCGGAGGCGGCGGATGGAGCGGTGGGAGGGGTGGATCAAAGCCGCGGGACCTCGACCTGTCGACCGTCCCGGCGCCGCCTCCACACCCCACACCGGTGCCGCACACCCTTCCCGACCCCGATCCACATCCGAGGGGTGACCTCGAACTGGTGGGTTCGGACGACATCGGCACCGGACGCCCGCTCCAGCCACCCAACACCTCCCCGGACGGGGATGGTCGTCCCGGAGGGTTCAGCGGCGTCGGAGCCGGCGGTGCCGGGTTCGGTGGCATGGCCCTCGGACCGGGCAACTCCGCCTACGACTCGTCCTCCAGAAGCACGCCGTCACCCGGTGCCGGTGGCCGACAAGGGGGTTCGGGCCCGGTACCTGGCGGAACGGGGGCCGGGATTCCCCGCACCACCACGGCCGCCCCGCGCGGCGCGGGAGGCGGCTTCCTCCAACCCGCGCTCGGGGGCACGGGCCAGCGCGCGGAGGACGAGGAGCACCAGCGGAAGTACCCGGTCACCGACGACCTGGTCGGCGACCTCCCCCTGGTGGCTCCGCCGGTGATCGGCGAGTACTCCGACGACGACCGGTGAGAGGGGAACCGATGGCCACCTGGGACGACAAGCCCACTCCGGAGGACTCGCCCTACCGGGAGGTGCGGGACTCCCTGGACCGCATGAACGCCCAGCTGGGGCTGGGAATCACCTACGACAAGGTCACCGCCGACTGGGTCACCAAAGAACTCGACGACATGATCAACATCGCCGAAGAAGAAGTCACGAAGGCACGCATATTCTACGACGACACACATCAAATTAACCTAGGGAAATCGAAGGCGGGACAAGCGATCCGCGCGAAGATCATCGCGCGAGCGTCAGACCAGCAAGGCGGTGCCCTACGCTTCTGGATCGACTACCACAGGGCCCTTGTCGTCTACCGCGACAAAGTGGCCGCCATGGCGCGGGAATGGGAACGCGCCGACCGGAACAGCGCCGACAACCTCCCAGGAAGCCCCGGATGACCCACCGCCTTCACCTCACCGCCGCACTCATCGCGGTCACCCTCACCACCGCCTGCACCTCCGGCGTCACCGGAGAACCATCGCCCGTCGCGCAGACACCTCCGCCCGCGACCGCATCCACCGGCCCCATCACCGCCGCCGACGTCTGCAAGCTCATGACACCCGCGGATTTCCCTTACCAAGGTAACCAAACCAAGCCAGCCGAACTCGACGAAGAGCCCTTTCCCAACTGCGGATACCAAATCAAGCCGTCACCAGAAATCGGCTCAAGGCTCACCGCCGGACTCACCTTCCTACCCAACCGAAAGCTCGAATCCTTCGACTTCGAAAACCGCCGAGAAGTCACGGTAGCCGGAAAGCGAGCAGCCCTAGGTCAGGGAACCCTCGCAGGAAGGTCCGGCGAGTGCGAACTGTTCTTCGAGTCACCGCCTGGAAAGTGGAGGATCACCGTGGTGGACAGTTCGGCCCCGGGGCGGGACGGGTGCGCCACCGCGAAGCACATCGGTGAGCGCGTCGCCCCGCGAGTGCCATGAGGGTTCCAGCTGTCGTTTACGAGGTCTGCTGGGAGCGGCTCGGGCTCGGTGTGATGCCCTACCCGCTCGTGGTTCTGCAGCACGGCGTGGACGACCAGGAGCGCGCCCACGCGAAGGCTTGGGCGAGCGACTGGCTGGCGCAGCACGGACTCGGTGACGCCGTGCGGGTCGGTGAGGCACTGAGTTCGGCCCTGCACGCCATCGCGCACGCGGGCAGTGAGCTCGCCGTTCTCTACGCCGACCACTCCGGGCAGACCCGGATCGGGAGCTTCGCGCACGGGCACGCGTGCCTGCGGGTGGTGTGGCATGGCGACACGATCGACCTGACCTGGATGGACCGCGACGAGCACGTGCGCGGTGTGGTCGCGGCGCTTCCGTCGTGCCGGCCCGGCAAGGGGCAGTCAGGGCAGGTGCCCGCGGCAGCGCTGGAGCGGGCGGGAGCCGCGTGGGCGGACAGTGGGGCGATCAGCGCAGCCGAGGACCGGCTCGTGGCCTCGGGGGCTGAGCGGGCTCAAGCGCGGAGGTTCCTGACCACGTACTCCAGCACCACCGCACTGGGACAGGCGACGGCGTTGCGGCCGCACCCCCAGAAGGACGTCAGGGCCATCGCGCGATCACCGGTGACCTTCGTGGACACCCCGGACGGCCGGTACTCGATCACCGAGCGCTCGAACTGGCTGACGCTCTCACCCATCGATCAGCACCTGATGCTCACCCGACTCACCGAGCTGCTGTCAGGACCGTTCAGCTAGCTCTTCGCCTTGCGGCGGCTGAAGAAGAACACCACGCCGGCGGCGAGGAGACCGGCCACGGCCAGCGCGCCCAGTGAGGACGTCCCGTTCTCGGTGGGCGGCTGCGCCTGGCCGCTCCCCTCCGTGCTGGTCGGCGGCGGGGTGTCAGTGCGCTCACCGCCTCCCTGGGAGCGCGCCAGGTCCACCGCGCCCGCGATCGCGCGGATCGGGGAGTTCTTGCCCTCCGAGCCGGACAGCAGGGAGCCGTCGGTGTCGAAGGCGATGGCCTCGCCCTGCTCCTCGTTGGGCAGCGGCACGCGCACTGGCTGGCGGGCGAGCGCGGCGGCGATGTCGCCGTCCGGGGCCGAGAACAGGTACGCCTCGGTGTAGGTGCGCAACGCGACCACGGTGCCGTCCGCGTTCACAGCGCCGCCGGTGACGAGCACCGAGCCGATGCCGGCCCCGACCGGCCCGCCGGGCGTGCTGGTCGAGCGCAGCGACACCGAGCCGACCTTCTCCAACGGGGTCGGGCCGGGCGCGGAGAGCTTGCCGGACGGCCGGTAGACCTTGGCGTCGCCGAAGGGCTCCTTGGACACCAGGTAGGGCACGCCGGACCGGTCCAGCAGCAGCGCCTCGACGTCGTGCGGGCCGTCCGGGTAGGTCAACCGGTAGAGGGTGGACCTGCCGTTGGGGGTGAGCGCGTGCAGCGCGACGGTCTCCCGCTGCTTGCGGTTGTCCCCGGTGTCGGCGAGCCACAACGTGCCGTCCTTGCCGAGCGCGAGGTCCTCCACGTCGAAGGGGTCCGTGGCGTTGGTGATGGTGCGCTGGACCGCGCAGCTCTTGTTCAGCACGTAGATCGTCAGCCTGGTGCCGCCGTCGTTCATGGCGTACCAGTTCTTGGCGTCGGCGGCGAGGCCGGACAGCTCGGTGATCCGCTTGTCAGCGATGCGGCAGCGCTCCACCGGCTCGGGCGGAGCCGCCGCGGCGGGCACCACCGAGAGCGTCAGCAGCGCAGCCGTCACACCGAACAGAGCACGCAGCCGACCCACGCGGTTACCCACTTCCCCACCGTTGACCCACGTCTGAGTAGACGCATGGAACCGGATCGGGTTCAGTGCCGCACGACGAACTCGTCCAGCGCGCCGGCCAGCGGCGGCAGCACGCGGGCGCGCAGCTCGGTGCCGTCGTCGGTGTGCCGCTCGTCGAGCACGACGCCCTCCGCGTGCACCCTGGCGACCACCTCGCCGCGGGCGTACGGCACGAAGACTTCCAGCTCCACGTCGGTGCGGGGCAGCTCCTCCGCGATGACTTCGCGCAGCCGCTGGACGCCCTCGCCGCTGTGCGCGGAGACGAACACCGCGCCGGGGAACAGGTGCCGCAGGCGGGTGAGGGTGACCTCGTCCGCCGCGTCGATCTTGTTCACCACCAGCAGCTCCGGCGGCATCGGCGTCTCGCGCTCGGCGATGATCTCGTTGAACACCTCGCGCACCGCGGAGACCTGGCGCTCCGGCAGCGGGTCCGAGGCGTCCACCACGTGCACCAGCAGGTCGGAGTCGGCGACCTCCTCCAGCGTCGAGCGGAACGCCTCGACCAGCTGGTGCGGCAGGTGCCGGACGAAGCCGACGGTGTCGGTGAGCGTGAACGTGCGCCCGTCCGGCGTCTCACTGCGCCGGGTCGTCGGGTCGAGGGTGGCGAACAGCGCGTCCTCGACCAGCGCGCCCGCGCCGGTGATCGCGTTGAGCAGACTGGACTTGCCCGCGTTGGTGTACCCGGCGATGGCCACGCTCGGCACGGCGTTGGCCTTGCGCATGCCGCGCATGGTCTCGCGGACCGTGCCCATGGCGCGCAGCTCCTTGCGCAGCTTGGCCATCCGCTTGTTGATCCGCCGCCGATCGGTCTCCAGCTTGGTCTCACCGGGACCGCGGGTGCCGATGCCACCACCGGTGCGGCTCATCGCCTGACCCCAGCCGCGCAGCCGGGGCATCATGTAGGACAGCTGGGCGAGCTCGACCTGCGCCTTGCCCTCCCTGGACCGGGCGTGCTGGGCGAAGATGTCCAGGATCAGCGCGGTCCGGTCGATGACCTTGACCTTGAGCTTGTCCTCCAGCTGGCGCAGCTGGCCGGGCGAGAGCTCACCGTCGCAGATCACCGTGTCGCAGCCGGTGGACAGGACGACCTCGCGCAGCTCGGCCACCTTGCCGGAGCCGATGTAGGTGGCGGTGTCCGGCCGGTCGCGGCGCTGCACGAGGCCGTCGAGGACCTCCGAGCCCGCGGTCTCGGCCAGTCGGGCCAGCTCGGTCATGGAGGCCTCGGCCTCCTGCGCGTCGCTGCCGGTCCACACGCCGACCAGCACCACCCGCTCCAGCCGGAGCTGCCGGTACTCGACCTCGGTGATGTCCTCTAGTTCAGTGGACAGCCCGGCGATCCGGCGCAGCGCGGCGCGGTCGGCCAGTTCCATCTCGCCCGTGGAGACGAACGGGTCGTCGAAGTCCCGGTCATCGGCGTCGGGCAGGCTCATGTGCTCACTCATACGTGCTCCAGTGTCCCACGGTCCGCATCTGGTTTCCCCCGTCCCGGGCGACGAACCGCTCACGGAGCCGGGTAGCGGGCGAAGAACAGCCCGACGCCGCGGCCGTCGGGCTCCCTCGGGCGGGCGGCGAACTCGTCGATGAGGTCCTGCAGCCGGGACTCGAACTCCGCGTGTTGCGCGGGTCCCAGCCGCAGCGACAGCCGGGTGAAGCGCATGTGCTCGACGCCGGTCTCGGCGATCTCGGCGAGGAACGCCTCCAGCACCGGCTGGTTGACGGTGCCGCCGTACCGGTCCATCTCCAATGCCCAGGACAGCCCGGTGCCGCGGTAGGGGATCTCCCGCGCGCCCCTGGCACCGCGGCGGGCGGGCAGCGCTTCGAGGAAACCCGCGTCCACGAGCTTGCGCACGTGGTGCAGCGTCGTCGCGGGATCGCGGTCCAGCCGCTCGGCGATCTCCCGGTTGGTCAACGGCTCGGCGACGGTCAGCCGGATGATCCGGATGCGGACCGCCGAGGCCAGCGCGGCCGCCTCGCGCTCGGTCGCCGTTCGCCGCTTGGACGTGCTCACCGGAACAGCCTAGAGCCCGGAGTGATTGACCGTTTCCAATCACTTCTGCGACGCTGGCGGCCATGGCCAGTTCCCTGCGCGGGCACCGCGACTTCCGGCAGCTGTGGATCGGCGACACCGTGGCCCAGTTCGGCACCGCGGTCGGGGGCACCGCGCTGCCCCTGCTCGCGGTGACGGCACTGGCCGTCGGCCCGCTGGAGCTGGGGCTGCTCACCGCGGCGAAGTCCGTGGCGTTCCTGCTGATCGGCCTGCCAGCGGGCGTCTGGGTGGACCGGATGCGCCGCCGCCCGCTGATGCTCACCGCCGACCTCGGCCGGGCCGCGCTGCTGGCCACGGTGCCGATCGCGTGGTGGGCGGGCGCGCTCACGCTGACCCACCTGCTGGTGGTCGCGCTGCTGGTCGGGACGCTGACGGTGTTCTTCGACGTGGCCTACCAGGCGTACCTGCCCGGCTTGGTCGGGCGGGAGCACCTGGTCGAGGGCAACGCCAAGCTCCAGGCGAGCATGTCGGTCGCGGAGGTCAGCGGTCCCGCGCTCAGCGGCTGGCTGGTGCAGGCCGTCGGCGGCGCGAACACGATGCTCACCACGGCGGGCGGCTACCTGGCGTCGGCGGTCTTCCTGCGCCGCGTCGACGCGGAGGAGCCAACGCCGGTCACCACGGAGCGGCGGCTGCTCCCGGAGATCGCGGAGGGCCTGCGGTTCGTGCTCGGCAACCCGCTGCTGCGCGCGATCGTGAGCTGCACGTCCACCTGGAACCTGTTCAGCTCGGCCAGCATGGCGGTGCTGCTGCTGTTCCTCACCCGGGACCTCGGCCTCTCCCCCGGCCTCTCGGGCGTGGTGCTCGCGTGCTTCGGGATCGGCGGGGTCTGCGGCGCGGTGACCGCGCGGTGGTGGGGAACGCGGTTCGGCCAGGCGCGCACGATCTGGCTGGCGATGCTGGTGACCCAGCCGCTGGCGCTGCTCGCGCCGCTGGCCGCACCGGGATGGGGCGCGACCCTGGTCATGGTGGCGTGGTTCGCGCTGGGCTACGGCGGGATCGTCTACAACATCGCCCAGGTCAGCTTCCGCCAGGCGATCTGCCCGGACCGGTTGCTCGGCCGGATGAACGCGTCGGTGCGCTTCGTGGTGTTCGGCACGCAGCCGCTCGGGGCGCTGGCCGGCGGCGCGATCGGTGAGCTGATCGGAGTACGCGCGACGCTGTGGATCACCTCGGCCGGGATGGCACTGGCCGTTCTGTGGGTGCTCGCGTCACCGTTGCGGCGGCTGCGCGACCTACCCACAACGGCACTAGCGTCGAAGGCATGAGCGCGGAGTTGCTTGACGCACAAGTGTTTCTCGAAGAGCTCCACTTCGGTGAAGACCCCCGGCTCGGCCCGGACGGGGCGCTGTACCTCTCCGACTTCTACGACCACCGCGTGCTGCGCGTGGACATGCTGACCGGCGAACGCGAGGTGGTCTGCCACGTGCCACGGCAGCCTTCAGGGCTGGGCTGGCTTCCGGACGGGCGGATGCTCGTTGTGTCCATGGTGGACAGATCGGTGCTGCGCCTGGAGCCCGACGGCGAGCTCGTCCGGCACGCGGACCTCTCCGGCGTGGCGACCTTCCACGCCAACGACATGCTGGTCGACGCGGCCGGGCGCGCCTACGTCGGCAACTTCGGCTTCGACCTGCACGGTTTCATCGACTCCCACGGCGAGCACGCCCTGTTCGCCCCCGGCACGGAGATCCCGACCGCGGACGTGGCCCTGGTCGAGCCGGACGGCTCGGTGCGGGTGGTGGCGCCGGGGATGCGCTTCCCCAACGGCACGGCGCTGCTGCCGGACGGCCGGATGGTGATCGCGGAGACCCTGGGACTGCGCCTGGTGGTCTTCGACGTGGCCGAGGACGGCTCCCTGGCCAACCCCGAGGTCTTCGCCGACCTGAGCGGCGCGGGCGCGGCCCCGGACGGCATCTGCGCCGACGCGGCGGGCGGGGTGTGGGTGGCCGCGGGGGTCCAGGCGTGCGCGCTGCGGGTGACCGAAGGCGGCCGGATCACCCACCGGGTGGCGACGACGCAGAACACCTACGCGGTGGCCCTGGCCGGCCCGAACCGGGACACCCTGGTCTGCTGCACGGCCCCGACGTCACATCCCGCCGTGGTCGCCGCCGGCCGCCACGGCAGGCTGGAGACCGCCCCGGCGCCGCACCCCGCGCTCTGAGCAGCGGGTCAGGGAGACAGCCACCACGCGTCGGAGAGCGTGCCCTCGCCCACCAGGACCGCCGGTCCGGTGAGGGTGCTGGTCTGGTCCCCGACCGAGACGTGGACCTGACCGCCGGGGATGTTCACCACGAGCTCACCGCCGTCGAGACCGGCTCGGTGCAGCACCGCCGCCACCGCCGCCACCGTGCCCGTTCCGCAGGAGCGGGTCTCACCGACTCCGCGTTCGTGGACGCGCATGTGAATCGCGGAGGCGGACAGCGCTGTTCCGGTGCTCGACCCCGCAAGCGGGTCTTCGGTGACGCTGCTCGACCCCGCAAGCGGGTCTTCGGTGACGAACTCGACGTTCACCCCGTGCGGGAACATCACCGGATCGTGGCCGGGCGGCACCGTGAGGTCGAGCTCGGCGAGGTCCACGTCCGTCACGCACACCAGGTGCGGGTTGCCCACGTCCACCGCGATGCCCGCGAAGGCCCGGCCGCCGACCGTCGCGGTGGACTCGCCGAAGACCCGCGCCGGGCCCATCTCGACCGTCACCGAGCCGTCGTCGTTGACCACGACCGCGCGGTCCCCGGCTCGCGTGCCGACCAGGAAACCGCCCGGCTGAGCCAGGTTCGCGTGCACCAGGTAGTTGGCGAAGACCCGCACGCCGTTGCCGCACATCTCCGCGATCGAGCCGTCGGCGTTGCGGTAGTCCATGAACCACTCCGCCTCGATGCCCTCCGGCGCGTCCGCGACGTGCTCGCTGCGCACCACCCGCAGCACCCCGTCCGCGCCGAGGCCGCGGCTGCGGTCGCACAGCGCGCGCACCCGCTCGTCGGTCAGCTCCAGCTTGCCCTCTGCGTCGGCCAGCACGACGAAGTCGTTCTGCGTCCCGTGCCCCTTGGCGAACTCAACACCCACCCTGTCCAGGGTAGTTACCGCTTGAGCTCCGCGAGCACCGAGGCGGTCAAGTCCGGCCGTGCCGCGTCGAACCAGGTGATCCGCTTGTCCCGCCGGAACCACGAGCGCTGCCGCCGGACGAACCGCCTGGTCGCCTGCGCGGTCACGGCGGCGGCGTCGTCCACGTCCTCCAGGATCTGCTGGTAGCCCAAGGCGCGCGAGGCCGTGCGGCCCTCGCGCAGGCCGACCGCCTCCAGCCGCCGCACCTCCTCGACCAGGCCCGCGTCGAACATGCGGGTGACCCGCTGGTCGATGCGCCGGTCCAGCTCCCCGGTCTCCCGGTCCAGGCCCACCAGCGCGGCGTCGTAGCGCGGAGCCCCGGGGCGCGGCATGGTCGCCGAGAACGGGCGGCCGGTCAGCTCGATGACCTCCAGCGCGCGCACGATGCGGCGGCCGTTGGTGGGCAGGACCGCCGCGGCGGCGGCCGGGTCCAGCCGGGAAAGCCGCTGGTGGAGCACGTGCAGGCCGACCTCGGCCGCCTCGGCTTCCAAGCGGGCGCGCACCCGCGGGTCGGTGCCGGGGAACTCCAGGTCGTCCAGCACCGCCTGGACGTACAGGCCGGAACCGCCGACCAGGATCGGCACCCGGCCCGCAGCGAGCACCGCCTCCACATCCGCGCGGGCGTGCCGCTGGTAAGCGGCCACCGACGCGGTCTCGGTGACGTCGAGGACGTCGAGCTGGTGGTGCGGGACGCCGCCGCGCTCGTCCTCGGTGAGCTTGGCGGTGCCGATGTCCATGCCGCGGTAGAGCTGCATCGCGTCGGCGTTGACCACCTCCCCGCCCAGCCGGCGCGCCAGCTCAACGCCGAGGTCGGACTTGCCGGTCCCGGTGGGCCCGATCACGGCGACCAGCCGGTTCACGCGCCCGGCTCCCAGCGGGCCACGTGGTAGCCGACGCCGTAGGGGGCGCCGGAGTAGTCGACCTCGCCGCGCCAGGACACCCCGGAGCTCTGCGCGACGCTGGCGAGGACCTGCCACGCCGAGCGGCCGCGCGCGCCGAGCTCGGCGGCCAGCTCCGGGTCGATGTCCATCAGCGCGTCCGCGTCCGCGTCGGCCAGCGCCACCCGGACGGCCTCGTCGAAGTCCCCCGCGCGCGGGTCCGGCTTCCCCGGGGCGCGCTCACCGTGCCGGGGCGAGGAGTCGCCCAGCACCAGCAGCGCGACCGGCTCGGGCCCGGCGAGCGCGTCGACCAGCTCGTGGCCGACCAGCCAGCACTGGTCCGGGTCCAGTTCCGGGGTCACCAGTCGCACCCGCACCTCGTCCGCGCCCGCGTGCTCGCGCAGCCACCCGGCGATCAGCGCGGGCAGCGGCAGCAGCGGGTCGGTCCGGCCGACGCCGTCGGGCATCTCGGAGAGGCTGACCGGGACGTCCACCCCGTAGCCGGAGAAGCTGCCCCTGGTCGCGGGCTCGATCACCCGTGAGCCCACCTCGTCCACCGCGACCGCCGACCACCTCGGTGTCGCCTCGGCCAGCCAGCGGGCCGCCTCCAGACAGGCTCTGCGGACGGGCTCGGTCTCCTCGGTGGCCCCCGACACCAGTTGCGGCACGAGCAACGGCGGGTGGGGCAGCACGGCGGCTCGAACGATCACGTTCCGGCAGGCTAGTGCCACCTCACGCGTTCGGCCGAACGCACCCGGTTGGGCGGTGCAAGGTCATGGGTAGGTCACAACCCGGCCTCGAAGTTCCGAGGAGCGCCCTGACCTGTTTCAATCCCCCTTCAGGGATCGTGGCCGCAGCGGCCTCGATGCCCGATTGCCAGGCCCCGCCGCCACGCGGGGCGCCCGCACGAGGTGCGGGCGGTGAAGGCTAGGAGGAGCCGGCGATGACGGACCAGGAGACGACCCAGGCCGACGGGCAGCAGGGTCGGGCCACTCCGGACACCACGGCCCAGGGCACCACGACCCCGGAGGCGGCCGCCGCCACGGCGGCACCGGGGAGCACGGCAACGGGCGCCGCCGCACCGGTGGTGCCGACCGCTTCGGAGCACCCGGAGCGCTGGGGCAGGGTGGACGAGGACGGCACGGTCTACGTGCGCACCGCCGACGGCGAACGGTCGGTCGGGTCGTGGCAGGCGGGCGAGCCCGCCGAGGGTCTCGCGCACTTCGCGCGCAAGTTCGACGACATGCTCACCGAGCTCGGGCTGCTTGAAGCGCGGCTGAGCTCCGGGGCGGGTGACCCGAAGCAGGCACTTGGCAGCGCCAAGCACCTCAAGGACTCCCTGGCCGACGCGGCCGTCGTCGGTGACCTCACCGGGCTCGCCAAGCGGGTGGACCACGTGATCGGCCGCGCCGAGCTGGCCATGGAGGCGGGCAAGGCGGCCAAGGAGCAGGCCCGCGCCGAGGCCGTCGCGCGCAAGCAGGCGCTGGTCGACGAGGCGGAGGCGCTGGCCAACGACTCCACCCAGTGGAAGGCCGCCGGTGACCGGCTGCGCACCATGCTGGAGGAGTGGAAGGCGGTGCGCGGCGTCGACCGCAAGACCGACGAGCAGCTGTGGCGGCGCTTCGCCAAGGCGCGGGACGCGTTCAACCGCAGGCGCGGCTCGCACTTCGCCGAGCTGGACCGGCAGCGCTCCACCGCGAAGGCGCGCAAGCAGGAGATCGTCGAGCTCGCCGAGTCGCTGGCCGGCTCCACCGAGTGGGGCGAGACCGCCAACCGCTACAAGGAGCTGATGGCGGACTGGAAGGCGGCGGGCCGCGCGCCCAAGGACGCCGACGACGCGCTGTGGAAGCGGTTCCGGGCGGCGCAGGACCAGTTCTTCTCGCACCGCTCCGAGGCGTTCAGCGAGCGGGACGCGGAGTTCGCGGCCAACGCCAAGCTCAAGGAGGAGCTGCTGGCCGAGGCCGACGCGATCGACCCGTCGACCGGCCTGGAGGCGGCCCGCGGCCAGCTCTACAAGATCCAGGAGCGGTGGGACCAGATCGGCAAGGTCCCGCGCGAGCGGGTGCGCGAGCTGGAGGGCAAGCTGCGCGCGATCGAGGAGCGGGTGCGCTCGGCGGCCGACGCCCAGTGGCGGCGCACCGACCCGGAGGCCGAGGCCAGGGTCGCGCAGTTCCGCGAGCGCGTCGAGCAGTTCGAGGCACAGGCGGCCAAGGCCCGCGCCGCGGGCGACAAGCGCCGCGCCGAGCAGGCGGAGTCCCAGGCGGCCCAGTGGCGCGAGTGGCTGGCGGCCGCGGAGAGCTCGGTGGCCAACCGCTGACGCCGACGACGTGACCGAGACCCCCGGCAGTCCACATCGGACAGTCGGGGGTCTCGTCTTCTTCGCCGGTGCCCGTCAGATGCCGTGCCCGACTCCTCGACAGGGGGGCTCCCCGCGCGGGGAAGACGCGCCGGCCACTCCGGCAGCGTCCGCACGAGGCGCATTCGGCTCGGCGTCAACGATCGCCAACGCGCCTGTCACCCGAAAAAGTTGCCTTATATGTAACTCTTTGTCCACCTAGTGGGAGTTCTTGACACACGAAAACATCAGGTCCTAGCGTCGAAAGCATGGATCGAGGGGCATTTCTGACCACCAGGGGTCACATCGACCTCGTTCGCGTGGCGTCTTCCCTCTGTCGCTGATCCCGCACAGTCGCCCGTTCTCGCTTTCCGGCCTTCGACGACACGTGGGACCGAAACCATGACGCTGACCGCTGGTCATCCGCACACCAACCTCCCGGCCGAGACCGAACTCGCCGAGCTGCTGCGCACGGGGCCGTTCCCGGCGGCGCTGCGCGCGGCGATCCAGGCCAGCGGCCTGAGCCTGGACCGGGTGCAGTACCGGCTGCGGTCCAGGGGCGCCTCGGTCAGCGTGGCGACGCTGAGCAACTGGCAGTCCGGCCGCCGCCAGCCCGAGGGGGACGCGTCCTTCGCGGTGCTGGCCAACCTGGAGGGCGTGCTCGGCCTGCCCGCGTCGTCGCTGCGCGCGCTGGTCGGCCCGCCGCGCCCGCGGGGCCGCTACGCGCCGAGCACGATCAGCGCTCCCGCCATGGAGGCGATGTGGTCGGCCAAGGACCGCCTCACCAGCCTGCTGTCCACAGTGGACACCAGTTCGGACGCGCTGCTCACCAGGCTCAGCCAGCACGACCTGGTCGAGGTGGACGCGAACGGTGCCCAGCGTGGTGTCCGGGTGCGCCAGGTGCTGCGCGCCGACGCGGACGGGGTGGACCGGTGGGTGGTCGTCTACTCACCGGGGCACCCCAGGGGCGCGGCGGCCGAGCTGGTGCCGCTGCGGCACTGCGGTCTCGGTCGCGGCGCCGTTGACGACTCCGGCCTGATGGTGGCCGAGCTGCTCTTCGACGTCCCGCTCGCCCGCGGTGAGACGATCATGATGGAGTTCGAGCTGGTCAACCCGCCGGGCGTGGTGGCGCGCACCAGCGACGTGTTCAGCCGCAAGTTCCGCAGGCCGGTCCGCGACTACCTCTCGGAGGTCCAGTTCGACCCGGCCGCGCTCCCCCGCCGCTGCGCCCAGATCAGCGCGCCGCTGGAACAGCCGACGCAGTTCCGCCGCAAGGCCCTCACGGTCAGCCCGGCCGGAGCCGCGCACGCGGTCGCGCTCGACTTCGGGCCGGGCACCTTCGGCATCCACTGGGACATGTGACCCCCGGGTGCCCTGAGGGCACGGGGGGTGTCAGGGGCGGGTGCTGGCGACCCGCAGCCACATGATCGCCAGCGCGATCGCGGCGAACTCGGCGATGACCAGGCCGAAGCTCGGTCCCGGACCCGGCAGCCTCGGCTGGCCGGGCACCGGGACGCGGCCGGTCTGCTGCGTCCAGATCGAGAGCATGCCCAGCACCGCCGCGACGCAGCTGCCCAGCGCGCACACCCACGACAGCGCCCAGTTGCGCAGCGCCAGTGCGAGCGCGGAGCCCACCACGCCGACTCCCAGCAGCGCGCCCGCGAACAGCACCGGCAGCACTCCGACGCCGGCGCCGCCGAAGAGCACCTGCCAGCCCGCGGTGTCGCCGATCCACGGCAGGACCGCGGTCACCAGCAGCACCAGCACCGCGACCGCGATCCGGACCCCGCGCAGGCCGGGGTCGATGCGCCGGGAGACGCGGCGTTCGACCTGGCTCAGCTCCGCGCGGAACTCGTCGAACTCGTCCTTCTGCCTGTCCTCGTCGGTCATCACGCGCCACACCCGCCCTGGGTCACCGCGGCCAGCGGCGGCGGGGCGCCGAAGCCCGGCAGGCCGAGGCTGACACCGGAGGTCTTGGGCCGGATCCCGGCCTCCCAGTGGTCGCCAGCCCTGGTGCGGCGGTGCGAGAGCAGGTCGCCGTCGGCGTTGAGGTGGTGCGGGGCGCCGTAGGTCACCACGGTCTCCACCACGTCGCCCGGCCGGATCTCGCGGTCGACGGCGGGGCCGGTCGGGGTGAAGTGCACCAGGCGGCCGTCCCGCGCGCGCCCGCTCATCCGGCGGGTCTCGGTGTCCTTGCGCCCCTCGCCCTCGGAGACCAGGACCTCCAGCCTGCGACCGACGAGCTCCTTGTTGAGGTCCCACGAGACCTGCTCCTGGACCTCGATCAGGCGCATGTAGCGCTCCTGCACGACGTCCTTGGGCAGCTGCTCGTCCATCTCGGCCGCGGGCGTTCCCGGGCGCTTGGAGTACTGGAAGGTGAAGGCGCTGGAGAACCTGGCCGCGCGCACCACGTCCAGGGTGCCCTGGAAGTCCTCCTCGGTCTCGCCGGGGAAGCCCACGATGATGTCGGTGGTGATGGCCGCGTCCGGCATCGCGGCGCGCACCTTGTCGATGATCGAGAGGAAGCGCTCGCTGCGGTAGGACCGGCGCATCGCCTTGAGCACCCGGTCGGAACCGGACTGCAGCGGCATGTGCAGCTGGTGGCAGACGTTGGGCGTCTCGGCCATCGCCGCGATCACATCGTCGGTGAAGTCCTTGGGGTGCGGGGAGGTGAAGCGCACGCGCTCCAGGCCCTCGATACCGCCGCAGGCGCGCAGCAGCTTGCCGAAGGCGAAGCGGTCGCCGAACTCCACGCCGTAGGAGTTGACGTTCTGGCCGAGCAGCGTCACCTCCAGCACGCCCTCGGCGACCAGGGCCTCGACCTCGGCGAGGATCTCGCCGGGGCGGCGGTCCTTCTCCTTGCCGCGCAACGACGGCACGATGCAGAAGGTGCAGGTGTTGTTGCAGCCCACCGAGATCGACACCCAGCCGGAGTGCGCGGAGTCGCGGCGCGCGGGCAGCGCGGAGGGGAAGACCTCCAGCGACTCCAGGATCTCCACCTCGGCCGCGGCGTTGTGCCTGGCGCGGTCCAGCAGCGCGGGCAGCGAGCCGATGTTGTGGGTGCCGAAGACGACGTCGACCCAGGGCGCGCGCTTGACGATCTCGCCGCGGTCCTTCTGCGCGAGGCAGCCGCCGACGGCGATCTGCATGCCGGGGCGCTCCGCCTTGACCGGGCGCAGGTGGCCCAGGTTGCCGTAGAGGCGGTTGTCGGCGTTCTCCCGCACCGCGCAGGTGTTGAACACGACGACGTCCGCGACGTCCTGTTCGCCCGCGCGAACGTAGCCCGCGTCCTCCATCAGCCCCGACAGGCGCTCGGAGTCGTGGACGTTCATCTGACAACCGTAGGTGCGGACCTGGTAGGTCCTCGGACCCTGCAACGTGCTCACGTGGTCACCATATCCCCTGGTCAGTGGCCATCCTCACCACAGTCGCCACAAGACCATCGCCGCTGTCCACTGGCTGGATCACTCCGTGTTGCGAGGCTGTGCCCTCTGAGCATGGTAGGCATCGCCCCCGCGTCGGTTCACACGCACTACCGGCGCGTGGACGAGGGTGACGAGTTCTAGGGTCGGCGCCGTGGAGATGGCGATCGAGTTGGCCCGGTTCACGGTGAAGGACGGCGCAGAGCAGAAGCTCGTCACGGAACGACCTGCGATGGTCCAGGCGTTGCGGAGACGGTTTTCCGGGTGCCTCGCGGCGTATCTGACCAAGGAGGACGACGGGAGCTGGCTGGACATCGTTCTGTGGCGCAGCAGGGAGGAAGCCGAGCAGGCCGCCCGGGAGGTCGACTCAGTGCCTGAGTGCGCGGCCTGGTTCGGTCATATCGCCGCCAGCGGCGGTCTGCGGCACGTCGAGGTCGTGGACGCCTGGAACGAAGCGCACGACTCGTCACGCTAGCTCTCCGCGCAGATCTGGTGACCGCGTGTCACACCTTGGTTCCTTTCCCGGCTCTCCGGTTCACCCTCCCCCGAGCGGGGCGCCGTGCTGGCACCATGTGCGGGTGCTTCGGAGGACAACGCTCACGGCCCTCGTTCTGGTGGTGGCGAGCCTGCTCAGCGGCTGCCAGACGAGCTTCGGTGACCTGCGGCTCAAGGTGGCGGCGGGCGGACGCGGCGGCGTCTACTACGGGTTGAGCACAGTGCTCTCCGGCGTGTGGGGCCGCCAGATGGCGATCAGGCCGCCCGAGGTGCTCGCCACCGAGGGGTCGGTGGACAACATGCGGATGCTGCGCGACGGGCGGGCGCAGATCGCCTTCTCCGCCGCCGACGTCGCCATCGACGAGCAGGCGCGGGACCAGGGCGGCGCCGACCTGCGCGCGCTGACCCGGATGCACGACGACTACTTCCAGATCGCGGTGCGCGCCGACTCGCCCATACGCAAGCTCTCCGACCTGCGCGGCAAGCGGGTCTCGATCGGCGCGATGAACTCCGGCGTCCAGGTCATCGCGCAGCGCCTGCTCGGCACGGCGAACATGCGGGTGGAGAAGGACATCTCCGCCGTGCCGCTCGGCGTCACCGACTCGGCCAACGCGCTGCGGGAGGGCAAGATCGACGCGTTCTTCTGGTCCGGCGGCGTGCCGACGGACACCGTGAGCGCGTTGTCGAAGGCCGTCCGGCTGCGCATGATCGACCTGTCCGACCTGCTGCCGGAGCTGCGCAAGCGCTACCCGGGCTATGGCACGGCCACGCTGCCCGCGTCCACTTACGACCTCGCGTCGGGACCGGTGATCACGTTGGTGGTGCGCAACTACCTCGTGGTGACCGCCTCGATGCGCGATGACGTGGCCGAGGCGCTGGTGCGCGGGATCTACTCGTCGCTGCCGGACCTGGTCGGCTCGAACTCCGCGGCCCGCACCATCGACACCCGCGCGGCGGTGGAGACGGAGCCGCTGCCGCTGCATCCCGGCGCGGTCGCCTACTACCGCTCGGTGAAGCTCTGACAGTTCTGGCAGTGCGGAGGGACCCGACGGGCATCGGGCCCCTCCGCTGCGGGGCCTTCACGAGAGGCGCCGCGGCCACCACGGTAGGCGAGAAAGCTCAATACTCACTCAACGCCCGTCCGGCGCGACCGGCAACGTCACCACAACGCGCAAGCCGCCGCCCTTGGGCAGCTCCAGCCGGACGACGCCGTCGACCCGCGCGACGATGCGCACCACGATCGCCAGCCCCAGCCCGGAGCCGGGCACGTTCTGGTGGGCCGCGCTGCGCCAGAACCGGTCGGTCGCGCGCTCCAGCTCCTGCGGCCGCAGGCCGGGCCCGTGGTCGCGCACGCTCAGCTCGATCTTGTCGCCGAGCCGGTGCATGTCCACCTCGACGACGGTGCCGTCGCCGGTGAACTTCAAAGCGTTGTCCAGCAACGCGTCCAGCACGCCCTCAAGGCCGCGCGGGGTGAGCATCGCGACCAGGTCCGGCTCCCCCGCGTGCACCAGGTCGACGGAGCGGGAGTCGGCCACCGCGCGCCACGCCTCGATCCGTTCCGCGACGACGGGGTCGAGCTCGATCGGCACCGGGTCCAGCGAGCTGGCCTCGGCCCTGGCCATCGCCAGCAGCTCGTCGAGCATCCGGTTGAGCCGGTCGGTCTCCTCGATCGCGGCCTCCTGGTGCACCACGGCCTCGTCGTCGACGTGGCCCTCCAGGTTGCCCAGGCGAAGCCGCAGCGCGGTCAGCGGGTTGCGCAGCTGGTGCGAGGCGTCGGCGACGAAGGCCCGTTGCGCCGCGAGGACGTCGCCGACCGTGGTGGCCATCTGGTCGAAGGAGCGGGTCAGCCTGCGCAGCTCCGGCGGGCCGCTGTTGCCGCCGACCGGCTCCACCGGCCGCCCGCCGACGATCGCGGTGACCATCGCGCCGGTCGCCTGGTCCAGCCGCAGCACCGGCCGCAGGATCCAGCGCACCAGTGGCAACGCGAACAGGATGCCCGCGCCCAGCGCGAGGAGGCTGCCCAGCAGCAGCGCGCCCCACCAGACCACCACCCGCCCCCGCGCGGCAGCCGTCGGCGAGATGATCAGCGCCGCGCCGCGCACCTCGCCGTCGACGAGCACCGGCGAGGCGAGCACGAGCGGCTCGTCGTGCCACGGCAGCATCAGGTCCCCGGGCTCGGAGTGCCGTCCGGCGAGCGCGAGCCCGACGCGGTCGATCGCCACCCGGTCGGTCAGCTCCAGGCCGGGCCGCGACCGCGCGACCACGGTGCCGTCCCGGTCGGTGATGGCCACCGCGATCCGGTAGACCTCGTCGTAGCGGCGCAGCTCGCGCTCGATCACCGCGGGCTGGTCGTCGATCAGCGGCCGCTGCGCGAGCGAGGCGAACCGGGTGACGTCGGTCAGCCGGTCCAGGAACAGCCGCTGCTGCTCGGCACCGGCCACGGTGGTGGCCAGCGGCACCCCGAGACCGGCGAGCACCAGCACGAGCAGCAACAGCACCGTCGTCAGCAACCGGGAACGCACCCGACCACCCTTTCAGCGGCATCCGCTGCCGCGAAACCCTTACCCGAAACCCGAAGCGCCGTGCACAACCCGCCCGCGCCCCCGAAGATCCACTCGATCGGGTTAACCGGCGGGCGTGGCCGCGGCGAGCCGGTAGCCCACCCCGCGCACCGTCTCGATGAGGTCCGGTCTGCCGAGCTTGGTGCGCAGCGTGGCCACGTGCACGTCCAGTGTGCGGTTCACCCCGGACCAGGTGCGGCCCCACACCTCGGAGATGATCCGCTCCCTCGTGCACACCGAGCCGCGCGCGGCGACCAGCAGCGCCAGCATCTGGAACTCCTTGCGGGACAACGCGATCGCCTCCCCCGCGACCCGAACCTCGTGCCGGTTGAGGTGCACCTCGACGTCGCCGAGCTTGACCACGTCGTCGGTCCCGGCGTGCCCCCGGCGGCGGCGCACCGCCTGCACCCTGGCCATCAGCTCACCGACGTCGTAGGGCTTGACGAGGTAGTCGTCGGCCCCGGCGTGCAGGCCGAGGATCCGGTCGTCGACCTCCCCGCGCGCGGAGACCACGATGATCGCCACGTCGCTGGCCGCCCGGATCGCGCGGCACAGCGCCACGCCGTCCACATCGGGCAGTCCGAGGTCCAGTAAGACCACGTCCACTTCGGACAGGCTCTCCAGGACTCCCTTTCCTCCCGGCAATCGCGATACCGTCATCCCACGCCTGGTGAGCGCCGGTTCCAGCGCCTCCGCGACGCGGTCGTCGTCCTCGACGAGCAGTACCCGCACGGGTGGTACCTCCCTTGAGCCGGTGCGACTCATCCGTGACAGAGTTGAGACCCTAAGTCTTGCTCAACCAATCTGGACTGGTGTGGGCGACCACACCTAGGTTTCCGCCAACTGAACCACCCTTGTCTACGAGGAGCACCGATGACCGCAGCTGCCCACACTCCGCCGATGATCCGCATGGCGGGCGTGGACAAGTTCTTCGGTCCGCTGCACGTACTCAAGGACATCAACATCGAGGTGCCCAAGGGCCAGGTGGTGGTGGTACTCGGTCCGTCGGGCTCTGGCAAGTCCACGCTGTGCCGGACCATCAACCGCCTCGAACCGATCGACACCGGCGACATCGAGGTCGACGGCAAGCGGCTGCCCGACGAGGGCAAGGCGCTCGCCGCGCTGCGCGCCGACGTCGGCATGGTCTTCCAGCAGTTCAACCTCTTCGCGCACAAGAGCATCATCGAGAACGTGATGCTGGCGCCGATGAAGGTGCGCGGCGTGAAGGAGGCCGAGGCGCGCAAGCTCGCCCAGCAGCTGCTGGAGCGGGTCGGCATCGCCAACCAGGCCGACAAGTACCCGGCCCAGCTCTCCGGCGGCCAGCAGCAGCGGGTGGCCATCGCCCGCGCGCTGGCGATGAAGCCGAAGGTGATGCTCTTCGACGAGCCCACCTCGGCGCTGGACCCGGAGATGGTCAACGAGGTCCTCGACGTGATGACCACGCTGGCCAAGGAGGGCATGACCATGCTCGTGGTCACCCACGAGATGGGCTTCGCCCGCAAGGCCGCCGACCGCGTGGTGTTCATGGCCGACGGCGAGATCGTCGAGGACACCACCCCCGAGCAGTTCTTCACCGCCCCCAGCTCCGACCGAGCCAAGGACTTTCTCGGCAAGATCCTGCCGCACTGACCATCCTGTTACCACGCGGGACGCGGGCGGCGTCCGAGAAGTCAGCCAAGTCGAAAGAAGGAAGCACATGCGTTTCAGCAAGGGACTGCGGGTCGGCGCGGCGGTGGCCGCGCTCGCCGTGCTGGCGGCCTGTGGTGGCGGCAACGGCGGCAGCGGCAGCGGGGGCGGCAACGGCCTGGTGGACCGGGCCAAGAGCGGCAAGCTCGTCGTCGGCATCAAGTTCGACCAGCCCGGCATGGGCCTGAAGACGCCGACCGGCTACACGGGCTTCGACGTGGACGTCGCCAAGTACATCGCCAAGGAGCTCGGCGTCGAGGAGTCGGGCATCACCTGGAAGGAAGCGCCCTCCGCGCAGCGGGAGAACCTGCTGGAGAAGGGGGACGTCGACATGATCACGGCCACCTACTCCATCACCGAGGACCGCAAGAAGAAGGTGAACTTCGCCGGGCCGTACCTGACCCCGGGCCAGGACCTGCTGGTGCGCGCCAACGACACCAGCATCACCGGGCCGGAGTCCCTCAACGGCAAGAAGCTGTGCTCGGTCAAGGGCTCCACCTCGGCCAAGGCGGTCAAGGACAAGTTCGCCCAGCAGGCGCAGCTGCAGGAGTACGGCGGCTACTCGGAGTGCCTGAGCGGCCTGGAGAGCGGCGCCATCGACGCCGTCTCCACCGACGACTCCATCCTCGCCGGCTACGCCGCGGCCAACCCCGGCAAGTTCAAGCTGGTCGGCAAGCCCTTCACCAAGGAGCTGATCGGCGTCGGCCTGGCCAAGAGCGACACCGCGGGCCGGGACGCGGTGAACAAGGCGCTGGAGAAGATGATGACCTCCGGTGCCTGGAAGACCGCGCTGGAGAAGAACCTCGACAAGTCGGGCTACAAGATCCCCGAGCCGCCGCAGATCACCGAGAAGTGACGCGGTAGAGGATCGAGTCGCGGCGCGCCGGACGACCTTGTCCGGCGCGCCGCCCCGGTTGCGGACCTAGGAGAACTCACACCGTGGACCTGTTGAGCGAGTACGACGTGCTCGGCGCGTTCTGGGTCACCGTGCAACTCACCTTCTACTCGGCGGTGGGCGCACTGATCTGGGGCACCATCCTTGCGGGCATGCGGGTCAGCCCCGTGCCGCTGATGCGCGGCATCGGCACCGTGTACGTGAACGTGGTGCGCAACACCCCGCTCACCCTGATCATCATGGGCACCTCGCTCGGCCTGTACTCGACGTTGGGCGTCGTGCTCACCACGAAGTCCGACAAGGACCTGACGTTCCTGGCCACCAACAACTTCTGGCTGGCCGTGCTCGGGTTCGTCGCCTACACCGGCACCTTCGTCTGCGAGTCGCTGCGCTCGGGCATCAACACGGTCCCGGTCGGCCAGGCCGAGGCGGCGCGGGCGCTGGGCCTGAAGTTCACCCAGACCCTGGGCATCGTGGTGCTGCCGCAGGCCTTCCGCGCGGTGATCGCCCCGCTGGCCAGCGTGCTGATCGCGCTGACCAAGAACACCACGGTGGCCAGCGCCATCGGGGTGGCCGAGGCGGCGGCCCTGATGGCGAGCATGATCGAGTTCAACTCGCAGTACCTGTTCGTGATCTTCGGGATCATCGCGCTCGGCTTCGTGATCCTGACCCTGCCCACCGGCCTGTTGCTCGGCATGGTGGCCAAGAAGGTGGCGGTGAAGCGGTGAGCGCGCCCTCGGTCCTCTACGACGCCCCCGGCCCGAAGGCCAAGGCGCGCAACGTCGTCTACACGGTGGTGTTCGGCATCGCGCTGGCCGCCGTGGTGTGGCTGGTCGTCTCAGCGCTGGCGGACAAGGGCCAGTTCGACGGCGCGAAGTGGTCGCCGTTCCTCCTGGGCAGCACCTGGACGCAGTACCTGGTCCCCGGCCTGGGCAACACGCTGCTCGCCGCCGGGCTCGCGATCGTGATCGCGCTGCCGATCGGCTTCGTCTTCGGCATCGCCCGGCTCTCCGAGCACGCCTGGATCCGGGTCCCGGCCGGTGCGCTGGTGGAGTTCTTCCGCGCACTGCCGGTGCTGATCCTGATGATCTTCGCCAACGAGTTCTTCTCCCGGTTCATGGACGTGGACCGGGACGTGCGCCCGCTGGCCGCGGTGGTCACCGGCCTGGTGCTCTACAACGCCTCGGTGCTCGCCGAGGTGGTGCGGGCGGGCATCCTGTCGCTGCCGAAGGGCCAGACCGAGGCCTCGCTCGCGCTGGGCATGCGCAAGGGCCAGACGATGCGGATCATCCTGCTGCCGCAGGCGATCACCGCGATGCTCCCGGCGATCGTCAGCCAGCTCGTGGTGATCCTCAAGGACAGCGCGCTCGGCGGCGCACTCGTCGGGTTCGCGGAGCTGTTCGCCCAGTACCGCTACATCTCCAACAACTACAACAACCTCATCCCGACGCTGATCGTCATCGGGACCATCTACATCGTGATCAACACGCTGCTCACCACCTTCGCCTCCTGGCTGGAGAAGCGCCTGTCGCGCAGGGGCCGTCCGACGGTCGGCGGGGGCATGGTCGAGGAGCAGGCGCCGGGTATGGAGGTCACCGGTATGCGCACCGGCGGAAACACGGGAGGTGGCACCCTCTAGGGTGCTCTGGACCCGGTACGACCCGCGAGGGGGAGAAATGCCCATGCATCGTCGGTCCGCAGTGGCTGCGGCGGTCGTGATGGGGGTTCTCCCCCTCGCGGCGTGTGGTGGTGGTTCGGCCGAGACGCCACCACCCACCGAGGCTCCGAGGACCTCGGTCACCGACGACGGCTCCGGCTCGCCGACGATCGACAAGATCAGACAGAACGGCCGCCTGCTGATGGGCACCACCGACAGCCTGCCCGGGGTGTCGCTGCAGGACCAGGGCACCGGCAAGTACTCCGGCTTCGACACCCAGATCTCGGTGGCCATCGCCAAGGCGTTCGGCCTCAAGGACGCCGACCCGGTGCGCTACCGCTCGGCGAGCCCGGAGACCCGGCTGAACTCGCTGCGCAGCGGCGACGTCGACCTGGTGGTCGGCGCGATCAAGACCAACCAGCCGCAGCCGCAGATCGCCTTCGTCGGCCCCTACCTGAAGGTCGCCCAGGACCTGCTGGTCCGCTCGGACAGCGGCATCACCACCTCAGCGCAGCTGGCCGACAAGCCGGTCTGCGTGGTGGCCGAGACCGGCGCCGCGCAGAAGCTGAAGGCGGCGCGGGTCACCCAGAACGTGGTCGAGGAGAACCTGGGCACCCGCTGCGTCGAGGCGCTCCAGGCGGGCAAGGTCTCGGCGTTCTCCGCCGACGACGCGGTGCTGCGCGGCTACGCGGGCACCTCCAACGGCGCGCTGAAGGTCCTGGGCGTCAAGCTGACCGACGAGGGCTACTACATCGGTGTCCCGTCGCGGGACAAGGAGCTGCGCCGCCAGCTGGAAGCGATGCTGAAGAAGGCCTTCGAGGACGGCTCCTGGGCGAAGATGTACGGCGCGGTCTACGGCACCTCGGAACCCGCCCCGACCCCGCCGGTCCTGAGCCCGGCACCGGTGACCACCACGCCGTCAACGCCCGCCCAGACGACCACCACCGCGCCCCCGCGCTAGGTTCTCCACGTTTTGTAGGCTTAACGCGATTTGGGAGCGCTCTCTTTCCCGTTATGCGTACAAAACGCTGGTTTTCCACCTCGTCACTACACCGCCGCGGTCGGGTCACTGAGCACACCGGCACCACGAACTTCGCCGCCGCCACCCCATGCTCCGGCCAGGAGCCAGCGCGGTGTGACTTCGCGTTTTGTCACCTTGTTGTCCGATGAGAGCGCTCTTTTTCGCAACAAGGTGACAAAACGCGAGAAACAGCGGGCGAGGGTGGCTTTCGCACGCGCCGGGGTCCCCCCCACTTCAAGCGTGGTGGAGAAGGGCGCGGGAGGACAAGTGCTGGGCGGGCGTGGGTGGATGTCGTGTCACGCCCGCGTCGGCGCGACCGCGAGACGGTGTGGTCACGAGAAGGCAACGGGCGTGAGTGGCCACTGCGGCATTCGGCGTGGTCGGCGCGAATGCCGCAGTGGGTTCGTCACTTCTTGCGGCGGAACAGGCGTTGGAGCGGGTCGTAGCGGCGGTCGGCCACCCGTTCCTTCAGCGGGATCAGGGCGTTGTCGGTGATCTGGATGTTCTCCGGGCAGACGTCCGTGCAGCACTTGGTGATGTTGCAGAAACCGAGGCCGTGGTCCGCTTGTGCCGTCTCCACGCGGTCCTCGGTGTCCAGGGGGTGCATCTCCAGCTCCGAGATGCGCATGAGGAACCTGGGGCCGGAGTAGGCCTGCTTGTTCTCCTCGTGGTCACGGACCACGTGGCAGACGTTCTGGCACAGGAAGCACTCGATGCACTTGCGGAACTCCTGCGAGCGCTCCACGTCCACCTGCTGCATGCGGTACTCACCCGGTTTGAGGTCCTCCGGCGGTTTGAAGGACGGGACCTCCCGCGCCTTGATGTAGTTGTAGGACACGTCCGTCACCAGGTCGCGGATCACCGGGAACGTCCTCAGCGGCGTCACCGTGATCGTCTCGTCCTCGGCGAAGGTGGACATGCGGGTCATGCACAGCAGGCGCGGGCGGCCGTTGATCTCCGCCGAGCACGAGCCGCACTTGCCCGCCTTGCAGTTCCACCGCACCGCGAGGTCCGGCGCCTGGGTCGCCTGGAGCCGGTGGATGATGTCGAGCACGACCTCGCCCTCGTTGACCTCCACGACGAAGTCGCCGAGGTCCCCGCCTTCGGCGTCGCCGCGCCAGATGCGGAAGTTCGCCTTGTAGCTCATGGAAGCTCCCGGTGTCCGGACAGTTCCTCGTCGGTGTAGTACTTCTGCAGCTCGCCGCGCTCGAAGAGGTCGAGCAGGTCCGGCCGCATCGGCGGCTGCGGCAGGCTGGTCACGCTGACGCCGTCGCCGTCCGCCTCGCACCGCAGCAACTGCTTGCGCCACAACGGCTCCATGCCCGGGTAGTCGTCGCGGGTGTGGCCGCCGCGGCTCTCGGTGCGCAGCAGCGCGGCCTTCGCGACGCACTCGCTGACCAGGATCATGTTGCGCAGGTCGATCGCCAGGTGCCAGCCGGGGTTGAACTGGCGGTGCCCCTCGACAGCGGCGTTGCGGGCGCGGACCTTCAGCTGCGCCAGCTTCTCCAGCGCCTGCTCGATCTCGCCGCCCTTGCGGATGATGCCGACGAGGTCGTTCATCGACTGCTGGAGCTCGGTGTGCACCGTGTACGGGTTCTCGACCTCGCCGCCGTCGGCCGCGTTGAACGGAGCCTGCGCCCACTGCGCCGCACTGTCCACATCGGACTTCCGGATCTCCGGCCGCCTGCCGAGCCCGTCCACATAGGACGCGGCGCCGAGGCCCGCCCTGCGCCCGAACACCAGCAGGTCCGACAGCGAGTTGCCACCGAGCCGGTTCGAGCCGTGCATGCCGCCAGCGACCTCACCGGCGGCGAACAGCCCTGGCACGCTCGACTGCGCCGTGTCCGGGTCCACCTCGACGCCACCCATGACGTAGTGGCAGGTGGGGCCGACCTCCATCGGCTCCGCCGTGATGTCGACGTCGGCCAGCTCCTTGAACTGGTGGTGCATCGACGGCAGCCTGCGGCGGATCTCCTCGGCGGGCAGCCGGGTCGAGACGTCGAGGAAGACACCGCCGTGCGGGGTGCCACGCCCCGCCTTGACCTCGGAGTTGATCGCGCGGGCGACCTCGTCGCGGGGCAGCAGCTCCGGCGGGCGCCGGTTGTTGTCCGGGTCGGTGTACCAGCGGTCGGCCTCGGCCTCGTTGTCGGCGTACTTGTCCTTGAACACCTCGGGGATGTAGTCGAACATGAACCGGCGGCCCTCGGAGTTGCGCAGCACGCCACCGTCACCGCGAACCGACTCGGTGACCAGGATGCCCTTCACGCTGGGCGGCCAGACCATGCCGGTCGGGTGGAACTGGACGAACTCCATGTTGATCAGGCTGGCCCCCGCGCGCAGGGCGAGCGCGTGGCCGTCGCCGGTGTACTCCCAGGAGTTCGAGGTCACCTTGAAGGACTTGCCGATCCCGCCCGTTGACAGCACCACGGCGGGCGCCTCGAAGAGCACGAACCTGCCCGTCTCGCGCCAGTAGCCGAACGCGCCCGCGATCGCGTCGCCGTCCTTGAGCAGCTCGGTGACGGTGCACTCGGCGAAGACCCGCAGGCGCGCCTCGTGGTCGCCGGTGTCGCGGAAGTCCTGCTGCTGCAAGGAGACGATCTGCTGCTGGAGGCTGCGGATCAGTTCGAGCCCGGTGCGGTCGCCGACGTGCGCGAGCCTGGGGTACTCGTGCCCGCCGAAGTTGCGCTGGCTGATCCTGCCGTCCTTGGTGCGGTCGAACAGCGCGCCGTAGGTCTCCAGCTCCCACACGCGGTCCGGGGCCTCACGCGCGTGCAGCTCGGCCATGCGCCAGTTGTTGAGGAACTTCCCGCCGCGCATCGTGTCGCGGAAGTGGACCTGCCAGGTGTCCCGGGAGTTCACGTTGCCCATCGCCGCGGCGATGCCGCCCTCGGCCATCACGGTGTGCGCCTTGCCGAACAGCGACTTGCACACGACCGCGACGCGCTTGCCCTGTTCCCGCGCCTCGATCGCCGCCCGCAGCCCGGCTCCACCGGCACCGATCACCACGACGTCGTAGGCGTGGCGCTCGATCTCAGTCATAGAAGCAAAACCCTCGCTCTTCAGTTGAACAACCGCAGGTCCGTGAGCACACCGCTGGCCACGAGCGCCACGTAGAGGTCGGCGAGCCCGACGGAGATCAACGAGGCCCAGGCGAGCTGCATGTGCTTGCCGTTGAGCTTGGAGACCAGCGTCCAGAGCCGGTACCGGACCGGGTGGCGGGAGAAGTGGGTCAGCTTGCCGCCGACGATGTGCCTGCACGAGTGGCAGGACAGGGTGTACGACCAGATCAGCGCGACGTTGATCACCAGGATCACCGTGCCGAGCCCGATGCCGAAGCCCCCGTCGGTGCCCTTGAAGGCGATCACCGCGTCGTAGGTGAGCACGCTCGCGACCGGGATCGCCGCGTAGAAGAAGTACCGGTGCAGGTTCTGCATCACCAGCGGGAACCGTCGCTCACCGGTGTACTTCGCGTGCGGTTCTGCCACCGCGCACGCGGGCGGGGACAGCCAGAACGAGCGGTAGTAGGCCTTGCGGTAGTAGTAGCAGGTGAACCGGAACCCGAGCACGAACGGCAGCACGAACAGCGGTGGCGTGATCAGGAAACCCAGGTCCGGGAACCACCTGCCGAAGTGCGCGGCTCCCTCGACGCAGACCTCGGACAGGCACGGCGAGTAGAACGGCGCGAGGTAGTTGTACTGCGGTACCCAGTAGTTCGCGTTGGAGAAGGTGCGGACCAGACCGTAGACGACGAACGCCGTCAGGCCCATGAAGGTCAACAACGGCGACAGCCACCACCGGTCGGTGCGAAGCGTGCGCGCCTCGATGCGCGCCCGGCCGGTGGGGCCGGTTGAAGCGGTCATAGTGTCCTCGGTTTGGCGCGGTCGGAACCAGCCCTACGGACGGCCGGTTCCGACCGCGGACCGAACACTCACCGGCCGTGCGGGCGATAACCTCCGACGCCTTCGTCGTCCGCGCCGTCCCACAGCTGTGGGTCGTACGGCGTGTCCGGCACGACGACCATCTCGGCCTGTCGTGGCATGGGGGCGAGCCGCCCGCCGGCGAGCTCGGCGGCGTCGATCTCAAGCCGCTCGATGTCGTTCGCGATGCGTCGCACGGCGGGGGTGTCGCCGTACCGCCCACGGAGAGCGGACAGCGTCTGGCGCAGCTCGTCGATGGTGCGTTGAAGGGCGGTCAGTTCCGTGTTCGGCATGCCGAACACCTCCGTCGGCGCATCGTGGTGGTGGCCAGACTCTGCACCCGCCCACCCCCGTGTGACAAGGGACACACGCCGTGAACCCCCATTGATCGCAACGGTGATGAGGATCACGCTCAAGGGGGCTCGTCGTCGCGTCAAGAGAGTGACCTGCGGCACAGCGTTTTCGCAACCGGGATGTCAACCTTCTGGATCGTTTTTGTAGTTACGTCCGTGTGACCGATAGAGTGTGAGGTCTGTCGCACCCGAGTGGCGCCATCGTCGTCGTCAACCGGCCGAAGTCCCGTTTTCGAGTCCGTGACAACGACGAGGAGAGCACCGTGACGGCACCCCTGAACCGGGTGATCGCCGAAGTGACCGAACGCATCGTCGCTCGCAGCGAGCCCACCCGCTCCGCGTACCTGCGCAAGATCGCCGCCGCGGCCTCCGAGGGCCCCGCCCGCGGCGCGCTGGGCTGTAGCAACTTCGCCCACGGCTACGCGGGCTGCGTCGGCGAGGACAAGCAGGCCCTGCGTGAGCTGCGCGGCGCCAACGTCGCGATCGTCTCGTCGTACAACGACATGCTCTCCGCGCACCAGCCGCTGGCCGAGTACCCGGACTGGCTGAAGGACTCGATCCGCGCCGCGGGCGGGGTCGCCCAGTTCGCCGGTGGCGTGCCCGCGATGTGCGACGGCATCACCCAGGGCCGGGCCGGCATGGAGATGTCGCTGTTCAGCCGCGAGGTGGTCGCGATGGCCACCGGCGTCGCGCTGGCGCACGACATGTTCGACGCCGCGCTGCTGCTCGGCGTCTGCGACAAGATCGTGCCCGGCCTGATGATCGCCGCGCTGTCCTTCGGGCACCTGCCGACGATGCTGGTCCCGGCAGGGCCGATGGCATCGGGCCTGCCCAACAACGAGAAGAGCCGCATCCGCCAGCTCTTCGCCGAGGGCCGCGCTGACCGCAAGAACCTGCTGGACGCCGAGTCCGCCTCCTACCACTCCCCAGGAACCTGCACGTTCTACGGGACGGCGAACTCCAACCAGCTGGTCATGGAGGTCATGGGCATGCACCTGCCCGGCTCCAGCTTCGTCGCGCCGAACACCGACCTGCGCCGCGCGCTGACCGAGCACGCCGGGCGCAGGGTGCTGGAGATGACCCGCGACGGCGGCGAGTTCACACCGGTCGGTGAGCTCGTCGACGAGCGGGTCGTGGTCAACGGCGTGGTCGCGCTGCTGGCGACGGGCGGCTCCACCAACCACACCATGCACCTGGTCGCGATCGCCGCGGCCGCCGGGATCAAGCTCACCTGGGACGACTTCTCCGACCTCTCGTCGGTGGTCCCGCTGCTGACCCGCGTCTACCCCAACGGCTCGGCCGACATCAACCACTTCCACGCGGCGGGCGGCGTGCCGTTCCTGGTCGGCCAGCTTCTCGACGCCGGGCTGGTGCACCGCGACGTCAGGACCGTCGCCGGGTTCGGCCTGGACCGCTACCGCCAGCAGCCGGAGCTGACCGACGGTGAGCTGCGCTGGGTCGACGCGCCGGCGGCCAGCGGCGACGAGTCCGTGCTCCGCCCGCACACCAAGCCCTTCGCGGCCGACGGCGGCCTGCGCGTGCTGCACGGCAACCTGGGCAACGCGGTGATCAAGGTGTCGGCGGTGAAGCCCGAGCACCGCGTCGTGCTCGCGCCCGCCCGCGTGTTCACCGACCAGGCGCAGTTCAGCGCCGCGTTCCGAGCCGGGGAGTTCACCGGCGACATGGTCGTGGTGCTGCGCAACCAGGGCCCGCGCGCCAACGGCATGCCGGAGCTGCACGGGCTGACCCCGTCGCTGGGTGTGTTGCAGGACAAGGGGTTCAAGGTCGCCCTGGTGACCGACGGCCGGATGTCGGGCGCCTCCGGCAAGATCCCCGCGGCCATCCAGGTGACGCCGGAGGCGGCGGCGGGCGGCCTGCTCGCCAAGGTGCGCGACGGCGACATGGTCCGGCTGGACGCCGAGAACGGCGTGCTGGAGGTGCTCGTCGGCGACGCAGAGCTGGCCTCCAGGGAGGTCGTGGACGGACCGCCGAGCGACGACGAGTGGGTCGGCACCGGGCGTGAGCTGTTCACCGCGCTGCGGCGCGCCGTCGGCCCGGCCGACCAGGGCGCGGTCGCCTTCGGCACGATGGACCAGGACGAGAAGCGAGTGGAGGTTCCCCGGTGACGGTGTCGAAGGTACTGGGAGCGCACGACCTGCTTGAGATCTCCCCCGTGGTACCGGTGGTGGTCGTCGACGACGAGGCGCACGCGGTACCGCTGGCGAAGGCGTTGCTGCGCGGCGGGATCGGCATCATCGAGGTCACCCTGCGCACCCCGGCGGCGCTGCCCGCGATCGAGCGGATCGCCGAGGAGGTCCCGGAGATCGTGCTCGGCGCGGGCACGGTGACGGCCCCGGAGCACGCGGCGAAGTCCGCGGCGGCGGGTGCGCGCTTCCTGGTCACCCCGGGCACCACGGACACGCTGCTGGCCGCGGCCAGGGACACCGGCCTGCCGCTGCTGCCAGGCGCGGCCACCGTCTCGGAGGCGATGCGCCTTGCCGAGCAGGGCGTTGAGGCGCTGAAGTTCTTCCCCGCCGAGCCCAGTGGCGGCGCGGGCTTCCTGAAGGCCCTCGGCGGGCCGCTGCCGCACCTGCGGTTCTGCCCGACCGGCGGCATCACCCCGGAGAGCGCGCCGAAGTACCTGGCGCTGCCGAACGTGGGCTGTGTCGGCGGCTCCTGGCTGACGCCGAAGGAGGCGGTGCTCGCGGGTGACTGGGGCGCGATCGAGGCTCTGGCCCGCGAAGCCGCCGGGCTGCGCTGACGGACCGCATCGCCCCGCGCGCGGTGACCTTCAAGCCGGAGCCACCCGCGCGGGGCGCGGGGAGCCACCGTCCGGTAGCGGCCTCGAAAACCGGGGCCGTGGCGGGGCCGCGGTAGCAGCCGCCAGGGCTCCGGGAAGACGTTGCGGTGGCAGGGGCTGAGGCTGATGTGTCCAGCCTCAGCCGTCCCACCCAAGTCCCGTGATGAAGGCCGCCGGCTGTCAGGCGGGGCGAACCAGGTGCAGCGCCTCGGGAATCGAGTCCGCGACGGGCACTCCGGTGGCCTCAAGGGAGGCGCGGTTCATCACGCCGGTGGTGACGAGCACGCACCGCGTGCCGACCTGTGCGGCGGCGAACGCGTCGTCGACCACGTCCCCGATGAGCACGACGTCGGCGGGGTCGAGCCGCTGCGCCTCGACGTGGTGCGCCAGGTGGTCGGCCTTGGAGTCGCCGCCGACCTCGGTGCGCAGGCCGTCGACGCGCTGGAAGAGGTCGACGAGCCCGAACTCGGTGATCAGCGGGACGAGCTGGGCGTGGAACCACATGGACAGCAGAGACTGGGTGCGCCCGGCGTCCCGCCACTCGTGCAGCAGGTCGGGAACACCGTCGGCGAGCCCGCACGTGTGCAGCAGCTGGTCATAGCGCTCGTGGTACAGCCGGTCGATGCGAGCCCAGTCGTCTAGGCTGAGCGGCCGTTCGAGCACGCGCTCGTAGCACTGGAGCAGCGGGCGGCTGAACAGGCCGCGCCACTCGTCCAGGGTGAGCGCTTGGCGGCCGAACCCAGCGCAGACATCGTTCACGGCGGCGAGCACCGCGTCGTTGTCGTTGAGCAGCGTGCCGTTCCAGTCCCACACGATGTGCTTGGCGCCCAGCGCCGTCCCAAGGCTCGTCACTGGTCAAACCCTAGGCAACCCGGCTGGCACCCCCAACGCGATTTCCCCCACGCCCTGAGGTCGTGGTGACCGCCGTGCGACCTCGCCTGCGCGGTTCGCTGTTCCCCGAGTTCCTCGACGCCAACAAGCCTCGCATCGTCGACATGGAGGAGACGCGGCGCTGCGAACGGACCGGGATCCACGACGCGGGACCCTCGGGAAAGCCGTCACCGGGGCACTGCGACGCTGGCGAGGTGGGACTGCTCGCCCCGCCCCTACTCGTCGAGCAGGGTGGTCTCCTCGCCCGCCGCGCGGAGCTCCTCGCGCACCACGCGGTAGGCCATGCCCTCGGAGTAGCCCTTGCGCGCCAGCATGCCGACCAGGCGGCGGACGCGGGCCAGCTCGTCTACGCGCATCACCGAGGGGATCTTGCGGCGGACCAGGGCGCGGGCGCGCTCCTCCTCCGCCTCGCTGTCCACAGTAGACGCCGCATCGGCCGCCGTCTCGGAGTCGACGCCCTTGCGGCGCAGCTCCGCGACCAGGGCGCGCTTGGCCATGCCCTGGTGGGTGTGCCGCGAACGCACCCACAGCTCGGCGAAGGCGGCGTCGTCGACCAGCTTGAGGTCGCTGTAGCGGTCGAGCACCGCCGCGATCACGTCCTCCGGGATCTCCTTGCGCCGCAACGCCTGTTCGAGCTCGACGCGGGTGCGGGGGCGCACCGTGAGCAGCCGCAGGCAGATCTCGCGGGCCTGCTCGACCGGATCGCGCGGGGCCTGCTCGCGGGGCGCCCGCTCACGCGCCTCGGTGTCGCCGCGACGGCGGGAGCGGCCGGAACCGCCCGCGCGGGAGGACCGACCTTCTGGCCGAGTCATGGGGGATCACCCTGTTCTCGACGGGACCTGACGGGATCCGGCAGGACCTGCCGGGTCGCGGTGGGAGCGGGGACCGCCCCTCCGGCCGGGATGCCTGCGCGCCCCGGCCGGGAGAGGACGTGGTCACCGCCCGCGGCTCAGAACTCGACCGGCGCGGGCGCCGCTTCCTCGCCCTCCGCGACGGCCGGGCCGATGTTGAGCTTCTCCTTGATGCGCTTCTCGATCTCGTTGGCGACGTCGGGGTTCTCCCGCATGAACTTGCGGGCGTTCTCCTTGCCCTGCCCGAGCTGGTCGCCCTCGTAGGTGTACCAGGCGCCGGACTTGCGGATGATCCCCTGGTCGACACCCATGTCGATCAGGGAGCCCTCGCGGCTGATGCCCTGGCCGTAGAGGATGTCGAACTCCGCCTGCTTGAACGGCGGGGCCATCTTGTTCTTCACGATCTTGACCCTGGTGCGGTTGCCGACGGCGTCGGTGCCCTCCTTCAGGGTCTCGATGCGGCGCACGTCCAGGCGCACCGAGGCGTAGAACTTCAGCGCCTTGCCACCCGTGGTGGTCTCGGGGCTGCCGAACATCACGCCGATCTTCTCGCGGAGCTGGTTGATGAAGATCGCCGTGGTGCCGGAGTTGTTCAGCGCGCTGGTCATCTTCCGCAGCGCCTGGCTCATCAGCCGGGCCTGCAGGCCGACGTGGCTGTCACCCATCTCGCCCTCGATCTCCGCGCGCGGCACCAGGGCCGCGACGGAGTCGATGACCAGGATGTCCAGCGCGCCGGAGCGCACCAGCATGTCGGCGATCTCCAGCGCCTGCTCACCGGTGTCCGGCTGGGACACCAGCAGGGCGTCGGTGTCCACGCCGAGCGCCTTGGCGTACTCGGGGTCCAGCGCGTGCTCCGCGTCGATGAACGCGGCGATGCCGCCCGCGCGCTGGGCGTTGGCCACCGCGTGCAGGGCGACGGTGGTCTTACCGGAGGACTCCGGACCGTAGACCTCGATGACGCGGCCCTTGGGCAGGCCGCCGATGCCCAACGCCACGTCCAGTGCGATGGAGCCGGTGGGGATCACCGCGACCGGTGGCCGGGTGTCCTCACCCAGGCGCATCACCGATCCCTTGCCGAACTGCTTGTCGATCTGGGCCAGGGCAAGCTCGAGAGCCTTGTCCCGGTCGGGTGCTACCGCTGCCATGGGCTTCCTGCCTTGCTTCACTGCCTCGCCTTTAGCCGTCAGATGGGGCCCTGAGCCGGGTCGGGGACGACGCTACGGCGTAGGTCTGACAGTCCGGGCGACGAGGTCGGGATCTGTGGATAGCTGGTGCCGATGTGGACAACACCATAGCCGAACAGGTGTTCGAGTCCAGCGGTGACACACCAGCGGGTTACGCTGGCGCGCCCCACGGGCGGAAGCGAGGAGAAAACCGCAGTTCAGCGGCGTTCCGGTGGCACGTCGAAGGCCTCGCAGACGGCGCGCCAGATCGCCTTGGGGTCCATTCCGGCCTCCATGGCCTGGTCCACGGTGCGCCCGCCGAGGGCGGAGAACACGTGCGTGCTGGCCATCAGCTCGGCGCGGACCTCGCCGAACTCGTCGCTCATCCGGCTGCGGAAAACGGTGATACGCATCGCGGCCAGGCTACGCTCGGGGTGTGTTCTCCGACGGCGACCCCACCGGTCTCTCCTCCCCCATCGGCCAGCTGATCATCGCGTGCGGCCTGGTCGGCGTGATCGTTGCCGGGCTGATCTGGTTCCGGCAGAACCGCAACCGCTGACCGGCCACCCGGTCAGCGCCGCTGGTCAGCGCCGCAGCGACCGCAGCAGGCAGAGGACGAGGAACGGCAGCGCGACGAAGCCGACGACCAGGCCGAGCACGCGGTAGGACCACACCGTCACCACCACCCCCGCGGTGATCCCGCCGAGCGCGCCGCCGAGGTTCATCGCCAGGTCGGACACGCCCTGCAGGGCGGGCCGGTCGGCCAGCGGCACCGACTCGGTGAGCAGCGCCGAACCCGACACCATCCCGGCTGACCAGCCGAAACCGAGCAGCACCAGCCCCACGGCCAACTGCGGCGCGTCGTGCGAGGCCGCCGTGCCCGCCACCCCGGCCGCCGCGACCACCAGGGCCGCCGCCGTCGCCAGGACCGGCACCCTGCCCCAGCGGTCGGCCATCCAGCCGAACACCGGGCTTGCCGCGTACATGCCCGCGATGTGCAGGCTGATCACCACCCCGACCAGGGTGAGCGAGGCCCCGCCGTGGTCCATGTGCACCGGGGTCATGGTCATCAGGCCGACCATCGCGGTGTGGCACAGCACGATGCCGCCGAGCGCCAACCAGCCCATCGGGTGAAGGTTGGCCAGCCTGCCGGGCCAGCGCAGCCGGACCGCGCCGCCGTGTGCGGGACAGGACGGCCCCGGCTCGGGCTCCAGCCCGGAGCGCGCCAGCACCAGCGGGTCGGGGCGCAGGCCGAACCACACCCAGGCCGCCGCCGCGCCGAAGCCCAGCACCGACAACAGGAACGGGCCGGACCGCTCGGCCAGCCCGACCGCCCCGGCCAGCCGCTGCGCGGGTTCTGCGAGGTTGGGCCCGGCCACCGCGCCGACCGTGGTCGCCCACACCACCAGCGACAGCGAGCGGGCCCTGCGGTCCGGGGCGGCGAGGTCAGTGGCGGCGTAGCGGGCCGCGAGGTTGGCGGTGCTGCCCCCGCCCACCAGCACGAGCGCGGCCAGCAGCAGCGGCCACGTGCCGAGCGCGATGGCGGTCGCGGCCACCGCCGCGCCGACCGCGGCCAGGCCGTAGCCCATGATCAACGCGGGTCTGCGGCCCCTGCGCTCGGCGAGCCGGGCGGCGGGCAACGACAGCAGCGCGGCGCCCACCACCACGCTGGTCTGCGCCATCCCGCCGACCACATCGGAGCCGGACAGCGCGGAGGCGGCGAGCGAGCTGACCGTGACACCGGTGGCCACGCCGATCCCACCGAGCACCTGGCTGGCGGTGAGCGTGCCGAGCACCCGGCGCTGCACCGCGGCCAGCGGCCGGTCCAGCACTCCCGTCACTGCGTGTCTTCCAGGCGCAACGACCGTCCGATGATCTCCTTCATGATCTCGTTGGTGCCCGCGTAGATGGCCTGCACCCGACCGTCGAGGAAGAGCTTGGAGATCGGGTACTCGCTCATGTAGCCGTAGCCGCCGTGCAGCTGCAGGCAGCGGTCGGCGACCTTCCTGGCCAGCTCGGAGGTCCACAGCTTGGCCATGGCCGCGTCGGTCGCGGACAGCCCGCCCGCGTTGAGGTCGCGGATGCAGCGGTCGGTGAAGACCTGGGTGACCCAGTACTCGGTCTCCATCTCGGCGAGCTCGAAGCGGGTGTTCTGGAACGAGCCGACGCTGCGCCCGAACGCCTTGCGCCCGCGCACGTACTCCTTGGTCAGGTCCAGTGCGGCGCTGACCGTGGCGATCGAGCCGACGGCGACGGAGAGCCGCTCCTGCGGCAGCATCGCCATCAGGTGGTAGAAGCCGCGGTTCTCCTCACCGACGAGGTTCTCGGCGGGCACCCGCACGTCCTCGAAGAACAGCTCAGCGGTGTCCTGGGCCTTCAGGCCGATCTTGTCCAGGTTGCGGCCGCGGGAGAACCCGGCCATCCCGCGCTCCACGGCGAGCAGGCTCAGCCCCTTGCTGCCCGGCGCCTCCGGGTCGGTCTTGACCACCACCAGCACCAGGTCGGCGTTGATGCCGTTGGTGATGAAGATCTTCGAGCCGTTGAGCACGTAGTCCGAGCCGTCGCGGCGCGCGTAGGTGCGGATGCCCTGCAGGTCCGAGCCCGCGCCCGGCTCGCTCATGGCGACGGCGGTGATCAGCTCGCCGGAGCAGAACCCGGGCAGCCACCTGCGCTTCTGCTCGTCGTCGGCCAGGTCTCGCAGGTACGGGCCGACGACGTCGGTGTGCAGGCCGAACCCGAGGCCGGTCGCGCCCGCGCGGACGATCTCCTCGTTGACCACGGTGTTGAACCGGAAGTCGGGTTGGCCACCGCCGCCGTGCTCCTCCGGCATGTCGAAGCCGAGCATGCCGAGCTCACCGGCCGCCGCCCAGATCTCCCTGGGGACGATGCCGTCGGACTCCCACCGCTCGTGCCGGGGCAGCACCTCGTCGGCGAGGAAACGGCGCACCATCTCCCGGAACGCGTCATGGTCGGCTTCGAAGAGATCACGCTGCATCAGCCGATCGTGACACGCGGGAATCTCCTCGGGATAGCTCCGGTCAGGTCCCCGGCTGGACTCGCTTCTCGAAGTAGTCGGCGAGGTCGTTGGCCTTGAGCGTGGTGCCGGAGCCGCCGATCACCGTCATCATCCCGAACACCGGGCGGTCCTTGACGGTGAAGACGAGGTAGCCGACGCCGTCGATGGTGGTCGCCTGGTAGTGGCCGTTGAGCCCGTTGCCGCCCCAGTCCGCCTCGACCTGCTCGGACTTGGACTGGCCGATCAGGGTGCTGGCGATGTCCTGGCCGACCGTGCTCGCCGGGGGGTGGGCGTAGGAGACGGAGAGGTCGGGCGAGCCGGGCAGCTGGCAGGTCACCTTCGCGCCCTGGACCTTGCCGAGCGTGTCCTGCGCGAGGCTGCCCACCCCCTGCTCGCACTTGACGGTGTCGGCGAGGGAGCCTGCGAGCTGGCGGGTGCACTCGGTGAAGCCCTTGGGGTCGGCCTCGCCCTGCTCCTGGCAGTCACTGGCGCTGGGCAGGCCGGAGCCGTTGAGCAGGACCACGCCGAGCACCACCGCGAGCGCGACCACCACGGCCGCGGCCACGCCGATGAGCAGCGGCTTGGAGCTCTTCGGCTTCGGCTTCGGCTGCCCCTGGGCCGGGAAGCCGCCGTACTGCGGCGCGGGCTGGTGCTGCACCTGCTGCGGGCCGGTGGTCGGGTAGGCCGGGCCGGTGGTGACGGTGGTGGGGTACGGCGCGGTGACCCCGCCCTGGTAGAGCTCCTGCGGCGGCGGGAGCTGTCCGGTGCGGGCGCTGGTGCCGTCCTGGGGCACGTGGTGCGCGCCGAGCGCGACCGCGGTCTCCGGCTGGTCCAGGCTGGTCGGGACCACGCGCAGCCGCTCGGAGATCAGCTTGGCCACCAGCGGGATGCGGCTGGAGCCGCCGACGAGGTAGATGCCCGCGAGCGACTCCGGGCTCAGCCCCGCCGAGGCGATGGTGTCGGCGAGCAGCTCGGTGCTGCGCAGCAGGCTGGGGCGGATCAGCGCCTCCAGCTCGGCACGGGTGACCAGCACGTCGTCGAAGGGCTCCGGCATCGGCACCTCGGTCTGCGGGTGCCGGGAGAGCGCCTCCTTGGCGGACTTCACGTCCTCCAGCAGGGTGCGGCGGGCGCGCCGGTCGCCGGTGGACTCCGGGCGCAGCACGCGCTGCCACTTCTCCGGGTCGCGGTAGGAGACCTCGCGGCCGACGTGCACCAGCAGCGCGTGGTCGACGTCGAGGCCGCCGAGGTCGGGCAGGCCGTTCTCGGCGAGCACAACGAAGCCGTTCGGGGTGGCCCCGACCACGGCGACGTCGAAGGTGCCCGCGCCGAGGTCGTAGACGGCGAGCGCCTGGCCTGGGGCGAGCGAGCGGTCCGGGAAGGAGGCGAAGTGGGCGGCGGCGGCGACCGGCTCGGGAACCAGGGTCAGCTGCGGGCCGAACCCGGCGAGCCGGGCGGCGGAGAGCAGCACGTTGCGCCGGATCGCGCCCCACTGCGCGGGATGGGTCAGCCGGACCTCGTCCGGCATCGAGCCGCCGAGCTGGCGCTTGGTCTCGTCGGCGACGCGCTGGAGCACCGCGGCCATCGCGTCGGTCACCGTGATCACGGTGTTGCCCAGCAGCAGCGTGGTGTCGTCCACCCGGCGCTTGGGGTTCGGCTCGAAGCGAGCCGGGTCGAGGCGGGCGCGCCGCTCGGCGTCCCTTCCGACGACCAGTCCGCCGTCCTCGCTGGCGAAGACCGCCGAGGGCATCGTCGCCGAGCCGTCGACCTCGACCACGCGTGGTGGCCTGCCGTGTGCTGACAACACGGCAACGGTGTTGGACGTACCCAGGTCCACCGACAGGACGCGCACTGCTCTCCCCTTGTCGTCACGGGACGCGGAGCGTCCGGAATGGACGCCGGGGTGTGATGCTGCCATGTCGGCGTTCGGCCACGTGGCGGGGTTGCCCAGATTGGGCGGTAATCCGTTCGGCGGAGGGCGTGATCATGGCTACGGTCGGCCGTCATGCGCCCCTTGAGCACCGAACGTCTCGATCTGGTTCCACTTCGTGTGGAGCACGCGGAGGAGATGACGGGCGTGCTGGCCGACCCCGCGCTGCACGAGTTCACCGGCGGTGAACCCGCGACGGCCGAACAGCTGCGCCTGCGGTACGAGCGGCAGGTGGCCGGTTCTCCCGATCCGGCCGTGACCTGGCTGAACCTCGTGATCAGGTTGCGCGGGGAAGACCGGCTGACCGGCTACGTGCAGGCCACCGTCGCCGAAGGCCGCGCGGAGATCGCGTGGGTTGTCGGCACACCGTGGCAGGGACGTGGGATCGCTTCGGAGTCCGCGCGCGCGTTGGCGGACTGGCTGCGCTCAACAGGCGTCAGGGAGATCGTCGCGCACGTTCACCCCGCGCATGCCGCGTCCGCTTCTGTGGCCGAGGCGGCCGGCCTGACGCGGACCGACACCGTGGTCGACGGCGAACTGCGTTGGCGGTGGGTGACAACCGCAGAGGGAACAGACGCGTCCTATAGGTGATGCCTTTCAACCACAATGACTTCTACCACCGGACCCTGTTGCGGCACGTGCCTTCGCACTGCGCGGACGCACTCGATGTCGGCTGCGGCGGCGGCAGCTTCGCCAGACGACTCGCGCGACACGCGGGATGGGTCGACGCGGTGGACACCTCCGCCGAAATGATCGACCTGGCCCGCACGCGGTCGATGGGCGCCGGGAACATCGAGTTCCGCGTCTGCGACCTGATGGGCATCGACGCGGCGCGCTACGACTTCGTCTCCTGCATCGCGACCGTGCACCACCTGCCGTCGTTCCCCGATGCGTTGGAGCGGCTGCGGGACTCGCTGCGCCCCGGCGGAGTGCTGGCGGTCCTGGGGCTCTACCGCGAGCAGACCGTGTCGGACTGGGCGATCAGCCTCTCGGCGGCTCCGGTGAACCTGCTGTTCAACGCCGTGACCAGGAAGCAGGCCGAGGTCACGCCGCCAGTCGCCGACCACTCGATGACGCTCGCGGACATCCGGACCGACGCGGACCGGGTCCTGCCTGGTCACCGCGTGCGCCGCCACCTCTTCTGGCGCTACTCGATGATCTACCGCAAACCCTAGGGACTGCGGGCTGTCAGACCCCTGGTTCAGGATGAGCGCGTGTCCACTGACCAGGTGCTCGACAGGTTCTCCCCGCCGACCAGGGAATGGTTCCGCGGGGCGTTCGCCGCGCCGACGGACGCCCAGGCCGGCGCGTGGAACGCGGTCGCCGACGGGGAGCACGCCCTGGTCGTCGCGCCGACCGGCTCCGGCAAGACCCTGGCGGCGTTCCTCTGGGCGCTGGACCAGCTCGCCCGTTCCGAACCACCCGCCGAGCCCCGGCACCGGTGCCGGGTCCTCTACGTCTCCCCGCTCAAGGCGCTCGCGGTGGACGTGGAGCGCAACCTGCGCGCGCCGCTAACCGGGATCAGGCAGGCGGCGCACCGGCTCGGGCTCGCCGAGCCGGGGATCTCGGTGGGCATGCGCACCGGCGACACCCCGGCCGACGAGCGCAGGGCCTTCGCCCGCAGGCCGCCCGACGTGCTGGTGACCACGCCGGAGTCGCTGTTCCTGCTGCTGACCTCGGCGGCGCGGGAGTCGCTCGCCGGGGTGCGCACGGTGATCGTCGACGAGGTGCACGCGGTCGCCGGGACCAAGCGCGGCGCGCACCTGGCGCTGTCGCTGGAGCGGCTGGACGCCCTGCTGGAGCGCCCGGCGCAGCGGATCGGCCTGTCCGCGACCGTGCGGCCGGTCGAGGAGGTCACCTCCTTCCTCGCGGGCGGGCGCCCGGTCCGGGTGGTGCGGCCGGAGAACCGCAAGGCGGTGGAGGTCCGGGTCGAGGTCCCGGTCGAGGACATGTCCACGTTGGACCGACCGGCGGACCCGCCGCCGGAGGACGAGGTGATCAGCGGCTCGGCGGCGGGCGCGGCCAGGCGGCCGTCGATCTGGCCCGCCGTGGAGGAACGGATTCTCGACCTGGTGCGGCGGCACCGCTCCACGATCGTCTTCGCCAACTCGCGGCGGCTGGCGGAGCGACTGACCTCCCGGCTCAACGAGCTGGCGAGCGAACCCCAGGCCCTGGAACGCTTCCCGGCCGATGCGGTCGGCGGCTCGGGCATCACCACGGGCGCGACGACGGTCGTCGCCAAGGCGCACCACGGTTCCATGGCGCGCGAACAGCGGACGCTGGTCGAGGAGGAGCTGAAGGCGGGCAGGCTGCCGTGCGTCGTGGCGACCTCGTCGCTGGAGCTCGGCATCGACATGGGCGCGGTGGACCTGGTGATCCAGGTGGAGGCCCCGCCGACGGTCGCGTCGGGGCTGCAACGCGTCGGCCGCGCCGGTCACCAGGTGGGCGCGGTGTCCAGGGGCGTGGTGTTCCCGAAGTTCCGCGGCGACCTGCTGTCCTGCGCGGTGGTGGCCGAGCGGATGGCCTCGGGTTCGATCGAGGCGCTGCGCTATCCCCGCAACCCCCTCGACGTGCTGGCGCAGCACGTGGTCGCGATGACCGCGATGGAGCCGTGGACGGTCGACGAGCTGGCCGCCGTGGTGCGAGGAGCGGCTCCGTTCGCGTCGCTGCCGGACTCGGCGCTGCACGCGGTGCTCGACATGCTCGCGGGGCGCTACCCCAGCGAGGAGTTCGGCGAGCTGCGCGCGCGGATCACCTGGGACCGCGTCACCGGAGTGCTCAAGGGACGACCGAGCGCGCAGCGGCTCGCGGTGACCTCGGGCGGCACGATCCCCGACCGCGGCCTGTTCACCGTGACCACGCCCGGTGAGGACGGCAAGGGCGGCTCGCGGGTGGGCGAGCTCGACGAGGAGATGGTCTACGAGTCGCGCGTCGGCGACGTGATCCTGCTGGGCACCTCCTCCTGGCAGGTCCAGGACATCACACACGACCGCGTGATCGTCACGCCCGCGCCGGGCCAGCCAGCGCGGCTGCCGTTCTGGAAGGGTGACGCGCTGGGCCGCCCGCTGGAGCTGGGCCGCGCGCTGGGCAGGTTCGTCCGCGAACTGTCCACTATGGACACTGAAGCCGCCGGGCGGCGGGCGGCGGAGGCCGGGCTCGACGAGCGGGCGACGCGGAACCTGCTCGACTACCTCGCCGAACAACGCGCGGCCACCCGGCACCTGCCGAACGACAGGACGATCCTGGTCGAGCGCTTCCGCGACGAGCTCGGCGACTGGCGCCTCGTCGTGCACTCCCCGTTCGGCGCGCAGGTCAACGCGCCGTGGGCGCTGGCGATCGGCGCCCACCTGCGCGAGAAGCACGGCTGGGACCCGCAGCTGGCGCACTCCGACGACGGGATCGTGCTGCGGCTGCCCACGGTGGGGCTCGACGACGGCTTCGACGACGCGGGCGCGGACATCCTGCCGACCGCGGAGGACGTGCTGATCAACCCCGAGGAGGTGGAGCAGATCGTGGTCGCCGAGCTGGGCGGCTCCGCCCTGTTCGCCGCCCGCTTCCGCGAGTGCGCCGCCCGCTCGCTGCTGCTGCCGCGCCGCGATCCGCGCCGCCGGTCACCGTTGTGGCAGCAGCGGCAACGCGCATCGCAGCTGCTGTCGGTCGCCGCGAAGTACGAGCGGTTCCCGGTGGTGCTGGAGGCCATGCGGGAGTGCGTCCAGGACGTCTACGACCTGCCCGGCCTGCGCGAGCTGATGGCCGAGGTGCGCTCCCGCAAGGTGCGCGTGGTCGAGGTGGAGACGCCGACCGCGTCGCCCTTCGCCCGCAGCCTGCTCTTCGGCTACGTGGGGATGTTCCTCTACGAGACCGACGCGCCCTTGGCGGAGCGGCGCGCCGCGGCGCTGTCGCTGGACTCGGCGCTGCTGGCGGAGCTGCTCGGCTCCGAGGCGATCCGCGAGCTGCTCGACCCCGACGTGCTGGCCGAGGTGCAGGCCCAGCTCCAGCGGCTGAGCCCGGACCGGCGGGCCCGCGACGCCGAGGACGCCGCGGACCTGCTGCGCGCACTCGGTGAACTGTCCACAGTGGAGGCCGCGGCGCGCGGTGTCCTTGAGGAGTGGCTCAGCGACCTGGAAACCCAGCGGCGGGTCATCCAGGTCCGCATCGCAGGCCAGCAGCGGTGGATCGCGATCGAGGACGCGGGCCGCGTGCGCGACGCGCTCGGCGTCGCCCTGCCGGTCGGCGTCCCGGAGGCGTTCACCGAACCGGTGGCCGACCCGCTCGGCGACCTGCTCTCCCGTTACGCCCGCACCCGTGGCCCGTTCTCGGCGGCCGAGGCCGCGCACCGCTTCGGGCTCGGTGTCGCCGTGGTCACCGGGGTGTTGGAGCGGCTCGCGGGAACCGGACGGCTGGTTCGCGGCGAACTGCGCCCGCTGCCCTCGGCCGACAGCGCACCGGTCACGGCGCTCGATCCCGCAGGCGGACCTTCGGCGGAGTTCTGTGACGCCGAGGTGCTCCGACGCCTGCGGCGCGCGTCGCTGGCGAAGCTGCGCGCGGAGGTGGAGCCGGTCGAACAGGCGGCACTCGGCCGGTTCCTGCCGTCCTGGCACGGCATCGGCGGCAGGGGTCGCGCGACCCGAGGCCAGTTCGCCCCGCGTTCGGCGGCGACCGTCGACGACCTGATGACGGTGGTCGAGCAGCTCGCGGGGGCACCGCTTCCGGCGAGCGCGCTGGAGTCGCTGATCCTGCCCGCGCGACTGCCCGGCTACTCCCCCGCCCTGCTCGACGAGCTGACCGCGACCGGCGAGGTCTCGTGGACCGGCTGCGGCTCCCTCGCGGGCGGAGACGGCTGGATCGCTTTGGCCCCAACGGATCTGGCCGACCTGTTGCTGCCGGAGGCCGAAGCGGAGGCCCCCGACGGCCCGCTGCACCGGGCGCTGCTATCCACTTTGGACGGTGGAGCGCAGTTCTTCCGGCAGCTGACCGATCGCGTGACCGGCGCCCTCGACGACCCCGTCGACGACGCGGCGGTGATCGCCGCGCTGTGGGACCTGGTCTGGTCGGGCCAGGTCACCAACGACACCCTCGCCCCACTGCGCGCACTGGTCTCGGGCAAGGGCGCGGCGCACAAACCCCGGCGCTCCGCCCCGCGCGGTCGTTACGCGCGCCTGCGCACCCCTCGCCCGGCGATGCCGAGCCGAACAGGGCCACCGACCGTGGCGGGCCGCTGGACCCTCGCCCCGGAGCGCGAGACCGACCCCACTCGTCGCGCGCACGCCCGCGCGGAGGCGTTCCTGGAGCGCCACGGCGTGCTGACCAGGGGCGCACTGGACACCGAGCGCGTCACCGGCGGCTTCGCGGGCGTCTACCGGGTGCTCCGGGCCATGGAGGAGTCCGGCCAGGTCGTCCGCGGCTACGTGGTCGACGGTCTCGGTGCCGCCCAGTTCGCGGCGCACGGCGCGGTCGATCGCCTCCGTGCGCTCTCCGCCACGTCGGGCCGCTCGCGCGACTCCGAGCCGACAGCGGTGGTCCTCGCCGCCGCGGACCCGGCCCAGCCCTACGGCGCCGCACTCGACTGGCCCGCGCCGATCGGCGACACCAAGCACCGCCCGGCCCGCAAGGCGGGCGCCCTCGCGGTCCTCGTCGACGGCCAACCGGTGTTCTACGTCGAACGAGGCGGCCGTTCCCTGCTGTCCTTCACCGAAGAGGAACCGGCGCTGCGAGCGGCGGCCGACGTCCTCGCGGGAGCGGTCCACGACGGCTGGCTGGGCCAGCTCGCGGTGCAACGAGCGGACGGCGAAGGTGCCCTCACCTCCCACCTCGCGGCCATCCTCCGCGAGGTGGGCTTCCGGGCCACGCCCAAGGGCCTCCGCCTCCGCGCCTGACGCCTGTCGTTCGACTAGGGGAACAGGGCGCTGTAGGCGTTCAGGGCGGGTTGGCCGCCCAGGTGGGCGTAGAGCACCGTGGAGTCGCGGGGGATCTCACCGGAGCTGACCAGGTCGATCAGGCCCGCCATGGACTTCCCCTCGTAGACCGGGTCGGTGACCATGCCTTCGAGGCGGGCCGCCACGCGCATGGCCGCGAGGGTGCGCTCGTCGGCAACGCCGTAGACGCCCGCGTGGTAGCGGTCGTCGAGCACCACTGGCGGCAGCCCGTCGACACCGAGCAGGGACGCGGTGCCCTCGGCGATGCGGGTGATCTGGTCCTCGGTGGCCTCGGGCGCCGCCGAGGCGTCGATGCCGATGATCCGGCGCGGTGGGCCGTCGAGCGCCGCGAAGCCCGCGACCATCCCGGCCTGCGTGGAGCCGGTGACCGAGCAGACCACGATGGTGTCGAAGAAGACGCCCAGCTCGCGCTCCTGCTCGGCGACCTCGGCCGCCCAGCCCGCGAAGCCCATGCCGCCAAGCCTGTGGTCGGAGGCGCCCGCCGGGATCGGGTACGGCGTGCCGCCGTCGGCGCGCACGTCGGCGAGTGCCGCCTCCCAGCTGGGGCGGACGCCGATGTCGAACTCCGCCTGCACCAGCCGCACGTCGGCGCCCATCATCCGGCTCAGCAGGATGTTGCCGACGCGGTCGTAGACCGGGTCCGGCCACTCCACCCAGCTCTCCTGCACCAGCACGCAGCGCAGCCCCGCGCGGGCCGCCGCGGCGGCGACCTGACGGGTGTGGTTGGACTGCACGCCGCCGATGGAGACGAGGGTGTCGCAGCCCTGGACGAGCGCGTCGGCGAGCAGGTACTCCAGCTTGCGGGTCTTGTTGCCGCCGTAGGCCAGACCGGAGTTGCAGTCCTCGCGCTTCGCCCAGACGCGCGCGCCACCGAGGTGGGCGCTCAGCCGCTCCAGCTCGTGCACCGGGGACGGGCCGAACAACAGCGGATAGCGCGGCAGCCCCGCCAGCCCCTGGCGCAGCGGGCCGGGTCCGGGCTGGTCGGCAGGATCAGACGACATGCTTTCCTCCTCGCGGCGGTTCCGGCCAGCTTGCCCGGTGCGCGCGACAGCGATGGTGGTTGTCCTGGTCAGCCAGCCGAAGCAACGGCGATCGTCGCCGAACGGCTGCCTCACGGAACAGAACCACCCAGGACCCGGTCACGGCAGTCGGCGGAGGTGTGAACCCGATGCGCCGTTCGTTGCGCCGAGCCTTACGAATGGGCGCATCGGGTTCCTCCGCACGGCGAGGGTCAGGCGGTGGCCAGGCGGAGCAGAGCCCAGAGCTGCGCCGAGGCGTGCCGGTCACCGACCAGGCGGACCGTGTGGTCGGGCGCGCGGCCCCACAGCCAGCGGTAGATCGCCGCGGGCTCGCCGGTGATGATCGCGTCCACGTTGGTCAGCCCGGTGGGCGCGGCGCGGAACACCGAGATGCCCTCCGGCTCCACGCGGACGTACCAGGCGTGGTCGGCGGTGCGGACACCGAGCGCGCAGCGGTGCGGACCGGTGATGCCCCTGGTGCGCAGGCGGTGGCCGAGCCACAGCAGCAGCACCTCGTCGACCCCGTCCAGCGCCACGTCCTCCGGCACGTCGAGCACCGTGCCGCCGAGCGCCGCCTGCACGTCGATGCGGTGCATCGTGCTCTCGTGCGCCATCCGCCGCCGCCAGAAGCCGTAGGTCTGGTCCTGCGGCCACCAGCTGGGACAGGGGTCCTCCGGCTCGTGCTCGCCCAGCTTCACCACGAGGTCGACGAGGCTGGCCCGCAGCACGCCGCGCTGGTCGTGCGCGTCGGCGTCCGGATCGCGCTGCTCCGGCACCGGCCACGCGGGCGTGCCGCGCGTGCGCATCCACGCCAGCGCGCCCCGGTAGCCGTCGGTGGCCTGGCGCAGCACCGCGCCGACGGTGAGCCCCGGACGGCCGGGGACCGGGAGGTCCGTCGCGCCCGGGTGCGCCGAGTCGGCGAGCGTCTCGCCCTCGGTCACCAGGACGTCGAGCAGCCTGCCGTGATCGATGAGAGCCGCGCCGCTCACCGCCCCGCCCCGTGCACGATCCGCCTGACCAGTGCCAGGAACTCGCCGGTGCGGCGGACCAGGTCGTCGGCGACGTCGGCGTCGACCAGGCGGCTGGCACCCGCCTGCACCGCGGCCCTGCGCGAGGAGCCCGCGGCGAAGAACGCCGCCCATTCGCGCAGCTCAGGGGCGTTGGTGACGAGCAGCTCCCAGACGCTGGCCGGGCGGGAGCGGGCCCGGTGCGGGCGGCCGCGCATCGCGAGCACGGCGGCCGAGCCGCGGATCGCCGCGAGGTAGGCCACCGTGTAGCGGTCGGCGGGAGAGGTGGAGCCCTCCGCCTCGTGCAGCGTGCGCACGGCGTGCGCGAACAGCGCGACGGCCTGCGGGTTGCGGGGCGCGGGCACCGCCGCGTTGGCGTTGTCGGGACGGCGGGGGGACGGGACCGGGAAGTGCAGAGGGACGGACATCTCGGCCTCCAGGGTGACGTCAGTGATCGACGGGTTGCCGAGGGGAAGCCGGCGGTGCTCGGTGGCGGAGTGCTTCCCCCACCCCGCCACCGAGCGTCGTCCGAGCAGCGTCGGCACCGAGTCCCCGAGGACTCAGGCTTCGAACACCCGTTCGAACATCACCAACGATACCCGTGGGGTCTGACAGTCTCAAGAGAGTCCAGGTCCGGGCCGGTTCAGGACAGTTCCGGGGGCGGGACGGGCCCCGGCGGCGGGGACGTGGTCTGATGAGGCGGTGAGCTCACTGGACCACCCCGGCATCCACAAGGTCGTCACCGCACTCGCCGAGGCCGGGCTCGATTCGGCCGCGGCCGGGGTCCGCGTGCTGACCGACGACGTCCGCACCGCCGCGCAGGCCGCCGCCGCGCTCGGCGTCGAGGTGGGCGCGATCGCCAACAGCCTGGTCTTCACCGCCGACGGCGCCCCGCTGCTGGTGCTGACCTCCGGCGCGCACCGGGCCGACACCGCGCTGCTCGCCGACCTGGTCGGCGTGGACGAGGTCGGCAGGGCCGCCCCGGACTTCGTCCGCGAGCACACCGGGCAGGCCATCGGCGGCGTCGCGCCGGTCGGCCACCCGGCGCCGATCAGGACGGTGGTCGACAGCGCCCTGGCGAACCACCCCCGGGTCTGGGCGGCCGCGGGGCACCCGAAGGCGGTCTTCCCCACCACCTTCGCCGACCTGGTCGCGCTCACCGGCGGCACCCCCGCGGAGGTGGCCAGGTGACGTTGGCCCCCCGCCCGGAACAGCAGCGGCTGATCGAGCTCTCCGCCGCGGACCTGCGCCCGAGGCTGGACGAGGCGCTGGAGCTCTACGTCGCCGCCATGGACTACCCGCCCGACACCGTCCGCCAGCGGGCGCCGATGTGGCTGGCGCACATGATGCGCGAGGGCTGGCGTTGCGTGGTGGCGCTGGACGAGAACGAGGCGCTCGCCGGGATCTCCTACGGCTACCGGGGCGCGGCCGGCCAGTGGTGGCACGAGCAGGTGCGCCGCGGGCTGACCGCGCGGACCGACGCCGAACCGTCCACTGTGGACGAGTGGATGCGGGACTACTTCGAGCTGACCGAGCTGCACGTGCGCCCGGACGCGCAGGCGCGCGGCCTCGGCGAGGCGCTGCTGCGCCGCCTGGTCGGCACGGTGGACTCCGAGCGCGTGCTGCTGTCCACGCCGGAGGGCCCCACGCGCGCGTGGAAGCTCTACCGCAGGCTCGGGTTCCAGGACGTGCTGCGCCACTACCAGTTCACCGGCGACCCCCGACCCTTCGCCGTGCTGGGCCGCGTCCTGCCGATCGAGGCCAACCCCGTCGCCACGACGGACTAGCGGTTGAGGTCGGCGACCACACTGGCCGGGCGGGTACCGGAGGCCGGCTGCTCGTAGAAGTCCACCGCGACGAAGTTCGGCTTGCGCCCGGCGGCCGGGGTGCACGTCTCGCGCACGCGCTTCGCGAGCTTGTCCCCGTTGTCGGAGCGGACCGCGAGATCCACCGGCACGTCCCGGAAGTGGTTCATCACGAACAGCCGCGTGAAGTTCGGCTCGGTCTTGTTCAGCGGAACGTCCGACCACCTGCTGACGCACTCCAGCTTGTCGCCGAGCGGCCCGATGCTCCAGTAGTTCTCGACCGTGTAGTCCTTGCCGTAGAACACGCCCATCGACTCGCGCCCGGGGGCGCTGGAGAGCATCAGCAGCCGCTTGTTCCGCGCCACCATCTCGCTCAGCTTCGGCCAGCCCTGCTCGCGGACCTTCCACTCGTCCGGCCGGAAGACCAGGTCGTTGAGCCCGGAGACCCCGGCCAGGGTGCCGCTCAGCGCGGAGGCGTCCGCGTAGTCCTCCAGCAGCAGGGTGACGACCTCGCCGCGGTTCTCGTTGAGGAAGTCGACGATCGTCCGCAGCGCCCCGGCGAAGCTCTGCCGCGGGATCCCGTGGTGCAGCCCGGGCACGGGACCGCACTCGCGGCCGTCGTTGTGGCACAGATGCACTTCGTTGCCGTACATGTGCAGGTCGAGCATCAGTCCGCGCACGCCGTCGGTGAGCTGCTTGCGCAGGCTCTGCCCCTGGTTGGGCGGGAACCACTTCGCGTCGCCCGTGCTGACATGGGCGTTGTGCGAGGTCAGGTACGTCAGGTCGGCGAGGGTCTTCTCGGCGGGTACCGGAGCGGCGGGAAGCACCGCGAGTACAGCGGCAAGGGCCAGGCGCGACGCTGCGGACATACACCCCTCCAGAACTCAACGCGAGTGATCGTCACGTTAAGGCTCCCGAGGGGTGCGCCGACACCACCGAAAGTCGGCCAGGGGCCTGCCCCGCAACCCATCCCGCTGCCCCGAGGTGACACCTCCCCCATGCCCCCCAGCCCCCGTGCCCCCATGCCCCCGTGGCCCGGCTGGCGTGGCTGGCGTGGCCGAGGTTTTCGCGTTTTGTCACCTTAATGCGAAATGGGAGCGCTCTTTCGCGCAACAAGGTGACAAAACGCGAAAAGCGGGGCACGCGAGTGAGGGTGCCGGGGAGGTGGCGAGATGGTGTCGCCACTTCCAGGACACGACCTAGCCGATCATCTGCTCGCGGAGCAGGTCCAGCCCCATCGCGCCGGCCCGCAACGCCTTGGTGTGGAAGGACTTCAGGTCGAAGTCCGCACCCTGGCGAGCCTTGGCCTCCTCGCGCGCGGCCAGCCACAGCCGCTCGCCGAGCTTGTAGGACGGGGCCTGTCCGGGCCAGCCCAGGTAGCGGTCGATCTCGTCGCGCACGTGCGTCGGGTCGGTGATCGTCCGGGTCAGCATGAACTCCAGGCCCAGGTCCGGGGTCCAGCGCTCGCCCTCGTGGAAGCCGGTGCCCTTCGGGATCTCCAGCTCCAGGTGCATGCCGATGTCCACCACCACGCGGGCGGCGCGGAACAGGTGCGCGTCGAGCATGCCCAGCAGGTCGCCGTCGTCGTCGAGGTAGCCGAGTTCGCGCATCAGCCGCTCCGAGTACAGCGCCCAGCCCTCGCCGTAGCCCGACACCCAGCACATCAGGCGCTGGAAGCGGTTGAGCTCGGCGGCCTGGTGGACCGCCGTGGCGATCTGCAGGTGGTGGCCGGGAACGCCCTCGTGGTAGACGGTGCTGACCTCGCGCCAGGTGGAGAACTCCTCGCGGTCGGCGGGCACCGACCACCACATCCGGCCGGGACGGCTGAAGTCGTCGGTCGGACCGGTGTAGTACGCGCCGACGCCGCCGCCGGGCGGCGCGATCTTGCACTCCAGCCTCATCAGCGGGTCCGGGATGTCGAAGTGGACGTCCCTGACCTCGGCCAGCGCCCGGTCGGAGAGCTGCTGCATCCACGCGGCCAGCGCGTCCTGGCCGTGCACCCGGTAGCGCGGGTCGGCGTCGAGAGCCGCGGCGGCCTCGGCCAACGTGGACCCGGGGCGGATCCGGTTCGCGACCTGCTTCATCTCGGCCTCGATGCGGGAGAACTCCGCCCAGCCCCACTCGTACGCCTCGTGCAGGTCCAGCTTCGCGCCGGTGAAGTAGCGCGACTCCAACCGGTAGTGGTCCTCGCCGACCGCGTCCCGCTTCGGTGCCCTCGGCGCGAGCTCTTCGCGCAGGAACCGGGCGAACTCGCCGTAGGCCCGCGCGGCCGCGTCGGCGCCGGTCCGCAGGTCGGTGCGCAGCGCGTCGCTGACGCCGTCGACCTTGTCGGCCGCGGCCACCATGGTCGCGAAGAAGGACGTGCCGCCGCGCAGGCCCGCCCAGGTCTCGCACTGCTCGGCGACGCCGGAGACCTGCCGGATCGCCGAGACGTGGCCCTTGTCCGCGGAGTGCAGCAGCGAGGCGCGCAGCCCGTCGAGGGCCTGCGGCGCCTTGGCCAGCCTGGTCGAGATCACCGCCCAGTCGTCAGCGGTGTCGCTGGCCATCAGGTCGAAGACCTGGCGCAGGTCCTGCACAGGGCTGGAGATGACGTTGAGCGAGGCGGTGGTCAGCCCCGCCTCGTGGCGCTCGACGTCCAGCCCGACGCGCTCCTGGAAGACCGCCTTGGCCAGCCGCTCACCGTCGGTAGCCGGTTCGGCGGCACCGATCTCCCGCAGCGCCCGCGCGGCCAGCTCGGCCCGCGCCTGGTGGCCCTCCGGCGAGTAGTCCGTCAGGTTCTCGTCCTGGCCGGGGACACCGAGGTAGGTCGCCGTGCTGGGGTCGAGCACGGCGTAGTCGTTGACGAAGGCGTCGCTGATCTCGTGGATCACCGAGGACCCGCTTGCGGGGGCTGGCGCGGAGCGGCTGGCTGACATGGGCCGCACGCTACCTCAGCGGATACCCGCGGCACCGGCTCCGTGAACGTGATGTCCAGAGTCCTCTATGCGGGTGTCGTGGCAGCGGTCCCGCTGGCACGATGTGCCGATGCCGACCGGACCCCGTCGCCGCGCCGTCCTGGTGTTGGCGCTGCTCACGGCGCTGCTGCTGAGTGGCTGCGTGCGGGCGAGGATGACGCTGTCGGTCTCCGAGGACGACCGGGTCACCGGCGACCTCCAGGTGCTCGCCGCCCCGCAGCACGACGGCGACGCGGGCCCGCAGCTGGTGGTGCCGACCGAGCTGGCCGGACGGGCGCGGGTGACCAAGGCGAGCGCGGCGGACGGCTTCACCGGCTCCCAGCTCACCTTCACCGGGCTCACCTTCGAGGAGCTGCGGCTGCTGTCGGCGACCGCGGTGGGCGACAGCGGCAAGTACCGGTTCGGCCTGCGCCGCTCCGGAGGACTGGTGACGCTGTCCGGTTCGGTGGACCTCACCCAGCTCGCCCCGGACCGCACGGACGTGCAGATCAAGGTCAACTTCCCCGGCAAGGTCAACAGCGGCAACGGCCGCGCCCGGGGCAACGAGATCTCCTGGTCGCCGAAGGCGGGGCAGGTCACCGAGCTCACCGCGCTCGCCCGCTACGCGGACGCCACCACCGAGGCGTGGGTGCTCTGGGCGATCATCGTCGGCGCGGGCACCGGCTGCGCGGCGGTCACCGTGATGGTGATGGCCTACGTCAGCCACCGAAGACACCGGCAGTCGTTCGCCTGGGCCTGAGCCCGGAGCCCACCGCGCCTGCCCTGGCCGCCGGGACACGACCTAGACCTCGGCACGGACCAGCTGGCGTGGTCGGTCTTTTCGCGTTTTGTCACCTTGATGCGCAAGAGAGCGCTCCCAAATCGCATTAAGGCTACAAAACGCGAGAAGAGGGGCACGCGGGTGAAGGCATCAGGGGGTGATGAGGTGGTGTCACCACGTGCAGGACAGGGACGTGCAGGACAGGGACTAGACCCGGGCGCGGGCGGGGAGCAGGCCGAGCCGGTCGAGGACCTGCACGGTCGAGTTCGACCGGTTCATCGTGTAGAAGTGCAGGTTCTTCAGCCCCTCGTCGAGCAACCGCTGCGCCAGCTCGGTGGCGATGTCCACGCCGATCGCGCGCACCGCCTCCAGGTCACCGGCGTAGGGCTCGACGCGGGCGATGACCTCCGGCGGGATCTCGGTGTTGGCCATCTCGGCCATCTTCTGCACGCCCTTGACCGAACGGATCGGCATCAGGCCGGGCAGCAGCGGGACCTGGTCGAGGTCGACGCCGCGCGAGGCGATCCGGTCCCGCAACCGCAGGAAGTCGTCGACGCGGAAGAACATCTGCGACACGGCGTAGTGCGACCCCGCGCGCAGCTTGCGCACGAAGAACTCCGCGTCGGTGTCCAGGTCCGCCGAGCGCGGGTGGCCGAAGGGGTAGGCGGCCACACCGACGCAGAAGTCGCCGAGGTCGCGGATGAGCCGGACCAGCTCCTCGGCGTAGGTCAGGCCCTGCGGGTGCTTGACCCACTCACCGTTCGGGTCGCCGGGCGGGTCGCCCCGCAGCGCGAGGATGTTGCGCACGCCGACCGAGGCGTAGGAGCCGATCACGTTGCGCAGCTCGGCCACGGAGTGGTTGACCGCGGTGAGGTGGGCGACGGGCAGCAGCGTGGTCTCCTGCGCGATGCGCCCGGTCACGCGGATCGTGCGGTCGCGGCTGGAGCCGCCAGCGCCGTAGGTCACCGACACGAAGGCGGGGTCGAGCGGTTCGAGCTCCCTGATGGCGCGCCAGAGCTGGCGCTCGGCCTCGGCGTCCTTGGGTGGGAAGAACTCCACCGAGAACACCGGACGATCGCTACGGAGCCGGTCAACCACCGCCGTCATAGGGCAAGGCTACTCGGGGTGCCCGATAGTCGGACGCGGAGTTCCACGAACTGGAAGAAGGTACGAACGCGGTTGACGCCTTCCGGCGCGACCACCGCGGGACCAGGCGGAAGCGCTGGAGTGAGATCGGTGATAGCGGGGGACTCCTGTTGTGTCCGTCGCGTTCACTGGACTAGTGGGTTCCGCCCGGCTAGGACCCCGGAGTAGCAGCCGATCCCGGGAAGGCAGAGGATTGTCACCGTGCTTGAACAGCAGGTAGAGCCGCACCCTGTCGACTCGGGACTCGCCGGGTACGTGGAGCATGAGCTCCGCGTCTACCTCGGCAGACAGCGGACCGTCGCCGCCGACATCGACGAGGCGTTCGCGAACGCCGTCACCGCGCTCTCGGACTTCGTCCTCACCGGTGGCAAGCGGATCCGGCCCATCTTCGCCTGGTGGGGCTGGCGGGCCGCGGGCGGCGACCCGGACGACCTGGACACCGTGGTCCCGGTGCTGCGCGCCGTCAGCTCGCTGGAGCTGATCCAGGCGTGCGCCCTGGTGCAGGACGACCTGATGGACGACTCGGACATGCGCCGGGGCCAGCCGACCGTGCACGTCGCGTTCGCGGAACAGCACCGCGCGTCGGGCTGGTCCGGCGACGCGGACCGGTTCGGGCTCTCCGCCGCGCTGCTGCTCGGCGACCTCGCGCTGGTCTGGGCCGACGACATGGTGCGCACCTCCGGGCTCGGGCTCGAAGCGCTGGCGCGCACGAACGAGGCGTGGCAGGGCATGCGCACCGAGGTGCTCGCCGGGCAGTACCTGGACGTGCTCGCGCAGGCCAGGGGCGCGGCCGACCTGCGGAGCTCCGAGCAGGTCAGCCGCTACAAGACCGCCGCCTACACCGTGGACCGGCCGCTGCACTTCGGCGCGTCGCTGGCCGGGGCGGACCAGGACCTCATCGGCGCGCTGCGGCGCTACGGCGTGGACATCGGCATCGCCTTCCAGCTGCGCGACGACCTGCTCGGCGTGTTCGGCGACCCCGCCGTCACCGGCAAGCCCGCGGGCGACGACCTGCGCGAGGGCAAGCGGACGCCGCTGGTCGCCTACGGGCTGGAGCTGGCTGCGAAGGCGGGCGAGAGCGCATCGGCCGAGCTGATCGAGAGCGCGCTGGGCGTCGAGCAGCTGGACGCGGGGCTGCTGGAGCGGGTCCGCGAGACGCTGGTCCGGCTCGGCGCGGTGCGCGCGGTCGAGGAGCGGATCGACCGGCTGACCGCGTCCGGGCTCGCCGCCCTGGAATCGGTGACGATCGACCCCGTCGCCTCCACCCGTCTGGGTGAGCTTGCCCTGGAAGTCACCAAGCGCAGCTACTGACCGTGGCCAGCGCGCCGCGTGCGTCACAGAGACGACCGTTGCGTACAAGCCCGCGCTGGGGCTATGGGACCATGGCCAGCGATGTCCACCATGTCCTCTCCGCCCATCACCGGTCCCGGCGACGAGCCGGTACCGAGCGAGCCCGGGGCGAGCACCCGGGTCGCCGAGCGGCCAGCTGAGCACGCTCCCTCGGGCTCGGTCACCGGCGCCGGTGGCGCCGTCGGCTCCCCGAAGCCCGGCACGGTGCCCGCGACGGGCATACCGGTGCGCACCATCCTGCTCGGCGTCATCGGCGCCTGCCTCGCCGCGCTCGGCGCGCTCGGCGCGGGCGGCACGCTGGTCCGGGACCCGATCCTGTCCGGCACCTCGCTGACCTGGATCCGCTTCGGGCACGGCAAGAACCTCGCCGAGCTGGTGGTCTACCTCGGCGTCGGGCTGCTGGTGTGGGCCTGGGTCCGGCTCGGCAGGCACGTGCGGGCCGGCCGGGTCGGCCGCGGCGGCGTGCTGCTGGCGATCACCGCGTGGGCGGTGCCGGTCATGCTCGGGCCGCCGCTGTTCACCAGGGACGTCTACAGCTACCTCGGCCAGGGCCTGCTGCCGCTGGAGGGGCTGGACACCTACGCGCTCGGCCCGGCCGCGCTGGACGGACCGATCTCGGAGAACGTCGCGTGGGTCTGGCAGACCACGCCCGCGCCGTACGGGCCGCTGTTCATCCTGATCGCCAAGTACGTCGTGGCGGTCAGCGGGCACAACATGATCGCGGGCGTGCTGCTGATGCGCCTGGCGCTGATCGGCGGCCTGGTCATGCTGTGCTGGGTGCTGCCGAAGCTGGCGGAGCGGATGGGCGGCAACGGCACCATCGCGCTGTGGATCTGCGCGGCCAACCCGCTGGTGCTGGTGCACCTGGTCGGCGGGCCGCACAACGACCTGCTGATGGTCGGCCTGCTCGCGCTCGGCTCGCTGATGGTGATGCGCGGCAAGCACGTGCTGGGCATCGTGCTGGTCACCCTGGGCGCGGCGATCAAGATCCAGGCCGTCGTGGTGCTGCCGTTCCTGGTGTGGATCTGGGCGAAGCGGCTGCCCGGCTCGGAGAAGGCGCGGTTCCTCCGCGCGGCCGGGTCCGGCATGGTGGTGTTCTTCGCCGTCTTCGCCGCCTGCCAGCTGGTCGCGGGCGTCAACCTCGGCTGGATCCCCGCGCTGTCGGCGAACTCCGTGGTGATCAACTGGACCTCGCTGCCGACCGGTCTCGGCCAGACGCTGCACGGCTTCGCCAGCTGGTTCTTCAGCCCCAGCTACGACCTGTTCATCAACACCGCCCGGATGCTGGGCATGGCGCTGCTCGGCTACATCGCGGTCCGCCAGTGGTGGAAGGCCCGTGACGGCGAGGACCGCAACGTGATGCGCCGCGCCTCGCTGGTGCTGCTGGGCATGTCGCTGCTGCTGCAGACGACCTTCCCCTGGTACTTCTCGCTGGCGCTGGCGCTGGCCGCCGGGATCGCGCTCTCGGAGTGGGCGACGACGGTGATCGTCTTCGGCTCCTCGTTCCTGATCGCGGTGAGCTACCCGGACGGCGACGCGGCCACGTACAACTTCCTGCACGTCGCGGTGATGACCCTGCTGTCGCTGCTGGCGGCGGTCTCGCTGCTGCGCCCCGACCCGCTGAGGTTCTCCCGGCGGCACAAGGGCGCGCACCTGTAGCGCGCCTTCGAGAAGCCGAACGGCGCCGTCCCTTCCGGGGCGGCGCCGTTCTCTCGTCGTGGGGTCGGAACGGATGTCGGACTAGAAGGCCAGGGCCTGCGCTCGGCGCTTCACCTCACGGCCGCGGTCGCCGCGCAGCGCCTCGATGGGAGTGCCCGGCAGGGAGTCGTCGGCGGTGAACAGCCAGCGCAGGATCTCCTCGGTGGAGTAGCCGGAGTCGCGGAGCACCGTGACGGTCCCCGAGAGGTGCTTGACCACCCCGGTGTCGGTGAGGAAGGCGGCGGGCACGGCGCGGATGCCGTCGCGGTGCACCGCGAGCAGCTGTCCGTCCCGGAGCATCTGGTGGACTCGGGTCACGGGCTGCCCCAGGCGCTCGGCGACGTCGGGCAGCGGGAGGACCTCCACCTCGGCGTCGAGCACATCCGGGGAGGTAGGGATCTGACTCACAGCCATCCAGCCTGCCACAACGCGCAAGCCGATGCCGTGCGCCGGGCGGTTCAGGGGGACCGCCTACGATCGAGCGTTGTGGAATCGAGGGGTGCCGAACTGAGCGGGACGTTGCTGGAGCGTCGATACCGCATCGACACCATGATCGCGCGCGGGGGGATGTCCTCGGTCTACCTGGGCCTGGACACCCGGCTGGAGCGGCCGGTGGCGATCAAGGTGATGGACTCCCGGCTGTCGGGGGACCGGTCCTTCCTCGACCGGCTGGAGCGGGAGGCCCGCACGGCCGCGCGGCTGCACCACCCGAGCGTGGTGGGCGTCTACGACCAGGGCGTGGACCGCCGTCCCGACGGCGAGCTGGCCTACCTGGTCATGGAGTACATCGAGGGCGGCACGCTGCGCGACGTCCTGCACGAGCACGGGGAGCTGTCGGTCCCGCTGGCGCTGAGCGTGCTGGAGCCGATCCTGGCCGCGCTGGCCGCAGCGCACGAGGCGGCGCTGGTGCACCGCGACATCAAGCCGGAGAACGTGCTCATCGGCAGGGGCGGCACCGTGAAGGTCGGCGACTTCGGCCTGGTGAAGGCGATCGCGGGCGCGGGGACAACCAGCGACAGCGTCATCCTCGGGACGGTCGCCTACCTGGCGCCGGAGCAGGTCGCCACCGGAGCCGCCGACGCGCGCAGCGACGTCTACTCGGCGGGCCTGGTGCTCTACGAGATGCTGACCGGTGCGCCGCCCTACTCCGGCGACACCGCGCTCTCGGTGGCCTACCGCCACGTCAACGACGACGTGCCCGCGCCGAGCACCAAGCGCCAGGGCATCCCGGCGGAGCTCGACGAGCTCGTGGTGCGCGCGACCCGCCGCGACCCGTCGGTGCGGCCCGCCGACGCCACGGCCTTCCTCACCGAGCTGCGCCGCGTCCGGGCCTCGCTGGGCATCCACCCGGTGCCGGTCCCGGTCCCGCCGAACAAGGTCCCCGTCCACCTGCCTGCCTACACGCCCGCGCGGGACGACGACCCGCCGACCGAGCAGATCACGGCGATCACGGACTACACCAACGGGCCGACGGTGGTGAAGCAGCGGCCGGTGTCCCACGCCGGGCCGATGGGCACGCGGACCATGAACCGCTCCGACCTGCCCGCCATGGCGCAGCGACCGCCGACGACCGAGCAGGACCTCGAACCGGACCCGCCGAAGCCGAGCGCGTACGAGCGGGAGCGCTCGCGCGGCAGACGCGCCATGCTGATCTGGGCGGTGGTGATCACGCTGCTCGTGGCGGGTGTCGGCGGCACGGCGTGGTGGCTGGGCAGCGGTCGCTGGACGGAGGTGCCGAGGCTGGCGGGGCTGACGCTGGTCAAGGCGCAGGAGGCGCTGCGCGCCGGCGACCTGGTCGCCAAGGTCAGCCACGAGCCGAACGACGACGTGCCGATCGACGAGGTGATCCGCTCGGAGCCGCAGACCGGCTCGAAGGTGTTGCGGGGCAACGAGGTCGTGCTCGTGGTCTCGATGGGTCTCCCGGAGGTGCCCACCGTCGCCGCGGGTGCGAGCCTCGCCGACGCGGAGAAGGCGATCCGGGACGCGAAGCTGCAGCCGACCCAGAACGAGTCGGCCAACGACTACAGCGCGGAGGTCCCGCAGGGCGCGGTCATCAAGCTCTCCCCCGCCCCGGGGACGAAGCTGAAGACGGGCGCCCCGGTCACGGTGGCGCTGTCCAAGGGCAAGCCGCCGGTCCCGGTGCCCGCGGTGGCGGGCATGACCAAGGAAGCGGCGTACGCCGAGCTGCGCAGGCTGGGCTTCGAGCCGGAGGACGGCGGCCAGGACTTCTCCGCGGAGTACGAGGCGGGCCGGGTGGCCAGGACCGACCCGCCGAGCGGGACGAAGCTGGACACCAAGACCACCCGGCGGGTGAAGGTGGTGCTCTCCAACGCGGTCACCCTGCCGAACTTCACCGGCCAGCGCGCCAGCCAGGCGTCGAAGTGGCTGCGCGACAAGGGTTTGGACGTGGATGTCCAGCAGCTGTTCCCCGGCCGCGACGACGGGAACGTGGTGGGCCAGTCCGTGGCCCCTGGCACCAGGGTCAAGCCCGGCACCAAGGTCGTGCTCACCTGCTTCTTCTGATACCGGACGACGAAAGGGGGCTGTCCACCATGGACAGCCCCCTTTTCGTGTCGCGTTCGGACCAGGTCGTGTTTCACAAGTCCGTGTTCGCGACAGCCGGGCCGATCCCGCCTCTCATCGAACGAGACCTGTGAAACGCGACCTAGGAGCGGAGCATCTCGGCGACGAGGAAGGCCAGCTCCAGCGACTGCTGGGTGTTCAGCCTCGGGTCGCAGGCCGTCTCGTAGCGACCCGCGAGGTCGAGGTCGGAGATCTCCTGGGCGCCGCCGAGGCACTCGGTGACGTCCTCGCCGGTCAGCTCGATGTGGATGCCGCCGGGGTGGGTGCCCAGGGCGCGGTGCACCTCGAAGAAGCCCTGCACCTCGTCCACGATCCGGTCGAAGTGCCGGGTCTTGTAGCCGGTGCTGGCCTCGTGGGTGTTGCCGTGCATCGGGTCGCACTGCCAGATGACCTGGTGCCCGGAGGCGGTGACCTTCTCCACGATCGCGGGCAGCACGTCGCGCACCTTGCCGTTGCCCATCCGGCTGATCAGCGTCAGCCTGCCGGGCTCGTTGCGCGGGTCGAGCCGCTCGACGTACTCCACCGCCTGCTCGGGCGTGGTGGTGGGGCCGATCTTCAGCCCGATCGGGTTGGCCAGCAGCTCGGCGAAGGCGATGTGCGCGCCGTCGAGCTGCCTGGTGCGCTCACCGATCCACAGGAAGTGCGCGGAGAGGTTGTACAGCTTCGGCTGCGGACCGCTCTGCTCCAGCCGCAGCATGGCCCGCTCGTAGTCCAGCACCAGCGCCTCGTGGCTGGCGTAGATCTCGACGGTGTGCAGCGGGTAGGCGTCGACGCCGCAGGCCGACATGAAGCGCATGCCGCGGTCGATCTCGGTGGCCAGGGCCTCGTAGCGCTCGCCAGCCGGCGAGGTGCGCACGAAGTCCTTGTTCCAGTCGTGCACGCGGCGCAGGTCGGCGACACCGGAGCTGGTCAGCGCGCGCAGCAGGTTCATCGCCGCGCCCGCGTTGGCGTAGGCGCGGATCATCCGCGACGGGTCGTTGACCCTGGCCTCCGGGCTGGCCACGATCGAGTTGATCATGTCGCCGCGGTAGGAGGGCAGCCCGAGCGAGTCGGTGGCCGAGGAGCGCGGCTTGGCGTACTGGCCGGCGATCCGGCCGACCTTCACCACCGGCATGCTCGCGCCATAGGTCAGCACGACCGACATCTGCAGCAGGGCGCGCATGTTCGCCCTGATGTGGGGTTCGGTGTTGTCGACGAAGGTCTCCGCGCAGTCCCCGCCCTGCAGCAGGAACGCCCGACCCAGCGCCACCTCGGCCAGCCGCTCGCGGAGGCGGTCGACCTCGGCGGGAACGGTGATCGGGGGAACGCTCTCCAGCACGGTCCGCACGTTGCGGGCCTGTTCGGGGTTCGGCCACTCCGGCTGCTGAGCGGCGGGACGCGACAAGGCGTCATCAAGCCGAGCACGCAACTCCGGCGGCAACGGGGGCAGCTCGGGCAGCGTGTCGACCGGCACATCCACGGTCCAGTTCACCCTCCAAGCCTACGGCGTGACCGGTATCTCCTGGCTATCGGTACGCAAGTTCCACCAGCTGGGAAGGGGTGCGGTCGGTGATCGTCGCAACTTGTGGGTCCGATCGGGCGCTGTGAGCTGCGGCGCGCGCGGGCAGGATGGTCTCCCATGGCGGCTCGACTGGACGACGACACAGCGGCACGACTGCTCTCAGTGGCCCTGGACAACGTGCTGCGCGACCACCCGGTGCACTGGACGCACCTGATCGAGTCCGACGCGGAGCTGGTGCCGCAGAGCGTGCTGCACCCGGTGTTCGCGCGCAGCTACGACTGGCACTCCTGCGTGCACCAGACCTGGCTGATCGTGCGGTTGCTGCGGGTTCGCCCGGAGCTGGCCGAGGCCTCGTACGCCGCCGACGTGCTGGACGGGCTGCTGACGGTGGAGGGCTGCGAGACCGAGGCGCGGTTCTTCCGCGGCCGCAGGGGCGGCTACTGGGAGCGTCCCTACGGCTGGGCGTGGCTGTTCGTCCTGGACGCCGAGCTCCGCCTGTGGGCCGACCAGCTCGGCGGTGAGCGTGCCGGGGTGTGGGCCGCCGCGCTGCGCCCGCTGACCGAGGCGCTGCGCGACCGCTGGCTGGAGTGGACGAGGAAGGCGCGCTGGCCGGTGCGCAGCGGCGTGCACTCCAACACGGCGTTCGCGGCCGGGCTCGTGCTCGACGCGGCGCGGGCCGTCGGCGACACCGAGCTCGCGGACACGACCACCGCGGCAGTGCTGCGCTGGTACGGCGAGGACGCCGGCTACGGCGGCTTCGAGCCGAACGCGTCGGACTTCCTCTCCCCCGCGTTGACCGAGATCGACGTGATGCGCAGGGCGCTGCCGGGCGAGGAGTTCCTCGGCTGGCTCGACCGGTTCCTGCCGGACCTGGAAGCACCTCGGTGGAGCGTGCTGCGCGAACCGGTACCGGTCGACGACCCGTCGGACCCGCACGGCTCGCACATCTCCGGACTGATGCTGTCCAGGGCGTTCGCGTGGCGGTCGCTGGCCGCCGCCCTGCCCCGCGACCACCGGTACCGCGCGATCGCGGAGGGCTCGGCGCGGGCGCACGCGGAGGACGGCTGGCGCTACGTGTTCGGCTACGGCTACGCGGCCGACCACTGGCTCGGCACCTTCGCCGCGTACCTCACCCTGAGAGCCTTCGAGACGGTATGAGCAGGCACACAGCAGACCGGGACTGACCTGAAGATTAGGCAAGGCTAACCTCAAAGTTGGAGCACGGTGCCCAGCCTTGAGGAGTGCATATGCGTCGCCCGCTGCGGATCGCTGTCGTAGGCGCCGGTCCGGCCGGCATCTACGCGGCCGACATCCTGACGAAGTCAGAGACGCCGGTCAGCATCGACCTGTTCGAGCGGCTGCCCGCGCCGTACGGGCTGATCAGGTACGGCGTAGCGCCCGACCACCCGCGGATCAAGCAGATCGTGCACGCGTTGCAGCGGGTGCTGGAGAAGCCGGAGATCCGCCTGCTCGGCAACGTCCACTACGGCCTGGACATCACCCTTGAGGACCTGCGCGGGCACTACGACGCCGTCATCTTCTCCACTGGCGCGTCCAAGGACCGGGAGCTGGACATCCCCGGCATCGACCTGCCTGGCAGCTTCGGCGGCGCGGACTTCGTGTCCTGGTACGACGGCCACCCCGACGTGCCGCGCGACTGGCCGCTGACCGCGCGCAGCGTCGCGGTGCTCGGCGTCGGCAACGTGGCCCTGGACGTGGCGCGCGTCCTGGCCAAGCCCGCCGACGAGCTGCTGTCCACCGAGATCCCGGACAACGTCTACCGCGGCCTCGCCGCCAGCCAGGTCACCGACGTGCACGTCTTCGGCAGGCGCGGCCCGGCCCAGGCGAAGTTCACGCCGCTGGAGCTGCGCGAGCTCGACCACTCGCCGAGCGTCGAGGTCCTGGTCCACCCCGAGGACATCGAGTTCGACGACGGCAGCATGGCCGCGATCCACTCCAGCAACCAGGTGCGCCAGGTTGTGAAGACCTTGCAGGACTGGGCGATCCGAGACCCCGGGAACCGCCCGCGCCGCCTGCATCTGCACTTCCTGCACCAGCCCGTCGCGGTGCTCGGCGAGGACGGTGTGACCGGGCTGCGCACGGAGCGGATGGAGCTCGACGGCACTGGCGGCGCGCGCGGCACGGGCGTGTTCCACGACTGGGACGTGCAGGCGGTGTACCGCGCGGTCGGCTACCTCGGCTCGCACCTGGCCGGACTGCCCTTCGACCACGCCTCCGGCACGGTCCCGCACGACGCGGGCCGGGTGCTCGGCCAGGACGGCCAGCAGGTGCCCGGCTGCTACGTCACCGGCTGGATCAAGCGCGGCCCGGTCGGCCTGATCGGCCACACCAAGGGCGACGCGCTGGAGACGATCGGCAGTCTGCTCGCCGACCTGCCGTTGCTGCGCGAGGCGCCGGAGCCGGACCCGGCCGCGATCCTCGAACTGCTGGAGCTGCGCGGCGTCCGCTACACCACGCACGAGGGCTGGAACCGCCTGGACGTGCACGAGCTGCGCCTGGGCGACGCGCGCGGCCGGGAGCGGATCAAGGTGGTCTCCCGCGAGGAGATGCTGGCCATCTCCCGCGACGAACACGTCCTGGCTCCGTAGCGCGAGAAGACGTCGACCCCGCCCCCGGGTTCCGCGGGGACGGGGTCGAGAGGCTGGATCAGCCGAAGAAGACCTCGGCCTCGGCGTAGCGCTCCGTCGGGACGGTCTTCAGCTCCGCGGTCGCCTCGGAGAGCTTGACCCGGACGATGTCCGTGCCGCGCAGCGCGACCATCACGCCGAAGTCCCCGTCGTTGACCGCGTCCACCGCGTGCAGGCCGAAGCGCGTCGCGAGGACTCGGTCGTAGGCCGTCGGGGTGCCACCGCGCTGGGTGTGGCCGAGCACGACCGCGCGGGACTCCTTGCCCGTGCGCGCCGCGATCTCGTCGGCCAGCCAGGTGCCGATGCCACCGAGCCGGACGTGGCCGAACGCGTCCTTCTCCCCGCTGACCAGGACCTCGGCGCCGTCCTCCGGCATCGCGCCCTCGGCGACGACGATGATCGGGGCGTACTCGCGCTCGAACCGGCGCTGCACCCACTCGACGACCTTGTCGACGCTGAACTTCTTCTCCGGCACCAGGATCACGTTCGCGCCGCCGGCGAGGCCGGAGTGCAGCGCGATCCAGCCCGCGTGCCTGCCCATGACCTCCACGACGAGCGCGCGGTGGTGCGACTCGGCCGTGGTGCGCAGCCGGTCGATCGCCTCGGTGGCGATGTGCACCGCGGTGTCGAAACCGAAGGTGTAGTCGGTGGCGCCGAGGTCGTTGTCGATCGTCTTCGGCACGCCGACGACGCCGATGCCGTCGTCGGTGAGCTTCTTCGCCACGCCGAGGGTGTCCTCGCCGCCGATCGCGATCAGCGCGTCGACCTTGTGCTCCGCGAGGGTCGCGCGGATGGCGTCGACGCCGCCGTCGACCTTGTAGGGGTTGGTGCGCGAGGACCCCAGGATGGTGCCGCCCCTGGTCAGGATGTCCTCGACCTGGTCAAGCCCGAGCGGGCGGGTGTGCCCCTCGATCGGACCCTTCCAGCCGTTGCGGAAGCCGACGAACTCGTGGCCGTAGACCTCGACGCCCTTGCGGACGACCGCTCGGATGACCGCGTTGAGACCGGGGCAGTCCCCGCCACCAGTGAGCACGCCGATGCGCATCTTCATCGCCTCCTCGCTGCGCCGGATCCGCGCAGAGTGTGACCGTCGTCGCCTTTACCCTTTCAGTTGCTGGATCGGTGCAGCAAGGCGGGTCCCAGAAGGCGGCTAGTTCCTGCGCCAGAGCGGCTCCATGATCTTCCAGCGCACCAGGTTGTGCCGGGCGTCGGCCAGCGCGGAGTGCGCGTCGGCGGGCGGCGGCGTGAGCCGGGGACGCCTGAGGTCCTCCCACCGCTGCCGCAGGTCCTTGGTGTAGCGCGGGATCTCCCTCGGCAACGCGGGCATCGCGCCCCACAGCTGCGCCAGGGCCACGTGGTCGTAGGCGGCGAACCACGCCCAGAGCTCGATGTCCTCGCCGGGCGCGGTCAGGAACTCCAGCAGCTCGTCGCGGATCTGCCTTCGGCTGCGCCACGCGGGGTCGGCGGGCGGCGGGAGCTTGTCGAGGACGTTCTGCCGGACCCACTGACCGGCTCGGTCCGGGTCGAACTCGGTGGACACCGCGTAGAACTCGCGGCCCTCCTCGTCGACGACGCCGATCGACACCAGGTCGATGGTCACGCCGTCCTCGATGAACTCCGTGTCGTAGAAGAACCGCACCCGGGCAACTCTAGAGTTCGCTCAGCTCGCCTTGGCCCCCGGCACCCGGTCGGCGGGCTCCGGCTTGCGCCGGCGCGGCGGGACGGCGTCCTTCACCTTGGCGGCGTAGACGTCGACGTACTCCTGACCGGACATCTCCATCAGCGCGTACATGATCTCGTCGGTGACGGAGCGCTCCACGAAGCGGTCGCCGCCGAGGCCGTCGTAGCGGCTGAAGTCCAGCGGCTCGCCGATCACGATGCGGATCCGGTGCGGGCGCCACATCTTCGACCCGATCGGGTTGGCCTTGTCGGTGCCGACCATGACCACCGGGATGACCGGCACCCCGGCCTCCATGGCCATCCGGGCCACGCCGATCTTGCCCTTGTAGAGGCGGCCGTCCGGGGAGCGGGTGCCCTCGGGGTAGATGCCCAGCAGGTGGCCCTCGCGCAGCAGCCGCACGCCGGTGTCCAGCGCGTCCTGCGCCGCGGCCGCGCTCGCCCTGTCGATGGGCACCTGACCGACCCCGCTGAAGAAGGCCTTCTTGAACCGGCCCTTGATCCCCTTGCCGGTGAAGTACTCGCGCTTGGCCAGGAAGGTCACCCGGCGCGGCACCATCAGCGGCAGGAAGAACGAGTCGGCGACCGCGAGGTGGTTGCTCGCGAGAATCGCGCCGCCCTTGCGCGGCACGTTCTCCAACCCCTCGATGGTCGGCCGGAAGAACAACCGCAGCAGCGGTCCCAGAAAGACGTACTTCATCAGCCAGTAGAGCACTGCGAAGACCGCCTCCTCCCTGCCTCAGCCTGACGCGCCAGCCTACGGAGCGTTCCTTACCGAACACAACGCGGGACAGCCAACCACAGTGCCCCACTCCATGAGATCTGCCGCACCGTGGAGCGCTCATGGGACGATGGACACCCGCGCACCGCCGTCGCAGAGGAGGCCGCCGTGCCCGTGCTCACCGGCGCGGAACCGTTCGCGCACGAGGGCTCCGACGAGATCGGGGTGCTGCTCTGCCACGGGTTCACCGGGTCACCGCAGAGCATGCGCCCCTGGGCCGAGCACCTGGCAGCCGAGGGGTTCTCGGTGCGCTGCCCGCTGCTGCCAGGACACGGGACGCGGTGGCAGGAGATGAACCGGACGCGGTGGCAGCACTGGTACGACCGGGTGGAGACCGGCTTCGGCCAGCTGTCGGCGCGCTGCCGCTCGACCTTCGTCTTCGGCCTGTCGATGGGCGGGGCGCTTGCGCTGCGGCTGGCCCAGCGGCACGGGCCGGAGGTCGCCGGGCTCGTCCTGGTCAACCCGTCGGTCACCACGGAGAAGCGCGGCGCGGCGCTGCTGCCGCTGCTCTCGCGGGTGGTGCCGTCGCTGCCCGGGATCGCCAACGACATCGCCAAGCCCGGGGCGCGCGAGCTGGCCTACGACCGGACCCCGCTGCGCGCGGCCGCGAGCCTGCAGGAGCTGTGGCGGGTGGTGCGCGCGGACCTGGACAAGGTGCGCCAGCCGCTGCTGTTGTACCGCTCCGCCGTCGACCACGTCGTCGAGCCGGTCAGCGCCAGGATCGTGCTGGACGGCGTGCGCGGCGACGACACGACCGAGGTGGTGCTCGCGGACAGCTTCCACGTGGCCACTCTCGACAACGACGCACCGACGATCTTCGCGGGCAGCGTGGAGTTCGCGCGCCGCGTGCACGAGGCCAGGGTGGGTGAGGCTGCTTGAGCAAGAAGGCCGACGAGACCGGCGGCCCCGAGGACGTCGACGCCGCGTTCGCCGCGATCGTGGCGGGTCTGCAGCGCGAGGGGGTCTCCGCGGACTGGCCGGACGGCGACGGCTCGGCGAAGCCGAAGGACGAACCCAGGGCGGAGCCGGCCGAGGAGCCGGAGCCCGATCCGGATCCGGGTTCCTCCGCTCGCTCCGACGAGGACCACTTCGTCCCGCCGGACCCGCCACCGCTGCCCCCGCTGCGCCCGGCGACGATGGGCGCGCTGGCCATGTTCCTGCTCGGCGCGCTGCTGCTGGTCGCGCCGAACCTGATCGGCATCGCGTCGAGCACCGCCACCCCGCTGGCGCTGCTGGCGATCAGCGGCGGCATCGGCTGGCTGGTGCTGCGGATGCGCAAGGGACCGCCGCCGGACTCCGGCTGGGACGATGGCGCACAGGTCTAGACCATCACGCATTGTGGTCTAGACCACGACCTGAATCCGCCGCCAGGCTGAGAGCGGGGACACACCAGCTGAGCTGTACTGGTGAGATCCACCACGAACGGGTTTCTTGGCTTGTAACAACGATTCAGTGCTCCCGTAACGTGGTCGCGGGAACCGGGGCACAACCCCGGGCCCATCGCACCGAAGGGAGTGACTCGTGGATCAGTTGCAAGCCTTCGTGCTCGTGCGTGCGCTGGCTCAGGCCGCCGAACAGCGGTCCGAGCGGCGCACGCACCACCGCGGCGAGAAGTCCCGTCGCCGGTTGCTCCGCCGTCGCAACCGCTAGACCGGATCTCCTCCGAGAAGAGCACGTGGCACCAGCGCTGTCGGCAGCGTCGCCGGCCAGCGTCTCCCTTCCTCCCGCTCCCCGCCTCAGCGCGGGTTGAGGCGCCGCCCGGCGAGATCGGCGGCAAGCGAGGCCGCACCCACGATCCCCGCGTCGTCCCCGAGCTGAGCAGTGCGGATGCGCGCCAGCGGCCGGTGCCCGGCCCCCGTCACCAGCGCGGAGTAGTGGTCCCGCGCGTCGTCGAGGAACAGCGGCGCGGACTGCGAGACTCCCCCGCCGATCACCACGACCTCGGGGTCGTAGACGTCGGCGACCAGCGCCAGCCCCTGTCCCAGCCACCGGGCGAGCTCGTCCATGGCGCGCTGCGCCAGCGGGTCCCCGTCCAGCGCGGCACCGGCGACCTTCCTGCCGGTCACCGCGCGCATGTCGCCAGCGGCCTCCCGCGCCAGCAACGTCGAGCAGCCCGGATCACGGGCCAGCATCTCCACGGCGGTCGCGGCGAGCGCGGTGCCGCTGCAGTAGCGCTCCCAGCAACCGCGCTTGCCGCACGGGCACGGCCGCCCGTCCGGCACCACGCGCAGGTGCCCGAGCTCGGGAGCCACTCCGTAGGCGCCGCGGAAGATCTCGCCGTCGATCAGCAGCGCGCCCCCGATGCCGGTGCCGAGCGCGACCAAGGCAGCGACCCTGGTCCCGCGCGCCGCGCCGAAGCGGTACTCGGCGAGCGCGGCCGCGTTGGCGTCGTGCTCCAGCACCACCGGCATGCCGAGGCGGTCGGACATCCGGTCGGCGACCGGCGCGTTGCGCCACGCCAGGTGCGGCGCGAACCGCACGCTCCGGCGGTCGGCGGTGACGAAGCCCGCGACGGCCAGCCCGAGCGCGGTCACCGGGTGCCGCGACGCGAGCTCCTTGACCTCAGCGACGATCGCGTCCTCCAGCGGCCCCTCACCGCTCGGGGTCGGCGCGACCGCGGTGTCCAGGATCGCCCCGTGCGCGTCGACGACGCCCGCGCGGACGCTCGTACCTCCGACATCGACTCCGACGGTCAGCACCGGGACCCGCTTCTGAAGGACGCGCTCGCGGGGTCGGGTGGTGTCACCGGGGATCCGCTCGCGGGATCAAGCATCGTCACCGAGGATCCGCTCGCGGGATCAAGCATCGTCACTGCCGCTCCACGCTGATCTTCTGCACGCGCGGGGCGGGTTCGGGGCGCTCGGGCTCCGCCGCGGGTGCCGGGTTCTGCTGCTGCTCCTGCGGCTCGGAGCGCTCGGGTTCCATCGAGGCGCGCAGCACCGAGAGCAGGCCGGTGAGGTGCTCGGCGGCCTTGGCGGCCAGCTCCGGCCGCTCGCCGCGGGCGAGGGACACCGCGGCGCACAGCGGGCACCACGTGCAGGTGGCGCGGTGGCGGGCAGCGGACTGCCCCTCGGTGTCGGGCTGCTGCTCGGCGATCTTGCGCAGCCACGGTTCGGCGCGCTGGGCGACGGCGTCCAGCAGCAGCCGCAGCTCCTGGTTGAGTCCGGAGTCCTGGGTCATCTCAGCCTCACCGCATCCACACTCGGGGGTCGGGCCGGAACCGCACGGTGATGCCCTCGTTGTCCGCGGTCGCGCCGACGATCTCGCAGCGGCGCAGCACGGCGGGCAGGGCGACCAGCCTTCGCCTGCCGTCCAGCGTGATCACCAGCTCGTCGTCGACCCTGGCCAGCTCCAGCTGCGCGTCGGCGGCCAACGGCAGGTGCAGCCGCATCCCGTACTCGGAGTCCAGCCCCTTGCCACCGCCGCTGACCTCGATCAGCTCGGCCCGCTCGGCTCCGCTGAGCGGATCGCCGCCGCCGTAGAGCTCGGCGGCGACCTCCAGCAGCGCGGGCACGCCGACCGGCTCCTCGGCGCGGTGGCCGACGGTGTCCAGCGGGGTGCGCACATCGCCGCCGAGCTCCCCGAGCACGGCGTCCTGCTCGGCGCGCCTGGTGCGCAGCCACCTCGCCGCGACCCCGTCGGTGTCGTCGCCGTCGGGCAGCAGCCGGTTGGCGACCAGCCGGTCGACCCGGATGCCCTGCAACGCGAGCGCGGTCAGGGTGCGGCGGGTCTCGGCGGCGACGACGCGCTCGGGCGTGAGCACCAGCCGGACGCTGGTGACGTCCTGGTCCACCAGCATCGAACGCAGCGCCTCAAGCCGTTCCGCCAGGCGGCCCAACGCGTCCGCCGCGGCGTCCCAACGCTCCACAGTGGAGCTTCCAGCCAGTCCGGCGAGCAGGCCGCGCACGACCCGTCGATGGGTCGGGAACAGCCGTTCCAGGTACCCGGCGAGCGCCTCGGGCAGCGCGAGCAGCCGCAGCGTCTCCGCGGTCGGCCCGCAGTCGACGACCACCGTCTCCCACGGGCCGCAGGTCGCGAGCCTCTGGACCTCCGAGAGCGCCAGCAGCTCCTCGACGCCGGGCAGCACGGTCAGCTCCTCGGCCTGCACCTCGTCCACCCCGGCCCCGGCGAGCACGGTGTGCAGGTGCCCGCGCAGGTCCTGCCACGCGCCGTCGACCAGGGACCGCGCGTCGACCTGGGCGGCGAAGAGCCCTGCTCCGTCCACTTCGGACGGTTCGGCGCCGAGCGGCATGCCGAGCGCGTCGGCCAGGGAGTGCGCGGGATCGGTGGAGACCACCAGCGCCTTGTGGCCGTCGGCGGCCAGGCGCGCCGCGGTCGCGGCGGCGAGGGTCGTCTTGCCCACGCCGCCCTTGCCGGTGAACAGCAGGACACGCACGAAGGGATTGTGCGCGACGGCGACTCAGGCCGCGCTCTCGGCCCTCGTCTTGAGCTCCTTGAGCGCCACGTCCATGATCATCTTCTCGGCCTTGCGGCGGAACAGGCCGATCATCGGGATGGTCAGCTCGACCGACAGCGAGTAGGTCACCTTCGTCGAGGAGCCCTCCGGCGCGAGCACGTAGCTGCCCGACTGCGCCTTCTGCATCTGACCCTTGACCAGGTTCCAGCTCACCGAGGACCCGTCCTGCGCCCACTCGTAGGCGAGGGTGTACTCGTCCTTGATCGGACCGGCGTCGATGACGAACCGGACCTGCTCGCCCCGCCCGGCGGAGTCGCTGCTGAGCACCTCGGTGTGCTTCACCGCCTCGGCCCATTCCGGGTACTTGGCGAAGTCCGAGATCACCGCCATGATCTGCTCGGGAGCGGCGTCGATCACGATGGACTGTGTGGACTGGTCGGCCATGCCGCGCAGGTTACCCGCCTCGCTACCACCGGAGTACATACGGCAGGCCTGTGCGCTTGAAGTGGCCCACGTTGACGCACTCCGTGCGCCCCACCCGGACCCGCCGTGAGAGCGGCTGGTGCACGTGGCCGAACAGCGACCAGCGCGGCGAGTGCTCCGCGATGGCCGCCAGCAGCGCGGTCGAGCCGAACTCCGCCCGCGTGGCGACGACGTCGTAGGTCAGCTCGGCGACCGCGGGCGGGACGTGGCTGCACAACACGTCCATCGCGGGCAACGCGCGCACCGCTTCGGCGTACTCGTCGACCTCGCGCACGTACGGCACCCACGGCGCGGCGCGGTTGAGGGTGTAGCCCGGCGGCAGCAACGTCCCCCCGACGAACCCGAACCGCAGTCCACCGATGTCAGCCGATCCATTGTCGACCAGTCGCACTCCGGCGCTGGCGAACTCGGGCCAGAGCTCGGGCATGTCGACGTTGCCGGGGATCGCGTAGGTGGGCGCGGTCATCGCACCGAACAGTTCGGCGTACTGCTGACGAGCGGCGTCGAGGACAACGGCGGCCGGGTCGTCCAGGGTCTCCCACAACGACCGCACGTAGAGCCCGGCCCCGCGGCCGTTGCTGCGCCGCAGCTCGGCGAAGCGGCACACCTTCTCCGCGCCGAAGATGGTGCCGAGGATGCCGCGGGAATGATCGTGGTAGTCCACGAAGTCGATCAGGTCGCCCAACACGACCAGGGCGTCCGCGCCCTCTCCGGCTCTGGCAAGCGCCTCGGCGTTTCCATGGACGTCCGACACCACATGCACCCGCACGGACAACGACTCTAGCCGGGCCGACCGGTCGTGATCAGATCGGCGACGCGCTTGCCTATCCGCACGGCGTCGGCGGCCAGGATCGACAGCGAACCGTTCTCACTGACCTGCAGGTAGCGACCGTCATCGGCGTCGAACCACGCGAGCACGACGGGATGCTGCCGCCCACCGACGGTCACGCCGAACTGTCCGCCGCGCCGCCTGGTCGCCGCGAGCCGCTGCAGCGTCCGCACCTGCCCCGTGGGCATCCCCGCGCCGCTCAGCACCAAGGCCTCGTCAGCCAACGGCCCGCGCTCACGGCTGACCGCCGTCCGCAGCAGATCCACCGCCACGTTCACCGGCTGGGACCGTCCGGGGCCGCCCGGCGGCAGCACGCTCACGGCGGCCCTGGCGAGCTCCCGCGCGTGCGTCGTGGTCAGCCGGAGCGACTCGCCGGCGAGAACCGCCAGCACGGCGTGTTCACCCCTCGCGGCGGCGAGGGCTTTGACCGGCTCATCGGCGCACTGGACGAGCTCAACAGCGACCTCGTGATCGTTGAGCAACGCCAATACGTCGGCGAGCCGGGGATCTCCGAGGAGACGGCGCTCGGCGAGCCTGGCGTGGACAGCGGCGCGAATCCGCGCGCGCTCCTCAAGCGTGGCGCCGTGCGGCAGCACCGAGAGCGGATACGGCTGCCTGCCGAGCCGGAGGTCCTGCCAGAGGATGTCGTACTCGGGAAGGGAAAGCACCACGTCCACGACTCATTCCCCGATCACCGGCGGAGCGACGCGTTCGATGTCGCCGAACACGTTCTCGGTCTCCACCAGCCATTCGGGCCGCCGGTGCTCCTTGTCCTCCTCCTTGCGCGTGGTCCCGGCGCTCATCCCGGGCAACGCCTGCCCACCAGGTGCCTTCGCGCTGTTCGCGGCTCCCGGCGCCGCGTTCTGGCCCACCCCACCGGTGTTGGCGCCGAGCCCTCCACCGCGCGGCGACGTCCCTGTCCCCGGGGCCGGTTGAGCGTTGCCCGCGATCCCGGCGCCGAACGCGCCCAGCCCACCGGCCGCGCCGATACCGCCCAGCACGCCGTTGTCGGCTCCTTGCCCTTGTTGTCCGCCTTGCCCCTGTTGCCCACCGCCAAGGGAGCCGCCGCTGTCCGGCAGCCGCGCGGGTTCGACACGTTGCAGCTCGTTGTGCCCCGACTGCGACCACTCCGGCACCGTGTTCCTGGGCCCCGGCCCCTGGTTGGGGTTCGGGTCTGGCATCGGCACTCCGCCCCCACCCGGCCTGCGCCCGATGGGTGGCACTCCAGGACCGCCAGGCCGCGGCGGCTGCGGCTGCGGAGCGGGTGGCGGCGGCGCCCCACCGCCACGGACCGACGGTGGTGGCGAGAACGACGGGGTGGAACCGTCGACGTTCCGCGCTCCGCCCTCGTTGACCTGCATGACCCGCACGGCCTCCAGCCGAGCGCCTTCGGCCTGCGCCTGCTGCGCCTTCAGCCTCAGCTCGGCAAGGTTGATCATCCCCAGCAGTCCGCCAGCGCTGCCGAGGAACGTGGACTCCATGGCGCTCTTCTCGGTGAACGCCACGGGCTTGGGCATGGCGTTCTTCGCCCGCTCCGCGGTCATCCCGAGATCAGCGGTCCGGTTTCCCATGTACTGCAAGGAGATCGCGGCATCACCGGCCCACTCCGCCAGCTTCTGCGCCCCGGCCCGCGCCGCGTCCCCGCCGCGGCCGACCCACCCGCTCGCGGTGCTCTCCACGGCCCGCGCCATCGCCCCGGACGCCTCGGCCATCCGGTTGCCGAGCGCGGTCCACCGGTCGGCGTCCCGGAAGACGTCGCCGGGCTTGTTCCGGTCGTGGATCTCGTCCCACATCTGCTGGTGCGGCACGCCCTCCCAGTGCCCGGTCTGCGTCATCGCCCGGTCGTCACCCCGCCGAACCGCTCCGCGCAGCCGCTGCTCCTGCTCGCCGATCTGGTCGCCCGGGGAGTCCCATCGGAGAACGTCCCCGAGCCCGTGGTCTTTCCCAACGACTCGCCAGTCGGACTTCGTGTAGCGAGGACTGGTGCTGTCCATGGCTCCCCCGACACCTACTTCTTCGGCAGACGCGGGGCGATGAACCCCACCATCTTCCGCGCGATCGCGCAGGCGGACTCCGGCTGACCAGCCACCTTCAACGACGACTGCACCGTCACGTTCTCATCGGTGTTGACATCGATGTTGACCAGACAGCCCATGCCGTCAGCATCGGGATAGCTCGTCGTCGCGTAACCGGCGATGACCTCGTTCCTCACCCCGGCCTCGTCGATGAGACCGGGCGGCTTGAGATCGTCCACCCCTTTGCCGGGCCCCTCGTCGACGAAGATCGATCCCCGTACCGGACGTGCCTCACCGACGTTGTTGAACCAACACTGGCGGAGATCAGCAAGCTGGTCCGGCCTGCCAGGCGGCAGGCCAAGTCCGGCAGCCTCTTCGGCCGTCAGCAATGAGCACGGCTCAACCGCCTTCAGCACCGGAACGCGCGGCGGAGGTGATCCCGAAGCCGTATCCGGGGCGCCGCGCACTACCGCAGGCGCACATCCAGCGAGCACCAGCAAAACTCCTGCTGCGGCAGTAGACGACCTGTAGGCCCTCAACTCCGACACCCCATTGCCATCAGCCAGTGGTGTCTCCCCACCGACTTCGAAATTGCCGTGAGCAAGCGCGACGATTCCGCTTCCCCATTTCCCTTGAGCCTCATGGTCACCGCTGTTCACTGTCACTTTTTCGGCAGACGCGGGGCGATGAACCCCACCATCTTCCGCGCGATCGCACAGGCGGACTCCGGCTGACCAGCCACCTTCAACGACGACTGCACCGTCACGTTCTCATCGGTGTTGACATCGATGGTGATCATGCAGCGCAACCCGTCCGAACTGGGAAAGCTCGTCGTCGGATGCCCAGCGATGACCTCGTTCCTGACCCCGGCCTCGTCGATGAGACCGGGCGGCTTGAGGTCGTCGGCCCCTTTCCCCGGTCCTTCATCGACGAAGATCGAACCGCTCGCCGGTCGACTCTCACCCTTCTTGTCGTACCAGCACTGACGGAGGTCAGCGAGCTGGTCGGGCCAACCAGGAGCCAGGCCAATACCCGCAGCCTCTTCGGCCGTCAGCAACGAACACGGCTCGACAGCTTTCAGGGTGGGAACACGCGGCGGTGGAGGACCAGAGATCGTCTCAGGAGATCCCCGCAACACGACAGGAGCGCATCCAGCCACGACCAGCAACATCCCGACACCAGTCACAACCGACCTACTAACGCTCACTGGTTCAGTCCCCCCAACCCGGACGCGCCGTTCTCATCCGCGGCTCGCGTCACCTTCACTGCCTGGTCAACCACAACGAGGGCGTCCTTTAGTGCTTGTACGTACAGCACAAGCTGCTCCTGGATCGACCCTGGGCCGCGTGCACGGCGCTCCCATTTCATCGCCATCGTCAATCCCACCCAGTGGCCACCCAGTGGCAAGTCTCGCGCCAGATATGCCGACTCACTGACCCACTTCTCGGCGAGATAGAGCTGGTCCTGAATGGCCTTCTTCAGCTTCTCCGCCGCCCAGGACTCCAGGCGGACCTCACCGGCGGCCACCAGCGACTGCAGCGAGGCCACTCCGTCCACCGACGAGCGCAACGACTCCGCCGACCGCTGCCACGCGGCCTCCCCCGACTCCGACACGGCGTATTCATCCCCTCACGCACAGCATCAGCTTGCCAACGTAGCAAGCTCCGCCGCACCGCATGGGCGACTTCAGGCAACAACGGGAAAACTCAGCCCCGCCTGCTGCGCTCATACCTCGCGATGTATTCCTCGACCGGGACTTCAGCCACCGTCGCGGCAATCCGGTAGAGCGACACGTCGTCCAGTTTCCGGAAACGGACACACGCCTTGCCCATGTTGGGTTTCTTTCCCGTTTCCGCCCAGCAGCGGTTTGTTGCGGGTGACCGGGTAGCGCATAACCGATCATCTCGAACTGCATGCCTTCCTCGTACCCCTCGGGAAGGTTTCGAGGATGATCCGGCGCAGTTCGGTCAGCGTGCCGCGCCGATCCTCCGCCAGCGAAGCCAGGTACGGCCTGACCGTGCTCTGCATGGCCTCACTGCGCGTCGGACGGCGGGCATCCGGGAGCCCTGCCCGCTTCGAGCCGGGCTTTCAGGGCGAAGGCCACGCGTTTGGACGCGAACTGCCTGCGCTGGCTCTCCCCCGCGGGCACGGTCGTGCCGGGTGGCGGGTCGGCGCGCAGGAAGTAGTGCAGCAGGGTGCCGTCGAGCATCGGCTCCAGCCAGACCTCCATCGTGCCGACGAGCGCGCCGCGGACCGTCCAGCGCAGTCCTTCCGCGCCGCGGTCGGCGTAGACCTCCAGCCTCAGGTCGGGCCAGAACCGCCGCCAGGCACCGGGATCAGCGAAGACAGCGGCCACCCGCGCGGGCGGCACGGCGAGGAAGGTCTCGTCCAGGACGTCAACCGATGGCATAGCGGCAGCGTGCCATGGAGGAGAACATCTGGGTTACGGCCTATTGTCTCCGCGTTACCGCGCGCTACGTTAACTCGTCAGTAACACCCGTCGCTCGGAGGTCATGACGTGCGTGAGTTCAGCGTCCCCGCCACCGCCACCGTGGCTGAGGAAGAAAACCTCACCGACATGGTGTGGGCGAATGCCGAGCGGTTCGGCACGGCGGTGAGCTTCCGCCGCCGCATCGACGGGACGTGGGTCGACGTCACGGCCAAGGACTTCGCCGCCCAGGTGATCGCGGTGGCGAAGGGCCTGGTCGCGGCCGGGCTCAAGCCCGGTGACCGGGTCGGTCTGATGTCGAAGACCCGCTACGAGTGGACCCTGCTGGACTTCGCGATCTGGGCGGCGGGCTGCGCGAGCGTGCCGATCTACGAGACCTCCTCGGCGCACCAGGTGGAGTGGATCCTGTCCGACTCCGGGGCGAAGGCGGTGGTCCTGGAGACCGCGGCGCACCGCAGCACCGTCGACAGCGTGGTGGACCGGCTGCCCGAGGTCCGGCACGTCTGGCAGATCGACGGCCCCGGCAGCGAGGGCGCCGCGGGCGCGGTGGACGAGCTGACCGCGCTGGGCGCCGACGTCACCGACGCGCAGGTGCACGACAGCCGCAAGGAGGTCAGAGCCGACGACCTGGCCACGCTGATCTACACCTCCGGCACCACCGGCCGCCCCAAGGGCTGTGAGCTGACCCACCGCAACCTGATCGCGGAGGTGCGCGCCGACATCGCCGCCTTCCCCCGGCTGATGCAGCCGGGCAACTCGCTGCTGGCGTTCCTGCCGCTGGCCCACGTCCTGGCGCGCGCGATCACCATCTGCGGGGTCTACGCGCGGCTGACCGTCGGGCACACCGCGGACGTGAAGAACCTCGTGCGCGACCTCGGCTCGTTCCGGCCGACCTTCGTCGTCGCGGTGCCCAGGGTCTTCGAGAAGGTCTACAACAGCGCGAAGCAGAAGGCGCACTCCGAGGGCAAGGGCAAGATCTTCGACGCCGCCGAGGCGACCGCGGTTGCCTACAGCCAGGCGCGGGACAACGGCGGCCCAGGAGTCGGGCTCAAGCTCAAGCACATGCTCTTCGACAAGCTGGTCTTCACCAAGCTGCGTGCCGCGCTCGGCGGTCGCTGCGTCGCGGCCGTCTCCGGCGGCGCCCCGCTCGGCGAGCGGCTGGCGCACTTCTTCCGAGGCGTGGGCATCCCGGTCTTCGAGGGCTACGGCCTGACCGAGACCTCGGCGGCGGCGTGCGTAAACACCGAGCAGGCGTTCAAGGTCGGCACCGTGGGCAGGCCGGTCCCCGGCACCTCGGTGCGCATCGCCGAGGACGGCGAGGTCATGGTCAAGGGCGAGATCGTCTTCCAGCGCTACTGGCGCAACGAGGCCGCCACCGCCGAGTCGGTGCGGGACGGCTGGTTCCACAGCGGTGACCTCGGCGAGCTGGACTCCGAGGGCTTCCTGAGCATCACCGGCCGCAAGAAGGAGATCATCGTCACCGCGGGCGGCAAGAACGTCTCGCCCGCGGTGCTGGAGGACCGGTTGCGGGTGCACCCGCTGATCAGCCAGTGCATGGTCGTCGGCGACAAGCAGCCGTTCATCGCGGCGCTGATCACCATCGACCCGGAGTTCTTCCCGGCGTGGAAGGAACAGCACGGCAAGCCCGCGGACGCGTCGGTGGAGAGCCTCGCCGAGGACGCGGACCTGGTCGCGGAGATCCAGGCCGCGGTGACCGAGGCCAACCAGGCGGTGTCCAACGCGGAGGCGATCAAGAAGTTCCGCATCCTGCCGGTCGACTTCACCGAGAGCGGCGGCGAGCTGACGCCGAGCCTGAAGCTGCGCCGCAACGTGGTGGCGGAGACCTTCTCCGGCGACATCAAGGCGATGTACACGAAGTAGGAGCTCCGCGACGACGGCGGCCGGGCATCCCGGCCGCCGTTGCCGTGTCCGCTGCCTCAGAGCCGGACGGGCAGGGACAACGGAGTCCGGAAAAGGTGGTCGGGGTCGTACTGGAGACCGTCCACGGGAATCCCCAGCCGCATGTCCGGGAAACGCTTGCGCAGCACGGTGAGCGCCGCACCGATCTCAAGCCGGGAAACCTCGCGCCCCATGCACAGGTGCGGTCCGGCGCCGAAGGTCAGCCCCTTCGGCTCTTTCCGCTCCTGCCGGTCGAGCCGAACCCGGTGCGGTTCGAGGAAATGCTCGGGATCACGGTTGGCGGCGCCCATCATCAGCAGGATCTGGCCACCGGCGGGAATGGTGGAGCCGCCCGCGTCGACGACGTGCCGCGCCTTCCGCTTCCACCCGATGAGGCCGGTCTCCAGACGCATGAGCTCGTTGGTCAGCACCGGCGCGACAGCCTCGTCCAGCAAGGCGTCCCAGTGTTCCCGCCCGCTGTCGGAGAGCAGGTGGTGCAGTGCGTTGAGCAGGGTCCCGTAGGTCGTCGAGTAACCGGCCGCCATGATGTTCATCAGCGTCGCCGCGGCCCGTTTCACCGGAAGCCCCTGGCGCAGCAGATGACTCGCGAGATCGTCCGCCGGCGCTTTCGCACGCTCGTTGACCAGCCGACGGCACGCTCGCGACAGGTCGCTGAGGCCGCGCACGCCCTGCACCTGTCCGGGGCGGTCGAGCACACGGCCGAGCAACGAGGTCTGCGCGTCGCTCCACGAGCGCACCTGTAGCTCGTCGTCCTTGGCGAAGCCAACGATCTCGCTGATGATCCCCGCGGACAACGGTCGCGCGAAAACCGCGGCGAAGTCCACGACCCCGCCCGCGGCGCAAGACCGTTCGACGTCGTCGGCGACGGCGGCGACCCGGCGGCGGACCAGGTCACCGAAGGTCTCCTCGGTGGTGGCGGGGCTCAGGGAAAGGCCGCCGGGATGCGCGAAGACCGCGCGCCGGACCTCCTCGTGCGGAGCGCCGTCGGAGTTCGCCGTGGCTTTGGGGACACCCACGAGATGAACGAGGCTGGACCAGGTTCCCGGATTGGCCGCGAACCTGCTCATCGGGGTGAGCGGGTCAAGGGTGTTCCCGTTGGAGACGGCCGGATCGGCACCCTTGATGATTTTCTCGACGAGCTCGTAGCGCCACACCGGAAACACACCGGACGCGGTGTCGGGAAAAGAGCCGAGCCCGGAGGCGTGCAACCGGTCGTAAAAGGCGGCGAGCGGCCCGGGAGCGTGAGCTGCGGGGTCAGTGAACGGCAGTCGCCAGGAAGTCATGAGGTCCCCAGGGTCCGGTGGCGAAATCCGAGGGACCCTAACACCGGGAACAGCAACACCGCTCATTTCGGACGGACGCGAACAGCCTCGCGCTATGACGTCAGCGAAAGCACCGGAACACGGAACGCGGCCAGACGCACCCCCAGGGCGTCTGGCCGCGTCACGGCAAGAGAGAAAGCAAGCCGGAGAAGAAAGTTGTCGAGGGCGGCCCACGCCTGTACTTCCCCCCTGGCGCGGGCCACCCCCGTTTCCCTCACTCATCTCGGTATCCAGCACCGGCTCATGGCTGCCGGCACTCGTCCCCGGATTCGACACCGCCCGCACACGGGCCGTCGGTACGCGCGGTGTCCACGGGCCAACCAGGCTGGGGGACCTGGAGAGCCCGGTGAGGGAGTCCTCGGAGGGGTTCTTGGATGGCCCGCACCGTCTCCCCCCGGTCGGGTGCGGGCCATCCGGTTCCCCCTCGCACTGAATACTGGCAGGCGATCCTGTCGTATCGCTGACGCCGGACTGACACCGCCGACACTCTCCGTTGGCTAGCCTTCGAGACACTAAAAGACCAGGTCAGGAGATGTCGATGAGTTCCGGAGCCACTTTCCGGATCCTCGGCCCGCTGGAGATCGTCCGTGCGGGCTCACCGGTCGCGCTGCGCGCGGCCAAGCAGCGCACCCTGCTGGCGGCCCTGCTGATGCGGGTCAACGTGGTCGTCCCGGTCAGCACCCTGGTGGACTGGCTCTGGGAGGACGCCCCGCCTGCCGGGGCCAAGGGCGCGATCCAGGCGTACGTTATGCGGCTGCGGCAGGCGATCGGCGACCCGGACGCGACGCTGATCAGGACCCGGCCGGACGGCTACCTGCTGGAGACCGACCCCGAGGACATCGACCTGCACCACTTCCGCGCGCTGGTGGCGCGGTCCCAGACGACGCGCGACCTCGGCGAACGAGCCGAGATCCTGCGCAAGGCCGTCCAGCTGTGGCGCGGCCCGCTCCTGGTCGACGTGGGCGGCGCCGCCCTGCGCGACCGAGCGCCGGAGGTGCCGATCTACGTGGAGGAACGGTTGCAGGCGCTGGAACAGCGCTTCGACACCGAGCTCCAGCTCGGCTGGCACCGGGAGCTGGTCGAGGAGCTGCGCGCGGTGACGGCGGAGCACCCGTTGCGCGAACGATTCTGGGGCCAGCTGATGGTGGCGCTGTACCGCTCACACCGCCGACAGGATGCGATCGCGGCATACGCCGAGGTCACCAGGCTGCTCGCCGACGATCTGGGCATCGACACCGGCGCGGAGCTCCGCGCGGTGCACGAGGGCATCCGCACCGGCGCGCTGCCGATGAACCCACAGCCACCCCACCCACCGGTCATCGTGCCCGCCCAGTTGCCAGCAGACCCCGGTGATCTGCCCGGCCGGGCCGCGCTGGTGGACGAGATCACCGAGCTGCTGGTCAACCCGGACGACCGGCCGACGGTGCCGCTGGTGGTGCTGACCAGCGCTCCCGGCAACGACCGGACGGAGCTCTCGGCCAGGATCGGGCACCGGGCGAGCCCGGCGTTCCCCGGAGGCCAACTGCACGCCGAGCTCGACGGGGACACGGCCACCGTGCTCGTCGGTTTCCTCCTGGCGCTCGGTGTCCGCGAGGACCAGGTTCCTCCGGAAGCCGAGGAGCGCACGGCGCTCTACCGGTCGCTGCTGGCCAAACGCCGCGTGCTGGTGGTGCTGGAGGGAGCGGCGAGCCCCGACCAGGTGCGCACTCTGCTTCCGGGTGACTCGGGCTGCGCCGTGCTGGTGACCAGCGAGAACGACCTTCGCGGCCTGGCGGCGTTGCAGGGTGCCCGGCAGTTCAGGGTGGACGCCCCGACGTGAGCAGGGACCTGCGGTTCGGCGTCCTCGGCGGGCTCATGGTGTCTCGCCGAGGCAGCGAACAGCCCATCAGCGCGGCCAAGCACCGGGTGCTGCTGGCGTGCCTGCTCACCTCTCCCGGCGCTGGAGTGCCGGTGCGCCGGTTGGTCACCTGTCTCTGGGGAGAAGCGCCGCCGGACAACGCGCGAGCGGTGGTGCACACGTATGTGAGCAGGTTGCGGGCGCTGCTCGGCTCCCCGTCGGTGATCGAGACCCTGCCGGAGGGGTACCAGGTCCGGGTCCAGGAGCACCAGCTCGACCTGCTCCGGTTCCGCGCCCTGGTCCGGCGCGCCGCCGGGGAGGAGGACGTCGGGGCGAAGCTCGACCTGCTGGACAAGGCCCTGGCCGAGTGGCGCGGCCTTCCACTGTCCGATGTGGACTCGGTGGCGCTGCACCAGGCCGAGGTCGTGCGGCTGAACGCGGAGTGGAGGGCGGCGGCGGACCGCAGGGCCGAGCTCATGCTCCGCTGCGGACGGCACGTGGAAGTGTTGCCCCAGCTGCAGTACCTCACATCGGAGCAGCCGCTGGACGAGCGACTGCGGGGCCAGTTGATGCTGGCGCTCTACCAGTGCGGCAACCAGGCCGCGGCGCTGGAGACCTACCAGCAGCCTTGGTCAGGAACCAGGTCCGGGACTGAGGAGGCTGTACAAGGCGATCCTGCGTGGCGAACACGCCCTGCTCGTCCCGACCGCCCCGGAACGAACCACCTGGTGGCCGATCTGCCAGCTCCCCGCGGACATCGGCGAACTCGTCGGGCGCACGTCTGAGCTAAGAACGATCACCGCACACCTCGCGGCCAGGGACGCGGTCGTCCTGGTCTCCGGCCCGCCGGGAGTCGGCAAGACCGCCCTCGCGGTGCACGCGGCGCACCGCCTCGAAGAGACGTTCACCGATGGGCAGCTCTACGCGGATCTCCACGGCCACGCACAACAATTAGCGGTCCCGCCGACCCAGGTGCTCTCCGGGTTCCTGCGTGCGCTCGGGGTCGCGCCGGAGGACCTGCCCTCCGACGAGGCGGGGCTCTCCGCGCGGTACCGATCCCTGGTCGCGGGACGCCGCGTGCTGATAGTGCTGGACAACGCGGCGAACAGCGACCAGGTCCGCCCGCTGCTGCCGACTTCCGCGCGCTGCGCCGTCGTGGTGACCAGCCGCAACGAACTTCGCGGCTTGGCGGCGTCGCACAGCTCGCACCGCCTGCGGATGGACGTGCTCAGCCAGGACTCCGCGCTGACACTGATGACGTCACTGCTCGAACGGCCCGAACGAACCGAGGCGATGACCACGCTCGTCGAGCTGTGCGGTGGACTTCCCCTGGCGGTGCGCATCGCGGCAACGAACATCGCCTGCGGCAACGACACCGTTGAGTCCTATGTGGACAAACTGCGCACGGTGGACTGGCTGTCGGAGCTGGCGATCGACGGCGACGGCGAGGCGGCGCTGCGCACGGTGTTCGACCTGTCTTACAACGCGCTGACCCCCGAAGCCCAGCACGTGTTCACCGCCCTTGCGCGAGCCGAGGCCACCGACTTCTGCGCACAAGAAGCCGCCAACCTGACCGGAGTTCCCATCGCTTCGGTCATCTCCGCGTTGGACCGGCTCGCCGACGCGAACCTGATCCAGAACTCCGCGCCGGACAGCTTCCACTTCCCCACGCTGCTGCGGCGGTATGCGGCGGACAGGCTCGTCGCGGAGCACGGTGGGCGGGGTTGATCAGCCGAAGGTCTTGCGGAGGAACTGGCCCCAGCCCTTGACGATCTCGGCGCGGTCGGCGCCGAGGACGTCGCGCAGGACCCCGTCGACCACCGCGTCCGGGACCTTGCCCACGCCCGCGAGGCGGCGGTACAGCTCGACGACCTTGGCTTCGCCGTAGCGCTGCGACAGGTAGAGCATCGTCGTCCAGGCCGTCTGGTACGCCATGTCCAGGCGGCTGCCGCCCGCGCGGAAGTCGGCGTCCACTGGCAGGTCCGACGGTGGGCCTGCGACGCGGAGCTGCTTGGTCAGGTCGGGCGCGGCCTCGCGCGGTGAGATGCCGCTGTCGCGGTAGCCGACGTAGTCGGCGAAGCCCTCCAGCAGCCACATCGGCGCACCGTCCACGGTGTCCGACCGGGCCGCGATGTGAGTGATCTCGTGGCGGAGGACCACGCGCAGTGCGCTGGCGGACAGGCGGGAGGCCGTGCGGGGGTTGAAGACCACGCGGGCGCCTTCGACGATGTCGCTGTCGTGGTCCACCCGGTCGGCGACCGCGACCGCGGCGATGGCGTCGACGGCGAACTCCGTGCCGACCATCGCCTGGAGCTCCGCTGTGGTCTCCGGCAGCATCACCGCGACGCGTTGGGTCCACTGCTGGCCCCACACCTCGGAGACCGCGCGGATCGCCGCGTCGAGCTCGTCCGCGACGCGGTTCGCGAGTTGCTGGTTGCCGCCGTGGCTGAGGATCATCCCGAACTCGGTGTTCAGCACGCGGCAGTGGCCGAAGTCCCACGGTCCGCGCCAGGTCTTGCGGCCGCGGTCGGCGAGGGCGGTGTCGGAGGCGAGGTACCAGTCGTTGCCGCGCCTGGCGAAGAGGTAGCCCATCGGGCGGCTCGTCGCGGCGCGGTCGACGCCCTCGAAGGCGTAGCTGAGCTCGACGCGGGGCGCCCACAGCTCGTCCGGCGGGCGCGGGCCGAAGAGCGAGTCGAGCTCCGGCAGCGAGTCGGTGGAGTCGATCCGGTAGCGCCACTCGCGCAGCGGCACGCCGCCGAGGTTGGCGAACATCGCCTGCTGGGTGGCGAGGAACTTGGGGTCGCCGAGCGGGTCGAGGGTGTCCATGAACGCGTTGAGGTCGCGGTTCTGCACGGCCTCGGCGCGGCGGCGGAGCAGGCCGGTGACCGAGGAGATGCGGCTGCGGCCCAGCTCCACCGACGGTTCGACCGCCGTGTCCGGCGGGGCCGGGCGGCCCTTGGGGTCCAGTGACGGGGCCGGTTCCACGGACACGACGGGGTCGGCCGACGGCATGGAGACCACCGTCAGCCCTGCTAGGAGAACGGCGGCGACTGCCGCGACCAACCAGTTCCGGTACCGGCCGTGCCTGAACACACGGGAATGGTAGGGCCAGCAATGCTTCGAGGCCGGTAGCCCACTAGGGGGACCGGCCTCGAAGTGTGATCACTGAGCGGAAGATCAGCCCATCCGGCGAACGCCGGAGAGACCGCTCTGCACCTTGTCGAACTTCAGCGGCTGGCCGCTGGTCGAGGCGTGGAACTGCATGCCGTTGCCCGCGTAGATGGCGACGTGGTGCACCTTCTGCCCGAAGAAGAGCAGGTCACCCGGCCGCCACGCGTCCCGGTTGTTCATCGGGACGACGGCGCCGACCTTGGACTGCGCGGCGCTGGAACGGGGGAGCTTGACGCCCACCTTGCCGAAGGCCCAGGAGGTCAGGCCGGAGCAGTCGTAGGAGTCCGGGCCCTCGGCGCCCCACACGTAGGGCTTGCCCTTCTGGGTCACGGCGATCTTCAGGGCCGCCGCGCCGATCCCGCCGTCCGGCAGGTTCGACAGGTCGACGTCCAGCCCCTGGTCCGCGAGCTTCTTCTTCTCCGCGGAGCTGAGCCGGTCGAGCTGCTGCTTGGCCTTCTCCTGCTTCTGGGCCGCTTCCTTCTTGCGGTTCTCCAGATCAGTCTTGATCTTCGCGGAGGCCTCGGCCGCCTGGGCGGCCCTGGCCTTGGCCTCGTCGGCAAGGCGAGCGGCGGTCTTGGCCTGCTCGATGGTGGCGTTGAGCTTGTCCATCGAGTCCTTGCTCTCACTGGTGATCAGGTCGACCACGGAGAGCTTGTCGAGGAACTCGTTGGGGGACTTGCTCAACAGCAGGGCACTGATGTGGTTGATGCGGGTGCCCTGGAAGGAGGAGCTGGCCAGCTGGTCGACCTGGCCGCGGAGCTCGCCTTCCTGCTTTCTGGCGAGGTCACCTGCGGCGTTGGCCTTGACGAGCTCCTCGTTGGCCTTGTTGACCTCGGCCTCCTTGGCCTTGAGGTCGTCGTTGGCCTTGTGCAGCTCCTCGGTGAGCTTCTCGGCCTCGTCGCTGAGGGCCTTGAGCTGCTTGAGGGCCTCGGAGGCATTGGCGGGGGTGTCCGGGTCTGCGAGTGCCGGAGTCGCCGGAACCATACTCACGGCCACGGCAACAGCGCTGGCGGTCAGTGCCCCACGCATCGTGCGCTTCAGTCGGTTCGACGCCACGTCGACGCATTGCTCCTTCGTGCTTCGACCGCCTACCGGGTTAGCTGACGGGTTCGGGCCCGAAGCTGCCCTACCGGCGCTGGGCCGGACTCACCCCAACTCACTGGGTCCCCGGTTCGGCACCCCGACTGGCCGATTCGGCGGTGATGACGCGGAGCCGTCCGCTGTGGACGGCTGCTGGCCGCGAAATCTCGGCTAGGTTACGAAACGTGAGACCTGGCGTCCACAGGCCCCCAAGAGAAAGTCGTGAAAATGCGCACAAGGCATCGTTCGGCGTAACGAACGCTGCGCCTTGTGACCGGTTGCTCTGATCAGCCGACCCGCAGGCGCTCCCGTTCAGCGTCATCTCCCGACCGTTCGGCTTCGACGTGGATCCGCCCCTTGACCGGCACCAGCCGCAGCCTCGGCAGCGCGGCGGCCTCGGCCAGCGCGTCCACCGCGACGGACACCGCCACCTGCGGTTCCGTCAGTCCCGGCCGCGGCGGCACCTCCGGCGGAACACCGATCAGCACCGCGATGACGCAGTCGTGGCAGGCATCGCCCCGCAGCTCGCAGCCGTCGCAGTCGACGATCACGCCGTCCACCTCCGTTCGATCATATGTTCGAACGAAGAGCTTAGGGGGCGGCTCCGGCAAAGTCGAAAGAGACCTGCGTCTCACACCCGTCCGAGGCGCGCGATCAACACCGCCGAGGGAACGGGATGGGCCCCGCGGCGACGCACCGAGTCCGCGACCGCCCGGTCGGAGGTGGCCACGACCACCGGCCTTCCCTCGGGCTCCGCCGTGACCAACGCGCGGATCACGTCGTCGGCGAGCACCCCGGGATCGCTGAACAGGACGCGGACCCCCCTCGGCGGCGCCTGCGGCACCGCGACGACGCCCGCGCCGTCGAAGACGACCGTGACCTCGGCCCCGGTCCGCGCCGCGAGGGCGGCGAGCTGCTGGTTCAGCCGCTCGCGCTGGTCGGAGAGGGTCAGGTCGGGATAGCCCGTCTTGGTGACGTTGTAGCCGTCCACCACCAGGTGCACGCTGGGCAACGCCAGCAGCCGGTCCAGCGCGGCCGGGTCCTCGACGCGGCCCACCGTGCCCTGAGCAGTCGTCGCGCCGCGCACCATGTCGGCGGGGCGCGGCCCGCTGCCGCCGAGCGCGAGCTCACGGCGCAGCCCGGTCACGGCGCCCGAGAGGGTCTCGACCAGCAGCTCCAACCGGACCTCGTCGGCCTGGCGGGCCTCCCGGGCGGACTGGCGGGCGATCTCCGCGTCCTCCTTGGCCCTCGCCGCGCGGTTGCGCTCCAGCTCCGCGCGCTCGCGCTCGCGGTCCCTCGCGGCCCGCAGCGCCTTCGTCTCCTCGGCGAACTCGGCCCTGCTGCGTTCGAGCTCCTCGGCGGCGGCCGCCGCCTCGTCCCGGGCCTGCTTGAGCCGAACGCCCTGCTCGCGGAGTCGCTTGCGCAGCTTCTCCAGCTCCGCCTCGCGGTCGGTGTTCACCCGCTCCACCGCGCCCTTGGCCACGTCGAGCTCGGCTTGCAGCCGTTCGGTCTCCGCAACGAGCTTGTCGGCCTTCGTGATCGCCGTGTCGCGCTCGGCACGCAGGTGGGCGTCCTCGGTGCGCCGCGCGACCAGCTCGATGTAGAGCTGGGTCGTCTCGGCGCCGGTCAGCACCGCCGCCGCGCCCGACGCCACGGCGTCGGAGGGGGTGAGCTCCAGCACCGAGGGCCGGTGCTCGCGGCACCACTCGACGACCGCGGTGCGGAAGCCCTGGTGGTCGCGGAGCGCGGCCAGCAGCGGCCCCGCACCGAGGCGGGCGCGCTTGGCCGGGGCGAACTTGGCGACCGCGCGCAGCGTCTGCGGGACGTCGATCCTGGGCAGCGTGCCGAGCGCCTCCGCGGCGAGCTCGGCGAGGCGGGCGCGGATCGGGTCGGGAATCCCGCCCCAGTCCGAGATTTCGTCGGAGCCAGCCACATCGCCCATGCTCGACCCCGCGAGCGGGTCTTCGCCCGCGACGGCCGGCTGACCGTCCATCGTGGACCGCCGGTCGCCCGGATCAGGCTGTTCGCCACCGGATGGCTGTTCGTGGGCTGACACCGCCCCAGGCTACGGCCTGGCCCGCCGAGGACACAGCTGGCTTGGTCGCGGGCGAGCCTGTCAGACCCCTGGCCTAGCGTCATCACCGATGACGATCACGGCAGCCGGTGGCGCCGCGCGCGAGCCCGAGGACGCCCAGCTCTCCTTCGACGAGCTGGGCACCCCGTTGCGCGAGACCACTTTCGTCGTGGTGGACCTGGAGACCACGGGCGGCAGCGCGGCCGAGGACGCGGTCACCGAGATCGGCGCGGTGAAGGTCCGCGGCGGCGAGGTGATCGGCGAGTTCGGCACATTGGTCGACCCCGAACGTGGGATTCCGCCGAACATTGTCTCCCTGACCGGAATCACCCAGGCGATGGTCACCGGCGCGCCCACGATGGCGAGCGTGCTGCCCGCCTTCCTGGAGTTCGTCGGCCAGGCGGTGCTGGTCGCGCACAACGCCGCGTTCGACATCGGGTTCCTGCGCGCGGCGGCGGAACGACATGGCCACACCTGGCCACGCCGCACCACGTTGTGCACGGTCCGGCTGGCGCGGCGGGTGCTGACCAGGGAGGAGGCGCCGAGCTGCCGGTTGTCCGCGCTGGCCGACCTGTTCGGCGCGACGACCACGCCGACCCACCGGGCCCTCGACGACGCCCGCGCCACGGTGGACGTGCTGCACGGGCTGCTGGAACGGGTCGGCGGGCTCGGCGTGCACACGCTGGAGGAGCTGATCGGCTACCTGCCGGAGGTCACTCCGGCGCAGCGCCGCAAACGGGAGCTGGCAAGGGACCTGCCGCACGCGCCCGGTGTCTACCTGTTCCGCGGCCCGCGCGAGGAGGTGCTCTACGTCGGCACGGCGAGCGATCTCCGGCGCCGGGTGCGGCAGTACTTCACGGCGAGTGAAGGACGTCGCCGGGTGCGCGAGATGGTCGGCATCGCCGAGCGGGTGGACGTCGTGGTCTGCTCGCACTCGCTGGAGGCGGAGGTGCGCGAGCTGCGGCTGCTCGCGGCGCACCGCCCTCGGTACAACCGCCGGTCCACCAACCCGCACCGGCGCTGGTGGGTGGTGCTGACCGAGGAGGCCTTCCCACGCCTGTCGGTCGTGTCGAGCCCGAGAGCGGGCGCTTTCGGACCGTTCTCCTCCCACGGCGCGGCGACGGAAGCCGTGGAGGCGCTCCAAGACGCGCTCCCCGTTCGCCGCTGCACGCAACGGATTCCGGCTCGCGCACCGAAAGGCGCACCGTGCGCGCTGGCCGACCTGGGGCGCTGTCAGGCCCCGTGTGCGGGCAGGCAGACCGTCGAGGACTACGCACCCGCGGTGCACGAGGTGCGGCGGTTGTTCACCGGCGAGTCGGTGGACGCGCTGGCGGTGCTCGCCGAACAGTTGGAGCGGCTGGCCGTCGCGGAGCGCTTCGAGAAGGCGAGCGCGGAGCGGGACCGGCTGATCGCGTTGGTCCGCGCGCTGGACCGAGGTCAGCGGCTGGCGACGCTGGCCGCGCTCGCCGAACTGGTGGCGGCCCGACCGGACGGCGCGGGCGGCTGGGACTTCGCGGTGATCAGGCACGGCAGGCTGGCCTCGGCGGGCACGGCGCGGCGCGGAGTGCGGCCGATGCCGGTGGTGGACGCGCTGATCGCCTCGGCGGAGACGGTCCTGCCGGACGACGGCCCACTGCGCGGAGCCCCGGCCGACGAGGTCTCGGTCGTGCTGCGCTGGCTGGAGCGCCCGGGAACGCGCCTGGTGCACTGCGACGTGCCCTGGGCGGAACCAGCCCGCGCCGCAGCGTCCTGGCGCCCCTGGGTTGCCCGCGCCGAAGCCGGCCGCGAAGCCCACCGCCTCCCCGACTGACCCGGCTGGGTGGCTGGGCGGCTGAGCGTCACCGTTCCCTGCCCACGACCAGCACTGGACGGAACGTGGTGCGGTGAAAGGAAATCCGCCCACAGCGGCCCACAGCTTGCGCCCACCCGCCCGGTCACCGCACCCTTGAATCGGGGGGTCCCCCACGCGGGCGAAAGCCACCCTCGCCCGCCGACCACGCCGGCACCCCTCGTCGAGGACCCCTCCTGCGGCATGGCCACCCCTGCGGACGATCTCGCCCATCGGGACAGGCGCCGGGGTCTCCGCGGCTCCGAGAATCACGCCCACCAAGACCTGCGCAGCGGAACCTCCGCGCCCCGAGAATCGCGAGCCACCGGGGGCGTGCACGACTGGACCATGTCCTGCGGGACGGCCTCTGACCAGGGCACGGTCATCTCACCGCTTGGGTGACTCACAGGAGCCGCGCTCGCGCGGCCACGCGAACGTCCACAGTGGACTAACTGGCAGGACGACCCACCCGCACGAGGTCTACAGGGCGCGGAGGCGGGCCAGGGCTCGGCGGACCTCGTCGCGGTTCTTGGCGGACTTGACCCAGGCGGGGAGCTTGGCCGTCATGGTCATGCGGCGGTGCCAGGCGTTCGGGGCGTCCGGCCTCCGGGAACGTTCACGGAGGGACGCCGCAACACAGGACTCCAGGTAGTCCACGTGCGCGTGGTTGAAGGCCCACAGGACCTCACCGCGGCACGGGACCTGGAGGAACAGGCGCAGGCCGAGGTCGAACGGGTCGCACAGGTCGGGGCGGCCCTGGTTGCCCGGGTAGGCGACCACGTGCGAGGTGAGGTCCTCGGCGTGGCCGCAGGCCGGGCACACCAGGCGACGCCGCCACCGGCTGTCCGCCGTGGACGTACCCGGTGGCGGGACCAGCACCGCCCTGCCCCGGCAGCGCGGGCAGTGGACCAGGACCTCGTCGGTGAACTCCCACGCCGTGACCTGCCGGTCCCGGAAGCGGGAGGACACCTCAGTCGTCCAGGCCGATGGAGAACGCCGCCTCCGTGTCCCGCTTGGAGTAGGAGCGGAAGGCGATGTGGGTGTCGGTGTTGAGCACCCCGTCCACCTTGCCGATGCGGCCGGGCACCATGTCGGCGAGGTCCTCGTGCGTTGGCACCTTGACCAGGGCGATCAGGTCCACGTCACCCGCGCAGGAGTAGACCTCGGTGACGCCGTTGATGTCGGCGATCTCCTGGGCGATCTCCGGGATGGCGCCGGCCTCGGCCTGGATCAGGACGATGGCGTTGATCACGGGTGTGCTCCTCGGCAACTCGGTGGTCTAGCGGACGAGTTCAGCGCGCAGTTCGGTCGAGCGCCGCGCCCAGGACTCCAGCAGCCGCGCCGCCGCACCGGAGTCCACCGCCTCGGCGACCCGGTCCATCGCGGCCCGCAGGTCCGCGACGAGGTTGTCGGAGGTGCCGGAGTACGCGGCCACCGCGCCCGCGGCGTTGAGCAGCACGGCATCGCGCACCGCGCCGCGCTCGCCACTGAGCAGCTTGTGCACCGCGAGCGCGTTCACCGAGGCGTCGCCGCCGAGCAGGTCGGCGGGATCACACGTCGGCACGCCGAGCTCGGCCGGGTCCAGCGTCTCCCCGCGCACCTGGCCGTCGGTGACCACCCACACCGAGCTGGTCGTGGTCGTGGTCAGCTCGTCGAGCCCGTCGTCGCCGCGGACCACGAGCACGCTGTGCCCGCGCTCGGCGAAGACCTCCGCCATCAGCGGCGCGATCCTCGCGTCGGCGCAGCCGATCAGGCCCGCCGACGGCTGGGCCGGGTTGCTCAGCGGGCCGAGCAGGTTGAAGACCGTGGGGATGCGGATCTCGCTGCGCATCTGGCCGGTGTGGCGCATCGCCGGGTGGAACACCGGCGCGAAGCAGAAGCCGATGCCCAGCTCGGCGACGGTGCGCTCCACCCCGGCCGGGGGCAGGTCGATCGCGACGCCGAGCGCTTCGAGCACGTCGGCCGTTCCGCACTGCGAGGACGCCGCGCGGTTGCCGTGCTTGACCACCGGTACCCCGGCCGCCGCCGTGACGATCGAGGCCATCGTGGAGATGTTGACCGTGCCGGAGCGGTCGCCGCCGGTGCCGACGATGTCCACCGCCCGGACGTCCACCCGCACCCGCCGGGCGTGGTCGAGCATCGCCTCGGCCATGCCCGCCACCTCCTCGGCGGTCTCGCCCTTGGCGCGCAGTGCCACCGCGAGCGCGGTCACCTGGGCGACCGTCGCGTTGCCGGACATCACCTGGTCCATGGCCCAGCGGGTCTCCTGCGCTGAGCAGTGCTGCCCGCCGACGAGCTTGCCCAGCAGCGCGGGCCACGTGCTCTCGGTGCCGGCCATCACCGCGCCGTCCTCAGCCGCGCACCGCGGGCAGCCGGTGGGAGCGCAGCACCTCGGCCACGGTCTCCGCCGACGCCAGCGGGTCGAGCGGGTGCACCAGCACCGCGTCCGCCTGGGACCAGGTGGCCAGCCAGCGGTCGTCCTTGCGGCGGACCGCGACGATCACCGGCGGGCAGGCGTCGATCTCGTTCTTGACCTGGCGGGAGAGCCCCATGCCGCCGGTGGGCTGGGCCTCGCCGTCCAGGATCGCCAGGTCGATCGCGCCCGAGTCCATCTCGGAGAGCACCTCGGCCACGGTCTCGGCCTCGATGTAGCGCACCCGCCCCAGGTCGGGGGCGGGCCTGCGGCCCACTGCGGTGATGATCGCCTCACGCACCTCGGCGCGGTGGCTGAACACCAGAACGGTCATGGCCTGCGTGCTCATCGGCGGGTGTCCTCCCGACATCACTGTCCCGGTCAACGTCTTGGGGGCCTCCCCCGGTGGAGTGACCGCGCTCGGAACGCGCCCGAGGCTGCGGTAGGAACGAACGGGAACGACCCGCTCCACCGAACCCGGGCCCGATGCTATAGCGCCTCCCCGACACCGCGGCAGCGCCTCCGCTCCGGACGCTCACGGCGCGTGTGGACGCTCTGACTCACCGTGTGTGCCCGGACACTGCGACGACTTGCCGTGGACCCGCCCCTGCAGGCGCAATCCCTGCAAGCCATAATGCGTCGCGTGACAACGGCAGCGCCCTCAATCGGCCAACGGGTGCACTCGCTGAACCGTCCCAACATGGTCAGCGTGGGCACCATCGTCTGGCTCTCCAGCGAACTCATGTTCTTCGCCGGTCTCTTCGCCATGTTCTTCACGGTGAAGGCCCAGAACGAGGGCGCGTGGCCTCCCGCGCCCACCGAACTCAACCTGCCCTACGCCCTGTTCTTCACCGTCATCCTGGTGGCGTCGTCCTTCACGTGTCAGTGGGGCGTCTTCAAGGCGGAGCAGGGCGACGTGTTCGGCCTGCGCCTCTGGTACACGATCACCCTGATCATGGGTGCGATCTTCGTGGGCGGCCAGGTCGGCGAGTACATCACGCTGGTCACCGAGCACCACACGTCCATCTCGTCCTCCGCCTACGGAACGGTGTTCTACCTGACCACCGGCTTCCACGGCCTTCACGTGATCGGCGGTCTGATCGCCTTCGGGTTCCTGATCGCCCGTACCAAGCTGAGCAAGTTCACCCCGGCGCAAGCGACGGCGGCCATCGTCGTGTCCTACTACTGGCACTTCGTCGACATCGTCTGGGTCGGCCTCTTCGCCTGTATCTACCTCATTCCCTGACGTGCGTACCCACCATCGGCGCGGTGCCACCAGTGGCACCGACACCCGGTACGCACTCAACGAGCCCCGAACTCGACAGCAAGGGTTGCCGCAGACATGACCACCAGGAAAGACGCCGCCTCCGCGGGAGCGGGAGGACGTGGCGCAGAACGGAACCGCCGGCCGCGCACCAAGCTGCGGCGTCGGCTCTCCGGTCTGCTGGCGCTGGGTGTCGCTCTCGTCGGAGCGGGCGCGCTGTACTCCGGCGCGGTGACCGAGCCGCACAAGGCGCAGGCCGCCGACGATCCCGCCCTGGTCCGCCAGGGTGAGCAGATCTACAACAACGCCTGCATCACCTGCCACGGCGCCAACCTGCAGGGTGTCGAGGACCGGGGTCCGAGCCTGATCGGCGTCGGCGAGGCGGCCGTGTACTTCCAGGTCTCCTCCGGCCGGATGCCGATGGTGCGCCAGGAGGCCCAGGCGCAGCGCAAGCCCGAGAAGTACACCCCGGAGCAGATCGACGCGCTCGGGGCGTTCATCCAGTCCACCGGTGGCGGTCCGCAGAGACCCCAGGAGTCCGGCGCCGCGCTGCGCGGTGAGAACCCGGCCCGCGGTGGCGAGCTGTTCCGGCTCAACTGCGCCTCGTGCCACAACTTCACCGGTCGTGGCGGCGCGCTGTCCTCGGGCAAGTTCGCCCCGCACCTGGACGGCGTGACCGAGGACCAGCTCTACACGGCGATGCTCACCGGTCCGCAGAACATGCCGAAGTTCTCCGACCGGCAGCTCTCGCCGGACGAGAAGAAGGACATCATCGCCTACGTCAAGTCGGTGACGGACGGCAACAACAACCCCGGCGGCAACTCTCTCGGCGGCCTCGGCCCCGGTACCGAGGGTCTGATCGCGTGGATCATCGGGCTCGCCGCGCTGATCGGCGTGACCGTGTGGATGGGAAGCAAGGCATGAGCGAGCAGCAGCGCACCCCGAGCGAGGCAGAACTCGCTGAGATGAGCAGGGACGAGCTCGTCGCCGCCGGTCTCGCGGCGGACCACGTCGTCATCGAGCGCCGGGTCGAGCGGTTCCCGGTGCCGGGCACCCGCGCCGAGAAGCGGGCGGTCCGGGGCGTTGCCTTCTGGTTCGCCCTGGCCATCGTCTCCGCGCTCGGCTTCATCGCCGTCTACTTCCTGTGGCCGCACGAGTACCGCACGCCGGACACCTCGGGCAGCTTCCTCTACGACCTGCACACCCCGATGCTGGGCGTGACCCTGGGTCTGAGCGTCTTCGCGCTGGGCATCGGCGTGATCGCCTACGCGAAGAAGCTGCTGCCCGACGAGACCGCCGTGCAGCAGCGGCACGGCGAGGGCTCCAGCGAGTTCGACCAGAAGACCACCGCGGCGATCCTGGCCGACGCGGGCGCGCACAGCGGCCTCGCCCGGCGCAAGCTGATCACCCGCACGGCGGGCGCGGCGGCCGGGGTGTTCGGCCTCGGCGTCGGCGTGTTCGCCCTCGGTGGCCTGGTGAAGAACCCGTGGGCCAAGGGCGACAAGTCCGACCTGCTGGTCACCGGCTGGAGCTCGGAGAACGGCGAGAAGGTCTTCCTGCGCCGCGACGTCGGCGACCCGCACAAGGTCGTGCTGGTGCGGCCGGAGGACCTGGACGCGGGCGGCTTCGAGACCGTCTTCCCGTTCAAGGAGTCCGAGCGCAACGACGAGCACGCGCTGATCAAGGGCGTCCGCCGCTCCGACAGCCCGGTCATGCTGATCCGCCTGCGCCCCGGCCAGAAGGTCGTCAAGCGCAAGGGCCAGGAGGACTTCAACTACGGCGACTACTACGCCTATTCCAAGATCTGCACCCACCTGGGCTGCCCGACCTCGCTGTTCGAGCAGCAGACCGGCCGGTTGCTCTGCCCGTGCCACCAGTCGCAGTTCGACGTCTTCACCTACGCCAAGCCGATCTTCGGCCCGGCGACCAGGTCGCTGCCGCAGCTGCCGATCACGGTTGACCCCGAGAGCGGTTACCTGATCGCGCGCGGCGACTTCATCGAGCCGATCGGCCCCGGTTACTGGGAGCGTAAGTCATGAGTTCCATCACCACGCCGACCAAGTCGGCAAGCGCCGCGAGCAAGGTGGTCGGCGGGGCTGCGAAGTGGGCCGACGACCGGTACCACCCCGCGTCCGGCCTGCGCCGCCAGATCAGCAAGGTCTTCCCGACCCACTGGTCGTTCATGCTCGGTGAGATCGCCCTCTACAGCTTCATCATCCTGCTGCTGTCGGGCACCTACCTCGCGTTGTTCTTCGACCCCTCGATGGAGGAGGTCCAGTACAACGGCTCGTTCACCAACCTCCAGGGCGTGTGGATGTCCCGCGCGTTCGAGAGCGCGCTGGACATCTCCTTCGAGGTCCGAGGCGGCCTGTTCGCCCGTCAGGTGCACCACTGGGCGGCGCTGCTGTTCATGGCCGCGATCGTGGCGCACATGCTCCGGGTGTTCTTCACCGGCGCGTTCCGCAAGCCGCGCGAGGTCAACTGGGTCATCGGCATCCTGCTGTTCGTGCTGGGCATGTTCGAGGGCTTCACCGGCTACTCGCTGCCCGACGACCTGCTCTCCGGCACCGGCCTGCGCATCGGCTCCGGCATCGTGCTCTCGATCCCGGTCCTGGGCACCTACATCCACTGGGCGCTCTTCGGCGGGGAGTACCCCGGCACCGAGATCATCCCGCGCCTCTACACGATCCACATCCTGCTGCTGCCGGGCATCATCCTCGGTCTGGTGGCCGCGCACCTCGCGCTGGTCTGGTACCAGAAGCACACCCAGTTCCCCGGTGTCGGGCGCACCGAGAACAACGTGGTCGGCGTGCGCATCCTGCCGCTGTTCGCGGCCAAGGCCGGTGGCTTCTTCGCCGTCACCACGGGCGTGATCGTGATCATGGCCGGTGTCTTCCAGATCAACCCGATCTGGAACTTCGGCCCGTACAACGCCGCGCAGGTCTCCGCGGGCTCGCAGCCCGACTGGTACATGGCGTGGACCGACGGCATGAGCCGCCTGTGGCCCGCGTGGGAGGTCTACCTCGGGGACTTCATGATCCCGGCGATCTTCTTCCCGCTGGTGCTCGGCATGGGCATCGTGTTCACCCTCGCGGGCGCCTACCCGTGGATCGAGGCCAAGCTCACCAAGGACAAGGCCCCGCACCACCTGCTGCAGCGCCCGCGCGACACCCCGGTACGCACCTCGCTGGGCATGATGGCGATCACGTTCTTCATGGTCATGGCGCTCTCGGGCTTCAACGACCTGATCGCGGACAACTTCAACATCTCGCTGAACGCGATGACGTGGGGCGGCCGCATCCTGACGCTGCTGGCGCCGCCGATCGCCTACTACGTCACCTACCGGATCTGCATCGGTATGCAGCGCTCGGACCGCGAGGTGCTGGAGCACGGTGTCGAGACCGGCATCATCAAGCGCCTGCCGCACGGTGAGTTCATCGAGATCCACCAGCCGCTGGGCCCGGTGGACGACCACGGCCACCCGATCCCGCTGGAGTACCAGGGCACGTCGGTGCCGAAGAAGATGAACAAGCTGGGCTTCGCGGGCCAGCCGGTCCCCGGCAGCCTGCTCCGCCCGGACCCCGCGGAGGAGACCGCCGCGCTGGAGCGGGCCCGCCGCACCGGCGAGGGCGACCTCACCCCGGGCGCCGAGCCGGAGCGCAAGGAGATCTCCGCGGGCAAGCCGCAGCAGCCCAAGGACTGACCCGTCACAACGAGGAAGGCCCCGCTCCGGCGGGGCCTTTTTCGTTGTCCTAGGCGCGGTTCGAGCGGCGCCGGGAAGCCGCGCCCACGGCGGTCAGCACGATGCCGAGCACGCCGACGGCGATGTGCGCCCAGGGCCCGTGACCACTCGCCCAGGCCATGAGGAGCCAGTCCTTGCCACCGAAGTGCTTGACGACGAGCGAGCCGAAGCCCTGGACGACGCAGATGATTCCGACGACTTCGAGCATGCTCCCCAGTGTCGGCCTGGGCCTGCCCGCTGACGTCGGTGGACCGACCGACCGCGGTGTCGGTCATCCGGTTGACCCGAACGCCTTCCGATAAGAGCTGGGGCTGGTCCCGCGCAGCCGGGCGAACTGGTGGCGCAGCGCGGCGGCTGAGCCGTAACCGCAGGCGAGGGCGATCTCGTCGACACCGAGCTCGGTGTCCTCCAGCAGCCTCTGGGCCCGGTCCAGCCGCCGCTGGGTCAGCCAGCGATGCGGCGTGGTGCCCGTCCCGGCGGCGAAGCGGCGCAGGAACGTGCGCTCCCCCAGCCCGGCGCGGCGAGCCAGCTCCGCGACGGTGAGCGGCTGGTCGAGCCTGCGCTCGATCCACTCCAGCAGCTCGGCGAGCACGTCGTCCTCGGCCACCGGGACCGGGGTCTCGACGAACTGCGCCTGCCCGCCCTCGCGGTGCGGCGGGGCGACCATCCGGCGGGCGAGCACCGTGGCGGCGCGCAACCCCCGCGTCCGCCGGACGATGTGCAGGCACAGGTCGACGGCCGCCACCGTGCCCGCGCTGGTGAAGACGCCGGAGTCCTCGACGTACAACGCGTTCGGATCGACCAGCGCACGCGGAAACCGGTGGCGGAACTCGGCTTCGTAGACCCAGTGCACGGCGCACGCCCGCCCGTCGAGCAGTCCGGCGTGGCCGAGCATGAACACCCCGGAGCAGAACGCCGCGACCAGCCCGCCACCCGCTACGGCGGTCGTGATCAGCTCGCTCACGGCGGGCGAGGGCGCCTGGGTCCGGTCGGCGCAGGTCGGCAGGATGATCAGGTCGGCGGCCGCGGCCACGTCGAGATCGGCCAGGTCGGTCAGCCCGAAGCCGGACCAGCCGCGCGCGGGCCTGCCGCCGGGCGAGCACACGGCGAACTCCCACCCCTCGATCCCGGACGCGGCCCGGTCGGTGCCGAAGACCTCGCACGCGACCCCCAGCTCGAACGGTGACACGACCCCGTCGACCACCACCGCGACCCGGTCCACCCGAAGCTCTGCCATGCCGGACAGGGTATGTCAGAAGCTTTGCGCCCGATGGCGTTTCCGCCACTCGTCGGTCGCCTTCCCGCGGCGCAGGATTCTGCCCATGACGACGACGGTTGCAGGTACGGACACGAAGCGGGCCACCCTGGAGTGGGCGGGCGCGATGGCACTCTCCGGCACGATCGGCGTGGCGGTCGTGGAGTCCGGGGCGGCGGCCCCTGCGGTGGCCTTCGCCCGCTGCCTCGTCGGCGGGCTGCTGCTCGCGCTGTGGTGCGCGTGGAAGGGCTGGTTCCGGTTGTCCGCGCGGGACCTCCGCCTCGCCGCGCTCGGCGGCGTGCTGCTGGTGGCGAACTGGGTGCTGCTGTTCGCCTCGTACTCCCACTCCTCGGTGTCGGTGGCCACGGTCGTCTACCACACGCAGCCGTTCCTGTTGCTGGCCTTGGCGGGCGTGGTCCTCGGTGAGCGGATCCGTGGGAGGGACCTCGGGCACGGCGCGATCGCGTTCGCGGGCGTGGTGTTGATCTCCCTCGGCGGTCAGGGCATGGACGGTCAGCCCGTCGACCTGGTCGGCATCGCGTTGGCGCTGGGAGCGGCGGCGCTCTACGCGGGAGCTTCCTTGGTGGCCAAGCAGCTCTCCCACGTGAAGCCCCACCTCGTGGCGGCGGTGCAGTGCGCGGTGGGCACCCTCGTGCTCGCCCCGGCCCTGCTGATCACGCCGCTGCCGCCGGTCGGCTCGGGCTGGTTGTGGCTGCTGGTGCTCGGCGCGGTGCACACGGCCCTGATGTACGTGCTGATGTACAGCAGCATCGGGGTGCTGCCCACGGCCACCGTCGCACTGCTGTCGTTCCTCTACCCCGCTGTGGCCCTCATCGTGGACGTCGCGGTCTACGGCCACCACGTCAGCCTGCTGGAGTCCCTGGGCATCCTCGCCATCGTCGCCGGCGCACTCGCCCACAAACTCCCCACCCGCCCCTGAACCGCGCTCCCTCCGGCCATTCGCGGGCTTATGGACGCTTTTGAGCGCGCTCAGGCGTCCATAAGCCCGCGAATGGCATAAAAAAGCGGGCGCAAGGGGGTGCCTTGCGCCCGCTTTGGGGAGAGATCAGTGGTGGTCGGGGCCCACGTGGTACTCGAAGAGCAGGCCGCCGACCGAGATCAGCACGATCACCACGCCGATCACGATCATCCACACGTTGAAGAACGCCAGTGCGACACCGGTGAAGGCCGCCGCCAGCGCCAGCCCGAACGGCCAGTAGCTGCCCGGGGAGAAGAAGCCCAGCTCACCAGCGCCGTCGCTGACCTCGGCGTCCACGTTGTCCTCGGGACGCTGCTCGATGCGCCGCGCGACGAAGCGCAGGTAGGTGCCGACGATCAGGGTCAGACCGCCGGTGAGGCTGATCGCCACGGTGCCGACCGGCTCGTGGGACAGCACGCCGTAGGCGATCGCGGCCACGAAACAGAACGCCGTGACCAGATCGAAGATCCGTGCCTCGGTCCTCATGGATTTGCCCTCGCTCTCGAATCCGGCTCGACCTGGCCGCTCAGCGGCCCATGCCGGACGCGGTGCCCGCAGTACGGTCGGTGGTGAACGGCTTGGTGGTGACCGCCTGGGGGGCGCACAGCTCGCCGCAGTTCATCTCGGCCAGCGCCTCGGCCGCGGTGTAGGGCTTGCCGGTCTTGGCGTTCTGCTTGACCCGCAGCGCCATGTACCGGTCGAACTGCTCCGAGGGCAGCGCCCTGACCTCGAAGTTCATCACCGCGTGGTAGGTGCCGCAGAGCTCGGCGCAGCGGCCGACGAAGGCGCCGGGGGCGTCGATGCGGTTCTGGAAGACGTTGTCCTGGTTGTTCTTCTCCGGGTACGGGAAGGTGTCCCGCTTGAAGAGGAACTCCGGGACCCAGAACGAGTGGATGACGTCCTTGGAGCGCAGCGTGTAGCGCACGTTCTTGCCGGTCGGCAGCACCAGCAGCGGGATCTCCGAGCTGGAGCCCACGGTGCTGACCTGCTGGCCGTCGGAGTTCTTGAACTTCGCGTCGGTGTAGGAGAACTCCCAGTTCCACTGGAAGGAGGTCACCGTGACGTTGACGTCGGCCGGCTCGTCCTTGGAGTTCACGAAGTTCTGGGTGACCGCGGTGAAGTAGAACAGCACCACCACGATGATCGTCGGGACGGTGATGTACACCATCTCCAGCGGCACGTTGTACTGCGTCTGCCGCGGGAACTCCTCGCTCTTCTTCCTGTGGAAGATCACCGACCACAGGATCAGGCCCCAGACGAGGACGCCCATGGCCAGGGCCGCGATCACCGACCAGGTCCAGAGCTGGCGCATCTGCTCGGCCTGCGGGGTGACGCCCTCGGGCCAGCCGAACCGCAGCACCTCCTCGGTCGAACAGCCGGTGGCGACGACGGCCACCATGCCGACCAGGGCGAGAACCTTGGTCAGGCGCGCTGCCCTGCCGGGGCGCTGGCGCGTCCCCGCGAGCAAGTGTCGCTCCTCCTTGCGGCCCACTGCCGACGCCTCCTCGCTGCGGTTGACGGCCCGCCAAGGGACGATGGTGATGACGCAGCTCACAGGCTGCGACCAGCACCGACGGCGGGCCGACGAAGTCATGCGGGAGCCTAGCTCAGCGGGTGGGCGCGCACCTGTCCGGGGTTGGGCGTGTCCGGAGTGGACGGCGGGGGCGGAATCTCTTGACAGACAGGGCTGTCAAGCCCCTCACCGACTTTCGGCATACTGGGCTCTTCGACCGATGACGACACCCCCGACGGCGACGCCCACTCGGACCCCCGACCGGGAGCCGCTGTTCGACACGAGAGGTGCGCGAGAAGCGTGTGCGGCCTGCTGGGACTTGTTTGCGCTCCCCACAACAACACCGCGTCGGCTGTCAACGCCGTCGCCAACGCCCTCCACTGCCAGCGGCACCGTGGTCCCGATGAGAGCGACACCTGGCACAACGAGTCGGTGGTGTTCGGCTTCAACCGGCTCTCGATCATCGACCTGGAGCGGTCGCACCAGCCGCTGCAGTACGCCAACGGGCGCTACACCATCGTCTTCAACGGCGAGATCTACAACTACCTGGAGCTGCGGGCGGAGCTGGTGGCGCAGTACGGCGCGCGCTTCGCCACCGACGGCGACACCGAGACGATCGTCGCGGCCTACCACCACATGGGCCCGTCGATGGTCTCGCGGCTGCGCGGCATGTTCGCGTTCATGATCTGGGACGCCGAGAAGCGGGTGATCTTCGGCGCGCGGGACCCGTTCGGCATCAAGCCGCTGTTCTACGCGCAGGGCCCCAACGGCGTCGCGTTCGCCAGCGAGAAGAAGAGCCTGCTCGACCTGGCGGGCGGCCTCGGCCTGCAGCCGCAGCTGGACCGGACCGCGCTGCAGCACTACCTGATCATGCAGTACGTGCCGGAGCCCGCCACGCTGCACACCAAGATCCGCCGCATCGAGTCCGGCACCTCCTTCACCGTGGCCCCGGGCGGCTCGGTGATCACCGAGCGGTACTTCAACCCGCAGTTCACCGCCCGCCCGCTGCACAACTCCTCCGAGGTCAGCCAGCTGCACCGGCAGATCGCCGACGTGCTGAGGGACTCCGTCGCCAAGCACATGCGCGCCGACGTGACCGTGGGCTCGTTCCTCTCCGGCGGCATCGACTCCACGGCCATCGCGGCGCTGGCCAAGGAGCACAACCCGGACCTGATCACCTTCACCACCGGCTTCGAGCGCTCCGGCTACTCCGAGGTGGACGTGGCCGCCGAGTCGGCGGCGGCGATCGGCGTCAAGCACGTGGTCCGCACCGTCTCCGCCGACGAGATGATGCAGGCCCTGCCGCTGATCACCTGGTACCTGGACGACCCGGTCGCCGACCCGGCGCTGGTGCCGCTGTGGTTCATCGCCCGCGAGGCGCGCCAGTACGTCAAGGTCGTGCTCTCCGGTGAAGGCGCCGACGAGCTCTTCGGCGGCTACACGATCTACCGCGAGCCGCTGTCGCTCGCGCCGTTCGAGAAGGTCCCCGGCGCGCTGCGCTCGGTGATGGGCAAGGTCTCCAAGCGCATCCCGGACGGCGTGCGCGGCAAGGACCTGCTCCGCAGGGGCGCGCTGTCGCTGGAGGAGCGCTACTACGGCAACGCGCGGATCTTCCGCGACGACCAGATCCAGGCCGTGCTCAAGGGCTACGACCCGAGCATCCGGCACACCGACGTCACCGCAAGGCCGTACCGCGAGTCGGCGGGCTGGGACCCGGTGACCCGGATGCAGCACGTGGACCTGTTCACCTGGCTGCGCGGCGACATCCTGGTCAAGGCCGACAAGATGACCATGGCGAACTCGCTGGAGCTGCGGGTGCCGTTCCTGGACCCGGAGGTCTTCCGGGTGGCGTCGACGGTCCCGCTCGAACAGAAGATCACCAAGGAGACCACGAAGTACGCGCTGCGCAAGGCGATGGAGCGGATCGTGCCCGCGCACGTGCTGCACCGCCGCAAGCTCGGCTTCCCGGTGCCGATCCGGCACTGGCTCAAGGACGAGATGCACGACTGGGCGCGCGAGATCGTGCAGGGCTCCGGAACCGACCACCTGATCGACAAGGCCGCGGTCATGCGGATCCTGGAGGAGCACCGCTCCGGCGTGCTCGACCACAGCCGCCGCATCTGGGCGCTGCTGGTCTTCATGATCTGGCACGGCATCTTCATCGAGCGTTCGATCCAGGTGCGGGTGCCCGAGCCGCACTACCCGGTCAAGCTCTGACCTGACGTCAAGAAGGGCCCCTTCCCGGCTGGGAAGGGGCCCTTTCTGCTACGGGGATCAGGCGGGCAGCATCGGGGCGATCTCCTCGGCCGCCTCCGGGCCGTACGCCTCGCTGAGGCGGCGCAGGCCCTCAGCGCGGTCGAAGGACCACTCCTGGGTGCCGACGGTCTCCAGCACGTTCACCGCGATCAGCGAGCCGAGCTGGGCGGCCCGCTCCAGCGGCAGGCCGCGGCTGAGCCCGGCGAGGAAGCCCGCGCGGAAGCCGTCGCCGACGCCGGTCGGGTCGGTCTTCGCGGTCTCCGGCACGGCCTGGACCTGCAGCGCGCCCACCTCGCGGCCGACGATCTCCACGCCCTTCTCGCCGAGCGTGGTGACCCGCATGCCGACCTGGTCGAGCACCTCGTCCTCGGTCCAGCCGGTCTTCTTCAGCAGCAGCTGGAGCTCGTAGTCGTTGGTGAACAGGTACTGCGCGCCGGTGACGAGCTTGCGGGCCTGCTCGCCGTCCATCCTGGCCAGCTGCTGCGAGGGGTCGGCGGCGAAGGCGTAGCCGCGCTGGCGGCACTCCTCGGTGTGCCGCAGCATCGCCTCGGGGTCGTTCGGGCTGATCAGCACCAGGTCCAGGCCGCCTGCGCGCTCGGCGACCGGGGCGAGCTCGATCTGGCGGGCCTCCGCCATGGCGCCCGCGTAGAACGACGCGATCTGGCACATGTCGTCGTCGGTGGTGCAGACGAAGCGCGCGGTGTGCTTCACCTCGGAGGTGTGCACCCCGGAGCAGTCGACGCCGTGCCGCTCCAGCCAGGAGCGGTAGTCGGCGAAGTCGGCACCGACGGCGCCCACCAGGACCGGTCTGTGGCCGAGCACGCCCATGCCGAAGGCGATGTTGGCGGCGATGCCGCCCCGGCGCACGACGAGGTCGTCCACCAGGAAGCTCAGCGACACCCGGTCGAGCTGGTCGGCCACGAGCTGCTCGGCGAACCGGCCGGGGAAGTGCATCAGATGGTCGGTTGCGATGCTTCCGGTGATCGCGACGGGCACGAAAGGCTCTCCTCGTTCGGCGGTGACGGCGGTCTGACCAGCCGACTTCACCCTTTCAGGTGCTCACCGGCCAACCGCGAAGACTACTGCCTGGTAGAGCTGTTCCACACCTTCCGAGGGTCATAACGTCCTCGATGTGACCAGCACCGAACCGAGCACCATGGCCGAGTTGATCAGGGACTGCGCGGACCTGCCGGAGTCGCTCCTTGCCAGCTCAGGGGTTGTTCCGCAGCAGCGCGCGGCGGCACCGTGGCAGGTGAGCGACGCCAACACCGCCCAGGTGCGTGACATGGACGACTACGGCTGCTGAAGCCGAAGTCCGGGCGAACGAAGAGGGACCGCGAGCACGGCTCGCGGTCCCTCTTCGTCGGTGAGGCTCAGTTGAACGAGTCCCCGCAGGCGCAGGAACCGGTGGCCTGCGGGTTGTCGATGGTGAAGCCCTGCTTCTCGATGGTGTCGACGAAGTCGATCACCGCGCCGTCCACGTAGGGGACGCTCATCCGGTCGACCGCGACCTTGAGGCCGTCGAACTCGCGGAAGGCGTCGCCGTCGAGCGTGCGCTCGTCGAAGAACAGCTGGTAGCGAAGGCCTGCGCACCCTCCGGGCTGGACGGCGATGCGCAGGTGCATGTCGTCGCGGCCCTCCTGGTCGAGCAGGGCCTTGGCCTTGGCGGCGGCCGCCTCGGTCATCGTGACGCCGTGGGTCGGCGTCTCCGTGCCGGTTTCCTGCGCAGAAGTCATGGTTCTCCCTCGGTCTTCCTGAGGCGCTACCTCGGCTGCAACGCATCGGATGGCCTGCTTGTTCCACATCCATGGTCGCACAGCGGCGACGGTGCTCTCAGCGACCGCCCCACTGCCTCGCCACGTGCGCGGCGAGGTCGGCGAGCGTGCCGGCCGGGTCGGCCATGGAGGCCTCGACGGAACCCGCGTGCTCGGCGACGGCATAGGAGTCCTCGATGCCGACGGCGGCCGACTCCCGCCTGCCGACGCTGACCTGACCTGCGAGCACCAGGCACGGCATGCCCCGCTCCGCGGCTCCCGCGGCGACGGCGGTGATCAGCTTTCCGCGCAGGGACTGCCAGTCGAAGCTGCCCTCCCCGGTGACCGCGAGCTGCACGGAGGCCAGCGCCGCGTCCAGCCCGGTGAGCTCGCGCACAAGTCCGGCACCCGAGACGACCTCGGCCCCGAGCGCGAGCAGTCCCGCGCCGAGCCCGCCGGCCGCTCCGGCTCCCGCGGTGTCGCGGACGTCCTTGCCCGTCGCCTCGGCGAGCACGTCGGCCCAGCGGCTCAACGCCAGCTCCAGCGCCTCGACCTCGGCAGCGTCCGCGCCCTTCTGCGGCCCGAAGGTGCGCGCGGCGCCGTGCCTGCCGAGCAGCACGTTCTCGACGTCCGACGCCATCACCAGCCGTGCGGGGAACTCCGGCGGCGCGGCGAGCCGGGCGCAGCCGGTGAGCGCTCCGCCGCCAGGGGCCAACTCGGTGCCGTCCTCGGCGAGGGGGGCTGCGCCGAGCGCGGCGAACAGCCCGGCGCCGCCGTCGGTGCTCGCCGAGCCGCCGAGGCCGATCACCACGGTGTGCACACCCGTGGCCAGGGCGGCGTTGACCAGCTCTCCGACGCCACGGGTGCTCGCACTGGAGGCGTCGCGGTCGGCGGGGGGAACGAGGTGGAGGCCGCACGCCTGGGCGCACTCGACGTAGGCGGTGCCGTCGTGTTCCAGCCAGTCGGCGCCGACTGGCTCGCCGAGCGGTCCGGTCACCGCGAGGCGGTGCACCGTGCCGCCGAGTGCCGCGTGCAGCACCTCGACGAAGCCGGGGCCGCCGTCGGCGAGCGGCCGGAGAACGAGCTCGTCGGCGGGGGCGGAACGACGCCACCCCAGGGCAATCGCCTCGGCGGCGGCCCTCGCGGAGAGGGTTCCGCCGAAGCAGTCAGGAGCAACGAGAATCCGCACGGGGCGGACGGTACATCTTCGCAAAACTCCCCTGTCCTACTCTGTACGCCGTGAGGTTCCTTCGCCGCATCTCAGCCGTAGACCCCACGAACCCCGAAGAGGAGGTCGTGGAGGTCAACTCGGACGTCGTTGACGGCCCGAAGGGGCACACCGCGGGCAAGGGAAAGCCCACCCCCAAGCGCCGCGAGGCCGAGGGTCGCCGCCGCGGTCCGGTCCCGCCGCCGCCGCGCACCCAGCGCGAGGCGCTGCGGCGCATGCGCGGCAACCAGGCCAGCAAGGAAGAGCGCCGCAAGGCCGCCCAGTTCCGCCGCGAGCGGATGATGGCCGGTGACGACAAGTACCTGCTGCCCCGCGACCGCGGCCCGGTGCGCGCGTACGTGCGCGACCTGGTGGACTCGCGGCGCAACCTCATGGGCCTGTTCATGCCGCTGGCGATCGTGGTGTTCATCGCGGTGCTGACGCCGAACCTGCTGGTGCAGCAGTACGCCAGCCTCGCGTGCATGTTCATGCTGCTGGCCATGCTCATCGAGGGCGTCATGCTCGGCCGCTTCGTGGCGAAGCGGGCGCGGCAGCGGTTCCCGGACGAGACGTTCAAGGGCTTCGCGCTCGGCTGGTACGCCTTCACCAGGGCGACCCAGCTGCGCAGGCTGCGCGTGCCCAAGCCGAGGGTGAGCTACAACCAGAAGGTGGGATAGCTCACCTACCTGGAGCGCGCTTCAGGTATTTAGCGGGGCGAACGAACCGGGTCTAGGCTTGGTGGCATGGAGTTTCGTCGTCTCGGCCGCAGTGGCCTTTCCGTCAGTGCCATCTCCTACGGCAACTGGATCACCCACGGTTCCCAGGTCGAGGAGGACCAGGCGCGCGCGTGCGTGAAGGCCGCGCTGGACGCGGGCATCACGACCTTCGACACCGCCGACGTCTACGCCAACACCAAGGCGGAGTCGGTTCTCGGGCGTGCGCTCGCCGGGCAGCGCCGGGAGAGCCTGGAGATCTTCACCAAGGTCTTCTGGCCGACCGGCCCCGGTGGCGAGAACGACAAGGGCCTGGGCCGCAAGCACATCATGGAGTCGGCCAACGCCTCCCTGAAGCGGCTCGGCACCGACTACATCGACCTCTACCAGGCCCACCGGTTCGACCGGACCGTGCCGCTGGAGGAGACGATGCTGGCCTTCGCCGACCTGGTGCGGCAGGGCAAGGTCCTCTACGTCGGCGTCTCGGAGTGGACCGCCGAGCAGATCAGCAGAGGCGCGGCCATCGCCCGCGAGCTGCGCGTGCCGTTCATCTCCAACCAGCCGCAGTACTCGGCGCTGTGGCGGATCATCGAGTCGCAGGTCGTGCCGACCAGTGAGCGCGAGGGCATCGGCCAGATCGTCTGGTCGCCGATCGCCCAGGGCGTGCTCACCGGCAAGTACAAGCCGGGTCAGCCGGTCCCGGCGGGCTCGCGCGCCACCGACGAGGGCGGCGGCAAGAACTTCGTCGCCCGCTTCCTGCGCGACGACGTGCTGGAGAAGGTGCAGCTGCTGGAGCCGGTCGCCAAGGAGGCCGGTCTGACCATGGCCCAGCTGGCCGTGGCCTGGGTGCTGCAGAACCCCAACGTCGCGTCGGCGATCATCGGCGCCTCCCGCCCGGAGCAGGTCGCCGAGAACGTCAAGGCCGCGGGCGTGAAGCTGGACGCGGAGATCATGAAGAAGATCGACGAGGCGCTCGACGGCGTCATCGAGTACGACCCCCGCCTCACCGTCACCCCGTAACCCCCTCTCGCCATTCGCGGGCTTATGGACGCTTTCGCGAACTCAAAACGGTCCATAAGCCCGCGAATGGCGGTCACTGCTCGGGTGGGTGCAGGCTCATCGGGCCGTAGACGGGGGTGTCACCGTCGAGCAGCGTGACCTGGTCGACCCCTCCGTCGAGCAGGTCGGGCCAGTTCTCCTCCAGCCACAGCTCCGCGTCGGACTGGTCCTCGAACTGCTCGTCCGGCCCGATCACGTCGGCCTCGGTCGAGTCTTGGTAACGCCATCGGTAGCTCACGTCGGCCTCCCTCTCGCTCGGCGAGCAAACGGTAACGTGGCGCCGACCGCGCCACGGGGAGGAAGCTGGTGAGTCGACGGACGCTGGTGCTCGGTGGCGCGCGTTCCGGCAAGTCCGCCCACGCCGAGGGCATCGCCCCCGCCGACTCCTCGGTCACCTACGTGGCGACCGCCCGGCGCTGGGCCTCCGACGAGGACTGGGAAGCCCGCATCGCCGACCACGTGCGGCGGCGGCCCGCGTGCTGGAGGACCGTCGAGACCGCGGACGGCCCCTCGCTGCCGAGCCTGCTCGACGCGGCGGGCCCGGACGAGTTGCTGCTGGTGGACGACCTCGCGACCTGGCTGACGGAGTCCCTCGACGCGGCGGGCGCCTGGGACGGCGGTTCGCGCGAGCCGGTGCGCGCCGACGCCGACGAGCTGGTCCGCGCGCTGACCGGGACGGCGGCGCGGGTGGTGCTGGTGTCCTCGGAGGTCGGGTTGGGCGTCCATCCGGCCACGCCTTCTGGCAGGCTCTTTCGCGACGAGCTCGGCAGGCTGAACGCCCGCGTCGCCGACGTGTGCGACACGGTCACGCTGCTCGTGGCGGGAATCCCGCTGCGGCTGCGCTGATCACCAAGACGGAGGTTGGAGTGTCCACTATGGACAACTCGGGACAGGACGACCCCGGAGTCTTCCCACCCATCACGGCACCCGACGACGAGATCCGCGACCGGGCCGTGGCGCGGCACACCCAGCTCACCAAGCCGGTGGGCTCGCTGGGCCGCCTTGAGGAGCTGGGCGCCTGGGTCTCGGCCTGCCAGGGCGTCTGCCCGCCGAAGCCGTTCGAGCGGCCCCGCGTCGTGGTCTTCGCCGGGGACCACGGCATCGCGACCCAGGGCGTCTCGGCCTACCCCAGCGAGGTCACCGCGCAGATGGTGGCGAACTTCCTCGCGGGTGGCGCCGCGGTCAACGTGCTCGCCACCGCGGCGGGCGCGACCGTGCGCGTTGTGGACGTCGCGGTCGCGGGCGAGACCTCCCCGACGGTGAGCAAGTTCAAGGTGCGCAACGGTTCCGGCCTCATCGACCGGGAGGACGCGCTCACCGCGGCGGAGACGGCCGCGGCGGTCAAGGCGGGCCGCGACATCGCCGACGAGGAGATCGACGGCGGCGCCGACGTGCTGGTCGCCGGGGACATGGGCATCGGCAACACGACCCCGTCGGCGGTGCTGATCGCGGCACTGACCGGTTCGGAGCCGGTGGCCGTGGTGGGCCGTGGCACGGGCATCGACGACCAGGGCTGGATGCGCAAGACGGCGGCGATCCGCGACGCGCTGCGCAGAGCCCGCAAGGTCGGGGCCGACCCGGTGGCGCTGCTGCGCACGGCGGGCGGCGCTGACCTGGCGGCGATGGCCGGCTTCCTGGCCCAGGCGGCGGCCCGGCGCACGCCGGTGGTCCTGGACGGAGTCGTGGTCGGCGCGGCCGCGATGGTCGCCGAGGAGCTCGCCCCTGGCGCCCGTGAGTGGTGGGTGGCCGGTCACCGCTCGGTGGAACCGGCGCACGCGATCGTGCTGGACCACCTGGACCTGAAGCCGATCCTGGACTTCGGCATGCGCCTCGGCGAGGGCTCGGGAGCCCTCACCGCGCTGCCGGTCCTCTCCGCCGCGACCAGGATCCTCGCGGAGATGGCCACCTTCGCCGACGCGGGTATCGCGGGCCCCGCCGACGCTCCCCAGCCCGCGGCCACTCCCCCTCCCGCCGCACAGGCGGCGGCCCCTGAGCCCAGCTTCACCGAACCCGTCCCGCCCGCCGAGCCCGAGCCACCGAAGTTCACGGTCGCGCCACCCCTGGACCTCTGAGCGCGCGGTGGGTGGAGTGCGGCTGGCGTTCTCCATGTTCAGCGTGGTCCCGGTGCGAGTGGACGAGGTCGACCGGGACACCGCGAAGGGGGCCATCGCGTGGGCACCGCTCGTGGGGCTGGTGCTCGGGGCCACCGCGACAGCCGTTGCGTTGGGGCTCAACGCGATCGGCCTGAGCCCGCTGCTCGTCGGAGTGCTCGTCGTGGGGCTGCTCGCGGCCACCACGCGCGGGATGCACGTGGACGGTCTGGGCGACGTCGCGGACGGCTTGGGCTGCTACGGGCCTCCTGAGCGGGCGTTGAAGGTCATGCACGATCCCGCCGCGGGCCCGTTCGCCGTGGTCGCGCTGATCGTGGCGTTGGGGGCGCAGGCGGCGGCCATCAGCGCGCTTGTCGCACAGAACCGTTGGGGCGCGATCACACTCGCGGTCGTCGCGGGCCGGGTCGCCTTCGGGTGGGGTTGCCGCCGCGGTGTGCCACCCGCGCAGAACAAGGGGCTCGGCGCGCTGGTGGCCGGGACGCAGCCAGTGCTCGTTCCGGTGGCGTGGACCCTCGCGCTGGCCGCCGCCGCTGCCGTGGTCCACCCGTGGCTGGGGCCGCTGGCCGTGCTGGGAGCCACCGTCGCCGTGCTCGGGTTGGTCTCGCACACGACCAGGCGGTTCGGCGGCGTCAACGGGGACGTGTTCGGCGCGTGCTGCGAGGTCGCCACGACCGTTGTCCTCGTCGTCCTGTCGGCGGTAAAAATTTTCTAAGCAGCGGCGGCGCCAGTAAGTTCCGGACAATGACCAAGCCGCTCATCGTGATCACCGGGGCCAGCTCCGGGATCGGCGCCGCGACGGCGCAGACCTTCGCGGAGCTGGGCCACCCCCTGCTCCTGCTGGCCCGCCGCCTCGACCGCCTTGAGGACCTCAAGCTGCCCGAGACGCTGTGCCGCGCGGTGGACGTGACCGACGCGAAGGCCGTCTCCGCCGCGGTCGCCGAGGCCGAGGCCCAGTACGGCCCCACCGACGCGATCGTGAACAACGCGGGCGTCATGCTGCTCGGTCACATCGCGAACCAGGCGCCCGCCGAGTGGCGCACCATGTTCGACGTCAACGTGCTCGGCCTCCTCAACGGCGTGCACGCGGTGCTGCCCGGCATGATCGAGCGCGGCCGAGGCACCGTGGTCAACGTCAGCTCCGTCGCCGGGCGCAAGGGTTTCCCCAACCACGCGGTCTACGGCGGCACCAAGTTCGCCGTGCACGCGATGTCGGAGAGCCTGCGCGAGGAGGTCGCGGGCAAGGGCGTGCGCGTCACCACGATCGCGCCGGGCGCGGTGGAGACCGAACTGCTCTCGCACACCACCGACGAGGGCATCAAGGCCGACTACCAGGCGTGGAAGGAGGCCAACGACGTGCTGACCTCCGAGGACGTCGCGGCCACCATCCGGTTCGCCTACGAGCAGCCGCAGCGGGTCTGCGTCCGCGAGGTCGTGCTCGCCGCGACCGCGCAGCAGGCGTAACCGAGAAGAGGGGCTCTGCCCACCGGACAGAGCCCCTCCCCGTCACAAGATCAGCCCAGCCGGTGCATCCAGCCGTGGGTGTCGGCGACCGCGCCGCGCTGCAGGTCGGTCAGGCCCTTGCGCAGCTTCATGGTCAGCTCGCCGGAGCCGCCGTCGCCGATGGTGAACTCGCCGCCCGCGTGCTTGACCCGGCCGACCGGGGTGATCACCGCGGCGGTGCCGCAGGCGAAGACCTCGGTGATCTCACCGGAGGCGACCCCCTTCTCCCACTCGTCGGTGGAGATGCGCCGCTCCTCCACCGGGTGGCCGAGGTCGGCGGCCAGCCCCAGCAGCGACGCCCTGGTGATGCCGGGCAGCAGCGTGCCGGTCAGCTCGGGGGTGACGATGCGGGCCTCGGCGCCGGAGCCGAGGACGAAGCACAGGTTCATCCCGCCCATCTCCTCCACCCAGCGGCGCTCCACCGCGTCGAGCCACACGACCTGGTCGCAGCCCTGCTCGGCGGCCTGAGCCTGGGCGAGCAGCGAGGCCGCGTAGTTGCCTGCGAACTTCGCCGCGCCGGTGCCGCCGGGGGCCGCGCGCACGTACTCGGTGCTCAGCCACACGCTGACCGGCTTGATGCCGCCCGCGAAGTACGCGCCCGCGGGCGAGGCGATCAGCAGGTAGCGGTACTCCTTGGCGGGGCGCACGCCGAGCCCGGCCTCGGTGGAGATCATGAACGGCCGCAGGTACAGCGACTCCTCGCCGCCCGCCGCGGGCACCCACTCGCGGTCGATGTCGACCAGTTCGCGCAGCGAGGCGAGGAACAGCTCGTCGGGCAGCTCCGGCATGGCCAGCCGCTGCGCCGAGGCGCGGAACCGCGCGGCGTTGGCGTCGGGGCGGAACGAGGCGACCGAGCCGTCCGGCTGCCGGTAGGCCTTGAGGCCCTCGAAGATGGCCTGGCCGTAGTGCAGCACCATGGCCGCCGGGTGGAGCGGGAAGGCGCCGTAGGGCAGCACGGCCGCGTTGTGCCAGCCCCGCTCGGGGTTCCACTCGATGCTGACCATGTGGTCGGTGAAGTGTTGCCCGAAGCCCGGATTGGCCAGTACCTGCGCCCGACGCTCCGCCGAAACGGGGTTCGGGTTGGACGTCCGGGAGAAGGGCGCTGTCGTCATGGCTGCACGATAAACCTTCTTCAGTCATCCGAACATCGCGATCCCGAACATCGGACGCCCGACTATTGCACGGACCGGAACTCACCGGCGTCGTGCGCGCTCACCAGGCGCTTGGGCGCGGTGCGCCGCCACGCCTCGCGGACGAGCTCGCCGATCTCCTTCGGGTCGGCGCCGCGCAGCTCGACGCTGACCCAGCCGAAGCGCCCGACGTAGTCCGCGACCGCGTAGACCTCCGGGTTGGCGGCGACCAGGGCCTCCTGCTCCTCCGGCGAGACCTTGATGGTGGCGCGGTGCCCGTCGCCGTCCATGGCCGCGAACATCTTGTCGCGGACGCGGAACGTCGGGTGCCCCCAGGTCTCCACCTCCTCGGACTCCAGCAGGTTCAGGGCCACGTCTCGGAAGTCCTCGGCGGAGAGCACGTCAGCGTTCCTCCATCACCTCGTCGGGAAGCGTCGGCAACGGCCAGCCGGGTTCCGGCCGGAAGTCGCACCACGTCCCATCGAAGGGGAAAAGTCCCGATTCGGCCAGGGCGATCATCCGTTCGCCCTCGGCGCGCAGCCGGTCGAGCTGCTCCTGGGTGATCTTCCCGGCCTCGATCGCCGCGACGGTCTCGTCCTCGTCCTTCCAGGACCAGCCGAGGTCGGGCCGCACCTCCACGTCGAGCACGCCGTCCACCCGCCGCACGCCGGTGTCGGTGCGGCCCAGCGGGATCTCCAGGTTGACGTACCAGTTCAGGAAGGTGCCGTCCGGCGCGAAGAACCACCAGACGCTGGACCACTCCTCCTCGAACACCAACCGCAGCGTGGAGCTGCCGTGCCAGGTGGAGCGCACCGGCACCCGCCCGAGCCGGAACCGCTGGTCCAGCGGCACGTCCCGCGGGTGCTCGCCGCCGGGCACGCGGGTGGCGCGCACCGGGGTGCCGTCGGGCACCCAGCACACCAGCCGCTCGCCGTCGTCGGAGAGCACCCGCGCCGGGGTCACCGAGCCGAGACTGCCGTCGTTGCGCCGGAAGGCGTAGAGGACTTCCTCTCCCGGCGCCCAGAGCCTCGCCGCCACTACTTGACGTTGGTCTGCACGAACGGCGGCTTCACGACCTCGCAGCGCAGCGAGCGGCCGCGCACGTCCAGCGTCACCTCGTCGCCGATCTTCACCCCGGCCGAGGTGTCCAGCAGCGCGAGCGCCACGCCGATCTTCAGCGTCGGGGAGAACGTGCCCGAGGTGGACTCGCCGATCCGCTCACCCCCGGCGTTGAGCACGTCCATGTGCGCGCGCGGCACACCGCGCTCCACCGCGCGCAGCCCGAAGAGCTTGCGGGCGGGACCGTCGGCCTTCTCCGCGCGCAGGGCCTCGTGGCCCCAGAACGCGTCCTTCTTCCAGCCGACCGCCCAGCCGGAACCGGCCTGCACCGGGCTGATCTCCAGGGAGAGGTCCTGACCGTGCAGCGGGTAGCCCATCTCGGTGCGCAGCGTGTCGCGCGCGCCGAGACCGCAGGCGCGGCCACCGAGCGGCTCCGCCGCGGCGAGCAGGGCGGTCCACAGCGCGGGCGTGTCGTCCCACTTCGGCAGCAGCTCGAAGCCGTGCTCGCCGGTGTAGCCGGTGCGGCAGACCCGGACCTGGCAGCCCTCCCACTCCGCGTCGGCGAAGGCCATGTAGTCCAGCTTGGTCGGCAGGCCGAGCGCCTCCAGCAGCTCCGAGGACTTCGGGCCCTGGACGGCCAGCACGCCGTAGCCGGTGTGCTGCTCGGTGACGGTGATCCCCTCCGGCGCGGCGGCGGCGAGCATCCGGCAGACCTCGGCGGTGTTCGCCGCGTTGGGCACGAGGAACACCTCGTCGTCGCTGACCAGGTAGGCGATCAGGTCGTCGACGACCCCGCCGGACTCCACGCAGCACAGGGTGTACTGGGCCTGGCCCGCGCCGATCTTGCGCAGGTCGTTGGTGAGGCAGGAGTTGACGAACTCCGCCGCGCCCGGCCCCGCGACGAGGGCCTTGCCCAGGTGCGAGACGTCGAAGACGCCGACCGCCTCGCGGACCGCGGTGTGCTCCGCGACGACTCCGCCGCCGGAGTACTGGATCGGCATCTCCCACCCGCCGAACGGCGCGAAGGTGGCGCCGAGCTCGCGGTGTGCGGCGTGCAGGGGACTGGTGCGCAGCTGAGAGTCACTCACAGAGCGAGAAACTACCGCCACCGATGCGAAACCAAAGCCCCCAGGCACGATCCCGCGACGAGCACCAGCAACGTGGTGAGCAACGTCATCGGCGGCAGGCTCATCGCGAGCATGACGGAGATGCCCAGGCCGAAGCACGCGATGCGCATCGGCCAGGTCCGGTTCGTGTCGACCAGCTGCACGCGCGTCGCGGCGTTGGCGAAGGCGTAGTGCACCAGCACGCAGCACGCCGCGAGGTGCACGGCCTGTGTCGTGTCCAGCAGCGGCAGGAGCAACGCGACGAACCCGCCGACGACCAGGTCGACCGGCCACGCCGTTCCCGCGCGCGCCAACCTGGCCAGGCCGGTCGCGACCTCGCGGTCGACCGCAGCCTGCATCATCATCCGCCGCATCGACGCCAGCACGAGCACCAGGCACGACGCGAGCGCCACCCCGGCGCCGAACTCGACCAGCGGCAGCATCACGGCTCCGTCGGCGGCGATCACCGCGTCCCGCAACGGGGTCGGCGACAACGCCAGCCGCGCCGGACCGAGCTGGTAGAGCAGCGCGATGCCGAGGAACGCGTAGAGCACCGCCACGATGCTGACCAGCACCGGAATGGAGCGCCGTCTCGTGCGCCAGCCGTGCTGCGGCTCGTCGTCACCGGGTGCCGTGACCCGCTCGAACCCGACGAAACCCAGGAACAGGATCGCGGCGGCGGTCATCAGGCTCCGCGGGTCGTTCGCTCCCGCCCGTAGGGGCACGGCGCCGGGCAGCTCAACCGGCGCGACCGCGAGGCACGCGGCGACCACCAGGACCAGCACCAGCAGGACGCCCCCGCTGATCAGCCACGCGAACCCGCTGCCCCAGCGCAGTCCGCTCGCGTTGAAGACCACCGCGGCGGCGAGCACGCCGAACGCGGCGATGCGGGGCTGCTCGGGGAAGACGTACTGGCCGAAGGTCACCGCGAGCAGCACGGCGACGCAGCCCAGCGCGACGAAGCGCCCGGTGCCAGCGACGCGCCCCGGCCAGCGACCCATGTACTCGCGGATCGAGGAGCGCTCCGACGTGGAGTACATGGCGCACAGAGCGGCGACGGCGGAGAGCGCGAGCCCGACGAGCATCCAGGCGCCCGAAGCCGCCGCGGCGGGCGCCGCGAGCAGGAACGGGCCGAGGCCGAGCATGCCGCCGAGACCGAGGACGACGGCGGCGGGGATCCGGGCCGCCGGACGACGACCGGTGACGGGGTGCTGCGGCTCGACTGCCACGCGCACACGGTATGCCCCGGCCCATCGTCACGCACAGCCACCTGACGGCTGACAACACGCCGTTCGCGTTTACCATCCGGTAGCGGATGGTCGTGCCGACATCGGCCGGACCGGTGAGGTGTCCGGTTGGGCGATGCCACGGCCCTTTCGAGACTCGAACCAGCCATCACCGATCCGGCACCGCCGCCGGACCACGACGAGGAGCAAGCGTGACCGTCCCCAAGCTAGCGCTCACCGACAGTGACCCCACCACCGCCGCGACCGACACCGTCGTCATCGGCACCGTGCAGGGGGCGGACGGCCTGGCGCTCGCCGACGGCGCGGCCGCGGTGGACGCCGCGTTCGACGGCAAGCTCGTCGAGCTGCTGGAGACCCTGGGCGCCACCGGCAAGGCCGAGGAGGTCGTGAAGCTGCCGACCGCGGGCAAGCTGACCGCCGCCCTGGTGGTCGCGGTCGGCCTCGGCGCGCCGAACGCCGACGGCGTGGTCAGCGCGGAGCAGGTCCGCAGGGCCACCGGCGCGGGCGCGCGGGCGCTCAACGGCACCGGCCGGGTGCTGAGCACCCTCGGCGCGGTGGACCTGGCCGCGGCCGTCGAGGGCCACGTGCTCGGCGGCTACACCTTCACCGCCTACAAGTCCGACCAGGACAAGAAGCCGGCCGCCACCAAGATCGAGTTCACCACCGGCGCGGGCGCCAAGGACAAGGCGGCCAAGGCGAAGCTGAAGGCCGCGACCGCGATCGCCGAGGCCGTCTGGACCGCGCGCGACTTCGTCAACACCCCGCCCAACGACCTGTACCCGGCCTCCTTCGCCGAGCGCGCGCAGAAGCTGGGCGAGGCCGCGGGCCTGACCGTCGAGGTGCTCGACGAGAAGGCGCTGCGCAAGGGCGGCTACGGCGGCATCCTCGGCGTCGGCGGCGGTTCCTCCCGCAAGCCGCGCCTGGTCCGGCTGAGCTACAAGGGCGCCAAGGCCCGCAAGAAGGTCGCGCTCGTCGGCAAGGGCATCACCTTCGACACCGGCGGCATCTCGATCAAGCCCGCGGGCGAGATGCACCACATGACCAGCGACATGGCCGGCGCGGCCGCGGTCGTGGCCACCGTGGTGCTCGCCGCGAAGCTCAAGTACCCGCTGGAGGTCGTCGCGACCGTGCCGATGGCGGAGAACATGCCCGGCGGCGAGTCCTACCGCCCCGGCGACGTGCTGACCATCCTCGGCGGCAAGACCGTCGAGGTGCAGAACACCGACGCGGAGGGCCGCCTGATCCTGGCCGACGCGATGGTGCGCGCCTGCCAGGACGGCCCGGACTACCTGATCGACACCGCCACCCTGACCGGCGCGCAGGTCGTCGCGCTCGGCAAGCGCACGGCGGGCGTCATGGGCACCGAGGACTTCCGCGACCGCGTCGCCGCGATCGGCCGCGCCACTGGCGAGGGCGGCTGGGCCATGCCGCTGCCGGAGGAGCTGCGCGCCGACCTGAGCTCGAACATCGCCGACCTGGCCAACATCACCGGCCACCGCTGGGGCGGCATGCTCTCCGCCGGCATCTTCCTGCGCGAGTTCGTCGCCGAGGGCGTGGAGTGGGCGCACGTCGACGTGGCGGGCCCGGCCTACAACACCGGCGGGCCGTGGGGCTACACCACCAAGGGCGGCACCGGCCAGCCGGTCCGCACCCTCGCCGCGGTGCTCGCCGACATCGCCGAGAACGGCTGATCTCCGAGCACGTCCGGCACGAGCGCGCTTCGGACCCACGCGAAAGGCACCCCGGTCACGGGGTGCCTTTCGTCGTGTCGGCCGGGGTCAGCCGCCCAGCTCGTCGCGCTGGGCGCGCTTCTTCAGCACCCGCTGCCGTTCGGTGTACTCGCGCATGCGTCTGGGGTAACCGACCAGTGCCACGTCGTAGACGGGAATGCCCAGCTTGCGCCCGAGTTTGCGGGCGCCTTCCGGCCCGTCGACGCGCCTGCGGGTCCACTCGCCGTCATGGGCGATGAGCACCACAGTGGTTTCCGTCACCGTCGTCTTGGGCTCGACGTACGCCTCGACGCCCCGCCGCTGCCGGGCCCACGCCATGAGGTGGTCGGTGTCGTCGTTGGACGATCCCCGCAGCGTCCCGGGCTTCCGCCGCTTCCGGAACCGGTCGAACAGCCCCATAACGACACCTCCTTCACCTGGTTGTCAGATCTTGCCAGCAGGCGTGTCGGGCCGTCGTTGTGATCCATCGGCTGTCATCCGGAGGACTTCTCGGGACACGCGTACCGGGCCGCGTCGCCAACAGAGCCGAACAGGTGACAAGATGGCGCTTGCCCGCGCGCCTACCGGCGCACATGGCACTCATGACCTGAAGTCAACGTTGCCTCCTCAGAGGAGATGCTGTGACCGACACCTCCGCCGACCTCGTGATCCTCGGCGGCGGCTCGGGCGGCTATGCCTGCGCGTTCCGCGCGGCCGAGCTCGGCCTGTCCGTCGTTCTGGTGGAGAAGGACAAGCTCGGGGGAACCTGCCTGCACCGCGGTTGCATCCCGACCAAGGCCCTGCTGCACGCGGCCGAGGTGGCCGACAACGCCCGCGAGGGTGACCAGTTCGGCGTGAAGAGCTCGCTCGCGGGCATCGACATGGCCGGGGTGAACTCCTACAAGGACGGCATCGTCGGCGGCCTGTACAAGGGCCTGCAGGGCCTGGCCAAGGCCAACAAGGTCACCCTGGTCGAGGGCACCGGCACCTTCGTCGGCCCGAACACCGTCGAGGTGAACGGCGACCGCTACACCGGCAAGAACGTGGTGCTGGCGACCGGTTCCTACGCCAAGAGCCTGCCCGGCCTCGAGATCGGCGGCCGGATCATCACCAGTGACCAGGCGCTCAACCTCGACTACGTGCCGCAGAAGGCGATCGTGCTCGGCGGCGGCGTCATCGGCGTGGAGTTCGCCAGCGTGTGGCGTTCCTTCGGCGCCGAGGTCACCATCATCGAGGCGCTGCCCCGGCTGGTCCCGTCCGAGGACGAGTGGGCCTCCAAGCAGCTGGAGCGGGCCTTCCGCAAGCGCGGCATCACCTTCAAGACCGGCGTGCGCTTCACCGGCGCCTCGCAGACCGACACCTCGGTCTCGGTCAACCTGGAGTCCGGCGAGACCCTTGAGGCCGACCTGCTGCTCGTCGCCGTCGGCCGCGGCCCCAACAGCGCGGGCCACGGCTACGAGGAGGCCGGTCTGCGCACCGAGCGCGGCTTCGTGCTCACCGACGAGCGCCTGCGCACCAACCTGCCCGGCGTCTTCGCCGTCGGCGACCTGGTGCCCGGCCTGCAGCTGGCGCACCGCGGCTTCCAGCAGGGCATCTTCATCGCCGAGGAGATCGCGGGCCTGAACCCGCGGGTCATCGACGAGGCGGGCATCCCGCGGGTGACCTACTGCAAGCCCGAGGTCGCCTCGGTCGGCCTGACCGAGTCCGCGGCCAAGGAGAAGTACGGCTCCGTCGAGACCTACGTCTACAACCTGGCGGGCAACGGCAAGAGCCAGATCCTCAAGACCGCCGGTGGGGTCAAGCTGGTCAAGGCCCCGGAGGGCCCGGTGGTCGGCATCACCCTGGTCGGCGAGCGCGTCGGCGAGCTCATCGGTGAGGCCCAGCTGATCTACAGCTGGGAGGCCTTCCCCGAGGACGTCGCCCCGCTCATCCACGCCCACCCGACCCAGAACGAAGCCCTGGGCGAGGCCTTCCTCGCCCTGGCCGGCAAGCCGCTGCACGTGCACGGCTGACGTCGGCACGAAGCGAAGTCAGCCACACGAGCCACGAAAGCGCGAGGAGTCAGCGAGAGATGGCCTTCTCAGTCCAGATGCCGGCCCTGGGTGAAAGCGTCACGGAGGGCACCGTCACCCGGTGGTTGAAGCAGGAGGGCGACCGGGTTGAGGTGGACGAGCCGTTGCTCGAAGTGTCCACCGACAAGGTCGACACCGAGATCCCCTCGCCCGCGGCGGGCGTGCTTCAGCGCATCGTCGTCGCCGAGGACGAGACCGTCGACGTGGGCGCCGAGCTCGCGGTGATCGGGGACGGCGACGGCGGCGGGTCCGCCGCGCCCGCCCCCGCACCGCAGGCCGCCGCCCCCGCCGAGCCCCAGTCCCAGCCCGAGCCGGCGGCCCAGCCCGAGCCCGCCCCCGCACCGTCCGCCGGGTCCTCCGGCGGGTCGGCCGAGGGCACCGACGTGACCATGCCCGCGCTCGGCGAGAGCGTCACCGAGGGCACCGTCACCCGGTGGCTCAAGCAGGTCGGTGACACGGTCGCGGCCGACGAGCCGCTGTTGGAGGTCTCCACCGACAAGGTCGACACCGAGATCCCCTCGCCCGCGGCGGGGACCCTGCTGGAGATCGTCGTCGGTGAGGACGAGACCGTCGACGTGGGCGCGAAGCTCGCGGTGATCGGCAGCGGCGACGCCAAGCCCGCCGCGGCCCCGGCCCCCGCGCCCGCCGCGCCCGCCCCGGCCCCCCAGGCCGAGGCTCCCAAGCCCGCCCCCGCCGCTCCGGCGCCCACCCCGGCACCGGCTCCGGCTCCCGCGCAGGTCGCGGAGCAGGCGAGCACCAACGGTGACGCGGGCGGCTCGCCCTACGTCACCCCGCTGGTGCGCAAGCTGGCCGCGGAGCACCAGATCGACCTCAACTCCCTGAAGGGAACCGGGGTCGGCGGCCGCATCCGCAAGCAGGACGTGCTCGCCGCGGTCGAGGAGGCCAAGGCGGCCAAGGCCGCTCCGGCCCCCGCGGCCGCTCCCGCCGCGCCCAAGGCGGCGGCCCCGGCCTCCGCCCAGCCCTCGGCCCAGGCCCAGGCGCTGCGCGGCAAGACCGAGAAGCTCTCCCGTCCGCGCCAGGTCATCGCGCGCCGGATGCGGGAGTCGCTGCAGGCCACCGCGCAGCTGACCACCGTGGTCGAGGTGGACGTCACCAAGATCGCGCGGCTGCGCCAGCGGGCGAAGGGCCAGTTCGAGGCCCGTGAGGGCGTCAAGCTGTCCTTCCTGCCGTTCTTCGCGAAGGCGGCGGTCGAGGCGCTCAAGCAGCACCCGGTGCTCAACGCCTCGATCAACGAGGACGCCAAGGAGGTCACCTACCACGCGGAGGAGAACCTCGTCATCGCGGTGGACACCGAGAAGGGCCTGATGGTCCCGGTGATCCACAACGCCGGCGACCTGAACCTCGCGGGCCTGGCCCGCAAGATCGCCGACGTCGCGGAGCGCACCCGGACCAACAAGATCGGTCCGGACGAGCTCAGCGGTGGCACCTTCACGCTGACCAACACCGGCAGCCGCGGCGCGCTGTTCGACACGCCGATCTTCACGCCGCCGCAGGTGGGCATCCTGGGCACGGGCGCTGTGGTCAAGCGCGCCGTCGTGGTGTCCGACGGCTCGGGCGGCGACACGATCGCCATCCGCTCGATGGTCTACCTGGCCCTGTCCTACGACCACCGCCTGGTCGACGGTGCGGACGCCGCGCGCTTCCTCACCACGGTCAAGCAGCGCCTCGAAGAGGGCGCGTTCGAGGCCGACCTCGGCCTCTGATCGCTCAGCACACACGAAGCGGCCCCCGGAGCTGGTGCTCCGGGGGCCGCTTCACATCCCGCGCTCTCCGGGAGGGCGGAAGGCTATGCGACGACGCCTTCCAAGGGCTCGCCGCTGGTGATCGGAATGGCCTCCAGCACCTGTACCGGCAGGTCGAAGCCCTCGACCAGCGTTGCCATCTCGGGCGCGAGGTCCTCAAGCAGGGCGTTGACCGTCTCGTGCAGGCTGCCGACGAGGTCGGCGGTGATGTGGCCCTCCGCGAGCAGGTCGCCGGTGTGGGCGGCGAGGTAGTCCAGGGCGAAGAGCGTGCAGAGTCGGCGCAAGAGTGCCCTGGCGGCCGGATCACCCGACTCGTCGGCCGCGGCGAGGAACGCGTCGGTGGCCAGCAGCCGGGCATAGGCCTCCGTCGCCTCGGTGGCCGGAGCGACCGCGGCGTTCCACCGCCGCAGCGAGTCGCTGTTCCGGTCCCGCCGCAGCGCCGTGTGCGCTCGGGCGTGCCAGGTCCGGGCGACAGCGGCGACGAGGTCGCGGAGGAACTCCGGATCGGTCCACTCCCCCGCTCCGCTGGTCTCGCGCCGGGTCGCCACTGTCGCGCGGTCGAACTCGAACATCATCTCGGCGCTGGCCTTGACCCAGATGACGAGGTTGTCGCCCTCGGCGGTGATAGCGCCCTCAAGGTCGTTGGCGAGTTCGGCCAGCCGGTTCGCCAGGAACAGTCCCTGCGCGCCGCAGCGTTCGCGGCACTGGTCGAGGATCGTCCGTGCCTGCCAGGTGATCCAGCCCTTCGAGATGGCGACGAGGCGTTCGGCCTCGGCTGCGGTCGCCGGATCGCGGTCGGCCCAACAGGTCTCGACCGACCGGTGCAGGAAGGTCATCGCGTAGGCGGTGGCCATGCCCTTGAGCAGCGGGGCGTGGTGGCTGCGGATCTCCGCGAGCGGCACCCTGCTTCCCGTTCTCGCTCCGGCGATGGTCCGCCGCTCGGCGTAGCGGACCGCGATCGCCAGCGCGACCCTGGTGCCGCCGAGCGCGCTGGCGGTGAGGCACAGCTTTCCGACGGTGACCCGCGCGATGCTGCGCAGCACCCGCTTGCGGAGGCTGCCGTGCGCGCTGTCGAACGAGCCGTCGTCGGCGATGCGGCCGTGTTCGCTCTCCAGCAACGCTTCCCGTGGCAGGCGCACGTGCTCGAAGTAGGTCAGGCAGTGGTCGATCGGGCTGCCGACGCGTTCGGGCAACGGCTGGACGTGTACTCCCGGCAGGAATCCCCGCTCGTCGGACAGCGGCACCAGGAACAGGAAAACGCCGTGGTCCTGGCCGTCGATGATGAGCCGAGCCGCGACGACCCCGCTCTTGGGACCACCGACGAGGCTGGTGTTGGGCATGAACTTCCGCGCGCCCTCGGACGGCGTGTGCAGGACGAACTCCGCCGTAGTGCGGTCGTACTCGGCCGTCGTCTCCAGTGCGATGACGTCGTTGCCGTGTGCGACCTCGGTGCACAGGAAGGTCCCGGTCCGCCGCAAGGTGGTGAAGTCCGCCAGCTCGCGTTTCGGGTGGGTGTCGTGGTCGAGCAGGCTGCCGAGGAAGAGGTTGTAGTGGATTCCGGCGACGGTGGCCGTCGCCGGATCGACCATGGCGGTCCACTCGTGCATGCTGGCCAGCTGACGCGGGTCCGCGGCCAGCCGGTCGCCGTGTTCGACGGAGTCCTGTAACGCCCGCAACCGCTCGTAGGAGAGCGCGACCCGCTGAGTCGGGTCGAGGCCCTCCGCACGCCGGAACACCTCCGTGACGATGATCTGCCGCCACGGCAGATGGACGGCGTCACGGTCCGGACCGAACAGGGCGCCGGCGAGCGCGGAGGCGGTCGGGCCGAGTGGTCTGTCGTTCACGATTCTCCTTGACAGGCGAGGGCGCGCCCGCGCATCCGAACGCGGCCGCCCTTCGCGGGGACGATGGTCACGGACATGAGCCGCGCCGCCTCCAAAGGTCCCGTCGGCTCCGGGACCGCGATCTTGAGGACCCCTCTCAGCACGGTCTCGATCTCCAGCTGGGCCATGGCCGTTCCGATGCAGCGCCGCACACCGCCGCCGAACGGGGTCAGCGAGTACGGCGGGACGTTGGCGTCGAGATGGCGTTGCGGCCGGAATGCCTCGGGGTCCGGCCAGAGCTCGGGGTCGAGGTGGGTGACGGAGAACAGCGCGGCGACGAAGGCGTCCTTGGGCACCGGCCGCCCGCCGAGCTCGGTGTCCCGCGTCGCGGTGCGGATGGAGGAGTAGACCGCGGGCCGCAGCCGCATCGCCTCGGTGATGGTCGCTTTCAGCAGGGTGTCCGAGCCCGCGTCGAGGTCGTCGATGAGCTCGTCGCGCGCGACCGGGTTGTGCGCGAGGAAGTGGATCACCCAGGCGATCGTGGTCGCGGTGGTCTCGTACCCGGCCATCACCAGCCCGGCGAGCTCGTCCCGGACCTCCTCGTCGGTCAGCCCGACGCCGTGCTCGTCCCGCGCCTCCAGCAGCAGGGACAGCACGTCATCGGCTCCGGGCGCGGCACGGCGCGTGCTGATCTCCTCCAGCAGCAGGGCGTGCACCCTCGCGCGGAGCCGGACGAAGCGCCCGCCCGGCGAGTACCGGCCGAGGTCGCGCTGCAGAGGTTTCGGCAGAGACAGAACGGTAAGATTCCCCATTCCGACGAACTCGTTCAACGCGTCCCGGAAGACCGCCAGCCGAGCCGGATCGCTCACGCCGAAGACAACCTGCAGGATGACGTCGATGGTGAGCCTTTGCGCCCATGCGCGAACAGGACCCCCACCCTCGCCGAGCAATCCCGGCAGTTCGTTCTCAACCGAAACCTGGATTCGCTCCGACCACCGAGCTATGCGCTTTCCGTGAAACGGCGGCAGCAGCAGCTTGCGGTTGCGCAGGTGTCGCGGCGGCGGCGTGCAGATCAGCGAGCCCGCTCCTACGGCAGGAGCGAGGAACGAGGCGGCCTCACCTCCGACGAAGCGGTCCTGGTCGGTCAGCACGGCTCGGATGCTCGTGGGATCGGTCGCGCACACGAGCGCGCCCCGATAAGGGAACATGCGCAGCGAAAAAACGGGGCCGAGCCGTCGCCGCAGCGACAGTCCATACCCCTGCGGATTTGACAGCATCCGCGCCGTCTGTACAACACGTGGCGCATTGGCGGCGGGCGGAAAAATCTTCGGGTCCCACCTCGGCTCGCGCGCGAACGCGTCACTCATTAATTCACCTTCTTCCAGCATCCCGTCGCCCCAGAATGCACACAACCTAACCGAGATTCCGGCACACGTCGCGAAGAAAAACGGCGGGACCGCACCCTGAACCAGTTCTTCACAAAGTTCTCAGCTTGCCGTGATAAGACGGCTTCGACCCGGTGCCGCCCTCGACCCGGGGGTTCCGAGGCCGGGCGGAGCCCGGACATTCGATCTTGTGCGGATGGGATGTGCACGGGAGCGGGTTCTTGGGGAACATCGGGGTATGCGCGTTGTGATCGCCGGTTCCTCCGGCCTGATCGGCTCGGCCCTCATCCCGGTGCTGCGGCACGCCGGTCACGAGGTGCTGCGCCTGGTCCGTCGTCGTCCCTCCGCACCGGATGAGCGCGGGTGGGACCCGTACGCGGGCAAGCTGGACGAGGGCGCGCTCGACGGCGCCGACGCCGTGGTCAACCTGTGCGGCGCCGGCATCGGCGAGCGGCGGTGGAACGAGGACCGCAAGAAGACCCTCATCACCAGCCGTGTCGTCCCCACCAGGCTGCTGGCCGAGGCGGTCGCCGAGCGCAAGGTGCCGGTGCTGGTCAACGGCTCCGCGGTCGGCTTCTACGGCGACACGGGCTCACGCGTCGTTGACGAGACCGCCACGGCGGGCGAGGGCTTCCTCGCCGACCTCTGCGAGCAGTGGGAGCACACCGCCGAGCGCGCGTCGGCCGGCGGGGCGCGGGTGGCGATGCTGCGAACCGGGTTGGTGCTCTCCCCTTCCGGCGGGCTGCTCGGCCAGCTGCGGCCGCTGTTCTCGATGCTGCTCGGTGGGCGGCTCGGCGACGGGCAGCAGTACATGCCGTGGATCTCCCTGGACGACGAGGTGGGCGCGATCCGGTTCGTGCTGGAGAACGAGTCGGTCAGCGGGCCGGTCAACCTGACGGGGCCCCGCCCGGCGACCAACTCCGAGTTCACGGCCGCGTTCGGCAAGGCGCTCGGGCGGCCCGCGCCGTGGGTCGTGCCCGGGTTCGCGCTGCGGCTGGTGCTCGGCGAGTTCGCCGACGAGGGAGCGCTGACCGGCCAGCGCGCCGTGCCCGCGGTCCTGGAGCGCACCGGGTACGAGTTCCAGCACCCGACGCTGGAGGCCGCGTTGGAAGCAGCGGTGGAGGACCGTTGACGAGGCCGTCCCGGCCGCTGCTCGCGTCGGTCGGCGCGGTGCTGTTCCTCGCCTGCCTCGTCCTGGGCGCCGTGGTCAACCACGACCCGCCCAGCATCGACGTCTGGTTCGTCGAGGCGTTCCGCGGTGAGCACGACGAGCTGCTCGGCCGGATCATCAAGCCGGTCACCGACGTGTTCGGCCCCGCGCTCGCCCTGGCGTTGATGGTCGCGCTGGTGTTCGGCTTCGGCTACTTCACCGGGCTGGGCGACGGCGCGCGGGCCGGGGTGATGGTGCGCGCGGCGCTCGTGCTCGGGCTGTCCTGGGCCGTGGTGCAGCTCAAGGGGGTGTTCGCCCGGACGCGGCCGAGGGTCTTCCCCGGCGAGAGCTTCCCCAGCGGTCACGTCACCGCCGTCACCGCGGTCGCCGTGACCACGGTGGTGCTGATCGTGTGGAGCGGGTGGAAGCTCGCGAGGTGGCTGCCCAGCGCGCTGGCGTTCATCGTGCTGCTGGCCGCCTCGTGCCGGGTCATGCTCGGCGTGCACTACCTGACCGACGTGATCGGCGGGGTCCTCGGCGCGCTGGGCATGGGACTGCTCGTGGCCGCGGCGGTGTGGCCGTCACGCGTCCAGAACGGGCACGACGGAGGAGTAGTGTCGAGCCGTGAGCCGTCCTGACATCTCCTGCCGGGTCGCAGGCACGCCGATCGAGGTCCGGCACCTCGGCCTGATCGACTACCTCCAGGCGTGGGACCTGCAACGCGAACTCGCCGAGGCGCGCGCCAACGGCACCGGAGCGGACCAGCTGCTGCTGCTGGAGCACCACTCGGTCTACACCGCGGGCAAGCGCACGCAGCCGGAGGACCGCCCGGACGACGGCACGCCCGTCGTCGAGGTCGACCGCGGCGGCAAGATCACCTGGCACGGGCCGGGGCAGCTGGTGGGCTACCCGCTGGTCGGGCTGGCCGAGCCGGTGGACGTGGTCGCCTACGTGCGCAGGCTGGAGCAGGCGCTGATCGTGGTGTGCCAGTCCTTCGGGCTGGAGGTCGGCCGCGTCGAGGGCCGCAGCGGCGTCTGGCTGGCCGGGGACGCCACCCGCCAGGAGCGCAAGATCGCCGCGATCGGCATCCGGGTGCAGCGCGGGGTCACCATGCACGGCTTCTCGCTCAACTGCGAGCCGGACACCAAGGCGTTCGACCGGATCGTGCCGTGCGGGCTGACCGGCGTCGGCGTGACCTCGCTGTCGGAGGAGCTGGGCCGCCAGGTCACCGTGGCCGAGGCGCTGCCGCTGGCCGAGCGCGCGGTGCTGGCCGCCCTGGAGGGCGAGATCCAGGTCAGCGAGATCAACATCGCCAGGACCGAGCCGAGCGCCCCGGGCATCACCTTCGCGCTCCAGAACTAGGACCGGCTGCGCGGCACCGCACTCCTCCTCTAGCATTCCGTAATTACGGAGAAACAGAGGGGGAGTGCTCGTGGTGCTCACCAGAAGAACCCTGCTCGGCGCGGCGGCCCTCGCCGTGCCCGCCACCCTCGTCCTGCCGAACACCGGCCTCGCGGCGACGTCGCGGGTCCCGACCACGCCGGACGGCTGGGTCGAGTGGCTGCGCGCGAACCGGCACCGGGTCGCCGTGCACCTCGACGACGGCAGGGGCACCGGCGTCACCCACCGGGAGAACGCCGCCCAGCCGGTGGGCTCGGCGATCAAGGTCGTGCACCTGGCCGCCTACGCCACGGCCGTCGCAGAAGGCCGCCTCGACCCGAAGCGCGGGGTGCGGATCGCCGACTGGGAGGCGTACTACCTGCCCAACATGGACGGCGGCGCGCACCCCGGCGCGCTGAAGCACCTGGGAATCCCCTTGGACCCCAGCGGTTTCTACGCGGCCGACCCGCAACGGGAGGTCACGCTCGACGACATGGTGCTCGCCATGACCACCTTCAGCGACAACGCCGCGACCGACTACCTCCACGAGCTGCTCGGCGAGCCTGGGCTGCGCAGGGCCGCCTCGGCGGCGGGCTGGTCGCACGCGGACATCCGGATGATCACCGGCGAGATGCTGATCGCCCTGCACGGCAGGGACGAGCACTCCGGCGCGGTCCGCAAGGCCGTCGGCCGGAAGCTGGCCAGGCGTTTCGCGGCCGACCCGAAGTACCGCGAGTGGGTGTTCGCCACCCTCTACCCCGAGCTGCCCGGCTACTCCGGGCTCGCGCGGTGGGTGGCGGGCACGTGGACGGCCCCGGCGCGGGACCTGGCGAAGCTGCACCGCGCGCTGGCCACCGGCCGCTACTGGCCCGCTGCCGCCGCGCCGATCGCCAGGACGCACCTGGAGCGCGCCTTCGGCCCGGACCCGGCTCCCGGCTTCGACTCCTTCGGCTTCAAGGGCGGCTCGCTGTCCGGCGGCATCCTGGCCATGGCTTTCGGCGCGCGCCGCAAGGACGGCACGGTCAGCTCCGGCGCGATGCTGTTCGACGAGCTGAGCGAGGCGGAGTTCGGCCAGCAGGACCCGCTGATCGGCATGGTGGTCAAGACCGCGTTCGACCCGGCCTGGCAACGGAGGGTGGCCGACGCGCTCGGAACCCGGCCAGGCATCCTCGGGGGATGACCGAGACCAAGCCGGACGCCGGCGACCTGGCGGCGAGGGTCGCCGAGCTGGAGCTCCGGGTGGCCGCGCTGGAGGGTCGCGCGGCGCCGGCGGAGCCCACCCGGGAGGACGGCGGCGGGTTGCTGGCGTACGAGGGAACCGTGACGCTGCACCAGGAGCTGAGCTGGAAGATCCTCTCCCGGCCGGAGCCGCTGCTGGCCCTGCCGGACGGTCCCCGCACCGAGGTCCTCGCCGCGCTGGGCAACCCGGTGCGGCTGGCCGTGGTCCGGTTGCTCGCCACGGACGGGCCGCAGCCGGCCGCCGCGCTGCAGGCCGCCGCAGGGCTCGGCTCGACCGGGCAGCTCTACCACCACCTCAAGGCGCTCACCGGCGCCCGGATCGTGGAGCAGGACGGGCGCGGCAGCTACCGGCTGCGCCCGCGGGCCACGGTCCCCGTACTGATCGTGCTGGCCGCCTCGTCGGACATCGCCGGCCAGCTGCACTGAACCTGGAGACCGCACATGCGTCGCCTGACCTGGTCCATCCACAACCACAGCGACTCCCCCATGAAGCTGCTCGTGGCGCGACTGCCCGACACGCCGAGGCAGTCCGTCGTCGGGCTCACCCAGGAGCCAGCGCCCTACGGCGAGACCGACGACGCGTGGCTGGTGGAGGTCCCGCCGGGCGAGCGGGCCAGCATGCGCGCGGAAGTCCTTGTGCACCAACTGAAACCCGAACGCTTGTCACCCGAGCTGACCGAGGGTGAGCGCGCGCGGTTCACGGCGTCGACCACGCTCGTGCCGCTGTCGGACACCATCCGTGCCGAGGCGGCGCGGCTCGCGGAAGGGCTCGAAACGCCGAGAGAGATCGCACGGGCGTTCTTCGACGAGCTCGTCAGCGACCGCTACCGCTACACATGGCCCTCCGGTGATCTCGGCGCCGAGGCCATGCAGCGGGACAAGGCCGGGGACTGCGGCGCGTACGCGTTCCTGTTCGTCGCGTGGTGCCGGGCGCTGGGCATTCCGGCCAGAACCGTCTTCGGCACCTGGGCGACCGGCCGCCTCCAGGCGCACGCCTGGGCGGAGTTCCACGTCGACGGGACCGGGTGGCTGCCGGTCGATCCGAGCTTCGGCTGGCTCACCGCGCACCAGCGCTGGCCCGCGCGCGGTCGCGAGGTGGTCGACCGCAACTTCGAGGACCTGCCGGGCGAGCGGATCGCCTTCAGCCACGACGCCGAGCACCCGTTGCCGGACGAGCTCGCACACGTGCCGGAGGCGGGGAAGGCCGAGCCGGACAGCCGCCGCAACGGCCGGACCGGGTGGGACGGAACGATGGTGATGGCCGGGCGGCACGTGCGGTGGGGCGCGGAGTCGTTGGCTGGCCGGGTCCCCTACCTCCAGCCCGCGTACCCGATCTACGAGGACGGCAACGCCGACAAGCGCGTCACGCTCGGCAGCTGGCTGGTCGAGACGCCGAGGACCAGGCTGATCGCCACGGTCGGCTACCTGCTGTCCGCGCTCGCGGTGCTGCTGCTGCCGTTCCTGGTCAAGGAGTCGGCGAACCCGGTCGCGGCGGTGATCGGCGTCGGAGCCGTCGTGGCGTTCGAGGTCTGGCTCATCGCGTCCAGGAGGACGGTGCTGCTGCCGACGGCGATCCTGTTGGCACTGCTCGGTTTCATGGGACAGAACCTGCTGACGTAGCGGCCAGGGGGCCGCCACGTCAGCGGTCCGCTCAGGACACCTGCGGGAAGACCTCGGTGGCGATCAGCTCGATCTGGTCGAGGTCGGTCAGGTCCATCATCTGGAAGTAGACGCGGGTGATCCCGGTCTTGTCCTTCCACTGCCCGAGCTTGTCCACCACCTCGGCAGGCGAGCCCGCGAGGCCGTTGCGCCGCAGCTCCTCGACCTCGCGGCCGATCGCGGCGGCGCGCTCGGCGAGCCGGGCCTCGTCCTTGGCGACGCAGCCGACCAGCGCGGCGGAGCGGACCACCGAGCGCGGGTCACGGCCCTTCTCCGCGCACGCCGCCGCCACGCGCTCGAACTGGGTGACCGCGGTGTCGATGTCGACGAACGGCAGGTTGAACTCGTCGGCGTAGCGCGCGGCCAGCTTCGGTGTGCGCTTGGCACCGACCCCACCGATCAGCACCGGCGGGTGCGGCCGCTGCGCGGGCTTGGGCAGCGCGGGCGAGTCGGTGAGCTGGTAGTGCTCGCCCTGGTAGGAGAAGGTCTCTCCCTCCGAGGTCTGCCACAGGCCGGTGATCACCGCGAGCTGCTCGGCGTAGCGGTCGAACCGCTCCCGCACGCCGGGGAACGGGATGCCGTAGGCGGTGTGCTCCTCGGCGAACCAGCCGGAGCCGATGCCGAACTCGACGCGGCCGCCGGACATGTGGTCGACCTGGGCGACGGCGATCGCCAGCGGGCCGGGGTGGCGGAAGGTGCCCGCCGTCATCAGGGTGCCGAGCCGGATCCGCGAGGTCTCCCGCGCCAGCCCGGCCAGCGTGATCCAGGCGTCGGTGGGCCCGGGCAGCCCGGTGACCCCACCCATCTTCAGATAGTGGTCGGAACGGAAGAAGGCGTCGTATCCGGCGTCCTCGGCGCACCGGGCCACCCGCAGCAGGTCGTCATAGGTGGCCCCTTGCTGGGGCTCGGTGAAGATCCTGAAGTCCACGAACGGCAACGCTAGTGGCCTGCGCCACTCACTGCCCAGTGATCGTCTCGGCGGGCGGCGGCGTCCAGCCGGTCTCCTTCAGCGCCCGCAGCCCGCTGACCACGCCCTCGATGCACCGGCCGATGTCCTCGCTCGCCTTCTTCTGGTCCTCGGCCGCGACGATCATGGTCGCCCCGCCGGCGAGCGCGCCGAAGAGCAGCCGCGCCATCGGCTCCTCCGGCAGGTCGCCGATGATGCCGGAGTCGATCAGCCCGCTGACCGCCGTGCGGACCAGGCCGAAGCTGAAGCGCTCCTCGGCCTCGCGCCACGCCTCGTAGCCCATCACCACCGGCCCCTCGTGCAGCACGATCCGCTGGTAGGCGGGCTCCAGGCAGACCTTGAGGTAGGCGCGCAGGCCCTCCATCGAGGTCTGCCACACGTCACCGGGCTGCGAGACGATCTCCGCGAGCCGGGACAGCATGTCCTGCTCCACGGCGTCGAACGCGGCCTCGAACAGCCCCTGCTTGCCGCTGAAGTGGTGGTAGAGCGCGCCCTTGGTCACCCGCGCCCTCCTGCACACCTCATCCAGCGAGGTGCCCGCGTAGCCGCGCTCGGTGAACAGCACCACTGCCCCGTCCACCAGGGCTTTCCTGGTGGATTCGGAGTAGTCAACCCGCCGCGGCCGCGCTGTCGCCATGCTCACAAGATTACGACATACCGAGAGTACGTACCGGTGGTATGGTGACCGTGTCGGCCATACCGACGGTATGGCGCAAACCCTGAGTATGACCGCGATCACGGCTGGGAGGCAGGCCATGAGCTGGGAGGACTTCTACCGTCGCCGGGACGTGCTGGACGCCGCGGTCACCACCGTCCGCGACCGGTCCGACGCCCGTCTGACCCTGACCGAGGTCCCCGGCGCGACCGCGGAGTTCGGCGACGCCGCCGAGCTGGCCGCCGCGCTGCACTACCGCTGGATGCTGCTGCTGACCGCCCGCGTCGACCTCGCGCTGCTGGAGACCGAGCGCTCCGGCGGCGACCGCGTCGAGGCCGTCACCGCGGCCTGGCAGCGCACCGCGGCCACCGAGCCCGCGCTGCGCCGGGTGCTCGACGCCAACCCGGTCCCCGAGGACGCCGCCGCCCGCGAGCGCCGCATGCTGGCGCTGGCCGCCGGGCTGGCCGAGGCCGGGGACAGCGCGGCGGAGATCGACCGGATCGGCGCGGCCTTCCTCGGCCTGGTGCGCAGCGCGCCCGCGCCCTCCGCCCGACGCAACCCGCTGAGCGGCCTACTCCGCAAGCTGGCACTCAGCGCCTGACAAACCGCACTGGCGAGAAGTGCTACTCACAGGTAGGTATGGGCCATGTCGAAGTGGACCGCGAACGACATCCCAGACCAGTCCGGCCGCACGATCCTGATCACCGGCGCGAACTCCGGGCTCGGCCTGTCCAGTGCGACGACGCTGGCGGCGAAGGGCGCGCGGATCCTGCTCGCCTGCCGCTCCGCCGAGCGCGGCGCGGCGGCGCTGGACCAGGTCGTGCGCGCGGCGACCGCCGAGCCCCCGGAGCTGGTCACGCTCGACCTCGCCGACCTGTCCTCGGTGCGCAAGGCCGCCGAGGACATCCGCGAGCGCACCGGCGACAAGCTGCACGTGCTGATGAACAACGCGGGCGTGATGGGCCTGCCGTTGCGCCGCACCGCCGACGGCTTCGAGGCCCAGATCGGCACCAACCACTTCGGCCACGCCGCGCTGACCTGGCTGCTGATGCCCGCGCTGCGGGCAACCGGCGCCGCGCGGGTGGTCACGCTGTCCTCGCTGGCCCACCTCCGCGGCGGGCTGCGGGTGGACGACCCGAACTTCGAACTGCGCCGCTACGACCCGGCCACCGGCTACGGCCAGTCCAAGCTGGCGAACCTGCTCTTCGCGTTCGAGCTGAACCGCAGGCTGGGCAAGGCGGGCTCCGACGTGCTCAGCGTGGCCGCGCATCCCGGCTTCACCAAGAGCGAGCTGTCCACGAACATGGCACGGGCGCGCGGCAGCAGGCTGCTCGAACGCGGCAGTGAGCTGGTGAACCGGGTGATCTCGCAGGACACCGCGACCGGGACGCTGCCGCAGCTCTACGCGGCGACCATGCCGGACGTGCGCGGTGGCGAGTACTTCGGGCCCAGCGGCGTGCTGGAGCTCTTCGGCTCCCCGCGCCGCGCCCGCGCCTCCGCCAACGCCCGCGACCAGGTGCTGGCCCGCAGGTTGTGGGTGGTGACCGCCGAACTGACCGGAGTCACACCGGACCCCTCCTGATTTCCGGACGAACGGGCGTAGGGTGGGCACGTGACCGTGGTTCCTGAGGGCCGCAAGCTGCTGCGGCTGGAAGTTCGCAACAGCGAGACTCCCATCGAGAAGAAGCCCTCGTGGATCAAGACGAAGGCGAAGATGGGCCCGGAGTACTCCGAGCTCAAGAGCCTGGTGAAGCGCGAGGGCCTGCACACCGTGTGCGAGGAGGCCGGCTGCCCCAACATCTACGAGTGTTGGGAGGACCGCGAGGCCACCTTCCTCATCGGCGGCGAGCAGTGCACCCGCCGCTGCGACTTCTGCCAGATCGACACCGGCAAGCCCGCTGACCTCGACCGCGACGAGCCGCGCAGGGTCGCCGAGTCCGTCCAGGCGATGGGCCTGCGCTACTCGACGGTGACCGGCGTCGCCCGCGACGACCTGGAGGACGGCGGCGCCTGGCTCTACGCGGAGACCGTCCGCCAGATCCACGAGCTGAACCCGGGGACCGGCGTCGAGCTGCTGATCCCGGACTTCAACGCCAACCCGGAGCAGCTGGCCGAGGTCTTCGGCTCGCGCCCGGAGGTGCTGGCGCACAACCTGGAGACGGTGCCGCGCATCTTCAAGCGCATCCGCCCCGCCTTCCGCTACGAGCGCTCGCTGGAGGTGATCACCCGCGCCCGCGAGGCCGGCCTGGTCACCAAGTCCAACCTGATCCTGGGCATGGGCGAGGAGCCGGAGGAGGTCACGGCCGCGCTGCACGACCTGCACGACGCGGGCTGCGACATCATCACCATCACCCAGTACCTGCGTCCCAGCCCCCGGCACCACCCGGTGTCGCGCTGGGTCAAGCCGCAGGAGTTCGTCGACCACTCCAAGGCCGCCGAGGAGATCGGCTTCGCGGGTGTCATGGCCGGGCCGCTGGTGCGCTCGTCCTACCGCGCGGGTCGCCTCTACACCCAGGCGGTCCGCCACCGCGGCGAGGAGGTCCCGGAGAACCTGCGCCACCTGAGCGAGCAGGGCACCGCCGCGCAGGAGGCCAGCGCCGTCCTCGCCCGCCAGTAGCGAACAAGGCCGAATGAGAGGGGCCGCGCCCACCCGGGCGCGGCCCCTTTCGCTATCCGCAGGCGGTGACGCGCGCGGCGGCCAGGCGCAACCCGCGCCGCCCGCCGTGGCGGTGCACCGCCTCCACCGCGAAGGCGCTGCACGAGACCGGCTGCGGGCACGCCACGGTGTAGCGGGAGACCAGCGACTGGTAGCCGCGCAGCGCGGCGAGCACGAGCCGCCTGGACGCCGCACCCTCTCCCACCAGGCGCGATGCTGCCATCAGGAGCGCGGAAGGCCTGGGCAGCAGCGTGAAGTTGCCGCCGCCACCACCGCCCCCGCCGTCCCCGCCACCACCGCCGTCACTGCCCCCGCCGCCGTCGGCGCCGGAGTTGCAGCCCCCACCGCTGCCGTTGTTCGAGGAAGCGGCCCCGCTCCACCCGCTGTTGCCTTTGCGTCGTGCCATCGCAACCCCTAACGATCGATCACCTGGCGCATCGGACGGTTTCGATCATTACGACTTATGACTCACCGCGCCAGGACTCTTCCGGCCCGCCGCAACACGCCGTGGTAGCCGCCGTATCCTGGAGGCATGGCCCCCAAGCAGGACAAGGCTGCCGCCAAGGAAGCGAAGCGCGCACGCCGCGAAGCATCCCGTCAGCGCCGCAAGCAGATCTTCGAGGCGTTCAAGATGCAGCGCCGCGAGGACCGCGGCCTGATCCCGTGGATGCTGGGCTCGTTCCTGGTGGTGGCGGGCGGCATCTTCGCTCTCGGACTCATCTGGGACATGCACTGGGTGTTCCTCGCCCCAGGCATCGCCTTCGGTGTGCTGGCCGCGGTGGTCATCTTCGGCCGCAGGGTGCAGCGCAACGTCTTCGGCAAGGCCGACGGCCAGCCGGGCGCGGCGGCGTGGGCGCTGGACAACATGCGCGGCAACTGGCGGGTCACCAAGGCCGTCGCGGGCACCACCCAGCTCGACGCGGTGCACCGCGTCGTCGGCCGCTGCGGCGTGGTGCTCGTCGGCGAGGGTGCGCCGCACCGGGTGAAGCCGCTGCTGGGCCAGGAGAAGAAGCGCATCGCCAGGGTGGTCGGCGAGACCCCGATCTACGACCTGATCGTCGGCAACGAGGAGAAGCAGGTCAAGCTGAAGGACCTGCAGCGCCACCTGACCAAGCTGCCCCGCAACATCACCAAGGCCCAGGTCGAGGTGATCGAGACCCGGCTCTCGGCGCTGGCGGCCCGTGGCGCGGCGATGCCGAAGGGCCCGCTGCCCCAGGGCGCGAAGATGCGCAACGTCCAGCGCGCAATGCGGAGGCGCTGAGCCGCTCCCCTGATCTATCGTCCGCGGCGTGCAGCACTCAGCGACACGCATCGCCGCGGCCCAGCTCTCCTCGCGACGCCGGGTCCGCACAGCGGTCCCGGCGTCGCCGTTCGTGGGCATGGTGTGCACCACCGGCCCGGCGTTCCTGTCCTCGGCGCTGCCCGCCGTGCCGGGCGCGCGCATCGACTCCCTCGGCGACTCCCTGGCCGTGCTGGCTGAGGCGTTCGGCGAGACCCCGCTGCGGTTCGAGATCATCGAGGAGTCCAGCCCCGGAGCGGTCGAGGCGCTCTCGGCAGCGGGTGTCCAGGTCGCGGAGACCTGCCCCGTGCTCACCGTCTCCACGGCCGACGTCGTTGCGGCACAAGCGGATTCAGACATCGCTGTCGAAGTGGTCCGCGACGGGCGGCAGCTCGCGGAGGCGCGAAGCGTTGCCACAGCGGCGTTCGGCCGCGTGGTCGACGGAGAACCGCTGCGCACCGACACGCGGGACGGAGGCCGAGTCCTGGTGCGGCACAAGGGAGTCGCGGTGGCGACGGCGGCGTGGAGCCCGGTGGTCGACGACATCGCCGAGCTGGTCGGCATCGGTGTGCACCCGGAGCACCAGGGCAGGGGGTTCGGCGCGCTGGCAACGGCTTCGGCGGTGCGGGCCTCGGGAGCGGAGCTGCACTGGCTGACCCCGGCCGACGCGGGAGCGGACCGCGTGTACCGGCGGGTGGGTTTCCGGCAGGCGGCGACCGCGGTCCACCTGGGACCGCCGCGCTAGCTACCGGGTGCTGAGCACGGCGGTGCTGACGACCTTGTCGTGCAGCCCACGGCCGTCGCTGTCGCTGACAACGGCGGGAATCACCAGGCACAGCAACAGGGTCCGCACGAGCACGCGGCCCGGGTCCGGGCGAAGACCGTCGATCTTGGCCAGTCGCATCCCGGTGACCGCGTAACCCAGGGTCCTGCCGAACAACGAGTGCGAGATGACGGTCACCGCGGCGAAGATCACCAACGCCGACAGCGACGGGTTCTGGGTGAGGAAGTAGGCGAGGGCCGCCGCGGGCAGCCAGTCCAGGACCAGCGCCAGGATCCTGCGGCCGAATCCCGCGAGCGAACCGGGACCGTGCGCGGGGAAGCCGAACCGCGCTCCGGCGTGGGTGACCTCGGGTTCGGTGCTCACGCTGTCAAGGGTAAGACCGGGTGGCGAAGGTGCCCCGACCAGGTGGGTCAAGGCACCGGACCGGGGTGCCGTTAACACTGAGGAAACACTGGGGTAGCGGTCGAGCAACACCGCGCACCTAGCGTCAGGTCCATGCCGGCGGCAATCCTGCACCGGCGGACAAGCCTCACGTGCGTGAAGGAGCCAACGAGGGTGTTCACCAATCCCGACGAGGTCCTGCGCTTCATTTCCGACGAGGACGTGAAGTTCGTCGATGTCCGGTTCAGCGACCTGCCCGGCATCATGCAGCACTTCACCGTGCCCGCCGAAGCGTTCGACGCCGACGCGATCGCCGAGGGTCTGGCCTTCGACGGCTCCTCGGTGCGGGGCTTCCAGCAGATCCACGAGTCGGACATGCTGCTGCTGCCCGACCTGGCGACGGCCCGCATCGACCCGTTCCGCGAGGTCAAGACGCTGATCGTCAACTTCTTCGTGCACGACCCGCTGACCCGCGAGCCCTACAGCCGCGACCCGCGCAACATCGCCCGCAAGGCGGAGCAGTTCATCGCCGAGTCCGGCATCGCCGACATCGCGTACTTCGCGCCGGAGGCGGAGTTCTACCTCTTCGACTCGATCCGCTTCTCCAGCAGCGAGAACGCCTCGTTCCACGAGATCGACTCCGAGGCGGGCTGGTGGAACACCGGCCGCGACGAGCCGGGCGGCAACAAGGGCTACAAGGTCAAGTTCAAGGGCGGCTACTTCCCGGTCACCCCGACTGACCACTTCGCCGACCTGCGCGACAAGATCTCGCTGACGCTGGCCGAGTCCGGCTTCACCGTCGAGCGCGCGCACCACGAGGTGGGCACCGCGGGCCAGGCCGAGATCAACTACAAGTTCAACACGCTGCTGCACGCCGCGGACGACCTGCAGCTGTTCAAGTACATCGTGAAGAACACGGCGTGGGCCGCCGGCAAGACCGCGACCTTCATGCCGAAGCCGCTCTACGGCGACAACGGCTCGGGCATGCACTGCCACCAGTCGCTGTGGAAGGACGGCGCCCCGCTGTTCTACGACGAGTCCGGCTACGCGGGCCTGTCCGACACGGCGCGGCACTACATCGGCGGCATCCTGCACCACGCCCCGAGCCTGCTGGCCTTCACCAACCCGACGGTGAACTCCTACCACCGCCTGGTCCCGGGCTACGAGGCCCCGGTCAGCCTGGTGTACTCGCAGCGCAACCGCTCCGCCTGCGTCCGCATCCCGATCACCGGCAACAACCCGAAGGCCAAGCGCGTTGAGTTCCGGTGCCCGGACTCCTCGGGCAACCCGTACCTGGCCTTCGCCGCGATGCTGATGGCGGGCCTGGACGGCATCAAGAACAAGATCGAGCCGCCCGCCCCGATCGACAAGGACCTCTACGAGCTCCCGCCGGAGGAGGCCAAGGACGTCGCGCAGGTGCCCGTGTCCCTGGACGAGGCCCTGAACAACCTGGAGAAGGACCACGAGTTCCTCCTCGAGGGCGGCGTGTTCACCGAGGACGTCATCCACACCTGGATCGCCCTCAAGCGCGAGCAGGAGATCGACCCGATCCGTCTCCGCCCGCACCCCTACGAGTTCGCCCTCTACTACGACGTGTGATGCGTCCGGGGCTCCGACCAGCCGTTTCCCCGGTCTGAGCCCCACCCAGGCCGTCTCCAGGCCGTCAGGGATGGAGAGGCCGTCAGATCGACCACAGACCGAGGGCCGGGTGACTACTTCAGTCACCCGGCCCTCGGTCTGTGGCGAACTGACCCAAAATCGCTTCATCAAGAAAAGAACCTGCGAGACCGGTTCAATACATCGTCATAAGTTAGGAGCTCCAGGTCAGACGCCGTAGCTCGCACGCGCTGACGCTCATAGGCATCGCCAAAGGAAGCCGATCGGCCAATTACGACGCAGATATCCGGCATATAGACCTCCATACCCAGGTGAACACGCGCCCATTTTGCCCGCGATGGATCAGCGAAGTAGTTTCGATATTCGATCAGCTGATCACGAGCCTCCTGCACTGAAGCCAGATACCCCAGCCTGTTAGTTTTCCTTCTCACGAGGTTAACCTTAGGCAGCTTGAGATCAACAATCTTTGGCGTGCCCACCCCGTCTGCATGCGGAAGCAGGATGAAGTCAGGAATCAGGTCAGCCTCCTCTTCTCGACGAAGAATCGGATGAGGAATAGCGCGCTCATAGTCGAGACCGAGAAGAAGTTGCGGATTTCGCTCAAAAAATTCCTGCAAATCTTGCTCCCGCACCGCCTCAGAGTTTATTAATCCTTCAAGCTCCTCAAGTGCATCAGCAGAAAATCCAAGAGTGGAACCTATAGCTTCCAGAGAAGTCGCCGAAACAGGAAGCAACCCCTGACCGACCTCCACCGCCCCAGACGTAAGGTAGCTCGCAGGCCGAAGCAGCAGTTTGTTACCAACGGGCATGATCACCAAGTTTTCATGCGACTGGGTAAATCTTTCAACCTCGGCAACAGCATTCGCGACCTTCCGTAGCTCCCTTGCCGCCTCGCCGATAGGATCCCCACTGACAGACTTCTGAATGAAGCGCAAAATGGGAATACCCGGACCATTTCGGCTACGAGACTTACTCTGGAGCCTACGCGCGATCGTCCTGAGCCAATGAGGAATATCAACTATCGCATAGTCCTTCGGACGGTTACGCGTGACCCAGTCAGGTTGCGAAATCTCCCACTCGAGAATCGCATCCAATCGGTAATCTTGCCCCGGAACAAAGGCTGGAAGCTCCTCTTCAAGATTCCAGGAATCGTCCCAATTCTGGATCAACCCCCTGAAAGTGACATTACTTGCCTGATCAATAGTTAATATCTGCTGACTGGAGTGCGCAAGGAAAGCTTCAACCTCAACAAGCTTGAAAAGCTTCAAAGTGTCAGCAACCGACGGAACCATCTTTAGCGTGGCCGCCAAGATTGACAAATTACTTATATGTCCATATTCGCTCGCAGCACGAACCATAGCCATCTCAAAGGAGCGGGTCGGATGCGTCCGACTACCACTCAACCACATGTCAGTGGCGCGTCGCGCAAGTCGAGCAGCGTCTGCCGGTTCAATCTTGGGTTGCGACAAAGACATACATGACCTCATTAGCTCGAACTGTCGCATCAATGAGCAGGAGCACCGAAGTCGAACTCAACTAAGCGACACCCCGAGCCACGCATCATATGTGGAAAAATGATAACCATTCAAGCAACAGTGGCACTCACAAGACTAACGATCCGCAGAAGATCCCATCAATCGCTCTTCGCGTTCGCTCATGGCTCGCTGGCATCAGGTGCGTGTACACGCGGAGCGTGAACGCAGGGTCAGCGTGCCCCAGGTACTCAGCAACCGCCCGGATGCTCACGCCTTCTTCCAGCAGCGACGAGGCGTAGAAGTGCCGCAGGGCGTGGAAGCCCTCTGCTCGTCCCGGCTTCTCCACTCCCGCCGCTTCGAGCGCTGGTTTCCAGACGTGGTGGTTGAACGAGTGCCGATGGAGTTGCTTCGACTCGCGCGTGTAGATCAACAGCGGCACGGTCACCGGCTTGCCGTCGGCAGAGCCCCACGGCAACGTGATCCGCAGCGGCTTGTACTTCTTCGTGTGCGCCTTGATCGCAGCCGCGACACTGGCAGGCAGCGGAATGTCACGGCTCTTCCCGTGCTTCGGCGACCCGAAGATCATCTTCCCGCGCACGATCTTGATCTGACGCAGCACGTGAATGACGCCCTCAGACTCGTCAACATCGTCTGGGGAGAGTCCGAACACCTCGCCCTGACGAAGCCCGCAGCCAGCGCCGAGGTTCACGCCACTGGTGGTGGCGTCCCGGCTGGCGCGTTGGCCGCCGCTTCTACACATGGCACCTGACGTTCGAGGGCCAGGCCGAGCTACATCGTCTGGTCTCCGAGTATCAGGCCGCCTTGCGCGGGTTCCCCTGCTTGGACCTCATCCCGCAGCAATGGCTGCACCTGACGATGCAAGGCGTCGGCTTCACCGACGAAGTCTCAGACGACGACGTTCGGCGCATAGCCGAAGCCGCTCAAAGCGCCTGGCGAACATGGGGCCCGTGACGCTCACCTTTCACCGCCCCGTGGTGTTCGAAGAAGCCATCGTCTTGCCTCCTACTCCCGCCGACGCAGTGCACCGAATCCGCGCCACCATTCGGGAAGCCATCGCCGACGTCTGGGGACCGGACCGTGTACCCGAGTCCGAACATGCATTCCGCGCCCATGTCAGCGCCGCCTACATCAACGCGGAAAGCCCGGCCACGTCTATCACTGACGCTCTGTCTGCGCTCGACACCGAGTCCGCGTCCGCCAAGGTCTCCGCAGCTTCGTTGATCACGCTTGGACGCGACGAACACGTGTACACCTGGAGAGCCTTCGCGACGGCGCCGCTCGCACGATGACCGGTTTCTCGCGGCAGCCGTGTTCAATCCGTTTACTCATTGGATGAGCGTGTCAAGCCGTGGTCTATACAGGCTCCGCCAAGCGCACCGACGCCTAACGTCGTCCCCAATCGGGGGATAGATGGGGAGCATAGAGCCAGGCAGCTGCATTAGCTGTCGCTGGCCCCTGCCCGGTTGAGTCTCACCCCGGCTTGCCAGCTCGTGTAACGATTCGTGCACCTAGTGTAACCAAGAGCGGGCAGTGCGCGACGTTCGTCTACACGAGACACTGCGTCGTCGGAGGGCAGCATGAGTACCGCTCAACATAAGCGGATTGCGACTAGCGCCTACCAAGCATTGCGCAATGCGTTACCTGTTATCGTCTGGTACAGGAACAGCTTTAATAGGTACGTTAGAACTGCACTTCGACAGCATCCAGAATTGATCCGTGGTATTAACTTTGACGACATGAGCAAGCGCGAGGTTGCGGACGAACTCATCGACCGCATGATGCGCGACGAGCGCGTCTATCAAAATGCAACACTTCAGCTGATGCTGGAAGTTGCTAACATGAAGCGATTTCCCGAGCTAGAACGGCATTCTGACAGCGAGCATCTGCTAACACAGGCTCGCGATGCTGTCGCCGAGCTTAAGAGGCAGACGTCTACTCATGAGCAGCTAATTCTAGAACGTCAACGCGCCGAAGCGGAGCGTGCCGCATATGCCCAACAGGTGGAGTTGCAGCGCCGATTTGCAGACGAACTAGAAGAGCTGAAGCAGGAATTTCATCAACTAGCTTCCCTGGAAACTCAACCACAACAGCGCGGTCGACAGTTTGAGAAGTTCTTAAATCGACTGTTCGGCATCTTCGACTTGGACCCTCGGCTATCTTATGAGCTAAGATACGAACAAATTGACGGCGCATTTAGCTTCGATACCGACGATTACATACTCGAAGCGAAGTGGACAAAGAAAAAAGTTGACGTCAAGGACGCAAATCACTTCTCCGAAAAAGTGCGAGACAAAGGCAAGAATGCCCTCGGGCTCATAGTCAGCGTCAACGGCTTTACCGGTGATGCTATCGAAAAGTACAGCCGGAGGACACCATTCATGACCATGGATGGAGCTGATCTCTTTTTGGTTCTTGAACAGCGGGTCCGGCTGGATGACCTTCTGCGCCGAAAGAAGCGGCATGCGAACGAGACGGGAGAATGCTACTTCCCCGCAAATCGCCTGTTTGAATAGCGCGCATGATCGTCGGTGACCTGCCCTATCTGTAAATAAGGGTACGCCGTCTAAGCATGGACGGTTCGAGTGACGCGTCGTGTCATCAGTAACCGACGCTCGAGGTTCGTCGATTAGTGCTTCGTCGGAGCAGTGGAGGCAGCAATGGGGTTCTCAGTCAAGATCGCGCCTGGTGTCCGGATCCGAGCGTCGAGTCGTGGCATACGCGCCAGTGTCGGACCGAGAGCAGCACGGCTACACGTCGGAGGTGGCCGAACTGGGTTCTCCTCCGGCGTAGGCCCAGTGGGGGTATACACCTCCCTGTCTGGCTCGCGGCGGTCGACCAGTGGAGTACGTCGTGGTGGAGCTGGTGTCGCTACGTCCCAGCGCACCCTGGCACAGGCTGCCAAAGCAGAGGCAGCACAGGAGTTGCAGGAGGCATTGACCAGGATCTTGACCTTGCACCAACAAGACTTCCCGAGCGCGACCCGGCCTGTGGCCGCCGAAGGCAATCCCGTACCGGCCCGCGCGGTGCGTTCCAGACACCGCAAGGACAAGCTCAGGGGCATCGGGATATTCAAGCGTTCCGCTCGACGTGCAGCCAAAGCGGAAGCCGAGGCCGCTGCGGACGAGGAGATTCGGCAACTGGAACAGCGGAGGAATCGCGACAGAGCGAAGCGCCAGGCAAAACTGGATCACTGGTGGTCGGCGCTCAACGCCAACGACGAGGACGTGGTCCTAGGCGTGGTCGCGGCTGCCTTTGACGACAACGAGGCACCGGCGGCGCCCGTAGGCGTAGAGGGCTCCGAACTTACCGTCGTCGTACTTGTCCCCGGTGTCGAAGCCGTGCCCGAAAGGAAACCGACTACCACTGCGGCGGGCAACCTCAGCTTGAAGAAGCTGACTAAGACGGAACGCTTCAGCCTCCACACCGTTCTCGTCTCGTCCCACGTGCTGCTTACCGTCCGCGAAGCTCTCGCGGTGGCACCGGGAATCAGCGCCATCAGAGTGATCGCGTTGCAGCATGCCCGTACCGACGCGTTCGGGAAGCAATCGGTGGACGTGGTGATGGCCGCACTCTTCGACAGAGCCCGCCTTGCAGCAGTGCGTTGGGACAGCACCGAGGCAAACATCATCGTGCATGACGCCGCCACCGAGCTTGTGGTCGACCTCAAACGTACGACCCGTGAATTGCTTCCCATCGACCTGGTCAAGGAGCCAGCTATCGCCGATCTCATGGCCCGGGTAGAGATCGGCGAACTAATCGAACGCTGAAGACCTGGACACCGCCACTGCGATGTGGCCCACAAGCGGGTCTCCCCTCGACCCGCCAAAACATGTAGGAATTGCGTACTGCCGAATTTGGCTCTATGGGATCAAGAGCGCGCCGCCAGCGGCGGCGCGCTGTGACCGTTGCCTTGGCAGCCGGGCCGCATCCATCCCCGGCAAGGGCGGCCTCCCGCTTCGCTACGGCCGCCTGCCGGGCGGCGCGGCCCGCAGCCTGGCGGAGAGCGCCGCCGCCGACGGCGCGCACGACACAACGAGCTTCCGGCGACCCAAGTCCGTGACGATCGCGCAGTGCGAACCCTGGTCGAGTGGCCGGGGCGATCGACGCCCGCCGACGCTTCGCGCCAACGGCCCACGGATCTTGTGGTGCGACGAGGCAACCAAGATCAGGCCGTCTCCAGGCCGTCAGACGTGGATCAGCGTCGGTCAACGATGATGAACGTCGAGAACGAACCAGCAGGTCAGACAAAGGTCAACAGCGCGAACCGCCGGTAGCTGGCGACCGCTGACAGTCCTACGACGTCTGATGCGAACCGACTGACCGACGCGCCGAGGGCCGGGTGACCACTCCAGTCACCCGGCCCTCGGCCGTTTCCGCCGTCACGCCGCTTGCTTCCCGAAGACCTTGCCCCCGGCCGTCCAGGTTCGCTCGTGGCTCGCGGGCATCAGCTGCGTGTGCACGCGGAGCGTGAGGGCCGCGTGGAACTTCACGCGCCCCTCGTGATCATTTCTTGGACTTCCTCAACAACCTCCACGCCTCGAACACAAAAACAAGAATGGCACAGTAGAGAAAAGCTGCCACTACACCACTAGGGGGCTGCCCATAGCCGGACACCCAGTAGAACCCTCTCACCAGGACCTGGAGCAGGATCAACGAGTACACGGCGTGCGCCCCGGCTTTCACCCAAGGGCTACGCCCCCACTCGAGCCAGGCCTCCTTGGCCGAAGACCTCATAAACATCACCAGATACCTTCTTCAGACTGAACGCGCTTCAGAGATCACGATGCATCGCGCCTGATTCCGCTTTCAAATGCCTAGGCGCACAGATTGCCAGGAATCCGCTCGCAAGGTAGCGGAACAGCTTCCCCTCGAATCACATCCGGGTTGGCAAGCGCCCATCTGAGCAAGCCAAAGAGTCCCCCGAGAATTCCTCCAAGAAATGCGCCAGGGAACCCCCAGTATGAACCGAAGAGTCCACCGATAGCGGCATGGTCAGCGAATGCTCCAGCTCCGTCATCCCATCTGTCAACTCGATAGAATCTTCCACTTCGCGAAAATTTCGACTTCCCATAGTAGGCATTTCGATAGGAGCTCTTGACATTCCGCTTGGTGAACCGATGTGACTTGTTGACAAATCTTCCGATCCAGTCCGAAGCAGTTCCCTTAGCAGCTCGGCCATCAAGGTCAGTCCGGTTGATCGGATCGCCTGCGGTGTAGTCGTAATCATTCGCAGATCCGCCTTCGACCGGGTCCACCGACAGGAACCGTCCCAGCAGTGGGCTGTACGGACGGGCGCCCATCTGCACGATCGACAGGGCACCGGCGTGCTCATACGGACGCTGATGCTGCCCCAACCATCCGTAATCCATCTGCCCCGGCTGGTTGTCAGGAACCGCATCAAGATCCACCACACCAGCAGCGGTCAATGGCTCACCGAACGGCGTGTACGTCCGCAGACCACCGGCCTGCTTGCCATCAGTACCGGCACTCACACACAGGTCTCCGCGCACCGACGCGTAGTCCCACGTCGAGGCACCGCCCTTGACGGTGTACAACGCACCACCGGGCAGCGAGATCGACCGCGATAGCAGCTTCTTGTCAGCGCCCAAAGCCAGCGCCGACGAGTCCCCGTTGCCGGTGTGGCTGTAGAACACCACCGCAGCCTGATCACCCTTCGTTGCATCCCGTCGCACGATCCGATCGGTTGCGTCACGGACATAAGCGACCGACGCTTCCTCAGCCCCAGTCGTCCGAGCGGTGGTGTTCCGCCCGGCACCGTCCCAACCGAGGAACGTTGTGGCGCCGCCGACGGTGTACTCGGTGGTGTTGCCCCAAGAGTCGTACTTGACCCCCGAGACCGCTGACGCACCCGTAGTGCTCAACAGTCGGTCGGCGGCGTCGTAGCAGTACCGCGTTTCCGCCGTGCCCGAGGCCGTGACGTCCACCAGACGCATGCGGTTGGTGTTCGCCCCCGCATTCGCCTGCGTCCCTGTCGGACACTCCGCCGCCGCCGGGGAGGTGAAGTCGTAGGTGAACTGGTGACCCGCGACCCACGCCTCGGTCAACCGGCCCGCCGCGTCGTAGCGGTAGTTCGGTCCGGACGGGCGCGCGTCGGCACCACCGAGGGATTCGTCGGTGATCACACCAGACCGGGAGCGGGCCACGCTGCTCACGATCTCACCACTTGCAAGCTTCCACGTCAGCGAAGTGACCCGCCCTGCGGCGTCCTTGCCGATCGCTTTGAGCCCCGTGCCGTTGGAGTAGTCAGCCGAAGCCATCTCGCCCGCGGCGTCATAGCCCACGGTGCTGATCACCGCTCCGTCGTGCTTGAGCGAGGTCACTCGCCCAGCGTCGTCGTAGCTGGTGTCGATGGTCTGTGCCGCATCCAGCGGTGGCGTCACCTTCTGCGACACCGCTCGTCCGGCGAGGTCATAACCGGTCTCGGTCCGGGTGCCGTGCACGTCGGTGTAGGTCACCGGTCGACCGAGCAGGTCCGCCGTGGTGGTGACGGTGCCGTGGTGATCACCGGACGACGTGGTGAGCGGGTCACCGTTGACGGCGTGGTTGAAGCGAACCACCCGGGCACCTTCACCGGCGGTCTCCGGGAACTTCTGCTCCACCACCCGGCCACGCGCGTCGTAGGTCGTACACGCCCACGCACCAGAGGTCGCCTTCGCAACGACACGGCCGAGGATGTCGTAGACCTGCTCATCGGTCCTGGCCCCACCAGCGGCTGGTGTGGCCAAGGTGGTCAGCTTCGCCATCCCCGCCTGGTTGACCGGGTCCGCCGCAGCGGTGCAGGGGTTGTCCCGCGCTTCGGTGTTGCCGTAGTAGGCGTAGGTGTTCTTCGCCCCCGACGGCATCGTCTTCGCGACACGCCGCAGGAACCCGGTGCCGGGCTTTTCGTACTCGGTCTTCCCGGTCAGGTTCAACCCGCCCGGATCAACGACCCCAGAGGTGGCCAAGCCGTAACCGGGTTCGAGCCCACCGTCCACATAGGAACTAGTGGCCTTCTTGTCCGGCACACCGTCGGACTCCAGCGTGGTCGATGACGTTGTCAGCCCGTAGTCCGGGGTCAGCTTGTCGGCCGGGACCGGACTCCAGTCACTGGTGCTGCTCTTCCACATCAGGTTCGCATCCGAGACGCCAACCCTGCGTTCACCCAACAGCCGCTGTGAGTAGTCGATGCGGATCCGGTGCACGCCCGCCGTCAGCTCGATCGACTGGCGTTCGGAGTTGACCTTGCCCGCCGAGCTCGTGTGCCGGGCGACGTCCTTCTCCGCCAACGCCTTGTTGTAGATGGCGACCTCGTCGATCAGCGTCTGTGCGTCACCGCCGACCGGACGCCGACCGATCGCCATGGCTGAGGAGTTGGCGACGGCTGTACCGGCAATCGTGCTCTCGCCGGACTTGCTGCCGTTGATGTAGAAGGTGACCTTGTTCTTGTCGTCGCGGGTGACCACGACGTGGTTCCACGCGTCGACTCCGAGTCCGTCCTTGGAATCGACGGCCTCCCACCGTTCACCAGTAGAGGCGTGCCGGAACTGCAGGCGCATCTCCGGGCTCAGCGACAGCTCGTACGGCATCCCCGCGCCCGCGACGTACTTGCTGAGCAGGTCGTGCCAGTGCACGCCGCGCGGATTGTGCCGGGGTTTGACCCACATCTCGATGGTCAGCGGCCCCGTGATGTCCAGAGCATCGCTGTCGGGAACTGTGACAACACCCCCGGTGAAGTCCGCCGAGGAACTGCCGTCGTCCGGAAGCGCACCGAGCTGCTTCTTCGTCACTGCTCCCGCGAGCGTGCCCTTGCGGTCATTGCCGGAATCATCACGCGCGGTGTCGTCACTGTCGGACAACCGCCAGTACCCCAACGGACCAGATTCGATCACCGACGGTGCGTAGGTGCGGTCCCCCATCAGGTTGTCGTCGACGTAGATGCGCATGCCGTCGGTGACGTCCCGCTCTCCCGTGCCGAACGCGTAGCGGCCTGGAGTGTCGACCTGGACGAGCCCGGTCATCCGCCCCGAGTACGCGCCCTTGGCGTTGAGTCCTTCCGCCGGCGGCGCGGTGTTCCAGTCGGTGTTCGGTGTTGCCGTGGAATAGGCGTTCGCCGGACCGGTCATGTTCGGGTTGGTCCACCAGGTGGCCGCCAACCCCTTGATGTTCTGGTCATATCCGGTGGTCGTGGTCGGGATCTTGCCGCAGCCCGCGGGCAACGTCGCTTTCGGCTTCTGACCGTCGAAACAAGCTTCCGGTGCCGGGCCGTAGCTGGCGGAAGGGTTGCCCTTCTCGTCATAGACAGTGGTCGACTTGCGTCCCGCCGGGTCGATCACCGCCAGCTGCTTGTCGTCTGGCGCCCACTCGTACCTGGTGGTCTTCTGAGTCGCGTCGGTGTCGGTGAGCATGCGCCCACCGAGGTCTCTGGTGATGCGGCGGGACCAGCCCTGCGCGGGGTTGAGCCCGGCGGTCCGCACCTCTGTCCAATCAGGACCGTAGGCGTAGAAGTGCTTGAGGCGCTGCGTCGGCGTCTTGTCGAAGCCGGTCGGCTCCGGGGACCACAACTGCGCCGCGCGACCGTCGGCGTGGTACTCCACGACGTAGTTGGCCGCGCCGGTGTTGCGGTTGGCGAGATCGGCGTGAATCCAGTCGATCTGCAACGGGGTCCGGGTACCGAGCAGCCGGTGCTGCGGGGAGTACCAGAGGTCCTGGATCTCCTCACCCGGCTTGCGGAACCGCGCGAGCTTCCCACCGGAGTAGTACAGGTGTGTCTTCGCGCCGTCCGGTGTTTCCACCGCGCACAGGAAACCCGCTGGCGTCGGATCCCACCCGGTCCCGCACTCGGTGGCACCGGAGTAGTACAGCTTCACCGAACGCCCGGACACCGGATCCACAACGGAGGTCAACCGCGGGATCGGGTTGCCCGCGTCCGGGGTGGTCCACTCCATCCGCGCCGCGGCGGGCTTACGCGCGTCCGCCGGTGAGGTGATCGAGGTGAGGTTGCCCGAGGAGCTGAACACGTAGGTCGTGCCATCGGAGTCGATCAATGTGAGCTTGCCGTCAGCATCCCGGGACAAGGTGCCGTACTCACCGGGCGGTGGTGCGTAGCCACCGTCGGAGAGCTTGGTGTAGCTGTGCGAGGCACCCGTGCCGTCCACCACCGTCACACCGGACTCGGTCAGGGTCGCCTTGGTGTAACCCGCGCCGCTGCCGTCCACATCCGCCGACATCGACCAGCCCGGCGGCAGTGCGGAGGCGACAGGGGAAAGCCACGACGCGGGAACCGGGACCGGGGTGTCGGTGCCCTTGCGGGCCCACAGGTGGACGAAGGCTCCGTAGATCCAGTCGCGGTACTCGACCCGGATCGGATAGGCCTTGCCCGCCTCCAGTTGCACCGTGGAAGCGCCGAACTTCGGCGCGTCCTCGGGGGCCATCCACTTCTTCCACTCGTCGTAGACGCTCTGGTTGTCCACCCAGACCCGCAGGCCGTCGTCGTGCACACCCCCGAAGCTGTACGCACCGGTGACGGGCACCTTGACGAAGCCCTGCCAGCGCACCCGGAAACCGTCACCGGGAACCACTGGCTCGTACGGCGAGCCCCACTTCCAGTCGAAGGAGACCTGCGGGTCGGTGCGCACCAGCACCGGTGACTCGGTGTCCTTGATGCCTTCCTCGGAGTCACCGGTGAAGTACGACCCGACCAAGCCGGTTTCGTCGACAGCCTGGGAGTTGTAGGACAGCTTCACCGACACCGGCCCGCCCAGGGTCTGCATCGCGGGTGTTTCCAGCCCGGTGATCACGTTGCCGGTGGAGAGATTCGCCGAGATCGGGCCGACCGCATCGCCGGGGATCGGTCCTTGCGCCCCGAGCCGCATGTCGACCTTGAGTGCTCTGCGGACCGCGTACGGACTCGCCGTGTCAGGCATCTTGTCGCGTGCTTGGACGGTCCAGGTGTAGGACACCCCGTCCTTCAACACCCCGGTGGGAACAGTCCACTTCGGAGCATCAAGCCAGCCCGACCGCGCGACGAGACCGGAACGTCCGTCCCCGCCGGTGGCGATGGAGAACTCGTACTGGACCTGGTCGTTGTCCGCGTCGGTCACCGTGTTCGCGGTGAGCTCGGGCTGCTTGACCGAGACCACCGCGCGATCCGCAGGACCAGCAAGCGCAGGAACAGGAGGTGTGGTGTTGACCGTCCGGAAGTTCCACACCGGCGAGTACTGCCAGTCCGACCACGCGTCCTTGGTCCGCACCTGCCAGTAATAGGTCTTGTTCCAGTCCAGCTTGCCGCCGTGCCGCCAGGTCAGGTCCTGCGAACCCCCCTGCACGTCGAAGCTCTGCCACGCGAAACGGTGCCCGAGGACGTCCGGGTGCTCGGCGAGCATGAACTCCACATCACGCCGGTCGTTCTGGTAGTCACCGGAATGCGCGGCGAAGAGGATTTCGTTGGCGTGCAAGGAACAATCGTTACAACCCTTCAACCACACACCAGGTGCGTCGTTGAAGTTCACCACGATGTAGGAGGCGAACTCCGGCCCGGCCTCTGCGGCGGCGAGCTTCTTCCACGCCTCCGCACCGGCTCCGTCGGTGTTCACGATGAACCCGTTCCACCGCCACGCACCGGAGGCGTAGTTACGCATCCAGTCACCGATCTCCACCTTGGACCACTCAAGCCCCTTGCCCTGGGCGCGGATCGGCGCGATGTTGTCCAAGCACATCGGCTTGTTCGTCCACGTGATCCCGCCCGCGCTCCAGTCACACCCCTGGTGCCACAACGTGAACGACGTCGCCTCCGGCCGCGCCGACCAGCCCCAGAACCCGTTCCACGACGCGTTGAGGATCTGCTTGCCGCGGATCGGGTCGAGGTTGTACTTCAGGTACGCCCAGTTCGTGCCCGCCCCGGGATAGGTGCCCACCTTCAGCACACACCCGCGCTCGTCCTGACACTCCCGGCCGTTGTAGTTCTGGTTCGGCCAGCCATCGCTGACGTAGGCGTCCTCGGTCGCATCCGACGCGTAGGCGTGCGGATCCTGCATGCTCGGGTCAACAGTGACGGGGAACTTCCGCGCCTTGTCGTTCAGCCAGGCACGGTCCACCGCGAGCACGATCACCCAGCCCTGGGCGTCCTTCTCCAGCCGCTGCGACACCGGCGCCGACACGGCCTCCGCACCGCTGGCGTCCCAGGCCATCGGAGCCGGGACAACAAGCCGCTCCGCCCCGGCGGCATCCGTCAGCGCGATCGCGCCGTCCGCCCGCGCGGTCGGCGTCAACGCCCCCTGAACACGCAACCGATAACGCCACTCCGACACCTGCGGAACACGATGCAGCACCAGGTCCTGCTTCAGGCCACGCGAGAGCACCCGGACCTTGAGGTCCACCCCGTCCTGCACGGACTCGTACACCGCGACGGACTTGTCCAGCTTGGCGTCCCGCTGGGCGAAACCCACCGGCTCCAGCTCCGCCGCCGCGGACTTGTCCCCGGTCTGGACCTTGATCAGCGTGCCCGGCGTCGACCTCGTCGCCAACTGTGTCTCGGCGAGCACCGCCTTCGGCTTGATCACCCCATCACGGCGCTCCAGCGTCGTCTCCACCGGCACCAGGCTCTTCCCCGGCCCCGCGGGAACGTTGACCACGTCCTGGAACAGCTTCACCGCGGTCGTGCCATCCGGGTTCCGGTAGATGTTCGACTTCGGCTCACGCCCCACGAGCGTGGAGACACCCTCCACGAACTCGCCCTTACGCGGCGCCTTCGGCGGAGCCGACGGCGATGGCGGCCCGCCCGGCACCGGGACCGGCCGCGACGGCTGTGAGAAGTCCCCCCTGGGCTGCTCCGGCCGAACCGCGTCACCGGGTTCGCTGCGAACAAACGGCACGTCCATCGGCGTGCCCTTGGCCTGTGTCGATGCCCCGGGTGCCGCGAATGCGGGCACCTCCGCCAACGAGAAGCTGAGCGCCGCGGTCAGCAGGATGGCCACACCCCGCGATAACCGTTTCCGCGCACGACAAATAGAACCGGTGCGTCCCACCGGTACCCCCTAGCTGCACTCCGTGCGAGCCCCCCACAGCACGCAGAACAGACAAATCCGGATGATCCTCACCTCTCGCGCGGCGTCGCGCAAGCAGCCACTTGGATTAGCTCCGAGCGTGAGAAATCACGTAACGAATGCCAAGCATGCCGCCACGAGAACAGCCAGCCTCCTAGTCGCACCGCTCCCGCACGCGACACAAGCGCCGCTTCAGGCCAGCCACAAGATCGACTCGCCTCATTCCGTACAGCGAGTGTTGATCAAGGTCGCCACGCATCGAGGAACGACCGCTGACAATGATCTACTTCGACAAGATCAAATGATCCGCAATCGCAGAGGAGATCAGGGCCCGTTATCGCGGCCAGCCACCGCAGTGAACCAGAAACGATATCGTTCACAGCGTGTTCGAGCAGGTCACGAGGGGCGTACACCGGCGATCAAGCTCCCGAGCGGTCTCACCGGTTTCCTGCCCGGCCCACCACGGACCTCCGGCCCTGCGCACCGCCTGCCACGAAGCCGCCCACAGCACGGGCAGCCGGGTCGTCGACGTCATCAAGGCGGAAGTCGCGATGAACCACCACGTCGTGCTCATCGCCCACGCAGGGGAGACGGCGGCGGTTCTGGCCAACGCCTTCCACCCGCTGCTCGCCATCGCCGAGCCGCCCCGCCCCGCCCAACGAGCTGCGGCCGCCGCTCCAGGAGGCGCCGGAACTCGCCACAGCCGAGCACCGGGCACTCCGCTGCTGGCACTGGAACTGAGGCGGTTAGCCTTCCCGCGTGGGCATGGAAGGCAACTACCTGCGGGTCACTCAGGACGAGCTGGAGCGGGCGATCGACGACCCGAGCTGGCTCCAAGAGCACGCGCAGGACGTGCGGGACGAGGTGGAGGACGCCGACCTCCCGCCGGAGGAGGCCCGCTACCTCACCACGCACAAGGCGTGGCACGCCATCGCCTTCCTCCTCGGCCGCGCCGAGTTCCACGTGGACGTCGTGCACGGCGAGGGAGAGCTGGCCGAGGAAGAGGACTGGGGCTACGGCCCACCCCGATTCCTCAGCGCCGAGCAGGTCGAGTCGGCAGCGGAGGCGTTGGCGGGCATCGACTTCGACGAGCTGATCGACGGCATCGACCCCGCCGAGCTGACCGAGGCGGACGTCTACCCGCTCACCTGGGACGAGGACGACGCCCTGGAGTGGGTCGGCCACTGGTTCCGCCCGCTGGCGCCGTTCTTCGCGGCCGCGGCCGCCGACGGCGACGCCGTCATCCTCTGGATCAACTAGCTCGTGCCCTGCACGTGGTAACACCACCTCGCCACCCCCTGGCCCCCTCCCCCCGCATACCGTCATTTCGCGTTTTGTCACCTTGTTGCGAAATGAGAGCGTTCCTTCGCGCGCTAAGTTTCCAAAACGCGACAACCCCGGCCTCGCCAGCCAGCCCACGCGCACACCGAGGCACGGGGGCGGCGCCACCTCGGGACATCGGGACGACTTGCAGGACAGGCGCTAGGCCTTCCGGCAGGTCGCCCGAGCGGCGACATGACCGCATCGGTGCGTGCCCCCGTTCTCCCGTTTCGTGCTCGTAGCGGACGCACCGCAGAACGCACAGGACAGATCCAAGGCGCTGCCCTGCACGCAGCGACACACCACCTCACCCCCGGCCCCAGTTCGCGTTTTGCCACCTTGTTGCGCGAGAGAGCGCTCTCATTTCGCATCAAGGTGACAAAACGCGCAAAACCCGACCACGCCAGCCCGCGCACCCCACGGGACAGCCGCCGAGACGAGACGGCGCTCACCCTGCCTCCCAGCCAGTGGGAGCCGGGGTCCAGCGACCAGAATCGAACTGGTCGGGATAACCGGACGGTTAGCTGGCTACGCATCGATCAGCGGAGCCGACCTCAATTCTTCCTTCAGCAGTTTGGAAATAACCCTTCCTTCACGTACATTTCCTGACCTGTTCGGACAGGAAAACGTTGCGAAAGAGGACGAGTTGCACACCGGCCCCGTTGAGACGGACGTCACGAAACATTCGCTCGTCGGCGAGCGACTTACCCAGGCGGCGTTCGACCAGCTCTCCGGGATGCTCGCCGGATACCCCTTCGTCAAGCTCGTGGTGGACCGGCAGAACGACACGATCCACTTCATCAACCACGCCGACCAGCAGTTTCACGTCGACTACATCGCGGAGAGGATTCTCGGCGTCCCCGGCGCCGAACTCCGCGCCGATATCGACTCGTTCAACGAAAGCGTTTATCACGACCCCGACAGGCGGTTCTATCTCGGCACGCTCGCACTGCACACCAGGGAGGAAAGCCGGTTCCTCTCCCTGGAAACCGTCGAGGTCGACACCATGTCGCCGGAAATGATCAAGTTCTTCTACGGATTCGTGCGCGAGAACGTCGACGCCGCGCTGCCGTTGCTGTTCAAGCCCGCGACGCACCTGCAGGAGCGGCACCTGCTCGACATCCCGGCGGGCGAACTGCCCCGCATCCAGGCGCACGAGCTGTTCGCCACCACCCGCTACGTGCCGCTGAACACGGGCACCACACGGGGCAGGCTCCGCGCGTTCCGCACGCAGGGCGAGTACCACGCCGCGGCGAACTCGCTGGAGTGGTTCGACATCATCGCGATGGACCGCGTCCCCGACGACATCCCGCGCCTGGCCGGAGTGATCAACAGCGAGCCGACGACGCCGCTGTCGCACACCAACGTGCTCGCCTCCGGCTGGGGCATCCCGAACGCGGTGCAGCTCGGCGCGATCGAGCTGATCGACCACCAGCGCCTCGACGGCGAGTGGGTCGAGTACGGCGTAGACGCCTCCGCCACCGAGATCGTGCTCCGGCGCGCGGAGAAGCCGGCCGACATCACCGAGCCCGCTTGGCGCAGCGCGCAGATCACGTTGGAGGAACCGGAGACGGCGTCAACGCCGATCGTCGGGCTCGACCGGTTGCGGATGCGCGACCGGTACCGCTACGGCACGAAGGCCGCGAACCTCGGCGAGCTCGGGTACGTGCTCGACAACGGCTCCGAGCGGCTGCTCGGCTTCTACAAGGTCCCGCGCCCGCCGCGCGCGAACCTCCTCGCCCACGCGGCGAAACTGCTCGGTGTGCCGGAGAGCGCCGACCTCACGCAGGCCGCGTGGAAGCTGCTCACCGAGCGCGTCAGCATCCCCCGTGGCATCGCCGTCCCGTTCTCCGTGCAGCGCCGGTTCCTGGAGTCCTCGCCGCGCATCCAGCAGGCGATCGGCAAGCTCAAGATGGCGCTGGAGCTCGGCGCACGCGAGATCGACCCGCTGTGCCTGGAGCTCCAGCGCATGATCACCGCGACGCGGGTGCCGGAGGACCTTCGCCAGGAGATCGACTCCGCCATCTTCGGTCATCTCGGCGGTGTACGGCGGTTCGTGATCCGCAGCTCCTCCAACGCCGAGGACCTCGCCGGGTTCTCCGCCGCGGGCATCTACGAGTCGGTCAACCACGTCGCGACGGCCGACGACATCTTCACCAGCATCAAGCAGGTGTGGGCGTCGCTGCTCTCGCCGCGCAGCGTTCGGTTGCGGCAGCAGGCGGGCATCTCGCTCGACGAGTCCTACATGGGCGTGATCGTGCAGGAGGAGGTCCAGGCGCCCATGGGCGGCGTGCTCGTCACGTGCAACCCCATGAGCCGCGCGGACTTCCGCAACGTCTACCTCAACGTGTCGCGGCACTCGGTGGCCGACGTGGTCTCCGGCGGCAGCGCGCCGTTGCAGTACCTCTACAGCACCGTCGAGGGCGGTGGGCGGACGGTCTCGCTCGGTGACGCCACGGAGGACCTGGACGAGGAGAGCCGGAACCTGTTGCAGCAGTTGGCATTCATCGGCCGGCTGTTGCAGTCGCACTTCTCCCCCGACTACACGTTCGGCACTCCGATGGACATCGAGTGGGTCGCCGACTCGCAGCGGGCGCACATCGTGCAGCTCCGCCCGTACGCGAACTGAGGTCCGCGATGACTGCCAAGACCAAGCCGGTCATCCGGCTCATGATCGGTTTCCAGCTGTTCTTCGGGCTGCTGCTGTGGACCCCGATCTTCTTCGAGTACCAGCGCCAGCTCGGCATCTCCGTCGTCGACATCCTGGCCATCCAGAGCATCTACTACGTGGCGTTCTGCCTGCTGGAGATCCCCACCGGCATGATCGCCGACCGGATCGGCTACCGCCGCTGCATGCTCGCGGGCGGCGGCGTGCTGGTGGTGTCGAACCTGATGCCGGTCTCGGTGCCCTCGTACTGGGGGTTCCTGGTCCACTTCCTGCTGATCGCGCTGGCCCGCTCGCTGGTCTCCGGCGCCTCCAGCGCCTACCTCTACGAGTTCATGCTCGCCAACGGCGAGCGGGAGAACTACAAGCAGGCCGAGGGCAGCGCCCGCTCCTACAGCCTGGTCGGCAAGGTCGTGTGCTGGCCGCTGGTCGGCCTGGCGATGCAGCTGGAGATGACGCTGCCGTACTGGCTGACCGCTGTCAGCGCGGTGCTGGCGGTGGTCATGGCGTTCCGGCTGCCACCGTTGCCGCACAGCGCGCCGAAGCCCACCGCGCCCTTGCCCACCGCGGTCCGCGAGTCGCTCGGGCTGCTGCGCCGCTCACCGATGTTGCTGCTGTTCATGGCGCAGGGCGTCGCGATCTTCACCCTGGGCCGGATCTGCCAGGTGAACCTGTTCCAGCCGATCCTCAACGCCGACAACGTGCCGCTGGTCGCGCACGGCCTGGTGATGTCCGCGATGAGCGTGTTCGAGGCGCTGGGCTCCGCGCGCCCGGGGATCATCCGGCGCTACCTCACCGACTCCCGCGCGGTGTTCGTGCTGACCATCGTGATGGCCGGAGCCCTCGCGCTGACCGTGCCGGGCAACGGCGTGGCGACGGTGGCGGCGCTGTGCGTGTTCGCGCTGGCCATGGGCCTGTCCTTCCCGATCCAGCGGCAGCTGATCAACGACGCGATCCCCGAGACGCCCTACCGCGCCACGCTGCTGTCCATGGAGTCGATCATCGACCGCGGGGTCTGCGCCCTGGTCGCGCTCGCGCTGGGCAGCTACCTGGCTGGCGGGCGGCTGGCCGAGTTCCTGCTGCTGTCCTCCGGGGCCTCGGTCGCCCTGATGGCGGTCCTGCTCGCGGTGCTTCCGCTGGTCCGGCGGCGGGTCGCGGCCGGTGGGACCGCCGCGGGAGAGGTACTGTCCGCCCCGTGACCGAGGTCTATGAAGAACCCACCAGGATCGTCACCCACTACTTCGACAACCTTGCCGACGCCGTCGAGGCGCTGGAGGCCACCGAGCGGCTGAGCCTCGGCGTGCGGCTGCACAACCGGACGACCCCGGAGACCGACTCCGACGGCAGCGAGATCCTCGCCGAGGAGTGGGTGGTCGAGGTCTACGACGCGCCGCCGATCGAGAGCGAAGAGGACGAGAACTCCGAGGACGACGAGTCCGACGACGACTGACCGCGCTCGACAGCTGGGCCGCCTCCACCCTGGAGACGGCCCATTTTCCTTGTCACGTGTAGAACAGCCGCTCCACGACGCCCCGGGCCCTGCGTGTGGTCCGCCGGTACTCGTCGACGAACTCGCCGGGGTCCATCGAAGCCGGGTGGCCCAGCGCGCCGACGGTCGCCGCGAGCTCCCGCCCCCGCGACGGCAGCTGGTCGGTCGGCTTGCCCCGCACCAGCGTCACGGCGTTGCGGGTCCGCGTCGCCAGCTTCCACGCCGTGTCCAGGACCTCGACGTCCTCCGGCCCGATCAACCCGGCCTCGCCCGCGGCCGCCAGGCCGTCCACAGTGGACGTCGTGCGGAGCCCGGGTACGGCGTGCGCGTGCTGGAGCTGGATGAGCTGCAACGTCCACTCGACGTCGGCGAGCCCACCGCGGCCGAGCTTGGCGTTCATGTTCGGGTCGGCCCCCTTGGGCATCCGCTCCGACTCGACCCTCGCCTTGATCCGCCGGATCTTCACGACCTCGGCGTTGTCCAATCCGCCCGCTGGGTAGCGGATCGGGTCGATCATCTCCCGGAACCGCTCACCCAGCCCGGCGTCCCCGGCGACGAACCGCGCCCGCAACAACGCCTGGAACTCCCACGTCTCGCCCCACTGCGCGTAGTAGGACCGGTAGGACTCCAATGTCCTTGCCAGCGGCCCGTTCCGGCCTTCCGGGCGAAGATCCGCGTCCACGTGCAGCGCGGGATCCTGGCTCGGCGCGCTCAACAGCTTGCGCACCTGCTCGGCGACGGCCGACGCGTACTTCACCGCCGCGCTGTCGTCGTAGCCCTCAAGTGGCTCGCACACGAACAGCACATCCGCGTCCGAGCCGTACCCCAGTTCGCCACCGCCGAGCCGCCCCATACCGATCACCGCGAGCCGGGCCGCCCGCGAACCACGCTCAGCGCAGACGGCGCGTTCGGCGGCGTCCACGGCGGAGCTCAGCACCGCTGACCACACGCTGCTCAACGCGTGACACACATCGGGAAGCTCAATCAGGCCAAGCAGATCCGCGCACGCGACGCGCAACAACTCGTGCCGCCGCAGCGACCGCGCCGCGATCACCGCCTGTGCCGGGTCAGCGTGCCTGGCAACGGCACTGCGCAACGACTGCGCGACCTCGGCCGGGTCCCGCTGCGCGAGCTCCTTCGTGTCGGCGAGCAGTCGCAGCACCTCCGGCGCGCGGACCAACAAGTCCGGGATCACCTTCGCGGTCCCGAGCAGAGTCGCCAACCGCTGCGCGACCGCACCCTCGTCCCGCAACAGTCGCAGATACCACGGCGTGTCGGCCAATGCCTCCGACACCCGGCGATACGCCAGCAGACCCCCGTCCGGATCCGGGGTGTCAGCGAGGAGGTCCAGCAACACCGGCAGGAGCGCACCCTGAATCGCCGCCCGCCGCGACATCCCCTCGGTGAGCGCCTTGATGTGCCGCAGCGCTCCTTCCGGCGAGGTGTAGCCGAGCGCCGCGAGCCGCTGACCCGCGGCCTTGGGCGTGAGCCTCAGCTCCTCGGTCGGCACGCGCGCGACGGCTTCCAGCAGCGGCCGGTAGAACAGCTTCTCGTGCAGCCGCCGAATCCTGTTGGCGTGCCTGCGAAACTCGGCAAGCAGCACCTCACCGCTGCTGCGCTTGCCATCGGCCCGAATCCCGGAAGCCCGCGCCAGCCACCGCAGCGAAGCGCGGTCGTCGTCAGCGGGGAACAGGTGGGTCCTGCGCAGTCGCTGAAGCTGCAACCGGTGTTCGAGCAACCGGAGGAACCGGTAGGACTCGGTCAGCCCGGCCTCGTCCGCACGTCCCACGTACCCACCGGCACCCAGCGCGGCGAGTGCGTCCACAGTGGACTGCTCGCGCAGGTTCTCGTCGGTGCGACCGTGCACCATCTGCAACAGCTGCACCGCGAACTCGACGTCCCGCAGCCCACCGCGGCCCAGCTTCAGCTCGCGCTCGCCGAGCCCGACCGGCACGTGGTCCTCGACCCGCCTCCGCATGGCCTGCACATCGGCGACGAAGTCGTCGCGGTCAGCTGCGGTCCACACCATCGGCCGGACGGCCTCCACGTGCCGCCGGCCGAGCTCAAGATCGCCAGCGACCGGCCTGGCCTTCAGCAGGGCCTGGAACTCCCAGGTCCGCGCCCACCGCTTGTAGTAGGCGAGGTGACCGTCCAGGGTCCGGACGAGCGCGCCCGCCTTCCCCTCCGGCCGCAGCGCGGCGTCCACCTCGAAGCACGCGGCCCCGGCGACCCGCATCATGGCGCTGGCCAACCGCGTCGCGGCCCCCAGCCCGGAGTCCGGTTCGGCGACGAAGACGACATCGACGTCGCTGACGTAGTTCAGCTCACGCGCGCCGCACTTCCCCATCGCGATCACCGCGAGCTTGCACGGAAGCGGTGTGCCTGTGCTCGATCCCGCGAGCGGATCTTCTGGCGCGACCTCGGCCGCCCCGACCGCGAGCGCGGCCTGCAAGGCCGCCACCGCGAGGTCGGACAGGCACGCGGTGATCGCCTCGTACTCGGGTACCGGCAGTGAGGTCTCGACCACGTGCGCCAGGTCCGCGGCGGCGATGCGCAGCAGCCACGCGCGGTAGCGGGCCTTCAGCGCCCGGATCGCCTCAGCGGTCGGCAGCGTGGCCTTGGTGCCCTCCGGTGTTCCCGGAGCTCCGACGGCCGGATCGGCTCCGACCACGGTCAGCAGGTCGGCGATGAGCTCGTCCTGGCCGGGGAGCTCGGTGGGCATCCGCCCGTCGAGCTCGCGCCACAGGTCGGCGTTGGCGGCGAGGAAGTCGGTGAGCGCCGTCGAGGACCCGAGCACACCGATCAACCGACCGCGCAGCCCGGCCTCGTCGACCATGACCTGTTCCAGCTCGGCCCAGCCGGGGCCGAGGGCGTCACGCAGCCGGTCGAGCCCCCGCAGCGCGAGATCGGGGTCGGGACTGCGCGACAGCGCGCTGAGCAGGGCGGCGGCGTGCTCGGCGGGTCCGCCTGCCTGCCACCAGCCCAGCCCGCGAAGCTGCTCCTCGGCTCGTTCCTCGGTCAGGCCGAACCGCGCCGGCGACGTCGCCGCGTGTGCTCGATTGCTCATCAAGCACAACCGTAGCCGGGGCTCAGCCCAGGACGATGACGTACAGGCCGTAGAGCACGACCGCGATGCACCCGGCGAAGGCGACCGCGGCGGTGGTGGTGCCACCGGCGCCGGAGTCGCCCTTCGCCTTGGCCTCGCTCCTGCTGACGACGCCGCGGATACCGGCGACGAAGAGCACGACGAGGACCAGCACGGCGGCCAGGCTGGCCACGAAGACCTCGCCGAGCCCGGCCCAGTTGATGTTCACGGATTCGCTCCCTGTCCCTGCCGGGCCGGTCTCAGGCGGCCGCGCGCGCGGTGTGCGGACCGGTCTCGCCGGCGATCTCGTCGACGACGTGCTCCGGGTGGAGGGGCTTGCGGCGCGCGGCGACGTAGAGGCCGATGGAGACGCCGATCCCGGCCAGCGCCACGATGACCACGCCGACGGTGCCGAAGGAGGCGATCTCCCCGGCGAGCGCGCCGACCACACCGGCGGCGGGCAGCGTCAGCACCCAGCCTGCCGCCATCCGCCCCGCGACGCCCCAGCGGATCTTGCCGCCCTTGCGGCCGAGCCCGGAGCCCATCACGCCGCCGGAGGCGACGTGCGTGGTGGACAGCGCGAAGCCCACGTGCGAGGACGCCAGGATCACGGTGGCCGCGCTGGTCTGCGCCGCGAAGCCCTGCGGCGACTCGATCGTGGTCAGGCCCTTGCCCAGGGTCTGGGTGATCCGGCCGCCACCGAGGTAGGTGCCCAGCGCGATGGCCACACCGGCGCTGACGATCACCCACACCGGCGGGCCGGACCCGGGGGCCAGCGAACCGGAGGTGATCAGGGTGAGCGTGATGATGCCCATCGTCTTCTGCGCGTCGTTGGTCCCGTGCGCCAGGGAGACCAGCGAGGCCGAGATGACCTGGCCGATCTTGAACCCGTTGCCGACCACCGAGGGCGCGGAGGTGTTCCTGGTCATCCGGTAGGTCAGGAAGGTCGCCAGCGCGGCGATCACTCCCGCGACCAGCGGCGCGGCGACGGCGGGCACCAGGACCTTCTCGGCGACCTTGGCGAAGTGCACGGCGTCCATGCCCGACGCGACCCAGGTCGCCCCGATCAACCCGCCGAACAGCGCGTGCGAGGAGCTCGACGGCAGCCCGAAGTACCAGGTGACCAGGTTCCACATGATCGCGCCTATGAGGCCGCCGAAGATGATCGCCGGGTCGATGAGCGCCTCGTCGACGATCCCGCCGGAGATGGTCTTGGCGACCTCGACGGAGAGGAAGGCCCCGACCAGGTTCAACACCGCCGACAGCGCGACCGCGGTGCGCGGGCGCAACGCGCCGGTCGCGATGGAGGTGGCCATCGCGTTGGCGGTGTCGTGGAAGCCGTTCGTGAAGTCGAAGGCTAACGCCGTGAGGACGACAACGATTACGAGTAGAGAGGCATCCACACTGATCCTCCGGCAGTGCTGACATCGTCGGACAAGACGCTACCGGGCCGGGGTGGGCGCACTTGCGCCCACTCGGGTGTCACCTGCGCGTGTCATTGGACAACTGACGCAAATCACACCAAAGGAAGGTTCCGGCCCAGACTTCCGTTGGGACGCGGGCCTTCCTCGGCCAGTCGAACGAACCGTTGCGCGAACGGCTTCCACGTTTCGGCCAGGTCCTCGTGGAGCTGGTCGAGCCCGTCACGGGTGAACCCGCCCCGGGGCGCCCGCTCGGCGGCCTCGGGGTCGGCGGCGGCCCACTCCAGCACCGTCTCGGTGGTGGTCTCGATGTGGAACTGCACGCCGTAGGCACAGGTCCCCACCAGGAACGCCTGGTTCTGGCACCGAGGCGAGGACGCGAGCAGCTGTGCCCCCGCGGGCAGGCTGCTGATCTCGTCGCTGTGGAACTGCAGGACGTCCGGGGTCCACGGCAGGTCCGCGAACAAGGGGTCGGTGCCGACGGAGTCGCGCTTGGCGACCAGTCGCCCGCCGACCTCCGGGCCGTCCTCCATCGGGCGCACGACCCCACCGGTGGCAGCCGCGAGCAACTGGGCGCCGAGGCAGATCGCGAGGGTCGGCACGTTCCTGGTGACAGCCTCGGCCAGCAGCTTGCGCACGGAGGCCAGCCACGGGTGTCGGAGGTCGTCCAGCGCGCTCATCTCGCCGCCGAGGCAGACCACACCCGCGTACCCGTCCAGGGAGGCCGGGAGCGGCTGTTCCGACGCGAGAACGACGTCGAGCTCCGCGCCGGCGTCCCGCAGCCACTCGGCCAGTGCGGCCGGCGGATTCGTGCGGGACGGCTGGATCACCAGCAACCGAGTCGAACTCATGGCCAAGAGCCTAGATCCCCTTATCCCAGAAGGACATTCACGGTGTCGTGAACGGGGAGGTAGCCAATGCGCTGGTAGATCGCGTTGGACACAGGATTGTCGATGTCAGTGAAAAGAACCACACGGTCGGCACCAGCGTCGATCGCCCACCGCGACATCGCGGCGGTCACAGCGGACGCGTAGCCGTTCCCGCGCTGTTCCGGTGGCGTGTAGACAAAACTCACACGGCACATCCCGGCCAGCGGCCGGTTGCTCGAAGCACACGCAACGGGCTGGCCGTCGACCTCCCACACCAAGATCGTGGTCTCGGTCTCAAGCACGTGCCTGAGCGCGGTCCGCGCGCTGTCGAGCTCGACGTTCTTCCCCATGGCTTCGTTCGTGAACTCCTTGCGCCACAAGGCAAGCAGCTCCATGTCGTCCTCTGTGGCCGGACGGGCCGCGCCACGGACGACTGGTGGTACCAGCGCCCCCAGCCGGTAGAGCCGCTCGTTCCGGTCCACCCGCCACTCCCGGCCGGTGATGTGCTGCCACTCGACGGCGAAGGCTTCGGCGATCTCGCGCTTGCCGTTGACCGCGGGCAGGTCCGGGTCGAGCTCACGCACCTTGGCGGCGACGGCCTGGACGGCGTGCGACGGCAACCCGGTCACCCCGAGCGGAAAGGGCGGGGTGCGGAACACCGCACCGGTGACCCGCCCGTCCTCGTGAACAGTGATCAACGGTCCGACGCCGTGCCTCTGGGATGTACCGATCCGCTGCTCCACGGCTGTGAAAGCCACAGTGTGCGTAGCCGTGTCGGAGAGATAGAGCGGCCTGGCAACGCGCCAGAACCCGCCCAGGTCCTTGTGGGTGCACAGCTCCATGAACTGTTCCTACCCCAGAAATGCCTGTAGGGGAGACCGAATAAACGGTCTCCCCTACAGGAATGATTGTTCGGCGGCGTCCTACTCTCCCACACCCTCACGAGTGCAGTACCATCGG
>NZ_JBHLZU010000023.1:60632-223134 GCF_042429765.1 Allokutzneria oryzae | reverse complement strand
ACCCTCGTTTTCGCGTTTTGTCACCTTGATGCGAAATGGGAGCGCTCTTTTGCGCATCAAGGTGACAAAACGCGAGAAGCCGACCACGCCAGCCCGCGCGGACGACGCCAGCCCGCTGGACCGCGCCAGCCCGCTGGACCACGCCAGCCCGCTGGACCGCGCCAGCCCGCTGGACCACGCCAGCCCGCGCGGACGACGCCAGCCCGCGAGGGCCGCGCCAGCCCGCGAGGGCCACGCCAGCCCGCGAGGGCCACGCCAGCCCGCGGGACGCGGGCGGGACGGGCGACGCCCGTGGGCGGGGCGGGCGGGGGATGCGGGTGGCTCGGGGCTCGGCCGCGAGATCGTCATCCGGCACGGTGGATGCCTCCGGGTGGAGGGCAGCGAGACGGGTGCTGGGGTTGTCGCCCGACTGCTCACACCGCGGCAGCGGTGACGCCACCGCTCTTTCCCTGGTCGTGGGCGGTATATCAAGCCTTTCGTGCGCTGCCGAACCAAGCTTGCCAGGGGCCGGAGGGAGGCAAACGCTAGGCGTATGCCTACCTTCATCGAGCCGTTCCGGATCAAGTCGGTCGAGCCGATTCCGTTCCTCACGCGCGCCGAGCGTGAGGAAAACCTGCGCGCGTCGGGCTACAACCTGTTCCGGGTCGACGCCGACCAGATCACCGTCGACCTGCTCACCGACTCCGGGACCGGGGCGATGTCGGCGGCGCAGTGGTCGGCTCTGCTCAACGGTGACGAGTCCTATGCCGGGGCGCGGTCGTTCCGCCGCTTCGAGCGGGTGGTCACCGAGCTGACCGGCTACCCGGAGGTGATTCCGGTGCACCAGGGGCGGGCCGCCGAGCGCATCCTGTTCTCCTGCTTGCTCGGTCCGGGCCGGATCAGCGTCAGCAACACCCATTTCGACACCACGCGCGCCAATGTCGAGGCGCTCGGCGCTCTCGCGGTGGACTTCCCCGACTTGGTCTCGGAGTTCGGCGGTGACCTCGATGTCGCCGCGTTGCGCGAGCTGTTGGAGGGGGCGGACGGTTCCGCAGTCGGCTGTGTCGTGCTGACCGTGACCAACAACGCCGGGGGAGGGCAGCCCGTCTCGATCGCCAACGCGCGTGCTGTGCGGGAGCTCTGCGACGCGCACGACATTCCGCTGTTCCTGGATGCCGCGCGGTTCGCCGAGAACGCCTACCTGATCGTCGAGCGCGACCCGGCCTACAGCGGTGTCAGCCCGCGTGAGGTCGCTCGGGAGTTGTTCTCCATCGCCGACGGCTGCTGCGCCAGCCTGAAGAAGGACGGCATCGCCAACATCGGCGGGATGATCGCGCTGCGCGATCCGGCGCTGGCGGCCACGTGCCGGGAGCAGCTGATCATCTCGGAGGGCTACAGCACCTACGGCGGGCTGGCCGGACGGGACCTCGACGCGCTCGCCCAGGGACTGCTGGAGGTCACCGACCTGGACTACCTCCGGTACCGGGCCGAGTCCGCGCGGTGGTTCGGCGACGAGCTGGCCAAGGCCGGTCTTCCGGTGTTGCGCCCGACAGGCTGCCACGCGGTCTACGTCGACGCCGCCGAGCTGCTGCCCCATCTGAGCCTGCAAGAACTGCCCGCGAACGCGCTCGCGTGCGCCCTCTACGCGGAGGGGGGAGTGCGCACCAGTGACCTCGGCACGCTGTGCTTCGGCCGTGTCGATCCGGCGGGTGGGCCCGACCAGCCCGCGCCCCGCGAGTTGCTGCGGTTCGCGCTGCCGCGCCGGGTCTACACCCGCAACCACCTTGAGTACGTGGTCGAGACCGCGGCCGCCGTCGCCGCGCGCGCCCACGGCATTCCGGGCATGCGGATCGTCGAGCAGCCCCGCATGCTCCGGCACTTCACCTCACGCCTGGAGCCCCTCACCGCCCCGTGAGCGGCCCGGCCACGATCCGCTCCGCCCTGACTGTCCACAGTGGATTGTCAGGGCAGCGGATCGCCGTGTCATGACTGCCGGAGTGTGATGCCCGGGATCGCCCTCAGCTCGGCGCGCAGCGCGGCAACCCGGACTTCGAGGTGGAACTCGTGACGTCCCAAGGACTTCGCGAGGCCACTCCTCCCTGGTCGACCGCCGTGTTCGCCCGCGTCGTCGGCGAGCTGGACGAGTCGGTCGATCACCTCCCGGCCTACCTCGAACCACTCCACCTCATCGTCGGCCGCCGGCACCCCTTGGCGCGGCGCCGCACCGTTCGACTAGAGGAGCTGTGCCGCTCGCGGGACTTCTTCAGCTTCGTCGGGGCGTGGTGCGCCGACATCGTCCAGATCCCCATCGTGGATCCCGCGCCGACCTACCCCTGGTCGCTGTTGCTGAACCGGCACCACCCGCACCCGGCGACACTCCAGCTCGTCCGGCACGTCGAAGCCCACTTCGAACCGCTGGACCGGGCGCGCCAACGGGTGCCGCCCGCCGACCGCGCCAGGTTCAGCGCACACCCGTCCGGATCGGCGTGATCACGCGGCGCTGGCCCGGCCCGGATCGCGTGAACCCGAGCCGGGACGCGGCCGTCGATCAGCTGAGCGCGGCGGCGAACATGCCGGGCTCGTAGGAGCCCCCCTGCTGGTGCACGATCACGGCGAGCCGGTTGGCCGCGTTGATCAGGGCGACCAGGGAGACCAGCGCGACGATCTGGTCGTCGTCGTAGTGCTCGCGCACCTGGGCCCACGTCTCGTCGGACACGCCGGGGTGGGCGTCGGCGAGCCGAGTGCCCTCTTCGGCGAGCGCCAGCGCGGCCTGCTCGGCCTCGGTGAACACGGTGGCCTCGCGCCCGGCGGCGACCAGGTTGAGCCGGACGGGGCTCTCACCGGCGGCCAGGGCTTCCTTGGTGTGCATGTCGATGCACCACCCGCAGCCGTTGATCTGGCTGGCGCGCAACGACACCAGCTCCTGGGTGGACTTCGGCAGCGACGACTGGTCGATCACCATGCCGGCGTTGGCGAACCGCTTGGCGAACTTGGCGCCGATCTCGTTGGTGAACAGGTCGATGCGGGGTGCCATGGTCTCGTCCTCACTCGTGGTGTTGCGTGCTGCTGCACTGGACGAACACCAGATGCCCGCGACCCGATCCGTGTGACAGCTCGCCGAAGTGACGCGCGTCACGGGCAGGCGGCCGTCCTGGTGTCACAGAACCGTGGGACCCGACGTCTAGTGGGTGTCCTGCACGCGGCAACACCACCTCACCACCCCCTAGCGCCTTCACCCGCAAGCCCCCTCACTTCGCGTTTTGTCACCTTGATGCGCAAAAGAGCGCTCTCATTTCGCATCAAGGTGACAAAACGCGAAAACCCCGACCACGTCGGCCAGTTGACGCGCGCACGGGGGCACGCGCGCACGGGGGGCACGGGGATGAGGGGGTGAGGGGGTGAAGGGCGCTCGTGGGTGACACGGTTGAGAGCGAAGAGACAGGAGCCACTGGTGAACGAGGACGACCACGCGGACGCCGCCACTGAGGCGTTCGTCGCCCACCGCAACCTGTTGTTCACCGTCGCCTACGAGATGCTCGGCTCGGCCGCCGATGCCGAGGACGTCCTCCAGGAGACCTGGCTGCGGTGGGCGGGCGTCGACCTCGACACCGTGGAGAACCAGCGCGCTTACCTGGTCCGGATTACCACCCGTCAGGCGCTCACCCGGCTGCGCGCGCTCGGTCGGCGCAAGGAGTCCTACGTCGGCTCCTGGCTGCCCGAGCCGCTGCTGACCACGCCCGACGTGGCCGAGGACGTCGAGTTGGCCGACAGCGTCTCGATGGCGATGTTGCTGGTGCTGGAGACGCTCACGCCGACCGAGCGGGCGGTGTTCGTGCTGCGCGAGGTGTTCGACCTCGGCTACGACGAGATCGCGGAAGCCGTCGACAAGAGCCCGGCGGCGGTCCGCCAGATCGCCCACCGGGCACGGGCACATGTCGCCGCTCGCCGCCCGCGCGGGGTCGTTTCGCCTTCCGAGACCCGAGACGTGCTCGACGCGTTCCAGCGGGCGACCGAAACGGGCGATCTGCAGGGCTTGCTCGACATCCTCGCTCCGGATGTCGTCTTGCTGGGCGACGGTGGCGGGGTCAAGCAGGCCGTGCTGCGGCCCATCGTGGGGGCCGACAAGGTGGCCCGCTTGCTGGCCGCCGGACTGGGCAGGGTCGCCGACGCGGTGTCGCTGCGGTCGGCACAGGTCAACGGCCACCCGGCGCTGGTCGTCCGGCTCAACGGCGAGCTCGACACCGTCGTGGCTGTGCGCATCGACGACGGCCTCATCACCGGGCTCTACGCCGTGCGCAATCCCGAGAAGCTCTCGCACATGGGGCGGGAGACCACGCTGCGCCGCTGAGCCCCGCCCTCGGACATGATCTCATGGCTGCGATGCGCATCGTTCGAGTCGCTGAAGCAGCAGGGGGAAGAACTTGACGCCATCGCGACCGGTCGTCTCTCGCCGCGCTTTCCTCGGGGTGGCAGCACTTCTGCCGTTGGCCGGATGTGGGAGGGGCGAGGCGCCCGCTTCGCCACCCTCGTCCTCTGCCGCCGTCACCACGACCACGGATCGCCACGATCGCTTGGTTGAGCTGGAGCGGAAGTTCGACGCACGCCTGGGGGTGTACGCCCTCGCCACCGGAACCGGCGCCACCATCGCCCACCGGGCGGATGAGAGGTTCGCGTTCTGCTCGACGTTCAAAGGGCTCGCCGCCGCAGCGGTCTTGCAGCGCAATCCCTTGTCGCACTTGGACAAGGTCGTCACGTACACCAAAGACGATCTCATGAAGAGCTCCGTCATCACCCGGCAGCACGTGGCCACCGGGATGACGATCCGTCAGGTGTGCGACGCCGCGATCCGCTACAGCGACGGCACGGCCGCCAACCTCCTGCTCCGCGACCTAGGTGGCCCGGACCAGGTCACGGCGTACGCGCGGAGCCTTGGCGACACGGTCACGCGGATGGACCGGATCGAGCCGTTGATCACGGAAGCGACCCCGGGCGACCCCCGCGACACCACCTCGCCCAAGGCGTTCGGCACCGACTACCAGAAGCTGGTGCTGGGGGACGCCCTTCCGGCCGACAAGCGCGCGTTCCTCCGAGACCTGCTGGAACGCAACACCACTGGCGCACAACGCATCCGGGCAGGCGTGCCGCAGGGTTGGACCGTGGCCGACAAGACCGGGACCGGTGACTACGGCACGCTCAACGACATCGCCATCGTGTGGCCCCCGGACTCCGCCCCGCTCGTCGTCGCGATCATGTCGAGCAAGTCCACCAAGGACGCCGAGTACAACCAGGCCGTCATCGCCGAGGCCGCCGCGTACGCAGTAGCCACCCTCACTTGATCATGGGCATGTGCTGAGACGCGCCCTCCTGGTCTCCGTACCCTGTTGGCCGATCATGAGAGCATGCGTTCTCCGCTGGCGTAATGGGGGTCGGGTGGACAAGGACGGGTGGTCTGGCACTGCCAACCAGATCGATGGCACGGTCTACGGCCCTGCTGTCCAAGCCAACTCCATCCACGGTGACGTGCACATCACCGTTACCAGCGGTGGTGACGGTGAGCGTCCGGTGCCCTGTGCACCGCCATCCGGGTGGCACGACCGACCGGAGCTGCCCGACGCGGTCCGTTTCCTGCTGCGCGCCGAGATCCAGACCGCTCACGAGCTGCCGTACCGCCTGCCGGGGGCGCGCAGACCGTCCTTGGCGACGGTCTACGTGCGCCAGGACCTGGGCAGCGGCTCTGAGGAGGACCAGCCCGAGCAGCCCCAGCCGACCCCGATCCTGGACGGCCGGGGCCAGGTGACGGACCCGCCGAACCGGCCGGTCACCCGGGTGGCCGTCCGCCCGCCCTCCCGGACGGTGCGGGAGGCGCTGGACACCGATGACCACCTGCTGATCACCGGTGGGCCGGGGCAGGGCAAGTCCACACTGTCGTTGCGGCTGGCCGCCGACGTCGCCGCGCGGTGGCTGTCCTCCGACGCCGAGGGCGCTCCGATCGCCGAACCCGTCGTGCCGCTCCGCGTGACGGCGCGCGAGCTGGCGTGCCGGCTCGGGCTGCCGTTCTCGGAGGCTCTGGCGGAGAGCACCCGGATCGAGTACGGCGCGTTGCTCGGAGCCTTCCTGGACGCCCGGTTGCTGAGCGAGCGGATCGCGGGCTGTCGGTGGCTGCTGTTGGTGGACGGCCTCGACGAGGTCGCCGACAGCGCGGAGCGGGACCGGCTCGTCACCGTGCTGGCGGCGTGGTCATCCGATGCGGGTTCCCCGTACCGGGTCGTGCTCACCACCAGGCCGCTCGAAGGCGCCACCCTGGCTCCGTTGCAGCGGATCGGAGCGGCCCGCTACGAGCTGCAACCCTTCGGCGAAGAGGCGTTGTGGCACTTCGCCCACAACTGGTTCGACGATGACGACCAGGCGCACCGGTTCGTCCGGCAGATCCACGCGGCGTACCTGGACGACCTGGTGCGCGTGCCGCTGCTGGCGACGATCGCCGCGATCATCTTCGAACAGCACAGTGACCGACCGTTGCCGGACAACCAGTACGAGCTGTACGAGACCTACCTCAAGTACCTGCGGTCGGGGCGCCCCACCGCGTCCGTCGCCTTCGACCAGGTCTGCGACGCCCTGTTGGAGCACCTGGGCCGCATCCGGCTGGAAGACGACACGTCCCTGGTGGCGGCCGCACTCGACTGGACCGCCCAGCACCTCCCCGACCTGGCGGGGGACTGGCAGGACGACCTGATCACCTACCTCGCCACGGTCGGCCCACTGAGCCGTCGAGGCGACGACCTGCGCTTTCTGCACCACAGCTTCGCCGAACACCTTGCCGCCACCGAAAGAGCGCGCCTCCTACCGGGAAGCTTCGAGCCGGACCACCCCGAGTTCGCCCGCCTCCTGCACGCCGCGCGCCCCAGCGAACGCGGACGACACGCCCGAGCGGTGCTCCTGCACCACACCCGCCTGCACCCCACGGAAGCGGATCACCTCATCGGCTGGCTGCACTCCGGCGGAGCTGACCAGCACCTGCTCGCCGCCCGCCTGCTCGCCTTGCACGTGCCCGCGGGGCCCGATGTCGTCGACGCGTTCCTGGACACCGTGCGGGCCTGGGCGATGACCACCCAGTACCCCGGGGGCGAGATCCTGGCGCAGGCCGACCGCGCCGCGCACCACCCCGGTATGGCGACGTGGCTGGTCGGCCTCATGCGCGACGAGGACGCACCCTGGGACACCCGGATCGAGGCGGCCACCGCGCTGGCGACCAGGCTTCGCGGAGCCGAGTCCCCTGATGCGACAGCGCAGTTGCGGGCGGTTGTTGACGACATGACGGTGCCGGTCGAACACCGGCTGACGGCAGCCGAGGCGTTGTGCGAGTGCGGGAGCTCTGAGCGCGAGGCCTCGGAGCACGGTTTGCGACTGGTCCTCGCCGACCCGTCAGCCACCGGGCTGGAATGCCGCACGGCGGCTGTGGTGCTCGCCGGGTTCGACGGCGCGGCCCGCGCGTTCGCCGTCGAGGCCCTGATGTCGATGCTGGACGACCCCTGGACACCGGACTACGAACGGGTCGAAGCCGCGACAGGTCTGGTCGAGATCGGCGTCGAGTTTCACGAGCGCTGCGCCGAGGTCTTCCGCGTGATCCTCGGCAACCGCACGGTGTTCGACATCGCTATGCGCAATGCCGCGATGGGGTTGGCGTCACTGGGGCCCCACGAGTTGACCGAGGCCGTAGCCAACTTGACCGCGCTGGCCAACGACAGGCGGCTGGACTGTTCGGATCGGATCAGCGCTGTCGAAGCGCTCGCCGAACTGGGGCCTCAGCACCGGGTGACGGCGGGCGAGCAGCTGGTGGCCCTCTCCGAGGAGTTCGGCAGAGAGCCCGGCGACCTGTGGCGAGTCGCGTCGTCACTCGCCCAGCTCGGGTTCGACGACCATGCGTTGGCGCTGCTTCGTGCGGTGCTCGCAAACCTCGAAACCGGTGCGCACGACCAGCTGTGGGCGGCGCGGACGCTGGCCAATGTGGCGCCCGACCACCAGGACGAAGCCGTCGGACATCTCCGCCGCGTCACGACCCATCCGATGATGAGCGCGGGCAACCGAGCAGCGGCGTTGGCGCAGCTGGTCATCGCGGGCGAGCCACACCGAACTCCGGCCCTGGCGTCGATGCGCGCAGTGCTCTCGGACCCGGTTGCGGATCCAGCACTGCGGTGCCACGTGGGCGCCGAGCTGAAAGAGCTGGGGCCGGAGTTCCACGGCGAGGTGGCCAGGCATGCGCTGGGGATCGCCACAGGTCAGGCCGACCCCGATGCCCGCCGCCTGGCGTGGCGCACGCTGCGATCCCTCGGCACCAAGTTCAGCGCCCAGGCTTCGTCAGCCTTGTCCGCGCTCATGGGGCCGGATGAGGCGGCGAACTGGGAAGCACACCGTGACTACGCCTTCCTCATGGCCGGGGATGTCGATGACCACAGCGCTGCGGCTGAGGTGCTCACCGCGGCCGTCCACGACCCCGCGCGTAGCGTCGCGGTGCAGGTGGCCGCCGCCTGCAGCCTGGTGAACCTCGGCCCACGATTCCACCGCACGGCACTGAGCGGTGTGATCGGTCTGCTTCGTGCTCGCCTCGTGCCCGTCACCCAGCTGTCCTGGATCGCCAGGACTTTCGCTGAACTGGGCTCCGAGCCCCGTGCCGAGCTTGCCGAGGCCTTTCGCGAGTTGGCGCGCTGTCCCGAAACGGATGCTGCGACCGTCGCCACGGTGGCGGAGGTGTTGGAGCACCTCAGTCATCGCGCCGATCCCGAGATCATCGCTGCCCTGCGGGACGTCGTCGCCGACGATCTGGTCGAGGCACAGGTGCGCGGAGACGCGGGGATCGCCCTGGTACGTGCGGTGCCGGACGCGCTCGGGGAGGTCGCCGCCGTCGTGCTGGAAGACCGGGACGACGAGTCCGTGCTCCGGTGGGAACGGCACGTGCGCAAGCTCGCCGCTTTGGGCACGGACGTGGCTCCGAAGCTGCGTGACCTGGTGTCGGACGTCGACGCCACCCGCCGCAGGCGCGAGGTCGCCGCCGGGGTCCTCGCGGACCTGGGTCCCGGCCGGCGCGACGAGGCACTCGACGAGCTGCGGGCGCAGGCCGACGACGAGTTCCTGGAGTTCCAATGGCGAACTGATCCGATGATGCGCCTCGCCCGACTCGATCCCGCCACGCTCGGTGACGCCATCGACTACCACCGTGCCGTGCTGGACGACGAGCGGGAACCGATCGCCCACCGCTGCGAGGCGGCCCTCCAGCTCGTGCGACTCGACCAGTCCTTCGGTGACGCGGCGCGCGCCGCCCTTCAGCGGTTCGCCACGAGCCCGGAGTTCACGATCAACGAACGCGCGGTGAGCGTGGTCTGGTTCGCGATGACCGGCCCGTACCGGGCGCTCGAAGTGAACCGGTTGGGGCTGGCAGTGGCCCGCGACCCCGCCGCCGACGCCACGATGCGCAGCCGACTGGCCAACGAGATGTTCGGGAGCGCACGGTTGGAGGTGGAACGGTCGCTGTTGACTGACCGGAGCGGATCGCCGGGGGAGCGAGTGTCCGGATTGGACACGTGGGAAAGCCGTGCGCTCGCCACGGAGGCCGAAGCCGCGCTCAGGGACGTCCTCACCGCCGTCGAGTCCTTGCCCGCCCAACGGATACAAGCAGCGGCGGCGCTCGGCGGACTCTCACCGCACCACGTCCCAGAAGCCGTGAACCTGCTGGAGCAGCTGTCCACGGGGGCGTGCGCCGCTGACGCGCGTGCGGAGTTGGCCAAGCTCGACCAGAGGTGGCGTCGCAGGCTGCTGGCGGAGGATGAGCGCCTCGTCGCGGACACGTCCCGCTCGTGGCGACAGCGGTGCGAGGCATCCGGACGGATCTGGAGCATGAATCCGAACCCTGGTGCGGAGCAAGCAGACTTCCTGCGCGAGCTGGTGGGGGACGAGCGGCTGGCGGACGACGACAGGGTGAGGATCCTCTACGCGTTGCGCTGGTTGGACGGGCTCAAGCGGTTGCGAGAGATCCGGGACGACGAGCGGACCCCGCCGGCGACGCGGCGGGCGGCCGCGAACCAGCTCCGCGACCACGCCGTGGAAGACCGCGTGGCCGGTGCGCGAACTCTCCACGCCATTGCCTCGGACACCACCTGTCGTCCTGCGCTGCGGTGGCGCGCCGCCAATGACCTGACGAGGTTCGGCGTACGGGGACGTGAGATCGGAGTGAGTTCGTTGCAGGCGATCGCCGCCGACGACACGCTGCCGGTCATCGGTCGTGTCGACGCGGCGCGTGCGTTGGGTGATGCCCGGCCAGATCTCCGTGGAGAGGTCCTACGGTTCCTGCGACCACTCAGTACCACTGGAAAACCGTTGGCACGTATACAGGTTCTCGAAGCCATTGGTCAGTTCGACGCGACCGGTGGTGCGCGCGCGTTGCGCGAGATGGCGTGGGACCGCACGCTCGGTCCAGGAGTCCGTCTGCGCGCCGCCAGCTCCATGAGCAAACTCTGCCGCGACTACCGGGAAGCCGCGGCTGGGGTCGCGAGGGAAGTGGCGCACGACAAGGCGGCGCCGAGGCACATTCGGGTCAAGGCCGCGCGGGCGCTGGCGCGCTGGACCGAGCTGTGCCGCGCCGAAGCCCAGGACCTGCTGGTCGGGCTGGACTCCGCGTGGTGCTGATCCGCCTGCCCGCTCTCACCGATCGCGGTCGAGCAGCACGTCGGTCGGTCACGTGTGCGGGTTGGCCCTCGCCCAGTCCGGTGCCGCCGTGACGAGGTCCTCGGGAGCGGACAGGCGCCATGCCTCGAAGACCAGCTCGGACAGCTCGTCCAGCTCGATTCCTGCAAGGTAGACGACTACCCAGCCGAACCCGCCCGCGGTGAACTGCTCCTCGAAGACGTCAGGGCGCTCGGCGACCAGGGCCTGTTGCTCGGACAAGGTCTGCTTCAGGCCGACGGTCTGCGTCCGGGGCCAGAAGTAGCCGAAGCGCTTGCCACGCACGCTGAAGGTGCTGTACTGCGCGCCTTCCGTGCGCTTGGTGTCGACGAGCGAGTCCACGACCCGGAACAGCTCGTCTTGGTGAACAGTCACTGCGGCCCCCGGAAAGTCAAGAGCCGCAGTATAAGCGCACTGTGGGCCCGGTTCGGCTGCGCTGGCGTTCGCGTCATGATGGTCCCCCCCCCAAGATCCACTGGCCCGAGGAGTTGGTCGCCTTGTCCCGCCTGTCCGTCATCCTGGCCGTGGCCGCCCTGGTGACCACGTCGCTCACCACCCCTGCCAGTGCTGTCACGGCCGAGCGCGCAATCGCGACGGCCAGGGCACTGCCGCTGGGCACCACAGTGGTGGTGGAGGGCACGGCCACCACGCCCAGCGGAGTGTTCGAGTCGAGCTTCTCCGACAAGGGTTTCGCGATCCAGGACCGCACTGCGGGCATCTACATCAAGACCACGGACGACCTCGGGGTGCGGCCTGGTCGCAAGGTGCGGGTGACCGGAGTGCTGACCGACAGCTCAGGGCTGCGCACGATCGTTCCTGCCACCGCAGGTGTGGTGCTGGGTCGCTGGGACGTGCCGGTGCGGCCGGAACCGGTGCGCACGGGCGACATCGGCGAGCCCAGCGAAGGGCGCCTGGTGCGCTTGCTGGCCAGGGTTACCCGGCCGGTGGAGGACGACTTGCCATACGGGCACAAGGTTCACGTCGATGACGGTTCGGGCGAGGTGGTCGTGTTCGTCAACACGCAGACCGGGATCGCCGTTGGCCGCTTCGCGGTGGGGCAGAGGGTGCGGGTGGTCGGGTTCAGCAGCCAGTACGGCGACCACTACGAGATCGACCCGCGCGGGCCGAAGGACCTCGTGGTGCTTCCGGGCTCGTGATCCTGGACGAGTCAGGCGGCCCTCGTTCGCGCGGCGGTGACGGCGACCGTGCTGTAGGGCATCGTGAAACCACCTCCCATCGCGTCGATGGCGGCCCCGACTTCCTCCAGGACCGTCGCCAGCTTGTCCGGTGGGAGCTGGGTGAGGGCGCCGGAAGTGGGCAGCTGGTCCAGCCACGTCTCGCGGGTGTGGGACTGCTCCCAGTCGAACCGCCACTGCTCCGGGTCGCTGAACTCGCCCGCGGCGCGGATCCCGTCGGCGGCCTTGGTGAACAACACCTGGTACCCGTCCAGGGCCTGCTTCGGCATCGCCTGGAAGGCGAACGGCGAGTCGGGCACCACCCGCTGGTAGACGGCGGCGAAGGCGTCGGCCACCTCGGGTGGAAGCTGGAACACGTGCCAGAACACCGCGAGTCGGCCACCGGGTCGAAGCACCTGTAGCGCCTTGGTCGCGCCCGCGACCGGGTCCACCCAGTGCCAGGCCTGCCCCGCGACGACGGTGTCGAATGTCCTGTCAGCGGGGTCCCAGGCCTCGAACGTCGACACCTCGACCTCGATCCCGCCGCGCCGAGCGAAGTCGGCCATCCGCGCATCGGGCTCGACGCCCAGCACCGTGCACCCGGCCGCCTGGAACTGACGAGTTGCGATGCCGGTGCCGCAGCCGACATCGACGACGTCGGACCCTGGGCTCGCGGCGACGATCCGCTCCACCATGGCGTCGGGGTAGCGGGGCCGGGCGCGGTCGTAGCGCTCGGCGTCCACGCCGAACGACTCCGCCGTTCGTCGGAGCTGGTGCGGTTCGCGCTCGGAGGGACGTGGTGGTTCCTGCGGTAGAGTGGGCATGTGCCCACTCTAGTGGGCGCTCGCCCATTTATCGAGGAAGGCGAGGCCGTGCCGACAGGGGTGCACATCCGCGACGTGCGCGAGCAGTTGTTCGACGCAGCCGACCGCGTCCTGCTCCGGGGCGGTCCGAGCGCGTTGACCAGCCGGGCGGTCACCGACGAGGCGGGCTGCGCCAAGGGTGTTCTGCACCGGCACTTCGCCGACTTCGACGCCTTCCTCGCCGACTTCGTGCTCGACCGCGTCAACCGGATGGACTCCCAGGCCGCCGCCTTGCGCGAGTCCGCGGGAACCGGCACCGTCGCCGACAACCTCGCCGACGCGCTGACGGCCGTGTTCGGGTCGGTCGCGGTGGCGGTCGTCGCCCTCCTCGCCTTCCGGGACGAGCTGCGCGCGCGGTTGCGCCGGACATGGCCGGCGGGCGTCCCGGTCCTGACGGAGGCGGCAACCATGATCGCCTCCTACCTCACCGCCGAGCGCGACCTGGGCCGCATCGCCACGGACGCCGACGTGGACACGCTCGCGCCCACGCTGATCGGCGCCGGGCACATGCTGTTCGCCGACCGGACAGGCACGCCTCCGGAGGCTGCCGCCGTGCGCAGGATGGTGACCACGGTTCTCGCCGGCGTTGTGCGAGGACCGCAGTAGTCGATCACTCGACCCTGGAAGCGATATCCCTTGCGCACGACAGGGAGTTGGCACGCGTGGTGTCCACAACCAGGTCGTAGAGCACGCCATGGTGGACCACATCGGCCTGTGACGCGGCCATTCCCTGGATCCGATCCCCACGGGCGAGCTCACGGTCCGCCGCGACCGCGCTCGCACACCGGACGCCGACCCACAGCACGTCCAGTCCGGCCAGAGCCTTCTGCCACCGCTGCTGCGACGCCGCGCCACCGAGGAAGACGTCATCGACGATCACCCGAGCACCGGCGCGGACCATCGCGGCGACCCCCTCCATCCACGCCGCCTCAAGCCTCCGGAACCCGGGCCCGACCTGCACGCCGCCGTCCGGGGCGAACTCGATCCCCGCATCCGTTGTCCGCATCGCGGCGGGCATCGCCTCGATCATCGTGTCCACGCCGATGGCGAGCCACGCGTCCGGCAGGACCACCTGGAGGCACCTGGCGATCCCGGACTTGCCCGAGCTGGAGCCACCGTTGAGCACGATCACCTGAGTCGTCACCGGGCCACGGTAAAGCTCCGCCCACTGCACAAGGTGCTCAGATGATCGGGATTCCGAGGTCTTTGCCGGACGCGGGGCGGATCACTGTCGAGCGCGAACGCGAGCCCGGAGCATCACGGCTCGCCGGACTGCCGTTTCGCGTTTTGTCACCTTATTGCGAAATGGGAGCGCTCCATCTCGCATCAAGGTGACAAAACGCGAGACCCGGCTGAGTCGGCTTGGGGGATCGGGGTGCCTTGTAGGGGCGCGGTTGGTTCAGGGGCGGGGGCGCTGGCGACGGGGGCCGGTGAGAACAGGCCCTCGTCCGCGAAAGGGCGTCGGCCGCCATGAGACCGACGACGTGAACGTCGGACGCCGGGATGCCCCGGACCACGCGGCGGTCGCCATCGGCTTTCCTGCCCGGTGCCGACCTGATCAAGCGGATGGAGCCGGTCCTGGCCGGTCCGCTCGCTGGGCGGAGCGGCCAGGACCGCCATCGGCTCAGTCCTGCGTCGGAAGGTCCTCGAACTCCACGACCTGGCGCACCTCGACCTCGATCTCCTCGAACAGGTCGGCGTACTGCCGGGCCAGCTCGACGGCCTCCGCCCGGTCCTTGGCGTTGACCAACGCGAAGCCGCCGATGACCTCCTTGGTCTCGGTGAACGGCCCGTCGGTCGCGGTGGTCGCCGCGCCCCGGGGCTTGCGGACCAGCGCGCCCTTCGCGGACGGGTGGACGCCCTCGGCGGTGATCAGGATGCCCCTCTCGGTCCAGTCCTGGATGAACGCGCCCATCTGCTCGATGAACTCCTGGCTGGGGTTCCACGCCTCCGGGGCGCTCTCGTCGAGCCGGTGCATCATCAGAAACCGCATCGCTGCTCCTCGTTGTCCCAGGCTGGGGTCCGGTGGTCCCGGACGCGATGACCAGCCCTCACCTACGCGTCGAACGGCAACACGCTGATTCGACACCGTCCCCGCAGAAATTTCTCGCCGAGACCGAGGAGCCAGGATGACCGCACCCGACCCGGCCGAGGTCTCGTCCGAGCGAGCGACCGAGATCGACGCCGTCATCCGCCGCGTCACGCGGTGGGCCGCCGAGCGCGAGGACATCACCGGCCTGCTGCTGGTCGGCTCCTGCGCCCGTGACGACCAGCGACCCGGCTCCGACGTCGACCTCGTCCTGCTCGCCGAGGACACCAGCTGATACGCCGGCATCGGCTGGGCCGACGCACTCGTCCTGGGGCGCCATCACCGAACAGCGGTTCGTCATGTCCACCGGACTCGAAGTCGAGATCGGCGTCGGCCGTCCCGACTGGGCCCGCACTGACCCCGTTGGCCCTGGCACGCGCCGAGTCGTGACCGACGGTGCCCGAGTCCTGCACGACCCCGCGGGAGCCTTGGCAGACCTGCTGCATGCGTGCGAGCCGACGGGACTGGACGAGGTGATCACCGTCGTGTCTCCACACCAGTGACTCGCTCACCCGGCCCGTGACGCCGATCACGCCTCTTTCGCCGCGAAGGCTCCACCGTTACCGAAGACCAGTTCGGCGAACCGCTCGCCGATGTGGCGGTGTGCTGCTGTGTCCGGGTGAAGGGCGTCGGGCAGCGGCATCCTCTCGAACTCCGGTTCGCCGTAGAGCTCTCGGCCGTCGAGGTAGTGCAGGTTCGGGTCATCGGCGGCTCGCTGCTCCGTGACCCGGGCGAGTTCGTCGCGGATCACGGTGAGCGTCAGGCGTCCGCTGGCGCGGTCCGCCGGGTCGCCCAGAGCGCGGAAGCGCAGCGTGGAGCCGCTGAAGTCCGGCGCGCAGGGGCCAGGGGTGTCCTCGTGGATGGGGCAGAAGATGGGGGAGACGACCAGCAGTGGCGTGTCGGGGTGCCCTTCGCGGATCGTGTCGAGGAAGCCGTGGACGGCGGGAGTGAAGGCGCGCAGCCGCATCAGGTCGGCGTTGACCAGGTTGATGCCGACCTTGAGGCTGATCAGGTCCGCTGGCGTGTCCCGCATCGTCCGCGCGGTGAACGGGTCGAGCAGCGCGTTGCCGCCGAATCCCAGGTTGACCAGCTCCACGCCGCCCAGGGCTGAGGCCACCGCCGGCCAGATCGAGGTCGGGCTGGTGGCGTTGGAGCCGTGGCTGATCGAGCTGCCGTGGTGCAACCACACCCGGCGTCCGATGCCTGGCGCGGCGTCGACCGGTGCGTTGGTGCGCAGGGCGATGAGTTCGGTGGTTTCCGCGTGCGGCAGCCAGATCTCGATGTCCTTCACGCCTGTGGGCAGGTCGGTGAACCGGACGGTGCCCGCCGGGCCGGGAGTGGTGACGGTGCTCTGGGTGGCCATGTCGACGGTGCGGACGTTGCCCCCGGACACACTGGCCTGCCCGGTCAGGCGGCCGTCGACGAGCAGGTCGTACACGCCGTCCGGCAGGGGCGGCACGCCGTGGTAGGCGTTCTTCGTGCGCAGCGCGTCGAGTTCGACCGCGGTGGCGTCGGTGCGGAAGGCAAGGCGGACACCGGACGGTTGAGCCTCGACCATGGCCAAGTGGTCGGTGAGGTACTGCTCGCGGACCCAGGCGGGCAACCGGTGCGGCAGCACGCCGTGCTCGGTGCGTTCCAGGTCGAGAGCGCCACGCAGGACGCGAGCATCGATCGGGGTGGAAATCCAGTCGGTCACGGAGACGTCCTCACGGGGCGCGGGGCAGGCGGGTTGACGATAGGCGTTGAGCCCTCGCCACGCTCGCCCTTAACCGCGCCGCTTCTTCGCGGCGACAATCGCGGCGCGGGTGCCGAGGTAGGTCGCGACCGCACCCACGCGATCGAGGTGACCACAACCAGTGCCGTCAGCGCCAACGCCAGTCCGATCAAGGTGTCCCGCCTGATCGCCGCGTCACGCACCCAGCCGTCGTGCTGCGACGCACGTGGGCTGGCGTGGTCGGGCTTTTCGCGTTTTGCCACCTAAACGCGAAATGAGAGCGCTCTATCTCGCGCTTAGGTGGCAAAACGCGAAAGGAGGGGGGTGGGTGGTGGGCTCCGGGGGATGAGGGGGTGGGGGATGAAGGGGTCGGTGGATGAGGGGGTCGGGGGATGAGGGGGCGGGTGGATGAGTGGGGTGGGGGATGAGGGGGGTGGGTGGTGGGTGGGATGGCCGTGTCGGTGTGGTGTGCCCGTGGTTGTCCATCGCGGGGGTCCTCGTTGTGAGTGCGCAGCGGCCGCCTCTGGCGGGAGGCGGCCGGGATGGGGTGCCGTTACGGCAAGGGAGCCGTGCCGTGCCAGGAGCGTGATCGTTTCCGGGACCCCTCCCGCTGCGGGGCGCGACACTCGGTGACGGCCTCCGCCCGCTCCGCGACAAAGGAACCACGATGGATCATCCGACGCAGGCTGTCCTGGAACCCGCGCCCGTGGCGCGGTCGCACGATTCGTTGGCCGTCGCCCTCGGCAACGCCTCTCTGCTCGGCGTCGGCTACGTGATGATGGGTCGGCGCAAGCTCTTCGTCGTCACCGGCCTGGTCACCATCGCGCTCGTCGTTCTGCTCGTCTCCGTCCGGTCGGTGTGGGTGGAGGTTCTGCTGCTCGTGTGGTGGGCGGCTCTCATCGCGCACGGGTGGTCAGTGGCCGGTGGGCGCGGGCAGCGGGTCGTGGTGCGCAGGCAGCGCCTGATCGCGCTCGGCATCACGGTCGCGGTGCTGCTGGCCGTGGCGCTCCTGCGCTTCGACGCCGCCAGGATCGAGCGGACCGTGACCGAAGCCCGCCAGAGCGGCGACTGCGCGCGGGCGGTGACAGCCCTGGACGGGCTGTGGCTCGGCCACCGCGTGGCAGACGCCCCGATGACCGCTCGCGGCGGAACCACGATCGAGGCCTGCCAGCGGTTGCGGATGGCCAAGGACAAGCTCTCCGCCGCGGTGACCGGTGACATCGAAGCGCTGAAGGCGGGCTTCGCCGGTCTCGCCGCGGTCCTCGCGCAGCTACCCGGCCATGAGCGGATGGTCGAGGTGGTCCTGGACGGCTTCCTCGGCGGCCTGCCCGCCAAGAACCCCTGCCACACCGTCGAGGTCACCGATTGGCTCCGCCAGCGGCAGGCGAGCAACAACGCCCTGGACCGCTCCGTCGCTGTCATCGCGCGGACCGCGCCCGCGGCGTTGGTCGGATGCGCTGACACCTTCATGGGCGCCAAGGACTGGCAGAAGGCACGGGCGCTGTATCAGCGGGTGCCGGACCAGTTCCCGGGCCACGAGCTGACCGCCAAGGCCCAGGAGGGGGTCAAGCAGGCCACGCTGGCGATCGAGCTGGCCACTGTGCGCGGCCTGCTTCGGGGCTCGACCAGCACGGAGCCGGCGTACTGCTCCAGACCTGCGCGGTACAGCGGTGCCGCTGCCCAGGGCGCGGGAACCAACCGCGCACTGATCTACGGCAACGAGGAGTACACGAGCAAGCTCCCCGCCGAGTGGCGGGCCACGGACGCCGCCGACGCGGTGCTGGTGGTCTGCGTGGGCGCGAAGGAGTTCGGCACCCCCGTCCGGACGTGCCCGTACCAGAACAAGCTCTCCCGTCAGTTCCCCACGAACGTGACCTTCCACAAGATCGCGATTCCCGTGAAGGTCTACGAGCTGCGGACCGGGAACGTCGTGGCCGACACCAAGGTGGAGATCGACGGCGCGAGCTGCCCCAAGGTTCTCACCTACTCCCGCCCCAGCGGCCTGATCGACATCGGCCCGCCGTCGAAGGTCTACGTCACCGCGTCCGACGACGACGTCCGCGGCGGCTTCAGTTCGTTGATCAACCGATGACGAACGGGGATACTCCCTCCGTGAGCCGAACCGGTCCGCCAACAGTCGAGTCAGTCGCGGACAGCCCGATGAAGACCCAGTTCGAGACCTTCATCGACCAGCACCGCGCACTCCTGCACGACTGCCTCGACGAGCTGACCGAGGAGCAGGCCCGCCGGTCGCTCGTCGCCTCGCGCACGACCCTGCTCGGGCTCGTCAAGCACGCCACGTTCGTCGAGAGGGTCTGGTTCGACGAGGCGGTGACGGGTCGGTCCCGTGCCGAGATCGGCATCCCCGCGACACCCGACGACTCGTTCGTGCTGACCGACGAGGACACGATCGAGACGGTGCGCGCGGCCCATCGCGCGGCGTGCGAGGCATCGCGCCAGGCCACTGCCCACCTCGGGCTCGACGACGTGCTGCCGGGCAACCGGCGCGGGCCGCTCCCGCTGCGGTGGGTCTACACGCACGTGCTCCGGGAGCTGGCCCAGCACTGCGGCCACGCGGACATCCTGCGCGAGCAGATCCTGGAGCCGACGGCACTGCGGTGAACGCGTGGAGCTGGGCCCTCCGGTGGCGCCGGAGGGCCCACCGACGGCAGGAAACCGTCAGGCTCCGCCGAAGAACACCGCGCCCGGGGCGTCCGGGTCGTCGGCGTAGTAGTACTCGCGCACCGCGCGGATGAACTCCTGGCGGGAGATGCAGCCGTCCCCGTCGCTGTCCAGCTGGTCGAAGGTCTCCATCGCTTCGAGGCTGGTGACCTTCCAGACGTCCGCCAGCAGGCGGGCGAACTCGTCGCCGGTGATCTCGTTGTCCTCGTCGGCGTCGACGACGTCGAAGATGGCGTGGCTTCCGCCCTCGACCACGTTGAGGCGGCTGGTGTCGAGACTGGCCTGGCGGGTGGCGGCGACGAACTCGTCCTTGGTCAGCCGGTCGCCCTTCACGCCCGCGTGCCGCAGCAGTTCCATCCACTGCATCTGGTAGCAGGCGTGCAACGCCCTGGACCGGCGGTCGTTCTTGTCGAGCCCGTACGCGGCGAGGTACCGGTCGATCAGGGTCTGGTAGTCCGGCCACTCCAGGTGGCCGTCCTTGTTGGCGTCGAGGGCGTCGAATGTCCGCGCGTACCTGGCGTTGATCGTGTCCGGTCCCGTGGTCGTCACGTGTCCCGTCCTCCCTGAGTCCGCGTCGTGAGTGGATCACCAACAACCCTGGTCTTCCGCCAGGGGCGGCACCATCCGGCGCACCGCGGCGCGGCGGCGGGTTCACCCCTTCGGCAGCGCTTTCCCCGGCAGATGCCGGAAGCCGCGACCCCGCCTTGACGCAACCGACTGGTTGCCATACTGTCGCAACCAACGAGTTGCTACTCAGTGGAGGTCGTCATGGGATTCCCCGATCGCATCGAACGCGTCGTCGAGATCGCCCACCCGCCCGCCGAGGTGTGGGCCGCGCTCACCACGGCTGAGGGGTTGGGCACCTGGTTCGGTGACCAGGCGACGATCGACCTGCGTCCCGGCGGGTCGGCGCACATGTCCTGGACCAGCGGCGACCGGGCCGACATGCGCGTCGAACGGGTCGAGGAGCCGAAGGTCTTCGGCTTCACCTGGAACATCTTCGGTCTGCCGGAGGACGACCCGCGTCGCACCTACGTCGAGTTCACGCTCGAACCCGTCGGCGCGGGCACGCGGCTGACCGTGGTGGAGACCGGTTTCGCCCAGTTGTCCGAAGACGCCTTCCGCAAGGCCTACGACGGCAACACCCAGGGCTGGGCCGAGAAGCTGGGCCAGCTGGTCGGCTACCTCGATGCCGCCTGACATCGAGGCGATCGCCGAACAGGTCTTCATCGCCCTGGCCGACCCGAGCCGCCGTGGCGTCCTGGCCGCGCTCGCGTCCGGCGGTCCCGCCACGGCCACGGACCTGGCCCATCGCCTGCCGATCACGCGACAGGCGATCGCCAAACACCTGGCCCTGCTGGCCGAGGCGGGGCTGGTGACCGCCGAACCGGGGGAGCGGCGCCGCGTGCGGTACCGGCTCAACTCCGCCCCGATGCGAGTGGCGCAACAGTTTCTGGCCGCGCTGGCGCGCGACTGGGACGGCCCGCTCGACGCGTTGAAGGCGCACCTCGACCGGTAACGGCGTGGGAAACCGAGTTGTCCGCCATCGACGGGGAGGCCAAGCTGCCTCGGTGGATCTCACCGAGGACGACGTCGCCGCCATCTACGACGTGACGGACCCGTGGCGCGCCGAACCGGGGACAAGCGACGCTCTTTACACCGAGTTCGCCATGTCCGCGCAGTCCGTGCTCGATGTCGGCTGCGGCACTGGCCAGATGCTGCATTGCTTGCGCGACAACGGATACACCGGTCGTCTGGCTGGGATCGATCCGGACGCCGCGTCACTGCGGCGAGCCCAGCGCCGCGCCGACATCGCCGTGGAGTGGGTCGAGGGCACCGCGGCCGACATCCCCTGGAAGCAGGAGTTCGAGGTCGCGACGATGGCCAACAACGCTTTCCAGTGCCTCATCGAGGACGACGAGGTGCGCGCGTCACTGACCGCGATCCGCGGGGCGTTGACCGACGGCGGTCGGTTCCTGTTCGAGACGCGTCACCCGCAGGCTCGTGCCTGGGAGGACTGGGCGGCTGCGGAGCCGCGCCGACTCGACTTCGCCGGACGGGTCCTGGTGATGTCGTGGGAGATCGAGTCGGCGGTCGACGGCGTCGTGACGATGATCGAGACGACGAGCCAGGAGGACGGCACGGTCCTTCATGTCGGCCGGGACAGGCTGCGCTTCCTGGACCTGCCGACGCTCAACGCCTGGCTGGAGGACGCGGGCTTCGTCGTCGAGGAGCAGTACGGCGACTTCCGCCGCGGCCCGATCACCTCCGACAGCCGCTCGATCGTCACGATCGCCCGGACGGCGTGAGGCTGGCTGCACGGATTCGGTCGTACAGCAGGCAGATCGCGCCGCTGTCGGAGACCCTGGTCGCTGTCAGCGACCAGGAGGTGGCGGCGGGCCCGTCGGTGAACAGCCTCGCGCCGCCACCCACCAGTTCCGGGCACAGCGTGATGCTGAGCCGGTCCAGCTCGTCCGCGTCGAGCAGCTGGCGGATGACGCTGGTGCTGGCGAGGACGATGATGTCGCCGCCCTCTTCGAGCCGCAGCCGCTTGACGGTGGCGGCGGGGTCCTCCGTGGCGAGGCGGGCGTTGTCCCACTCCACTTCTTCGAGTGTTGTGGAGAAGACGACCTTCTCCACCGCGTTGAGCCAGCGCGCGAATGTCCGGTCCCTCGGGTCGGCGCTGTCGTCGTCGGCAACGGAGGGCCAGAAACCCGCGAACCCCTGGTAGTTCTTGCGGCCGAGCAACGCCGTGGTGGCCGGCGCGGTGACCTGGACCATGTGCTCACGGGGGCCGTCGCCGATGGCGTGCGGGACGATCCAGCCCATGTCGTGCTCCCCAGCGGGACCGGCGACCCGGCCGTCGAGCGAGAGGGTGATGTTGGCGACCACTGTGCGCCGCTGGGGGATGGGCATCTCGGGCGTCCTTCGTCTGCGTGGCAACGACCGACACAGGGTGCCTCGCCAGTGCGCCGGTTGTCACCACTTTCCTCGAAGTCGTCCGCGTTGTACGCACCGATCGCCACCACGTCGCGGTTCGGCATTGGCGATGCCCCTCGATCGCTGACCAGAGCAGTGGTCATGCCGGGTCGGAGCGGAGCGAGTGGAGCGGGTGGGCGCGGGTGACCCGCCTACCGGGGATCCGGATCGAGAGGACTCCGGTGAGCACCGTCGCTGCGACGATCCCGGCGAAGACCCACGGTGTGCCGGACGGCAGTGGGACGGCGGTGAGCCGGAGTCCCAGTACCGCGAGCGGAACCGCCGCGACCGCCGTGCCGAGCGCGACCGCGATGCCGACGATGATCACCGTCTCGGTGCGCAGCATCCTGGCGATCTGCCGCCGTGTCCCGCCGACCAGGCGCAGCAAGGCGAACTCGCGCGCTCGACCCGTGGTCACGGTGACCAGGGTGGTGGCCGACGCGAGCGCCACGTACGCCAGCACCAGGCCGAGCAGCAGCCTGTTGAGCCACGCGTTGGCCTCCTGCTGGTGGTCCTGCGCCACGAGCAACGTCTCGCGGTCGCCGACCGCCAACCCCGGGTGGCGCTCCGCGAGCTCGCGCAGTCCGGCTGCGACGGCGGTGGTGTCCGTGTTCGGAGCGGCCCCGACCAGGATCGCGTCCGCGAGGCGGTCGGTCGTGTGCGGCAGCACCACCTCGGCCGGTAGGAGGACGTCGCCGAAGCCGAGGTTCGTCTCGTACACCGCGACCACTCGCGGCGTGGTCACCGTGCCGTCGCCGAGGACGAGCTCGACGCGGTCGCCGACGTGCTTGCCGAGCCAGCTGGCTTCGACCTCGCTCAGCGCCACGGTGTCTCCGCGCAGATCGGCCAAGTCGCCCTTGACCGCTGGAAGCCGAAGCACCGCCGCAGCGGAGGAGTCGATGCCGTAGGCGGTCGAGCGTGACAACGGCTCGGTCTTCGCGGTGCGGTCGATCGCCACGACTTCGGTGGAGACCAGCGGCGTGGACGCGGTGACACCCGGAATGCGTTGTGCCGCAGACGAAACCTCGGGCGCGACACCCCCGCCCGTGCCTGTCAGGACGAAGTCGGCGACGGTGGCCGCACGTGCTTGGACCTGGGTGGCCTCGGCGAGCGTGGTCTGCGTGTAGAACTGGCTCGTCGCGAAGCCGATCGTGAGCACGAGCGGAGTCACCGCGGCGGCCAGCCGACGCGATCCGGAGGTGCTGTTCGCCGCTGCGAGGTAGCTGGAGACACGGCCGCCGCGCAGGAGCCGTGCTCCGGCGAAGCGGGTGAGCACCGCCATCAGCTTGGGGCCGAGGAGCGCGATGCCGATCACCGCCAGCAGCGACGAGAGCGCCGCGGGCACCACGGTGAGCCGCGCGGGCACGAACATGACGGCCACCACGGTGGTCAGCGCCAGCCCGAGCAGGACGTAGCCGGTGATCGTCCGGGCGCGCCCGGTCTCCGGTCGCTCCACAGTGGACTCCCGGAGCGCTTCCACCGGAGACACCCGAACTCCGCGCCGTGCCGCCGCCCACACCGCGACCCTCGCCGCACCCAGGCACAGCAGGGCCGCACCCAGCGCGGGCACCGGGCTGAGCGACAGCACGAAGCCCTCCGCGATCACCCCGATCCCGGCGAGTCCGTCGCGCAGCGCGTACGCGAGGAGGTAACCGGGCACCACTCCCACCGCGACGGCGGCTCCCGACACCAGCAGCGCCTCGGCGGCGAGCATCCGGTGGACCTGTTTCGGCGTCGCGGCGATCGCGCGCAGCAGAGCGATCTCCCTTCGTCGCTGGTGCACTGTCAAGGACAGCGTGCTCGTCACGACGAACATGACGATCATCAACACGAATCCGCTGAACGAGCCCGACACCAGCAGCAGCACGAAGCGCGACTGCCCGGCGCTGAGGAACTCGACCTCACCTCTGTCCACTCCGGACCTGACGACCGCGCGCTCGGCGAAACCCTTCTCCGCCAGAGACTTCTCGACGTCGTCGGCAAGAGCGTCCGGCAGCACGCCCGGCTTGGGGAAGACCGCGATGGCGGTGACCGAGCCGGGGATCCTGGACAGCTCACGCGCTCGATCGTCGGCGAAGAACAGCGCGGACTGCCTCGGCAACCCGTTGCCCTTCGGCGGTGTGACGAGGCCGCTCACCCGGTACTCGACGGGACTGCTGTCGGTCGCGATCCGCACCTGGTCGCCGACGCGGACCGCCGCACGTGCCGCGAGCTCCGCGTCGAGCACGACCTCGCCGCGACTCGCCGGTGCCGCTCCGTCCCGCAGCGTGAACGGCGTGATCGCCGCCGAGCCCCATCCGTGACCGAGCATGTCGGTTCCTGTGAGCACCTGGTTGTCACGAGTGATCACCCGCGCCGGGAAGCTGATCTCACCGACCGCCGCGCTGACTCCCGGTGCGGCGGCGACCGTGGAGACGAGATCCGCGGGCAGGTGCGCGCGCTCGGGCAACCACTCGACAGGGTCCACGTCTTCCGCCACCGGGACGGTGACCGACTGTGTGGCACCGACGGTGACCGCAGTACCCGCGTAGCGCTGTGGGGCGATCCCGGCGAACAGACCCGACTCCAGCAGCACGCCGCAGGCCGTCACGAGGACCACGCCGCCGAGCACCGCGAGGAACGCCGAAAGGAAGCTTGTGCGATGTGCGCGAACAGAGCGCCACGCAACGCTTTTGTTGCTCACTTGCGCCGCCCCAGCTGAGTCATCCGAGTCGCGACCGCATCCGGAGTCGGATCCGCCAGCTCATCGACGATCACTCCGTCAGCCAGGAACAGCACCCGGTGCGCGTAGGAGGCGGCGACGGGATCGTGGGTGACCATCACGACCGTCTGGCCGCGGGTGTCCACCAGCTCACGCAGCAGCCGCAGCACCTCGGCGGCGGTCGTCGTGTCCAGCGCGCCTGTCGGCTCGTCGGCGAAGACGGCGTCCGGGCGGGTGACCAGGGCGCGAGCGATGGCGACGCGCTGCTGCTGGCCGCCGGAGAGCTGGCTCGGGCGCCTGCCGAGCAGCCCGTCGAGCCCGACCGCGCTGGCGATCTCCATCAGCCACGCCGGTTCGACCGAGCGGCCCGCGAAGCGCAGCGGGAGGGTGATGTTGTCCGCGACGCTCAGCGCCGGGATGAGGTTGTAGGCCTGGAAGACGAAGCCGATCCGGTCGCGGCGCAGCTCGGTGAGCTGCGTCTCGGACAGCCCGCCCAGGTCGGTGTCGCCGAGCAGCACCCGCCCGGAGGTGGGCCGGTCCAGGCCCGCCGCCAGGTGCAGGAAGGTGCTCTTCCCCGAGCCGGAGGGGCCCATGACGGCGGTGAGGAAACCGCGGCGCAGCCCAGCGGTGACCGCGCGCAGGGCGGTGACACGGCCGGCCCCCGAGCCGTAGACCATCGTCGCGGCCTCCAGCCGCACGGCGCAGTCGCTGGTGTTCTCACCCACTGCCACCAGCTGCGACGGTCGCGCCAGCCGTGTCATCATGATCCGCCTTTCGTCACTCTTCCGATGCCGTGACGCTAGGTCTGCGGGAATGGCGCGAACCATCCCGCGCGTGCCCGTATCGATGGTGGAGCCAGCTCCACCCCGCGCCAGGGAGCAGCCCAGGTGACCGACGCCGATTCGCCCTCGGGGGAGCACCGCCCACGGCTGCGCGCGTGGGGCTACCTCTTCGGCGGCATGTTCGTGGGGCTGGCGGCGCTGGCCGTGGTGGTCGGCCTGATGGCGTGCGTGGTGTTCCTGGTGACGGTGCCCTTGCTGCCCAAGGTCGCCCGGCTCGCCCGTCGGCTGGCCGCTTTCGAGCGCGAGCGCACCGGCCGTTTCCTGGGCACGGCGATCCCACCACCGCCGAAGCCGGAGGGGGCCGACCCCTTCACGGAGCTGAGCAGCCCGCCCAGCCGCCGCGACCTCGGCTGGCTGGGCATCCAGGCCTCCCTGGGGACGCTGACCGGGGCGATCGCGGTCGGCTCACCCGCAGGCTTCGTGCAGAACGTGGTGTACGGGGTGATCTGGCCTTATTTCCCGGGAATCACCACGACGGTCGCCATGCCGGTCGAGTCGTGGGGTGACGCGTGGCTGGCGTGGCTGACCGCGCTCGCCTACGGCCTGATGGGCGTGCTCCTGGTGCCGCCCCTGGCACGGTGGTACTCGCGGCTCAGCGCGGCTCGGCTCGCGCCGCCGAGGTTGACCCTCGTCGAACGACTGGCCGAGGTCACCGCGACGCGCGCCGCCGCACTCGAAGCGCACGGCACCGAGTTGCGGCGGATCGAGCGCGGTCTGCACGACGGCACGCAGAACCGCCTCGTCGCGGTGGTGATGCACCTCGGCATGGCGGAGCGAGCGTTGCGCCGCAACCCCGACGCAGCGCTTCCCCTCGTGCTCACAGCGCAGAACGCGGCAACCGACGCGCTGACCGAGCTGCGGGAGGTGGTGCGCAGCATCTACCCGCCCGTGCTCGCCGACCGAGGTCTTGAAGGCGCCGTCACGTCCCTGGCTGCGCATTGCGCGATCCCGTGCACGCTCGGAGTGGGGGAGCTGCCCCGGGTGCCAGCGGCGGTGGAGGCGGCGGCGTACTTCGTGATCGCCGAGGCGCTGACCAATGCGGTGAAACACAGTGGCGCCAAGCAGATCACCGTCGGTCTGCGGGCGCAGGACCGGATGCTCGTCGTGGAAGTCACCGACGACGGGACGGGCGGTGCCGACGAGGGACTGGGCAGCGGCCTGCTCGGCATCCGCCGCCGCGTGGACGCCTTCGACGGCACGACCGAGGTCTCCAGCCCGCGCGGGGGACCCACCGTCGTGCGGGTCGCGATCCCTACGGGAGCATGAGCCGTGCGCATCGTGATCGCCGAGGACGACGCCCTGCTCCGGGAGGGGCTGACCCATCTGCTGCGAGCGGAGGGCATCGAGGTCAGCTCCGCCGTGGACAACCCGGAGGACCTGCTCGCCGCCGTGGCCGCCGACCGCCCGGACGTGGCGGTGGTGGACGTTCGGATGCCCCCGACGCACACCGACGAGGGCCTGCGCGCCGCCGTCGAGGCACGACGGCTGCACCCTGGGCTCGCCGTGCTGGTGCTGTCGGCGCACGTCGAGGACAGCTACGCCGCCGAGCTGCTGGCCGACGGCAGCGGGGGAGTTGGCTACCTGCTGAAGGAGCGGGTCGGCCGGGTGGAGGACTTCCTCGATGCTCTGGAGCGGGTGGCGGGGGGAGGCACGGCGATGGACCCGGAGGTCGTCTCCCAGCTGCTGGTGCGCCGCCGGGCCGACGACCCGTTGCACGCGCTCACCCCGCGAGAGCGCGAGGTGCTGGCGCTGATGGCCGAGGGGCACTCGAACACCACGATCGCCAACTCCCTCGTCGTCAGCGACAGCGCCGTGCACAAGCACATCGGCAACATCTTCACGAAGCTGGGGCTGCCCGCGACCGACGCGGGGCATCGGCGGGTGCTGGCGGTGCTCGCCTACCTGCGCGCCTGACTCACGGCCAGGCCGGTGGTCATGGCCGCACAGTGCCGAGGTTGACCGGGATCGACAGCGGGCCGATCGTGAAGAACGACGGCGAGTAGGGGATGTCGGCAGGGTCGATCGCGAGGCTGAGCTCCGGGAGCCGCCGGTACAGCGACGCGAGCGCGAGCCTGCCCTCCAGCCGGGCCAGCGGGGCGCCGATGCAGTAGCGCGGGCCGTGCCCGAACCCGAGGTGCCCGGTCTGCGGCCGGGTGATGTCGAACTGGTTCGCGGTCTCGCCGTACTCGTCGGTGTCCACACCGGTGGACTGGTAGACCACGCCGACCGCGTTGCCCTTGGGGATGTGGACACCGGCGACGGTCACGTCCTCCGCCGTGAACCGGAAGCTGGTCATCATCACCGAGTGCCGGTACCGCAAGGTCTCCTCGACCACGTCGTCCCAGCGGTTCCCGGCCTTGGCCAGCGCGAGCTGGCCGGGGTTCCGTGCCAGCGCGACGATGGCGTAGCCGAGCAGGTGGACAGTGGTCTCGTGACCGGCGATCAGCATCAGCCACAGGACGCCGACCAGCTCGTCGGTGGTGAGCTTGTCGTCGTTGTCGCGCGCCTGCACCAGCCCCGACGTGAGGTCGTCGCCAGGCTCCTCGTGCTTGCGCTCCACCAGTTCGTGCAGGTACGCCATGAGCTCGTTCTGCGTCGCGAACGCCTCCTCGGGAGGTGTGGTGTGCGCGAGCAGCGTGGCGGTCCACTTGCGCAGCCGGAGCCGCTCGGGCTCGGGCACGCCGAAGAGCTCGCAGATCACCGACATCGGCAGCACCTCGGTGAAGACGGGCACGAGATCGACCCCGTCGCCCGCGGCCACCACGTCGTCGAGCAGCTGGTCGACGATCTCCTGGACCCGCGTCTCCAACGCCTGCACCCGGCCCGGCGTGAAGGCCTTGCCGACCAGGCCGCGCAGCCGCCTGTGGTCGTCTCCGTCCTTTGTGGACAGGTGATCGCCCTGGACGATGGCGCGCAACGGCCAGTCCTCCGGGATTGACCCGTCGTAGAGCGCGGGCCAGTGCTTGGGGTCCCTGAGGAACGTCTTGTTGTCGCCTGCGAGGATCTCGCGCACGGCGGACTGCGTCAGCGCCAGGTACGCGGGCACCCCGCCCGGGAACTCGGCCTCGACAACGGGCGCGATCTTCCGCAGCCGGATGCAGGTGTCGAGCAGGTTCTCGCCCATGGCAGGGAATGCGGGAAGACTCGTTGTCATGGAAGGCGCCTTCCGTGCTGGGAATGTCACTGGGTGGCGCGTGAGTATTCACGGGCGCATTCCGCCGAACAAGGCCGCTTCGGACTCCGCACCCTGGTGGAGTAGGGACAACTCCTGAATGTTCGACCTGTGCCGAAAGAATCCTGTTCTGGCCCGGTGAGCATTGGATCCTGTCTTTCGCGTCCGAATCCTGCGCGAACGCCTGATGCACAGGACCGGCAATGGTCTCCCCGGCGCGGGGCACGACCCGCTCACTGACCTGTCCGAAGTGGACACTCTGATCATCACCGCTTCGGGATGCCCGTGTCCCCAGATCACGGGAAGCGCCCCGAGCGCCCGCCGCAGGTCGTCCCGATTCCCCGAGCCGCCCCCGCCCCCGTACGCCCCCCGTGCGCACGCGTCGACTGGCTGGCGTGGCCGGTGTTTCGCGTTTTGTCACCTTAATGCGCGAAAGAGCGCTCCCATTTCGCATTAAGCCTACATAACGCGAAATGGGGGGCACGGGGGTGAGGGCGCCAGGGGGTGGTGCGGTGCGGGGAAAGCTGGCGCTAGTCCGCTGACGGTGCCTCTTCGTTCTTGACGTAGGTGGGGTGCAGTCGCACCGGTTGCTTCGCGCGCTTGGCGCGGGCCCGCAGGTTGAGGAACTCCACGAACACGGAGAACGCGATCGGGCCGTAGACGTAGCCCTTGGGGATGTGGTGGTCCAGTCCCTCCGCGATGAGGCTGCCGCCGATGAGCAGCAGGAAGGACAGGGCCAGCATCTTGACCGTGGGGTGCCGGTTGACGAACTCGCTGATGGTCTTCGCCGAGACCAGCATGATGACCATCGCGACGACGACGGCGGCGACCATGATGCCGAGCTCGTCGACCATGCCGACGGCGGTGATCACCGAGTCGAGGGAGAACACCACGTCCAGCACCAGGATCTGCGCGATCACCGCGCCGAACGAGGCCGGTTTGGCCCGGTTGCCGTGGTCGCTGCCCTCAAGCTGTTCGTGGATCTCGTAGGTGGCCTTGCCGAGCAGGAAGAGCCCGCCGAGCAGCAGGATCAGGTCCCGGCCGGAGATCTCCTGGCCGAGCGCGGTGAACAGCGGCGCGGTCAGCCCGATCACCCAGGACAGCGATGCGAGCAGCAGCAGGCGCGTGATCAGCGCCAGGGACAGGCCGACCATGCGGGCGCGCTGCCGCTGATGTTCGGGTAGGCGGTCGGCGAGGATGGAGATGAACACGATGTTGTCGATGCCGAGCACGACCTCAAGCAGGAGGAGCGTGCCGAACGCGACCCACAGCTCAGGGCTGAGCATCCATTCCATGCGCCGGACCCACTCTCTCGCTTGTTCTCCGCCTGTCGGTCCGGGTTCGGCGATCGCTCGCGCGCGGTGCAGCCGCCGGTGCCCGGTCAACGGGGGAGATCATTCCGCGAGTGCCACGCCGGCGCCACCGGTGGCGGGCGGTCGCGGTCCCCGAGAGGCACCGCGACCGGATGGACGCTGGCTTGAACCATCCAGGTAGTGCGCTCAGGCATCGGCCACGGGGCACGGGGTGCGGGCGCGTGCGCCCACCCGGCTCGACCGTAGACGGAGTGATCGACTTCGTTGCCGACGTCCGGTCGGTCCCGTCACGACGGGCCGTTCCGCGACGAGGACTCCCGAGGAGAAGCGCATGCCCTACGTCAAGGTCGGTGAAGAGAACTCCGGTGACATCAACATCTACTACGAGGACCACGGCACGGGAAGGCCGGTGGTCCTCATCCACGGGTTCCCGCTCAGCGGGCACTCGTGGGAGAAGCAGCTGCAGGTCCTGCTCGACGCGGGCTATCGCGTCATCGCCTACGACCGGCGGGGATTCGGTGCCTCCAGCCAGCCGGTGACCGGCTACGACTACGACACCTTCGCCGCGGACCTCAACGTCCTGATGGAGAACCTCCACCTGCACGACGCGGCGCTGGTCGGCTTCTCGATGGGCACCGGCGAGGTGGTCCGCTACCTGAGCACCCACGGATCCGGTCGCGTGCGCAAGGCGGCGTTGCTCGCGCCCCTGCAACCGTTTCTGCTCAAGACCGACGACAACCCCAAGGGCGTGAACCAGAGCGTCTTCGACGAGATGACGACCGCCATCATCACCGATCGCCCCGCCTACCTGAAGGACTTCCTCGACGACTTCTACAACATGGACGAGCTCAGGGGGACCAGGGTCAGCGACCAGGCGTGGCAGTTGAGCTGGAACGTCGCCGCCCAAGCGTCGGCCGTCGCGACCCTGGGCTGCGTCTGCGCCTGGCTGACCGACTTCCGCGACGACCTTCCCAAGATCGACGTCCCCACCCTGGTCATGCAGGGCGACGAGGACCGCATCCTGCCCATCGCGTCGACGGGCAGCCGGTTGCCGAACCTGATCGCGGACGTGCGCTACCAGGTCGTCGAGGGCGGGCCGCACAACATCCTCTGGACCCACGCGCACGAGGTCAACACGGCCCTGCTCGACTTCCTCGCCGAGTAGTGCCCGCCGCGACCGCGCGGACGACGAGGCGGAGGTATCAGGTCGGACGGCAAGATCCGTCCTTGCGCAGGATGGTTCCGGAGGTCCCCGGCAGGCTCACCGAGGACACCTGCGCTCCCAGCTCGTCGGTGTACGTGCCGCCCAACGGGAAGGTGACGTTCCCGGTTGCCGTCGGATTGGCGTTCACCAGGACCGTGCCGCAGCTGAAGTCGCGTCGGTAGGCGTGCTCGCCGACCGACGTGTACGGGCCGGTCGGCGTCCCCAGGTCCCACTCGTACTCGGTGTGCCACGGCGTCGGGTCGCCGTAGCCGTCGGTGCGGTCGATCTCGGCGATGGCGGAACGGCCGGAGCTCGCGCCCATGTAGTAGCTCGCGAGCGCGTAGCGGAACGGCCGGACGGCGCTCTTCGAGAAGTGCGGCTGCACCAACGTGATCTTGCCCGCCGCCTCATTGTCCACGACCTCCTGGACCTGCCGGCGCCAGCCCTCGGCGTAGTCGGGGAGGAGGTTGTCGTCGGAGAAGGACAGCCACCACTCGTCCCAGCCGCCGTCGAGGTTGGCCATGTAGGAGTTCCACCCGCCCTCGTGGGTCCTGGCGTTGCTCAAGTTCGCGACCGTTTTCAGTCCCGCCGCGGTGAACTTCGACCGGGTGTTGGCGAAGAACGACGCGTACGCCTTCTGGAACGACGCGTTGTCCTGGTACTTCTGCGGGCACGTGCCGGGGTGGTAGGTGTCGCACGCCCACAGCGCGTTGTCGATGAGCACGCCGTCGAACTTGTCTTTCGTGGCGGAAATGACGTTGTCCGCCCACTCCTCCTGGTACTTCGGGTCGCCGATGTCCATCTGCCAATGACCGGAGTAGCCGGAGTACTCCAGCCGCTGGTTGTCCGGCCCCGTCAGAAACCATTCCGGGCGCTCCTTGTCGGCGCGGCAGTAGCCGACTCCCGCCGGAAGGCTCGCGTCGTCCTTGCCGTCGCGACATGCGTAGGAGCGCGTGGAGGACATGTCCTTGTACACCAGCACCGTGACGTCGGGATTGGCCGCCTTCAACTTCGGGACGTAACTCTCCTCCCATGCGTTGAGCAAGATGTACTTGCGCTGCTTCGCCTCCCTCGTGAGCATCTCGTCAGTGACGGGAGAGCTGTTCCAGTGAATCCAGAAGGACTGCGCCCGCATCGATGTGTCGGCCGTGGCGGTCTCCGGGACGGAAAGCCAGGCCGCCGAGAGAAGAACGGTCGTCAATGCGGAAATCACCTTCATGCGGTCCTCCGGGGAGCTTAGGGGGCGCCCACCGTAGTTCCCTGGGCGACCGCGTCCGCGACGGATAAAACAACCTTGAACAAGGCCCGAAAAAAGTCGCACTCCATTTCACTGATGAATGAAAAGGCTTGCGCTGGAACGAGAACGCGGCGGTCGCGCGCCTGCGCGACACGGCAAGCGCTCGTGCGGGACCTGCTGGTCGAACGCCGAACGGACACGAGGGCCCGATGCCTTGTCAGGGCTAGGCAGCGCCCTCCGCAGACCAACACGCCACCTCGGCGCGCCGGGCAGCCCGTCACCTCGGCGCGCCGGGCAGCCCACTGCCTCGGCACGCGGGGCAGTCCACTGCCTCGGTGCGCGGGGCAGCCCACTGCCTCGGTGCGCGGGGCAACTCATTGCCTCGCGGCGCGGGGTAGCCCACTGCCTCGGTGCGCGGGGCAGCCCACTGCCTCGGTGCGCGGGGCAACTCATTGCCTCGCGGCGCGGGGTAGCCCACTGCCTCGGTGCGCGGGGCAGCCCACCGCCTCATCCCGCGTAGCGACGCATCCCCTCGGCGACCGCCACCCGAAGCCCACTCCGCGCCCTCACTCTTCGCGTTTTGCCACCTAAACGCGCGATGGAGCGCTCCCAATTCGCATTTAGGTGACAAAACGCGAGAACACGAACCACGCCAGCCCCTGGGGCGCATCGCTGAGTGGCGCTGGGGCGACCAAGGACCTCGCCATCGAGGAGCAGGCCGTCGGCCTGGGGCGGATCAACCGATCCGGCGACGGAGCGCGTTGTCCACTGTGGGCTGCTCAGCTCCGCTCCGGGGCGGTCGCCTCTCGCCACTCCGGCGCGAGCACCGACCACACCTCGATGTCGTGCCGCTTGCCCCGGAACGGGTAGCTCTCCCGCAGGACGCCGTCCTTGCGCATCCCGAGCCGCCGGGCCACGGCGATGCTCGCCTCGTTCGCCGCCGAGACCCGCCACTCCACGCGGTGGATGTCCCGCTGCTCGATGGCCCAGGTGATGATCACGCGCGCGGCTCTGGTCACCAGCCCCCTGCCCGCCGCTGACGGCTCCAGCCAGCACCCCGCCTCGGCCGTGCCGTGCTCGACGTCCATCGTCCTGAACAGGACTCCGCCGACCAGCACGCCGTTGGTCCAGATGCCGTAGATCCGCCCGGTGTCGGCGGCGGCCTTCTCCGCGTACGCCCGGAGGAACGACCGGCTCGACTCCAGGTCCGTGACGACGTCGGCGAGCCCGATGTACCGGCCGATGAACTCCCTGCCCCGGTTCATGTGGGTCAGGAACTCCTCGGCCTGCCACGGTTCGAGCGGGCGCAGTTGCGCGCCGTCGTCGCCAAGGGACACCGCGAACATCGTCACCCTCCACAGTCGCAACCGGCGCATGCCGCGAAGGGATCCTCGCACGCGCGGCGGACCTCCTCTCGGCCAAGTGCGCTCTCCGGAGCGAGACGTGAAAACCCCGGGTGTACCTCGGCGCGGACAGCTGTCGTGCTGGGCGACACGGTGGAGTCCTATGTGGAGCGTTACTCACTGGCACTTGCCGCAGAACCGCGCACGGACGGACCGGGGCTGCGACTAGAGCCTGTCCTGCAAGTCGTCCCGATGCCCCGAGGCGGCACCACCCCCGTGCCCCGGTGCGCGCGCGGGCCAGCTGACGTGGTTGAGGTTTTCGCGTTTTGTAGCCTTATTGCGCAAAAGAGCGCTCTCTTTTCGCATTATGACTACAAAACGCGAAATGAGGGACATGCGGGTGAGGGTGTCAGGGGGTGGTGAGCTTGTGGTGAGGGGGTGTTACCGCTTGCAGGACACGACCTCGCCTCAGGTTGGCCGGGAGACTCCAGAGAATCCGGCCGGCTTGGAATCCACTATGGACGGAACTGCGTCACCCAGCGACGTTGCCACGGGGTTTCGACGGCGCGATGGTGGTGGTGTTCGCGCGCCCACGCGACGGCGGCCTCCGGCGCTACGCCGGAGAGGACGGCGAGGCAGGCGATGACGGTGCCGGTCCTGCCGACTCCGCCGCCGCACGCCACCTCGACCGACGAGCCCGCGAGCGCCTTCTTGTGGAGCGCGTGGATCTGCTCGACGGCGAAATCCCTGTTGCGGGGCAACAGGAAATCCGGCCACTCGATCCACGTGTGCGGCCAGTGAAGCGCCGGGGAGTGGCGGAGGCGGAAGCGGTTGGAGCCCAAGTAGAGGCCGAAGTCGGGGGTCGGCCCCTCCGGTGCGGGGCGGCGCAGGCCGCGGCCGCGGACCCAGGAGCCGTCGGGAAGTCGGACTGCGCCGACAAGCTGGGAACGGTTCACGGGGACACCCTTCTGGCTCGGTGGTTGGCGACGTTGAGGCGGTTGCCGCACCGGTCGGGCATGCAGTAGCGGCGTCGTCCTGCTCTGCTGGTGTCGACGAAGACGCCACGGCAGTCCGGGGCGGCGCAGGGGCGGAAGCGCGAGTGGCCGAGCGACCGCACGACGCCGAGCAGGCCCAGCCCGATCAGGGCGGCGAGTTCGTCGGCCAGGCCCGCGCCGGGCGCGGTCGGGACGGACCACTGCCACCCGTCGTCGGAGTGGCGCAGCCGGGGAGCGAGACCGGCGCGCCCGATCAGCACGTGAGCGCCCGCGACGGCCTGGTCGGCCGTCTCGGTCTCCATGATGGCGCGGACTTCTCGGCGGAGCAGATGCACGTGGTGGAGGTCCTCGGCGCTCGGAAAGGAGACAGTGTCGAGGCGGATGCGGTGTTCCTCGAGGAAGCTCGCCAGCGCGCCCGGTGTCGGCAGCGCCTCCTCCCGAACGGTGGGTGACGTGGTGACCAGGTCGGTCGCCACCGCCGCCCCGCGCGCGTAGTCGGACAGTGGTGTCTCCATGTCCCTCCTCGCCTGTAACTGGTAAAAACGTAGCACAAGCCTTACCGGTGGATCGTGGAAGCGGCGTCTCGGACGGCGTCGAGAGCCGCCGTGGCCCACGGCCCGGTCGATTCGTCGGTGAGGTCGCCGCAGGTGAGTCCGATGAGCAGCGTCACGGCACGGGCGAGCGCGGCGGCCAGGGTGCCCACCGCGTCGGCCACCGGATCGACCCACTGGTCACCATGGGCATCGGCCCGGATCGCGACCGGCAGGTCGGAGTCGCGGAAGGTCGCGCTGGCGTCCCGGGACGCGGCCACAAGCTTGGTGAGCTGGTCGCTCATCGCGTCGTGCGCCCGCCGGAGCCCGTCACGGGAGCCGAGCGACTCCGGGGACAGCGCCCTCAGCGCCTCTTGGGCGATCCTCTCGGCCTTCGCGGTGAACACCCGGTTCGTCTCCGCGCACATGCGCGCGTACTCGCTCTCGAACGTCATGAGCGGATTCTGCGCCGTGAAGGGGGACTGTCAGCGGGGATCGGCGAGAGCTGCCAGGTGGCCCACCACGTCGCGGAGCGGCTAACGGGTGTCGATCTCCACGGTCGCCGACTTGCGGAGCAGCGGCTCGACCTCGGTGGTGTCCGTGATGATCCGGTCACGTTCCTGTGCGGTCCTCCCGAACGGGTTCGTGTCGCGGTCGAGCATCACGTCCAAGGGGACGCCGAGCAAGACGACCTCGTCGAACCGGGGAGAGAACGCGTCCTGGTTGCACACCGTGCCCGCTCCGCGATCAGCGCGCCGATCCGGTCCTCGCGCCACCGCGGCTCCGCGCCGGTGCCATCCGAAAGGGGGACGTCTTCGATCCAGCCACCGAGGTCGGTGTCCACCACGCGGTATCCCCGCCGCGCCAAGTGGTTCAGGACCGTCGACTTCCCGGTGCCGGACATGCCCGTCACCAAGATCACCGCCACGTGTTGATCGTAGGGGCTCCGAGGAGGTGCCGCGCGTGAGCCGGTGGCGTGGTCGCCGGTGCCTGCATCTACCATTCCGCGGGTGACCGCCTTCGACGATCTTGATGTGTTCGAGCACCTGGACGCCTCGACGCTGCCGCAGCGCCAGCAGCAGATCCTGCTCACGATCAGGGACTGGGTGGTCAAGCACGGGTACTCGCCGAGCACTCGGGAGATCGGCGACGCCGTCGGCCTGCGGTCGTCGTCATCGGTGTCGAAGCACCTTGCGAGCCTGGAGGAGCAGGGCTTCCTGCGCCGCGGCGCAACGGTGTCCCGGCCGATCGACGTGCGGGTGTTCCTGCGGGAGCCCTCGACGCGAGAGCCTGCCGACAACTCGGTGACCGTGCCCGTGGTCGGCCACATCGCCGCGGGAACTCCCATCACGGCCGAAGAGCACGTCGACGACGTCCTGAAGCTGCCCCGCGAGCTCGCCGGGCGCGGCACCGTTTTCGGACTGCGGGTGCGTGGTGACTCGATGATCGACGCCGCGATCTGCGACGGCGACATCGTCGTGGTGCGGCAGCAGTCCGAGGCCCATTCGGGACAGATCGTCGCCGCGATGATCGACGACGAGGCCACCGTCAAGGTGTACCGCCGCCGCAACGGACACGTCTATCTCGAACCGCGCAACCCGGCTTACGACGTGATCGACGGTGACCGGGCGGTTGTCCTGGGCGCCGTCGTCTCGGTGCTGCGCAGCGTCTGAAGTCCCCCTTGGCAACGCCGACTTCGCCACCTACGCGTGCCGACTGACCCGACACCGCGCCCCACTTCGCCGCCCCCTGCTGCGTGCGATGGCTTGGCGCGCTCGGGACTTCGCGTTTTGTCACCTTGATGCGAGAAAGAGCGCTCCCATTTCGCATCAAGGTGACAAAACGCGAAAAGAGGAAGAGGAGGAGGGCGCGGCTTGGTTCCGGGGGTGGGCTCGGGGGCGCGCGGGTGGGGTCGGTGAGGTGGTGCGTCGCGCGTGCGGGACCACGGCCCGGGCCAGGGTGGGACGGCAGCCGGACATGGACTGGGGCGGGCTCGCGGTGGTGGCGGTGCGCGGGCCGGGCCGGGGCGGCGGAGATCGGGCGGGGGACTGCGCTCGTGGCGGTGTACGACTTCGACGGCCTGTTCGCCCTGTTCAACGCGGCGGCCGACCGGGCGGAGCCGGTCGATGGTGAGATCTAAGCGTGGGCCGCCGCCATCGCGGAGCGACCGAGGTAGACGGGGGAGCAATGATCAGCGACGTTGTGATCGTCGGCGGGGGCATCGCGGGCACGGTTGCCGCGATCGCCTTGCACAAGGCGGGAATCGACGCGACCGTGCACGAGGCGTACCCGACCGGCGCGAACGACGCCGGGGCGTTCTTCACGATCATGCACAACGGCATGGACGCCCTCGCCGCGGTCGGTCTCGACCAGGCTGTCGCGGAGCATTCCTATCCCGCGCAGGGCGTGCGGCTGGTCGACGGGACCGGGCGGCAGCTCGGGGAGCAGAGCTACGCGCAGGGCATGGGCTCGGTCCCTGGTCCGCGAACGCTGCGGCGGTCCGCGCTTTACCAGCTGCTGCACGATGAGGCGGCCAAGCGCGGGATCCGGGTCGAGCACAGCAAGCGCCTGATCGCCGCGACGGAGGCGAAGCGCGCGACGGCGACCTTCGCCGACGGCAGCACCGCCCAGGGGGATGTGCTCATCGGCGCCGACGGTACGCACTCCACCACGCGCGCCGTCATCAATCCCGACGCCACACCCGCGCGGTACACCGGCCTCAACGTCGTTTACGGCTATGCGCCGGCGCGGACCGATGTGGAGCCGAACACCTACACCTTCGCCCACGGAGCGCGTGCCGCGTTCGGCTACATCGTCGTGCCGACCGGTCAGACGTGGTGGTTCAGCCGCCTTCCCGGCGAGAAGCTGGACTGCTCGGGAATGACCGTGCAGCAATGGAAAGACCACGCGAGCTCGTACTTCGCCGACGACGCCTTCCCCGCTGCGGAGATCATCCAGTCCACGGAGGCGGAGGTCATCGGCAGCAACGTCTACGACATCCCGACCACGCCGCAGTGGTACACCGACCGCATGGTGCTGACAGGCGACGCCGCCCACGCCGCCTCGCCCGCCGCCGGACAAGGTGCCTCCATGGCGCTCGAAGACGCCGTGACGCTGGCGAAGTGCCTGCGCGATCTGCCAAGGGACCAGGCGTTCCGCGCCTACGAAAGCCTCCGGCGCGATCGTGTCGAGCAGATCGTCGCGAACAGCGCGGCCCGAGACACCGGCAGGATGACGGGTGCGCCGCAGAGCGAGGAGGACAGGGAGAAGGCGTTGCAGCGACGGCGGGCCTTCCAAGCCTGGGTGTACCAGCACCACATCGACTGGGAGCAGCCCGTCACCGTCGGGTAGCGGGGAGAGCACGTGCTGGCACCCCGATGCATTGGGGTGCCAGCACGACAGACATCGCCCTCTTGAGACTCTAGGGTGGGGCGGTCCCACCGATGCCACGAAGATCACGACCGCGTTGACGGAGTCCGTCCGCTGTCGGCCGTGGGGTCGGTCATCGCCGCCTCGCGTCAGAAGAGACTCTTGCTTCCCGAACACACGCAGAACATTCAGAACGGCTTCCTGTTCTTCTTGGTGACTGGCATCGCGTTGCTTGTTCCCGCGGTGGCCTTCCACTACTTCCGCTTCGGCCGGGTGGAGCCGCGGCGCACCTTCGTCTTCTATGCGGGACTGCTCTACAGTCTGGTCGCGCTCGCCCTGGTGCTGATGCCGTTCCCCGAGATCGGCACCGTGTGCGTGGCGCCACCGAGTCCACAGTGGACGCCGTTCCAGTTCGTATTCGACACCTGGACGGAACGGGGCTTCACCAGCGGCCCGCTGCTGTCCTGGGTCTTCAACATCGCGCTGTTCGTGCCGCTGGGTGTGTTGCTGCGCAAGGCATACGGGCTCCGGCGGCACTGGGTGGCACTCGTCGGTCTCGCGGTGTCACTCGCGATCGAGATCATGCAGGTGACCGGCAACTTCGGCATCTATCCCTGCCCGTACCGGCTCTTCGACGTCAACGACCTGATGGCCAACGCCGCTGGCGCCGCGATCGGCGGACTGATCGCCCCGGCCGCGCTGATCGTGCCGAAGGTGTTGCCCGCCAGCGAGGCCCGTGCCCAGCTCGACGCAGTCGGACTCCCGAGGCAGATCATCGCCTACTGCATGGACGTTGCCCTTTCATGCCTCGCCGTGATCCTGGTCTACCTGCTGACCGAGTTCGGCTCGGGGTGGACGGTAGCGGTGGTGTTCGCCGTGCTTCGGATCGTTGTGCCGCTGTTGACTGACGGGTACACGCCTGCGGGCAAGCGGCTCAAGTTCAAGGTGCGCATGGTCGACCGCACGCCGATCACTGTCGGACGGATCGTGGTGCGAGAGGGGTGTGGCCCCGTCGGCGCGCTCGGCCTAGTTGCGCTCGTGGTCGTCTTCGGTGAGATGGGCGCCCGCGCGATCGACCGCCTCACGATGGCGAAAACCTTCGGGCTGCCCGGCCACGAGCCATTGTTGGTCGTCGCCATCGTCGGGATCGCCGTGTTCTCGTTGCTGTTGTTCGCGCCGGCGGCTCGCCGGGACCAGCGGGCGTGGCACGACGTGCTCGCGGGCACCCGCTGCGTCCTGGACACGCCCCGAGCCGAACCAGCCGTGAGCGAACATCCGCAGTTTCCTCCATAGTTGCGGAATGTTCGGATAGGGCGAGAAGCATGGCAGTCCCCGGCTGTTAACCGAAGGTAGGGGAACTTGAGGTGATCTCGTTTCCGCGGAGTGCAAAGTGCCCGTTGCGTTCGAACTCGGCGGGCCACAAGCCAACCGGGGCACGCTGCTCAGGGACGGAGCGAGGCGATCAGCCGATCCGCCGCAGGGCACGCTCCCGCCGCTGGGCCACTGCTGAACCGGACTCCCGGCGGGCCATCCGCCGGAGCACGATCGGGGCGACGACCAGGCCGAGCGCGAACCACGCGCCCAGGACACCGATGGTCTCCAGGTGCCGCCAGGACTGGCCGATCTCGATGCTCACGGCGCTGTCCGGCAGGAGGGCGGACCGCATGCCGAGGCCGAGCCAGTAAACCGGGAAGACCTGGGCGACCCACTGCAGCCAGTCCGGCAGCGCGGTGATCGGGTAGAAGATCCCGGAGATCCCGACCAGCGCGAGGATGGGCAGCGTGAGCAGTCCCTGGCCGCGGGCGCTGGTGAACATCGACCCCAGTACCGCGCCGATCGGCAGCGCCGCCAGCAGCCCGAGCACGAGCACCCACGCCAGGGTCAGCCAGGAGCCCACGCTGCCCGTGGCGAGGCCACTCACCAGGATCATGCTGGGAACCAGGAAGATCGCCAGATCCACGACCGTGCCGCCGGCCACCGAGATGATCTTGCCGATCAGGTAGCACACCATTCCGTTCGGGGTGGCCTTCGCGCGCAACAGCGTGCCGTCCTCCCGGTCGGCGGTGAGCTGCTGGCTGATGCTGACCATCGACATCGCGGCGTTCATGCCGAGAACGCTGGGCAGGACCAGGGTGCCGAGCAGGAACCCGGTGCCGCCGAAGGACGTGTTCCGCAGGAAGACCGTCACGATCACCATCAGCGTCGGCCAGAGGAGGTGGCCCACCAGCTCGGTGCCGTTGGTGAACGACTGCCGCAGCTCCGTCCGGCCGCGCTCCCAACCGCCGCGCACCGCGGTCGCGGTCGGAGTCATCAAGCCACCTCGGTTCCTGGGAGCGCTGACTCGGCCTTGGTGACCAGAGCGAGATAGGTGTCCTCCAGCGAGGCGCGGCGAACTTCGAGCTCGGTGACCGAGTCGCCGTACCGGCCGAGCAGTTCGCGGACGAACTCGGTGGACCGCGTGGTCGACCGGACGAAGTGCTCGCCGTCGCGGATCCAGCGCACCTCGTCCTCGCCCGCGATGCGCTGCGCGAGCTCCCTGGCGGTGCCGTCGGCCACGATCCGCCCGCCGTCGAGGATGACGATGCGGTCGGCGAGTTTCTCGGCCTCGTTGAGGTCGTGCGTGGTGAGCAGGATGGTCGTGTCGTCCTGTGCGCCGAGTCGGCGCACGAGGTCGTGGAACACCTGCCGGGCCTCCGGGTCGAGCCCGGCCGTCGGCTCGTCGAGGAAGAGCAGCTCCGGGCGGCCCACGATGCCGATCGCCATGTCCAACCTGCGTCGCTGCCCACCGGAGAGCGTCCTGATCTTCCGGTCCGCGAACTCGGTCAGTCCCGCCACGGCGACGAGCTCGTCCGGATCTCTGGGGCGTCGGATGCGCTCGGTGGAGTAGCAGGCGTAGAGGGATCCGAGATGGGCCAGCAGCTCCCGAACCCGCCAGTTCCCGTGGTCCCGCCACGACTGCAGGACGATCCCCACCCGCGCCCGCCACTGCTCGGTGGCCTGGGCCGGATCGGTGCCGAGCACGGTGGCTCGTCCCGCCGACCGCGTCCGGAACCCTTCCAGGATCTCGATCGTGGTGGTCTTCCCGGCTCCGTTCGGCCCGAGCAGTGCCAGCACCTCACCGCGACGGACCTGGAAGGACACGTCGTGCAGGACATCGACCGAGCCGTACCGCATCCGCACCCCGTCGACGTCGACCACCACGTTGTCGCTCGTCGTCATCGCCACACCCCTCTCGTTCAGGAATGCGTGAAAGCTATGGTGCGGTTTCCAAAAGTGGCAACGAACAGATCTGTATTTATGCAGGTAAAATGCCATATTCTCGTGCGACGGTGTGGCTATGAACGCAACAGCCCGTTGCATTGGTTAGCCCGTGAACGCACACTGGGCGCCATGGCGGGCGGCAGACTGACCCAGCGGGACCGGCACCACATCGCGTCCGGGCTGGCAGGCGGACTGGGCTATTCCGAGATCGCGCGGCGCCTGGACCGGCCCACGTCGACCATCAGCCGGGAGATCGCCCGCAACGGTGGCCCCGCCGCCTACCGCGCGGATCAGGCCCACCGAGCCGCGTGGCGGCGTGCCCGACGGCCCAGGCCGATCGCGCGGCGGCCGGCCGCCCCCGGCGGACGCGACCCCGGGGCGGCGCGAGAGTTCCTGGAGCGGTTCGCGGAGTTGATGGTCACGACCGGGATGCCCCGGATGGCGGCCCGCGTGTTCACCTGCCTGATCACCACCGACTCCGGCGCCCTGACCGCCGCCGAACTGGTGCACCACCTCCAGGTCAGCCCCGGGGCGGTCTCCAAGGCCGTCGGGTACCTGGAATCGCTGGACCTGATTCAGCGAGAACGCGGCCCGCGCCGACGGGAGCGCTACCTGATCGACGACGACGTCTGGCTACGAAGCTGGCTGACCAGCGCCCGGCAGAACGCGATGTGGGCAGACGCCGCGCAGGAAGGGGTCGCCATCCTCGGCGCCACCACACCCGCCGGAGCACGGATACGGCAGATGGCGGAGTTCTTCACCCAACTCAGCCACGACATGTCCGGTGGCGCGGCACAGGTCGTCTCCGACGACGCGTTCACCGTGCTCGCCGCTCTGGCGCACACCGGCCAACCACACACCGTCGACGAAGTGGCCACAGCACTGAACTGGCCCAGCGACCGCGTCGCCGCGGCGCTGAGCAACGCCCGAGAACGCCCCGACATCACCGACCCGGTCACCGTGCGGCGCCTTGGATCCGGCGCCTACTCCATCGTCGCCAGGCCCGGTCGGCTCACCCCCGCCCAACGCGAAGCCCTCGACCGCCGAGGTGCCCGATAGAGGTTCGATCGTCCAGGGGAGCGGCAGCTCAGTACGACAACGACAGGCTGTGGCCTCGTCTCTTGTGGTGGCTGACGCGCGGTTCTGGGAGGTCCGTCGCCCGGGTGGACGGCACGGACCAGTGTCCGAAGGCCAGCGACCACACGATGGACGCGAACCTTCATCAGCTCCATCGACACCACCATCCCAACAAGGCGACTCGCACACCGGAAGTCCTGCCCGCAGCGACAGTTTGCCTTGCAAGACAACGGATTCGTCTTGTACGAACCGAGTTCGACCAGGGCGGCCACCACTGCGGCGGATCGCTGTTCAAGGTCTGCATAGGACAGTGAACCGGGGGTCGGTCACCACGACGTCCTCGGTGCCCTGGCTTGGCTCGATGATGTCATGGACGTGCCTCACGGGTGGCCGCCCGCAAGCTCCCACGGCCACCATCGCAGGGCGGCGGGAGGTCGCTGTTCTGGCCGGCCGTGGTGGTCGTCGGTCACCTCAGCGCACCGTTCGCGCTTAGCGCTCGAATGACCAGGCCATAGCCACTCCCGCCGGTCGTGTCCTGGTTGCGCGTGTTGGAGTGTGTCGGAATCCGTCTCACGGAAGCGGACGCCGAGTTGATAGGCCTTGACGGTGTTTGCCTAGAGCGGGACAGGCGTCCGTGCTCGGATCGTCCCGGAGCTGGACTTTATCCCGTCCTGGCGGCGTCGAGTGGCATGTAGGTGATTGCCGCAGCTGCCGTGATGATTAGCTGAGAAGGGCTTGTATTGCTGGAGTTCGGCGTGTCGCGAACGGTGAACTTCTCCCGTATCTGCTTGGGTTTCATCGCAGGTCATGCTCTTGGTCGCCGGTGGGATCAGGTGCGGGGAGGCCGGCGTCTCCCGGAGTGGGGGCTGTCGTTGTCGCCCTGCCGGGGCGATCCCACTCCTGGTGTTCGTGACCAGCGAGGATGTCAGGCCGGTTCCGGATGGGAAACACGTCGAAGTGAACTCGCCAGTTCGGGTTCCTCGGCAGCGCATGCCCGGGTCTGCTTTTCCGGTGCGCACTCGCTTCTGTTCGGCCAGGTAAGGGGTCGTCGCTGCTGCGATCGGTCGGCACCCGGAGGTCGGTGCTTTCTTCGCGGGGACGGCGTGTGACGATTCGGCATCGCGGCGGCGGCAAAACGGGGATGCCGGGATCGGGGTGGTGGCCACCAAAGTGTTCTTGCTACGGTGAATGCGACAGCTAACCCGTTTCACACCCTTCTTGGGGGATTCACCATGGCCCAGCGCACGATCGTGCAGCTGATCGACGATCTCGACAACACCAGCTCGGAAGACATTTCCCGGATCGAGTTCAGCCTCGACGGTGTCACCTACGAGATCGACCTGAACGAGTCCAACGCCGCCACGCTGCGCGAGCACCTCACCCCGTTCATCGAGGCCGCGCGGCGGATCGGTGGCCGTGCCAGGTCCGGCACCGGCCGTCGCGGCTCGGGCGAGGGGCGCAGCAAGGAGGAGACCAAGGCGATCCGTGAGTGGGCGAAGGCCAACGGGCACGAGGTCTCCGACCGTGGCCGCATCCCCAGCACGGTCATCGAGGCGTTCCAGGCCGCCAAGGCCGCGTAGCGGGCGTGTCGCCAGCGGTCCGGCCCCGACCACAGGTCGAGGCCGGACCGGCGCGCTTGTCGCCGGGCGCTACGCGCTCATCGTGGCCGGGGATGCCCCGCCCCCAGCGGCATTGCCGCCGGGCAGCTCGACGGTCCCGCTCGTGAAGTAGCCGGGCGGGCGACGCGGCGGCGGATGAGGAGTCCGGTGTCTGTCTGAAGTAGACAGTTCTGGCCCGGCGGATCGCCTGGAGTCCACGGCGCGGCACCGAGCCGGCCCAGCCGGCGATCCCGTTGCCCCCTGGAAGTCCCGGGCCGCACTCGGGAGCCTGGCCTACAAGGCCACCAGAACCATCAGCGCCTTGTCGCGGCCATGGTCATCGGCGAGACGCAGAGTGTTGGGTCAGCGTCCGATCTCACGCCAACCGAGGTGTCGATAGAACTCCGCCGAGCCCATCCCGCCAGCACGCCGCCGTCCACGGCGACGATCAGCGCCGGTGATCAGCCGCTCTTCCTGAGCGCTCTGGCCCTAGCCGAGAGCCACCGGTTCACCGCGGCGAGTACGCATCGTCCATCGGTGTACCTGCCCGATTGCCGCGTTCGGACGTCGCGCGGTCCGGCGGTGAGCCATTTGCGTGATCTTGGTCGGAGAACCGACAGAACGGACCGGATTGGCGCGTATCCCCTGTGACGCCAGAAACACGGCACCAGCTTCATGGACGCCGACAGGGCGTGTGAGCGCGTGTCTGGGTGGATGTTTCCGCGCCGCCGCGCCGCCTCCGTGAGCGGCTGGGCTCCTCGCGTGGGCGACCGGGCCGTGGTCGTCGGCTGCGCACGGGTGTCGCGCATGGACAGAGGACCAACCACGACAGGGGAAGAACCATGAAGCCATTGCACTTCTTGGCGGCGACCGGGGTGGCCGGAGCTCTCGTACTGACGGGGACCACCATCACCCAGGCCGCGACCGTGCCCGAGTCCGGCCCGCTCGCCTCCGCTGTGATTCAGCCAGAGTCCAGCCGGATGGACCGGTCGTTCCTGATGCAGGCGCACCAGGGCAACCGCTTCGAGATCTCGGCGGGCCTTCTGGCGATGCACAAGGCGCGCTGTTCCACCGTGCGGCGCCTCGGTGCCGAGTTCGCGCGTGATCACAGGAAGATGGACGCGAAGCTGCGTCTGGTCTCGACGCGGGAACGGGTGGCACTGCCCGGCACCATGACCCGTGCACAGCAGGTTCTGCTCAGGCAGCTCGCGAAGAGGTCCGGAACCGCATTCGACCGCTCCTGGCTCCGGGCGCAGGTCAAAGCCCACGAACAGGTACTGGCACTCATCCACCAGCAGGTCCGGCACGGCTACTCGCACGAGGTGAAGCAGCTGGCGCGCGGCGCCGCTCCCATTGTCCTGCACCACTTGAACATGGCGCGCACGGCACTGCGAACCTGCTGACGCCGTGAACCGGGTCGACTGACCAACGGAGTCCGGTGGGGACGGTGGTGTGCCGGCCAGTCCTCGCCGGGCTCCTCGGTGTCCACAGTGGATTCACGGAGCCGGGTTAACGGAGTCCTCGGAAATGCCGAAACCCCTACTTCCAACGTATAGCGGAGCGGGGGTCTTGCGGCAAGACCCCGGGGCAGGCCCAGAATCGACCGACCGTGAGCTGAGGCCGTTGCAGTGGGGGAAGTCCAATGCGTGTGTTGTTGTCGACCATCGGGTCGCGTGGCGATGTCCAGCCAGTCGTCGCGCTGGCGGCGCAGGTGAAAGCCCTCGGGCATGACGCACGCGTGTGTGCGCCGCCTGACTTCCGCGACCAGGTCGAAGGCCTCGGGATCCCGTTCACGCCGGTAGGTCCCGAGCTGCGCTCGACCGGGAAAGCCCGCCCGGCCGCGGGCCCGCTCACACCGGAGCAACGGCGCTGGATGGTGGAAGCCTCGCTCGCCGGCCAGTTCGAGGCGGTCACGGCGGCAGCCGAAGGATGTGACGTCATCGTGGCGGGCGGGTACCTGCTCCTCGCCGCTCGCACGGTGGCCGAGCGGATGGGGGTCCGCTACGTCATGGCCAGCTACTGCCCGGCGTTCCTGCCGTCCCCGCACCACGCGCCACCCGTTTACCCCATGCTGGGACAGGAGCCGGCGGACGGGACGGTCGACAACCTCACGCTGTGGGCCCGGGACGCGCAACGCTGGAACGACACCTGGGGCACCCCGCTCAACGCCCATCGTGCGTCGGCGGGCCTGCCGCCGGTCACCGACGTGCGGAGCCACCTGTACACGGACACGCCCTGGCTGGCGGCCGACCCGACGTTGGGTCCTTGGCCCACTCCCGCTGAGTTGGATGTCGTCCAGACGGGAGCCTGGATCCTGCCGGACGAGCGTCCGCTGTCCGCGGAGCTGGAAGCCTTCCTCGACGCCGGTGAACCACCCGTCTACTTCGGCTTCGGCAGCATCGGCGCTCCCCAAGCCCTCAGCAAGAACATGATCGAGGCGGCCCGTGCGCTCGGCCGCCGCGCGATCGTGTTGCGCGGTTGGGCAGACCTGGAGCTGCCCGACGACGAACCCGACTGCCTGTCCATCGGGGAGGTCAACCAGCAGGCGCTCTTCCAGCGGGTCGCCGCCGTCGTGCACCACGGCGGTGCGGGCACCACAACGGCGGCCGCGCGAGCCGGGGCGCCCCAGGTCGTCATCCCTCAGCACGTTGACCAGCACTACTGGGCACAACGAGTCCACGATCTGGGGATCGGAACCGCGCACGCGCCCGGCGCACCGACCGCTGACTCGCTGACCGAGGCTCTCGCCCGCGCTCTCGAACCGGACCTGGCGGCCCGGGCCAAGGCCGTTGCCCCGGCAGTGCGCACCGACGGGGCAGTGGCCGCTGCGCGGCTCTTGATCGCTGCGGACCCCGTGGAGACGATCGCCTGAATTGTTCAGCACGCTGAGCATAGGCATAATGCTCAGTGTGCTGAACGATCGTCGTCCTCGGGCCCTGCCGGTTCTCTGGTGGGGGCTGGCGGCCAGTGCGGTGCTGACCGGGCTGGTCTGGCTGGCGGGGCCCCGGTTGGACGTCGCGTTGCTGCCCGACCAGGGCGCGTCCTGGTACTACTGGAAGCTCCCCGAGCCGACCTTCTGGACCCGGCTGTCGGCATGGGGCGGGTACGCCGCCCACCAGCTCGCCTCGTGGGGGCTCATCTACTACGCGCAGACCCGGGTCCGCCGGACGAGCGCGACGCTGCACCCGGTCAACCTGGTCGCCCTGGCCGTCAACCTCGGCTTCATCGTGCTGCACTGGGCGCAGACGCAGCTGTTCTACGACGGTCTCGCCCAGGACGTCTCCATCTTCAGCTCCCAGGGCTCGGTCGTCCTGCTGCTCGTGGTGGTGCTGCTCATGGAGAACCGGCGCCGCGGCCTGGTCCTGGGGCGCCCGGCGCCGATAGCCACCGACGTCGTCCGCTTCGTCCGCCGCTACCACGGTTACCTGTTCAGCTGGGCGGCGATCTACACGTTCTGGTACCACCCGATGGAGACGACCAGCGGCCACCTCATCGGCTTCTTCTACATGTTCCTGTTGCTGGTACAGGGCAGCCTGTTCCTGACCACCGCGCACACCAACCGCTGGTGGACCCTCGCCCTGGAGCTGCTGGTGGCCGTGCACGGCACGCTTGTCGCGGTGATGAGCTCCGGTCCGGACGGGGCGTGGCCGATGTTCCTCTTCGGCTTCCTGGGCGTCTTCGTGCTGACCCAGCTGCACGGTCTCGGGCTGAGCCGGGCGGCGCGCGGGTGGTTCGTGGCGGCCTTCGCCGTGGCGGTGCTGGCGGTGTACTCCTGGCGCGGCCTCGACCGGATCGACGAGGTGGCCCGCATCCCGTTGATCGAGTACCTGCTGGTCGGGGTGCTCGCCCTGCTGCTCTGGCTGGTGTTGCGACTCATCCGGCGCGTGCGCGCCGTTCCGACGGACGAGGACGTGAGGCGATGACAACACAACCGATGGACCCGGCGGCGCTCAACCGGCGGATGATCGCCGACATCCTCGCTGCGCCAGCGACGCCACCGGAGGAGGGCGGGTACGTCCTGCGCGTGCTGGAGACGACCGGCCGCCGCAGCGGGCTGCCTCGGCGCACACCCGTCGGTCTGCTCCGGCGCGACGGCAAGGACTACCTCGTCTGCCCGGACCGTGGCCGGGACTGGCCGAACAACCTGCTCGCCACCGCTGACGCCGCGGTGCTCGTCGGGAACGAGCGCCGTGCCGTGCGCGCCCGAGCCGTCGACGGGGCCGAGGCAGCTGACGTGGTCGCCGCGTACGTCCGCTCCGTCCGGGCGCCGTGGGCCGTCCGGGCGTTCGCGCTGCCGGAGAACCCCGACCAGGCCGACATCCTCGACCGGATGCCGCCGATCATCGTGTTCCGGGTGGACTGAGCCGCGCATTTGTCCACAGTGGACGACTTCCGGTGCGTGCCGGTTTGGCCCGGCACGGCCCGGGTAGCCGCCCAGCATGTCGAACCGCCTGTTTCGAGACCGCCGGGATGCCGGGCGGGCGCTGGTCGGCTCGCTTGAGCCGTACCGGGATCGCGACGACGTCGTCGTGCTGGGCCTGGCCCGCGGCGGGGTACCCGTTGCCTACGAGATCGCGAAGAGCCTCGGTGCGCCGATGGACGTCTTCCTCGTGCGCAAGCTGGGGGTGCCGGGCCGGTCCGAGTTCGCCATGGGCGCGATCGCCAGCGGCGGTATCGCGGTGATCAACGACGACGTGGTCAGCCGACTCGGCATCTCGCCCGAGGTCATCCAGCGGGTGGCGGACCGGGAAAGCCGGGAGTTGCTGCGGCGGGAGCACGCTTACCGCGAGGGGCGGCCGATGGCCGACTTCGCCGGGAAGACGGTGATCCTGGCCGATGACGGCATCGCCACCGGTGCCAGCATGCGAGCCGCGATCAAGGCGGTGCGCGCGCTCGGGCCGAGTCACGTGGTGGTCGCGGTGCCCACCGCACCCGGTTCCACCTGCGAGGAGCTTCGGCGTGAGGTGGACGAGGTGGTGTGCGCCGCCACGCCGTCGCCGTTCTTCGCGGTCGGCGAGTCGTACCGGGACTTCGCGCAGACCACCGACGAGGAAGTGCGCGACCTGTTCCGAGCGGCGGTGTGAGCCCCTTCTCCACACCGCCGTTCGCGTTTTGTAGCCTTGATGCGAAATGAGAGCGCTCTTTCGCGCATCATGGTGACAAAACGCGAAAACTCTGACCGCACGCGCGCGCACTCACTGCGGTACGGGGACGGCGCGCCACCTCGGGTCGACTGCCGCGGACGTCTGTCCGGTGTGGACGGACGTGCTGGTGTTCGTCCTGAGGAGCAGCGAACCTGCCGCCGGGACGTCCCGTGGGAAGATCGCGAGGTGACTCGAAGGGGTGGCGAAAGGTGGCGTTCGTGACCGACCACGTCGCGCGGGTGCGGGCATGGCTCGACCAGCGGGCCGAGGACATGGCCGCGCTGCTGGAAAAGCTCGTCGCGATCGACTCCGAGAACCCGCCCGGCCGGGCGTTGGGCCGCTGCGCGGCGGTCCTGCGCGAGGCGATGGACGACCTGGGACTCAGCCCGGAGATCCTCCGGATCGCCCCGACCGGCGAGCTGGAGGACCCGTGCGTCGTGCGCGGAACCGTCGGTGACGGCGCGAAGCTGCTGTACTTCCACGGCCACTTCGACGTCGTGCCCGCGCAGAGCCGCACGCAGTTCACGGCCCGGCGTCGAGACGGCCGGATCATCGGGCGGGGCACGGCGGACATGAAGGGCGGGATCGTCAGCATGCTCTACGGCGCCGCGGCCGCCAAGGAGCTCGGGCTGCTCGGCGACGGCCGCATCGTGCTGCACCTGGTGTGCGACGAGGAGACCGGCAGCGTGGTGGGATCGGGGCACCTGCGCGAGGCCGGCCTGATCGATCCCCGGGCGGTTGCCATGGTCACCGGCGAGCCCAGCGGTGGCAGCATCTGGAACGCCGCCCGCGGCGCGATCTCGCTCCGCGTGGACGTCCACGGCCGCGAAGCCCACGTGGGACAAGCGAACCGGGGAGTGAACGCCTTCGCCCACATGCTGCACGTGGCCAGGCCCGTCGAAGCCTACGCGCGGGAGATGGCGCAGAAGCACACCAGCTTCCCGATGAACGCCGACGACGCGCGCGGCTCCATGCTCGTCGTCGGCGGCATGTCCGGGGGCGGTTCGAACTTCAACGTCGTGCCCGGTTCGGCCTACTTCACCGTCGACGCCCGCTACAACCCCGAAGAGGATCTCGACGGCGAGCTCGCCCGCCTGACCGGCCTCATCGACGAGGCCGCCCGGGAGATCGACGCGAAGGTGTCGGTCGAGGTGACCCAGCTACAGCCCCCGGCCAGCACGGAGGAGACCCACCCGGCGGCGGTGGCCCTCTCCCGTGTGGTCACCGAGGTCGAGGGCAGCGCGGCACGGTTCGAGATGTGCGCGGGCATCCTGGAGATCCGGTGGTACGCGCAGCTGGGCATTCCCGCCTTCGGCTACGGCGCCGGTCGCCTCGACGTCTCACACGGCCCTGACGAGTACATCGACGAAGCCGCGATGCTGCGCTGCGCTGCTGTCTACGCTCTCTACGCCGAGCAGATGCTGTCTTGACGCGACGAGGACCCTTCGTCCGCTCTCGTCAGAGAACTGGACGCTGCCGGACGGCGTCGCGCCGGATACGTGGTTGCCCGCGAACTTGGTCAGGGTGGCGCTCCCGCGGACAGTGACGCCCGGAAGAGCGTGCGCCGATCCGTTCTTGATCCTCCCGGGAGTTCTCGGGGAGGTCATCGTGACGAACCGATCTGCCGGAGCCGGACCGGTGATTCCTGGCTCGGCTCCACGCCGCCGTCGGCAGTTCGGCAGACTGGGGGCCATGGCGTTGAACCTCCTGAGTCCTTCCGCGGTGATCGGCTGGGCTGTGCAGACCACCGCGACCGTCGTCTCGATACCGGGGCGGCTGCTCGGCCTGCTCACGGCGACCGAGGAGGCGGTGCGGCGGGCGAACGAGCTCATCGAGCGGACCGACACGGTGATCACGTCGGCCGAGGAGGCGGTGGAGCACGCGCGGCGGGTGACCGCCGCCGCGGACGAGGTCCTCCAGGTCACCAAGCCCATGCTGCGGTTCGTGACCGAGCTGTCGGCGCACGAGATCGAGGCGGCGATCCGCCTGGTCGACGAGCTGCCCAAGCTCGCGGAGCACATGGCGAAGGACATCATGCCGATCCTCGGCACGCTGGACCGGGTGGGGCCGGACATCCACGAGCTGCTCGACGTCACCAAGGAGGTCCGGCAGGCGATCCTGGGCATCCCGGGGTTCGCCTACCTGCGCAGGCGGGGCGGGGGACGGGAGCTCCAGGGCTGATGCGCCACGGGGCACCCAGCGGGGTGCCCCGTCCACTGTGGACAGGAATTCTCCCGTGGAGATGTCCTTGGCCACCTCCTCCGCGCGACTCCGGGCGCGGGTCAGGAGTGGGTGCGCAGCTCGACGCAGCATTCACCGGCTCGTGGATCGAGCACGGCCTCGACGGTCGTGGCGCCCAACCCGTCGAGCAGGCCGACGAGGAAGGCGTGGTTGATCCCGCACACCATCTCTGGTGCCTTGGCGACCAGTGGGTGGAATGGACAAGTGGCCAGCCGCATGCACGTCGGTGACCTGCGGTCCGGTTCGAAGCCGTGCCGTGCCAGCGCCGCCGCGGCGAGGGTGAGGGCGCGCTCGGCGCCCAGCCGCCCGGGGCGGGTCCGCTCGCGCTCAGCGGCACCTGTGTCATGGCCGCGCTCGCGGGCGACCCGCAGCGTCGCGGACCGGGCGTCCCGGTCCGCGCCCCCGTTGCCGCTGTCGGCGAGGACGGCGTCGAGCAGGATGCCGGCGAGCAGGTCGTGGTGGCGGGGCGGAATGCTGATCCGGATGTCGTTCCCGACCGGTTGGTAGACCTTCGGTGCCCGGCCGACCTTCCGGATGCCCGTGACCGCCTGGTAGTCGGCTCGCAACACCCCGGCGTCGACGAGCTTGTCCAGGTGGAACGCGGCGAGCTTGCGGGAGATCCCGACCGCCGCGGCAGCCTCGTCCCGGGTGACCGGGCGGCGCGCGGCGCGGATGAACTCGTACATGCCTCGGCGCAGCTCGTCATCCAGCACCGCGATGGCCCGGATCTGCGGGTCGGCCGTCACCTCGCCACGATAGCACCAACAAGAGTTCGCGGAGCCGGTGTTGAAGGCTGTGGAACAGCTTGGCTTGACTGGGTGGCGCAATAAGACCAATATTTCTTAGCGTTATGCGGGGCGAGGTGGTGTTCCTCGTCGCCGACGGTCCCGGCGAGGCAGCCGGTGACCCGACGTCGGCCGAGCAGCACCTCCCGGTCGCCGAGGGGCGGTGCGGCTCGCGCCCCCGGTCCCACCCCGTTGTCACCGATCGAGAGGGCCTGTCCATGTTCTCCGCGTCCGCGCTGCGGGTGGTCCACGAACCTGATCCCGGCATCGACCTGGCGGCTGCCGAGAAGGCCGCTGCCGAGTTCCTCCGCGCGCTCGGCGTCGAACTGGACTCCGAAAGCCTGATCGGCACCCCGGGGCGGATGGCCCGCGCCTACGCCGAGCTGTTCACGCCACGCCCGTTCAACCTGACCACGTTCCCCAACGACGAGGGCTACGACGAGCTCGTGCTGGCCAGAGCCATTCCCGTGCGGTCGGTCTGCGAGCACCACCTGCTGCCGTTCGTCGGCGTGGCCCATGTGGGCTACCTGCCCGGTGAGCGCATTCTGGGACTGTCGAAGCTGGCTCGGATCGTGGAGCACTTCGCCCGTCGCCCGCAGGTGCAGGAGCGGTTGACCAAGCAGGTCGCCGACTGGCTCGCCGAGCACCTGCAACCCAAGGGAGTCGGGGTGGTGATCGAGGCTGAGCACAGCTGCATGACCCTGCGCGGTGTCCAGGCCGTGGGATCGGACACCGTCACCTCGACCCTGCTGGGAGTCCTGCGCCAGGACGCGCGATCTCGGCAGGAGTTCTTCGCCCTCGCCGGCGTCAACGCCTGACGTCGTGCGTGTCCGGGAGACGCTGACCGGACGTTAGGCGTCACGGGAGTTCGTGGCATGTCCTCGCGGGAAGCCGTACTTGGTGAGCCGGATGTCGGTGCTCTCCGGCGCGTAGGACAGCGAGTAGAACATGCCGACGCAGAGTCCGAGCGCGAGCGCGGGAAACACCACCTCGGGAGGCCCGGCCAGCAGCACACCGAAGACGAGGTACAGCAGCCCGAGCGCCGGGGCGAGGACCACCAGCACTCGGACGAAGTGCCGCAGGAGCCACGTCCGGCACGTCAGGTCGCGCACCACCCAGTCGCGGTACCGGTCCGGCAAGCGGCCGCCGAAGGCGTACCACAGCCAGAGCAGTGGGTTCGGTCGCCGCATCGCTCCTCCTCGGTCACACAGAAGCGTATGCCGACTGGCCTCAGCTCGAACTGGCCTCCCGGGCTACGCGTTCCAGCTGCCTGCGGTCCTCCGGCCGCCCCGGCGCGGGGCGTGACTGGTCGGCGGTCGCCAACGTGTCCGCGTTGGGCTCGGCGAGGAGCCGGTGTCACTGGAGCAGGCGCATGATCTCGGTGGCGATCAGGCCCGGTTCGGTCACGGGCACCATGTGCCCCGACTGATTGGCGTACACGTGCCGCCCTTGGGGCGACTGCTGCGCGCGGTATTCGTGGGAGGCGTCCGCCGCGGTCCTGATCCGCTTGTGCAGCCCCGGGGACGTGCGCCCGCCGGAGATGACTGTGACCGGGACGTCGGGCAGGTGCGGTGGGTTCTCACGCAGGTCGGTGAGGTCGCTGGGGACGGACGCCAGTTCGGCCGCCCTGGTGCGCATCGTCCCGACGGAGAACCCCTCGGCGAGCATGTCCTTGCCCGCGTCGGTGGGCAGGGCTGAGATGAGGCCGCGATAGGCGAGCTTGAGCAGTCCCACCCGCGCGAGGGCGGCACTGGCCACCTGGCCGACCTTCTCAACGCGGCGCATGGTGTTCGTGAAGAAGAGATCGCACGCCTCATCGGTGGGGTCGACCAGCACGAGCCCGGCGATCCGTTCGGGCGCGGCCGCGGCGGCCAGGCGCACAGCCGGTCCACCCCAGCTGTGTCCGACCAGCACGTACGGCCCGTGGCCGAGGTGGTCGAGCAGGTCGCCCAAGTCGTCGGCGAGTCGCCGGAGCGTGCGGGGGTGTGGGTCCGGAGCACTGCGCCCGAGCCCGCTGCGGTCGTAGACCACCGAGTGCGCGCCGGCGGCGACGGCCGGCTGGACCAGGGCCCAGTACGAGCGGCTCGCCGCCAAACCTCCCTCGAAGACCACCGTCGGCGTCCCGGGACCCGGTGGCCCCGGACAGCGCATGTAGAACAAGCCCCGCCCGTCGCGGGTCCGCGCGATGCTAGGGACACCCTGGCTGTGCTGAGACCTCGGTCGGCCAGGGGGCGCGTCGATGCCGGTCGGCTCCTGTCGCTGTCGCACAGTGACTGCTCCCGTCATTCCAGCGGTCGTAGATTAGGTTAGCCTAACTTAAACCGCTGGGTGGCGGGGTTCGCCCAGGGCCGGGCAGGACAGGGGGCGCCGCGGCGCCCCCTGTCCGAAGGCCGTCACTCCACTGATCGGAAGATCCAGCGCTGCCGCGCTTCGCCGCTGGCGGGCCGCAGCGTCACCGGTGCCCGCACTGCTCCGCCGTCCGCGTTCCAGACCAGGTCCACGCCGGGCAGCGCGATGACGAACCCCTTGTCCTCGGTCGGTTCGATGATCCAGTTCACCGGCTTGTCGCCGGTGCGGACCTGCTCACCTTGCCTGACCTCGTCCAGGCCCGCGAAGGCGTTCGCGCCAACGTTCTTGATGGTGAACCCGCCGTTGTTGGACGGGGCGACCTCCCAGAAGTAGTTCATGTTCCGCACCTCGCGGGTCGCCGAGGTGCGGACCGGTCCGGCCTCCCAGCCCGACATCAGGTCGCCGATGCCTCTCTCTGCATTGGTGACCAGGTAGATGCCCGGCTCGAACACGGGGGCCTTCCGCTGCTTCGCGCTGGCCGGAGCGGCTAGCCCGACCGACGCGGAGGCGCTCGCCAGCACAACCGCGGCGGCCAAGACCTTGGCGATACCGCGCCTGCTCAACCGCTCCTTGCACGTCTCCCGCATGCCGCTGACTCCTCTCTGCCGTCACCTGATGCTCAGCGGTCGCCCCGCCCCGGGCCGGGCGACCTCGTGCCAAGAGCGCCGGACGGGCGGGTACTGGACCGCGCGGAGAGGCCGGGCCGCTCTGGGCCACGGCGTTTCGGGGGCAGTCTCCACCCTCCGGCGAATGCGGAGGGTTCCCTCGGATGCTTGACGCCCTGATCACCAACCATCTGCCGGGCGGTCAGCGGGCCGAGCGGAGACTCCTGGCGCGCTAGACCGTAGGTCAACGCGGTTCAGACGGGATCCAACCCGGGTTCACCACCGCGTGGACGGACCGGCCGCGCCGGGCCGAACACCCCCTCCCCACCCCCTCCCCACCCCCTCCCCGCCCCCTCCCGACTCCCTCCCCTCCCCACCCCCTCCCCGCCCCCTCCCGACTCCCTCCCCACCCCCTCCCCGCCCCCGCCCCACCTCCGGCGCCCTCGCTCCCGTGCCCCTCGTTTCGCGTTTTGTAGGCTTAATGCGAAATGGGAGCGCTCTTTTGCGCATCTAGGTGACAAAACGCGAAAACCCCGGCCGCGTCAGTCGGTCGACGTGCGCACCGGGGTGCGGGGGCGGGGAGCCACGGCGCTCCTGTTCGGTGGGGTTGGTCCGGGGGCGGACGTGGGTTGGTGAGACCTCCGCGTCTCGGCTGGGTTGGCGGAGTGGGGCGCGGTTCGGGCGGGTTGGACTGTCCTTTGTGGACCCCGGTGTCGCGCGGGCTGGGCCGGGTCGGGTTGCGTACGCTGTACACGTGAGTGATGCCCCCACTGCCGCGCGGATCGCCGCCGCGGCGCGCGAGATCCTGCTCAACGAGGGCGCCGACGCCGTGACCATGCGCAGGGTCGCCGCCGCCGCCGGGATCTCGCCGATGGCGACCTACCGGCACTACCCCAACCGCGAGACCTTGGTGCGCGCGGTCGCCGACGCCTTGTTCGCCGAGGTGGCGCAGGGGTGGGGAAAACGGCCGCACACCGACCTGATGTCGCGGATGTACGGGCTGCTCGATGACTTCCTGGACTTCGCGCTCGGCAGCCCGAACCTGTACACGTTCCTGCACACCGACCGCCGCGAGGACGCCAGGCGGTTCCCCAGCGACTTCCTCTCAGGCACTTCGCCAACTTTCACCCCGCTGCTGACGCTCGTGCGCCAAGGTATGGGTGAAGGGCTGCTGCGGGAGGACGACCCGCTGGAGGTGACGCTCACGCTCGTCGCGCACGCCCAGGGAATGGTCCAGCTCTACCTCGGCGGCCGGATGGCACTGTCCGAAGCGGACTTCCGGGCGTTGTGCAAGCGCACCACCGGAAGGATCCTCCATGGTATTGCGGGTACTGCGCAGTAGGTTCGCCGCGATTCCCCTCCTGCTCGTCTCGGCCGCGGGGTTCTACCTCGGCACCGGACTCCGACCGGAGCCGCTGCTGGCCTTCCTCGCACCCATCCCCGTGTTGCTCTTCGCCGTGGAGATGCCCTGGTGGATCGCCGCCGGGACGGCCTTCGCGGCGTACCTGCTCGGGACGTCGAACATGTGGTCCTACTACTCCGTCTCCCACGACGTGCCGATGCCGGTCGCGATCGGGATCTGCCTTGGGGGCGCGGTGTTGTTCGCGCTCGCCACGGTGCTCTTCCGGGCTCTGCTCGGCCGGGGACACGTCCTGCTCGGCATTCTCGCCGTGCCCGCCGTGTGGACCGGTGTGCTGTTCCTGGTGTCTCTGCTCAGTCCCGTCGGCGTCGTCGGCACGATGGCATCGACTTTGGGGAACGCGCCCGCACTGCTGCAGATCGCCTCGGTGACCGGCGGCTGGGGTGTGGAGTTCTTGGTGTTGCTGGTTCCTACGGTCATCGCGGCCGCGTTCGCCTCGCGGCCGGCGGTGTGGACCGCCGTGGTGGTCGCCGTGCTCGCGGTGCTCGCGGTGGGCGGGGCTTCCGTCCGGATGATTGTCCAGGACAGCGGCTCCGGCGAGCTCGTCGCCGCCGTCGCGCGCAACCAGTCCCACTGGGGCACCGACCTGGCCACGCCCGCCGGGCGCGAGACCGTCGCCTCCTACGTCGGCCAGATAGCCCAGCTGCCCAAGGAAGTGCGGCTTGTCGTGTTGCCGGAGGGCATCTTCTCCGGGGACGGCACCAGCCTGGCGGAGCTCTCGGGACCGATGCGGGAGATCGCGCGCGCCAGGGACGTCAACGTCGTGGTCGGGGTCATCCTCAGCGCGCCGGAGGGGCGCTACAACGCCGCGCTCGGCGTGCCCGCCGGTGGGGGAGAGTCGGTGGTGTACCGCAAGCACAACATCGGCACCGCGCCGAACACCAGGCCCGGGGACACTCTCGCGTTCGTTCCCGACACCCGGGTGGGCGTGGAGATCTGCATGGACGTGAACATGGCGGGGCCGAGCCGGGACTACGCCGGAGCTGACGTGGTCGCCATCCCCGCCTCCGACGAGGACGTCAACGGTGAGCAGCACAGCAGGGCCGCGGTGCTGAGGGCCGTGGAGTACGGCTATCCCGTGGTCTGGAGCGCGCAGCGCGGTATGCAGACCATCGCCGACGGCTGGGGCAGGGTGATCGCGGAAACGCGCACGACCGGCCGCGACGGCTTCTCCTGGGTCACCGCCGAGCTGTCCGCCGGACCGGGGTCGACGCCGTACGCGCGGTTCGGCGACGTGTTCGCGTGGTTGTGCGTCGCGATCGCCGCTTTGTCCATTGTGGTCAGTGGGCGGGACCGGCGGCGTGCGCCAGCCCCGCCCACGGTCGTCACCTCAGGTTCAGCGCGCGGCTGATGGTGCGGAAGACATCGGTCTGGTCGGTGACGCCGACGACGTTCGCCGCCTGCGGGCCGTAACCGGCGATGCGGACCTGCGTGCCGGTGTGGTCCTGGGACGCGCCCGGCATGGCGGTGCCGTAGTTGATGGTCATCGGCTGGCCGTCCTTGGTGACCACGGTCGCGGTCTGGCCGGGGCTCCTGGTGTCGTTGCCGATGATCTGGCTGGTGTGGCCGTGGTCGGCGGTGACGATCACCAGGGTGTCCCGGTTGCTCCTGGCGAAGGCCATGCCCGCGGCGACGGCCTCGTCGAAGCCGATGGTCTCGCCGATCTGGCCGCACGGGTTGGCCGCGTGGTCCTGCTTGTCGATGCTGGCGCCCTCGACCTGGAGGAAGAAGCCCTTGCCGTGCCTGCTCTGCCTGGTGAGCAGGTCGATCGCCTTGCGGGTCATGTCGGCCAGCTTCGGCGCCGTCGCGGGCAGGTTCGGGTTGGGACCGCACACCGAGGGCGGGGTGCCGCCGACCCTGGCCATCGGTCCGCTCAGCTGGACCTCCATGGTGCTCTCGGCGAACAGGCCCAGCAGCGGCTTGCGGCCGGTGGCGGCGGCGAGCCCGGCCGCGTCGGTGACGAGTTCGTAGCCCGCGGCCGTTGCCTGGTCCAGCACGGTCCGGCCCTTGAACTCACCGGCCCGCACCGTCTCGGTGAAGAACTTCCTGCCGCCACCGAGCAGCACGTCCGGCCTGGTCTGCACGAGCTGCTCGGAGATCGAGCCCGCGCCGCCGTTCTCCTTGGCGTTGGTCGGGCACTGGGTCATCGACTGCGGTCCCTTGCAGTCACGGTTGACCACGTGCGCGCCCTGCACGGCGGGCGTCGCGTCCTGCACTTCGGCGGTGGTGACGTCGCCGGTGCGCAAGCCGTTGCGCGCGGCCAGCTCCAGCAGCGTCGGCAGCGGGTTTCCGTAGGCGTCCACGGAGATCGCCCCGTTGTAGGACTTCGAGCCGGTGGCCCACGCCGTGCCGGTCGCCGCGGACTCCGGGTTGTACACCGGCTTGGACGGGTCGCCCTTGGTCACCGAGTACGTGGTGTAGGCACCGGTCAGCGGCAGCTCGTCCAGCGCGAGCCTGCCCGCGGCGCCCTTGGCGTAGTTGCGGCCGATGGTGATCTCCGAGTCGCCCATGCCGTCGCCGATGAACAGGATGACGTTCTTCGCCCGCCCGCCCCTGATCGCGTCGCGGACATCGGAGGTGCGGTCACCCTGGGAGCGCTCGGTGCCTCGCGCACCGGCGTCGGGGGTGGGGTTCTCGGCGAGCGCGAACGGCGCTGCCGCCAGCACGGCGACGGCGACCGCACCGAGTGCGATCCCTCGGCGGCCGAACTTCGACGACATGGAACCTCCTGGTCGGGACTGGTTCGTTGGCCGCACCAGTAGTCAGTGCCGAGATGTCCGGAGGGTGGCGCCGGGGACAACACCCGTGATCGGCGCTGTGAACCTCAAGGAAGCGAATGGCATCGCCGCGACAATCCGCGATGTCAGTGCCGAGGTTTGTCATGGCGTCGGCCGGAGTGAGCGAAGTGACCGAATCAGCGCTGTGGAAGCGATTCGGTATCTCGTCGGGGTGGTGCGGTGATCCGCTCGCACGCCTGGATGGGATTGGAAGTAAGCTTTACCAAGTGTCGGTGGTCGTTGTGTCGCTCGCCGGGCATTCGAATGGTGTACTGGCGCAGGCTGCGCGTTGTGCGATGCGGAGAAGCCTAGTAACAGTATTAGGTGCGTGATCGCCGGGTATCTCGACGTCGGGCGGGATCTCGACGTACTGCCACCGCGGTGGTGCGCGGCTGTTCCGGATTTCATCACTGTGAACCGGGACCTCGGAGTCCGGCGAGCCGGAGATCGTGCCGGTGAACCAGGTGTTTCGGGTGGTTGTGGCGTTGGCGGCCGCAGTACGCGGAACCGGTTCCTCCCGGCCGCTTCCGGCGGTGTGTGCGATTTGACTTTTTTGCACAGGCGTCAAGGGTTTTGAGTCAATCCGGGTTTCAACTTCTCTTGGCCCTTCACTCGGAAGAGGTCAGTTTCGCGTGTTTCTTGCTGGGTGTGCGCGGCATTCGAGTCGGGTACCCGTTTCGAGGATGTTCCGAGTGGCTGGGCCGCCTCGGGGGAACACGCATCCCTGGCGAGGGTTTCCGTTTCGGCGTCGAGGGTCCGCTCGTCCTCGGTCCGGTGGCTCCGACCAGCCGTGATCGCGCCTCGGCGAGCGGCTGCCCGCCCGCTGGCATTCGCGCGCGCGTAGCGGTTACGCCTGCCCTGGTGTGCGGTCAACGCGAGTTTGAAACTCCGTGGAGCATTTCCGGAAACCCTGGCCGGGGGCCGCTTGTTTTTCGCTTGTGTCGGGGTTGGCAATGGTCGATTGCTCCATTCGGACGCTGCCCGCGTGCTTTTGTGCGGGGCACGCTTGCGGCAGCCGCGCAGCGAAATTCATGTTTCTGTTCTGCGTACTGGTGTTCAGCAACATTGATATGCAAGGGAAAGGTGGTCGTCGATTGACGCCGGCCACCGGAGTTGGGGGCTGTTCCATGGAGCACGTTCACCTTGCCGAGACACTCCGAGCCCTGGTGTCCGCACATGGCGTTCCCGGCGCCCAGCTGGCGGTCCACCGCGCCGGGGCGACCGTGCACGCGGTCGCCGGCGGCACCAGGGCCGGCCGGTCGGACATCGACGAGGACGTCCCGTTCGCGTTCGGGTCCGTGACCAAGACCGTCACCGCCACGGTGGCCATGCAGCTCGTCGGCGACGGCGACCTGGAGCTGGACGCGCCCGTCACGGGCTACCTGCCCGAGCTGGCGGGCAGCGCCGTCAGCGGCTTGCGCCGGATCACCCTGCGGCACCTGCTCGGCCACGTCAGCGGCCTGGTCTCCGACCACGAGCTCGACGACGACGCCGACCCGTCGCTGCGCCGGTACGTGGCCAGCGTCGCCGACTCCGACTGCGTCGCGGTGCCCGGATCGGTCTTCTCCTACTCCAACACCGGGTACGTCCTGGTCGGCCGCGTGATCGAGACGGTGACGGGGCTGAGCTGGTGGGAGGCGGTGCGCGCGTTCCTCGCCGAGCCGCTCGGCCTGGGCCTGACCCGGCTGGACGACCCGCGGCTCGCCGTCGGGCACCTGGTCAGCGCGGGACGGGCGACGTCGGTCGACGCGCTGCTCGCGGCAAGCTGGGCACCGGCGGGCGGGCTCGCCGGAACGGCGAAGGACCTGGTCGCGCTGGCGCTGGCGCAGGCCGGCGCGGGACCGGAGGAGGTGCTGGACCCGACGCTCGGCGCGCTCATGCGCGAGCCGGTCGGGCCGGTCCCGTTCGGGCTGGCCGGGGCGTGGGGGCTGGGCTGCGCGCTGCACGACGGGCCGACCGGGTGGTGGGCCGGGCACGACGGGACCCTCGCGGGTACCAGCTGCTCTGTCCGCTACGACCCGGCGACCCGCACCGTGGTGGCGTTGAACACCAACGGCAGCAACGGCATGGCGTTGTGGGCCGACCTGCTCACCGAGCTCGCCCGGCACGGGCTCGTGGTCGGCGGCACCACGCCGCTCCCACCGGACACCGGATCCGCGCCCGACCCCGCGCCGTTCACCGGCGACTACGTCAACGGGGCCACTCGGTTCCGGGTCCGGGAGCAGCGCACCGGCGACCTGCTGGTGGAGGACGGCACCGGGTTCGTCGCGACGCTGCGGCTGCGCGCCGACGACGTGTTCTCGGTGCGCCACGTCGGCGCCGACCACGGAACGCACCAGGGCCGGTTCCTCCGCGACGCCCGTGGCGAGGTGGAGTCCCTGCAGCTCAGCGGCAGGCTGGCCCGACGGGTCGCCGCCGGGCCCCAGCGGTTGTCGGTCGGGGCATGAGCGTGACACGCGACGCCGTCGCACACCGGGAGACCGCGGCAGAGCCGCAGCGGATCCACTTCGGCGTCCAGGACATCGCCAGGGTGCGCATCCTGGCCACGCTCGGCCACACCGCCGAGGCCGTCTTCGCGCTCGACGCGCTGAGCAGGACCCGGGGAGGGGACGCCTTCGGGGCCTGGCGGCAGCAGACGATCGGCGCGCTCGGGCCGCACTGGGAGCGGGTGCGGGCGCTGGTCCGCGCGGTGCGACCGGTGCCGGACCTGTTGTGGCTGATCAGCAAGCCGGTGCGGGACTCGGCTCCGCCGAGGCTGGCGGGCGTGCCCGCCGCGGAGGCGGCCGAGCTGGTCCGGCTGTTCGCCCGGCTCGCGGTGGAACCGCACTGGAACCGGATGCGGCTGTTCCTCGACGCCGAGCGGGACGCTCGCGGCCGGATCGCCACCACCGGTGGGACCGACCGCCTGCTCGCCACCCTGCACCCGCACCTCCGGTGGAACTCGCCGGTGCTGGAGACGCGCGGCGAGGGGCCGAGGGAGATCAGGCTCGACGGGCAGGGCCTGGCGCTGGTGCCGTCGGTGTTCCTGCACGACCGCGTGACCACGCTGGTCGGGACCGAGCACGGCGTGAGCACGCCCATGCTGGTCTTCCCCGCCGTGCACGACGCCGCCGCGGCCACCGCGCTGTGGGGTGGCGAGAGCGGGGAGGAACAGGCGTTGGGCGCCCTGGTCGGCCGGACCCGGTCGCTGGTGCTCCAGGAGCTCACCGAGAGCAGGACGACCACCGAGCTCGCCCAGCGGCTGGGCATCTCCAACGCCGGGGTCAGCCAGCACACCGGGGTGCTGCGGCAGTCCGGTCTCATCAACACGCTGCGCTACCGCAACACCGTCCTGCATTCGCTCACCCCGCTCGGCGCGGCGCTGCTGGGCGGCAAGGTTTTCGATGTGAACAAGAAGTCAGGTCCGTCGAAAGCGCAGTTCAGTGCCGACTGAGGGCCAGGGTGTTTACGGCCAGTCTTAACAACGTTGCCCGCGCAAGCAGTGTGCGAACAGGATGAAGATGTTCGCCGCAAGCAATGACTGCGGGAGGGCCGTCTTGTCCAATCCTTTTGAAGATCCCGATGCGAGCTATGTGGTACTCGTCAACGACGAGGGACAGCACTCGCTGTGGCCGGAATATCTCGCGGTACCGGCAGGCTGGGAAATTTCGTTTGGCCCGAGGGATCGGGCCTCGTGCCTCGACCACGTGAACGCGACGTGGCTCGACATGCGGCCGCGAAGTCTCGCGGCGCGTATGGATTCCTGATCAGGAGAGTTTTCTCGCCGGGCTTATTCGAACGGGCTCGGTTGTCGCTGTGCATTTCCGCGTGGAGGTTCGGGTGAGCGCTGAGCTGCTGACGGAGCTGTTCGAGAGCCAGGTGGCCCGGTCGGGCGGGGCCACCGCGCTGGTGTCCGAGGACGGGGAGCTGTCCTACTCCGAGCTCAACGCCAGGGCGAACCGGCTGGCCCACGCGCTGCTGCGGCTCGGGGTCGGGCCGGAGGACTTCGTCGCGCTCGTCCTGCCGCACGGGCCGGACTTCGTGGTCTCGGTGCTGGCGGTGCTCAAGGCCGGTGCGGCCTACCTGCCGGTGGACACCAGCTATCCCGAGGACCGGGTCTCCTACGTCTTCGAGGACGCCCGGCCGGTGCTGGCGCTGTGCACCGAGGCGACGGTGGACGTCGTGCCGCGCGGGCAGCGCGCGGTGCTGCTGTCGGAGCTGTCCCACGACGCCACGCACAACCCGGTTCCCCGTGCGGTCAAGGAGAACGCGGCCTACCTCATCTACACCTCGGGGTCGACCGGCAGGCCGAAGGGCGTCGTCGTGACGCACTCCGGCGGGGCGGTCTTCGGCGCGATGGACGAGCGGTTCGGTCTCGGCCCGGACAGCCGGATGCTCCAGTTCGCCTCGCTCGGCTTCGACGCGGCGGTGTGGGAGACCTTCGCCCCGCTCGTGGTCGGTGGCGCGCTGGTCACCGCCCCGACGCACCGGCTGTCGCCGGGCGCCCCGCTGGCCGGGCTGATCGCCGAGCGGGGGGTCACCCACGCCACGATCCCGCCCGCCGCGCTCGCGGTGATGGAGCCGGGCAGCGTCGCGGGCGGGGTGAGCCTGATGGTGGCGGGGGAGGCGTCCACGCCGGACCTGGTCGGCCGGTGGTCGGCGGGGCGGACCATGGTCAACGCGTACGGCCCCACGGAGGCCACGGTGTGCTGTTCGGTCAGCGCGCCGCTGGCCGGGGCCGTGCTCCCGCCGCTGGGGACGGCGTTGCCGGGCACCGGGGTCTACGTGCTCGACGCGCGGCTGCGCCCGGTCGCCCACGGCGAGGTCGGTGAGCTCTACATCGCCGGAATCGGCCTCGCGCGGGGATATCTGCGTCGCCCAGACCTGTCGGCGGAGCGCTTCGTCGCCGATCCGTTCGGCCCGGCCGGGACGCGGATGTACCGCACCGGCGACCTCGTCCGGTCCGGTGTGGACGGTCCCGAGTTCGTCGGCAGGGTGGACCACCAGGTCAAGCTGCGCGGGTACCGGATCGAGCTCGGTGAGGTCGAGGCCGTGCTCACCGCACACCCGGACGTCGCCCAGGCCGTCGTGCTCGCCGAGGACGAGCAACTGGTGGGGTACGTCGTGCCCACCAGCGCCGAACCCGGCACGGCGTCGCTGCGGGAGCACTTGGCGGCGACGCTGCCGGAGTACATGGTGCCCGCCGCGTTCGCCGTGCTGCCCGAGCTGCCGCTCACCCCGCACGGCAAGGTGGACCGCGACGCCGTCGCCGCTGCGGCGCGGCGGCTCGGCTCGGGGTCCTCGCACGTGGAGCCGCGCACGGACACCGAGCGCGTGCTGGCCGGGATCTGGCGCGAGGTGCTCGGCGTCGAGCGGATCAGCGCGCACGACAACTTCTTCGAGCGCGGCGGCGACTCGATCCGGGGCATCCGGTCGCTGACCAGGGCCATGGACGCCTTCGGGGTGAAGCTGTCGCCCCGGGAGCTCTTCGACGCGCCGTCGCTGGCCGCGCTGGCCGAGGTGATCGACGGGCTCGGCTCGTCCGGTGCCGCGATCGTGCCGGTGCCGCGCTCCGCTGAGCTGCCGCTTTCGCCCGTGCAGCAACGGTTGTGGTTCCTCGCGGAGTTCGAGCCGGACAGCTACGAGTACAACGTCACCTGCGGCCTGCGGTTCACCGGCTCGCTCGACGTCGCCGCGCTCCGCCGCGCCCTGGACGGGGTTGTCGAGCGGCACGAGGCGCTGCGCACGACGTTCTCCTCGGCCGACGGCCGCGCTGTGCAGCTGGTGCACCCGCCCGCTCCGGTGCCCCTGCCGATGACTGACCTCTCTGGACTGTCCGCAGAGGAGTTCGACAAGGAGTACGACCGCGTTGTCCGCGCGGAGCTGACGACTCCCTTCGACCTGCGAACCGGTCCGCCGCTACGGGTGTCGCTGATCAAGCTGTCCGAGCGGGAGCACGTCCTCGTCTTCTGCGTGCACCACATCGTCACCGACGGCACCTCGATCCGGATCATGGCCGAGGAGCTGTGCTCGCTGTACGCCGGATGCGGAGACCTGCCGCGGCTTCCCGTGCAGTACGCGGACTTCGCCGTCTGGCAGCAGGAGCAGTGGACCGAGGACGCGGTCGCCGAGCACCTGGAGTACTGGCGCACGCGGCTCACCGACGCGCCTCCGCTGGACGTGCCGCTGGACCATCCGCGCCCGGCGGTGCGGTCGTACGCGGCAGGGCGGCACGAGTTCGTCGTCCCCGCGTCGGTGACCTCGGGGATGCGGCGGGTCGGGGAGCGGGCGCACGCCACCCTGTTCATGACGCTGGTCGCGGCGACGCAGGTGTTGCTCGGCCGGTACTCCGGGCAGGACGACGTCACCGTCGGAACGGTGACCTCCGGCCGCAACCGGCCCGAGCTGGAGCGGCTGATCGGCTTCTTCATCAACACGTTGGCGCTGCGGACCCGGCTCGACCCCGGCGCGTCGTTCCTCGACCTGCTCGGCCGGGTCAAGGCGACCACCCTGGAGGCGTTCGCGCACCAGGAGGTGCCGTTCGAGCGGATGGTGGACGCGCTCGGCATCGACCGGGACACCAGCAGGACCCCGCTGTTCCAGTCGATCGTGGTGCTCCAGGACACGTGGATGTCCACAGTGGACACCGGGGACGTGCTGATCGAGAACGCCGGGTTGCCGGAGCTGTCGGTGATCAGCGACCTGGTGTGGGAGTTCCAGGAGCGCGACGGCGAGCTGCACGGCTCGTTGAGCTACGGCGCGGACCTGTTCGACCCGCCGACCATGGCGCGGATGGCCACGAACCTGGTGTCACTGCTGGAGCGGATCGTGACGGCTCCGTCCACGCCGATCTCCCGGCTGCCCGTCGCCGCGCGGGAGGGCCTCGTCGCGGTGTTCAACGACACCGACGGTTCCCAGCCGCTCGACATCCCGCTGCACCGGTTGTTCGCCCAGCACGCCTCGGCCGACCCCGACGCGGTGGCGGTGGTCTGCGGCCGCGACTCGATGACCTATGGCGAGCTCGACCAGCACGCCAACCAGCTGGCCAACCGCCTGATCAGCCTCGGGGTCCGTCCCGGCGACGTCATCGGCATCTGCGCCGAGCGCGGGGTGCGGCTGCCGGTGGCGCTGCTCGGCGTGCTCAAGACCGGCGCCGCCTATCTGCCGATCGACCCGGCGGAGCCGCTTGAGCGCGCCGGGTTCATGCTCGGTGAGGCCGAGGTGCGAGTGATGCTCGCTCCCGCTGACCGCGTCGCGGACTACATGGCGCTTGTGTCCACTGTGGTCTCTCTCGGCACGGACCTCTCGCTGTCCCCGACCACGTGCCCGGATGTCACTGTCAGCGGTGACGACGTGGCCTGCGTGCTGTTCACCTCCGGCTCCTCCGGGACGCCGAAGGGCGTGTTGTCTCCGCATCGCGCTACCGTGCATGCGCTGTGCGGCACGGGCTTCTTCGAGATGGGCCCGGCGGAGGTCGTCCTCCAGTGCATGGGCGTGTCGTGGGATGGGCTGTCGCTCGAACTGTGGTCGGCGCTGCTGCACGGCGCGAAGCTCGTGTTCTACCCGGGACGGTCGATCGACGCCGACGTCCTGGTCCACGAGGTCCGGGAGCACGGTGTCACCACGCTCTGCCTGGCCGCGGGGCTGTTCAGCTCGTTGGCCGAAAGCCACATCGAGCTGTTCGGTCTGGTCAAGCAGGTGCTCTTCGGTGGTGACGTCGCCGGGATGGCGCACATCCGCCGGGTTCGACGCGCCTTCCCGCAGCTGCGGCTGGTCAACGGCTACGGCCCTGTCGAGACCATGATCGTGGCGGCCTGCCACCAGGTGCGGCAGGAGGACGTGCGCGAGGAACGGTCGCTCGTGCCGATCGGCCCGCCGCTGCGCAACACCCGCCTGCACGTGCTCGACGCCGCGTTGAACCCCTTGCCGATCGGTGTCGCGGGCGAGCTGTACATCGGCGGGAAGGGCTTGGGGCACGGGTATCTCAACCGCCCGGACCTGAGTGCTGAGCGGTTCGTCGCCGACCCGTTCGGCGCGCCGGGGGAGCGGTTGTACCGAACCGGCGACCTCGCGCGGTGGACCGCCGAAGGTGTCCTGGAGTTCTTCGGCCGCGCGGACAACCAGGTCAAAGTCCGGGGTTTCCGCATCGAGCCCGGGGAGATCGAGGTCGCGCTCGCGGAAGACCCGCGCGTCGCTCAGTCCGCCGTTGTGGTGCGCGAGGACACGCCCGGTGTGAAGCGGTTGACCGCCTACGTGGTGATTGCCGCGGGGTGCGCGCGACCCGAAGCGGGTGAGCTGCGTGCCATCGCCGCGCGCCGGTTGCCGGACTTCATGGTGCCCTCGGACTACGTCGTGCTGGACGAGATCCCGTTGACCCGTCACGGGAAGCTCGACCGCCGTGCGCTGCCCGCGCCGACCGGCCGACCACAGCTGCGCAACGCCTACGTCGCACCGCGCACCCCCGTCGAAGAACAGGTCTGCCACCTGTGGGCGGACGTGCTCGGCGTGGAACGGGTCGGTGTGGAGGACAACTTCTTCGACCTCGGCGGGGACTCGATCCTGAGCTTGCAGGTGGTGTCGCGGGCGCGGGCGGTGGGTCTGCCGGTGACGTCGAAGCTGATGTTCCTCCACCAGACGGTGGCAGCCTTGGTCGGAGCCGGGCTGACCGGTCAGGTGCCTGAGGTGGCGCGGGAGCGGGTGAGCGGAACGGTGCCGCTGCTGCCGGTCCAGCAGTGGTTCCTGGACAACCACCCGGAGCACCCCGAGCACTTCAACCAGTGGGTCCGCGTCGAGCTGGACGCTGACGTGGACGTGGCGGCCCTCGGCGGCGCACTGCGGGCGCTCGTCGACCACCACGACGCGTTGCGCTCGCGGTTCGGCCGGAGCGGCGGTCAGTGGTGGCAGGAGATCCTTCCAGCAGATGACGCCGAGGTGCTGACGTGCCACCGGGTGTCCAATGTGGACGAAGCGGAGCAGGTCTTCGCTGAGGCCCAGCGGGGGTTCGACCTGGAGGACGGCCCGGTGCTCGCGGCGGTGCTCGCGGACTTCGGCGGGGAGCGGCTGCCGCAGCTGTTGATCACCGTTCACCACCTGGTCGTCGACGCGGTGTCGTGGCGGGTGTTGCTGGAGGACCTGGCAACGGCGTACGAGAAGCAGGCACTGCCCGCGCGGACGACGTCGTTCCAGGAGTGGTCGCGGCGGGTGTGGGCAACGTCCTTCGAGGCGGACCGCGAGTATTGGGCGGGGGAGCACGTCGCGTTGCCGACCGACCGCAGCGGGGTCAACACCGTCGCCACCGCCGACACCGTCACGGTGCGGCTCGGCGAGGAGGACACCGAGGCGCTGCTGCGGCACGTTCCCTCGGTCTACCGCACGCGGGTCAACGACGTGCTGCTGGCGGCGCTCGGCAAGGTGCTCGCCGACTGGTCCGGCCGGGACCGCGTCGTGGTGGACCTGGAGGGCCACGGCCGCGAGGACCTGGTCGGTGACGTGGATCTCTCGCGCACCGTGGGCTGGTTCACCGCGCTCTTCCCCGTCACGATCACGGTTCCCGGTGGTGACCTCGGTGAGCTGCTGAAGTCGGTGAAGGAACAGTTGCGGGCGGTCCCGTCGAAGGGGCTCGGGCACGGGTGCCTCACCGAGTCCACTGTGGAGCGTCCGGCGATCAGCTTCAACTACCTCGGCCAGTGGGACGCCTCCTACGGCGGCCGACCGCTGACCATGGGACTGGCCCAGCATCCCGAGCAGCGGCGTGCGCATGCCCTCGACGTGGTCGGCGCGGTCGTCGGCGGGCGGCTCGAACTGGTGTGGACCTACTCCACGGAGCTGCACGACACCGCGACCGTGGAACACCTGGCAGGCAACCTGGCCGAGGTGCTGAGCGCGATCGTGCGGCACTGCGCCGGGCCGGGCGTCGGCGGGGCAACTCCGTCGGACTTCCCGCTCGTGCGGCTTGACCAGTCCACTGTGGACGAGATCACCGCCGGGTCGGTGGTGGAGGAGGTCTACCCGCTCACCGCGTTGCAGAGCGGCATGCTCTTCCACACGCTTTCCGAGCCGGAGTCCTCGGTCTACTTCGCCCAGGTCGTGTTCGTGCTCGACGGCGTCGCCGATCTGGACCGGCTGGCCGAAGCGTGGCGCGCGGTCGTGTCCCGAATGGACGTTCTGCGGACCTCTTTGCGGTGGAAGGGCGTAGACCACCCGGTTCAGGTGGTGCACCGCGACGCCGAGCTGCCGATCGAGCGGCTGGACTGGAGCGGGCTGGACGAGGACGGCCAACGTGCGGAGCTGGAGTCGTTCCTGGCCGCCAACCGCGCCAAGGGCATCGACCTCACCGCCGCGCCGCTGGCCAGGATCGCGCTCGCGCGGCTGTCACCGGAGAGCGTGCAGGTCGTTTTCGCCTTCCATCACCTTGTTCTGGACGGGTGGAGTGTGCAGCTGGTGCTCACCGAGTTGTTCGCGAGGTTCGGTCAGCTCGACCGGCCTGCTCCCAGGCCGTTCGGTGACTACCTCCGCTGGCTCGACGCGCAGGACGACGCCGCGACCGAGGCGCACTGGAGGGGGGTGTTCGCCGGAGGCGGTGAGCGGACCCCGCTGCCGTTCGACCGCCAGCCCGGTGAGGCGCACCACCCGCGCGGCTCGGAGCAGGTGCGGGTGGAGCTCTCCGAAGGGACGTCCACGCGCATCTCGGAGTTCGCCAAGCGGCACCGGCTCACGGTGAACGCCGTGGTCCAGGGTGCGTGGGCGCTGCTGCTCTCCCGGCACAGCGGTCAGCGCGAAGTGTGCTTCGGCGCGACCGTCTCCGGGCGGGAGGCCGACCTGCCCGGCATCGACAGCGTGGCCGGACTGGTGATCAACACCGTTCCGGTCCGGGTGCGGGTCGACGGCGCGAGCGAGACCGTGCAGTGGCTGCGTGCCCTGCAACAGGCGCAGATCGACTCGCGCCAGTTCGAGCACGCGCCGCTGTCCGGGATCCAGTCGTGGGGCGGTGAGGCCGCCCAGTTCGACAGCATCGTTGTCTTCGAGAACTATCCGTTGCACTACGAGGCCGCCGCGGCGGCCGGGCTCGCCATTCGCGAGGTTCGCGGTGACGAGGGCACGCACTACCCGCTCAACCTGATCTTCTACGCCGCCGAGCGGTTCTCCTACCTTCTCGGCTACGACCCGGACCTGTTCGACGCCGCGACCGTGCGGCTGCTGGCGGGCCGGCTGTCCTCGCTGCTCGACGACATCGCCGGGGCCGAGGGTGTGCGGATCTCCGAGCTGTCCACAGTGGATGGCAACGAGCTCGTGGCGCTGGCGCGGTGGAACGACACGGCCGTGGACTACCCCTCCGACCGGTGCGTGCACGAGCTGTTCGAGGAACAGGCCGACCGCACACCGACGTCGGTCGCCGTCGTGTTCGGCACCGAGCGCATCACCTACGCCGAGCTCGACCAGCGGGCCAACCAGCTCGCGCACCACCTGGTGGAGCTCGGGGTCGGGCCGGACGTGGTGGTCGGCGTGTTCCTCGAACGCGGTGTCGAGATGGTGGTGGCGATGCTCGCCGCGATGAAGGCTGGCGGTGGCTACGCCATGATCGACCCCGCGCACCCGGACGAGCGGGTCACCGTGCTGGCGACGGAGCTGGCCACACCGGTCGTGGTGACGACCAACCGCCTGCGGTACCGGTTGCCGTCGGCCGTGCCGACCGTGGTGTGCGTGGACGGCGGCGCAACGAAGATCGCCGCGCAGCCGACCGACCGGCCGGAGGGCGGAGCCGGACCGGCGAACATCTCCTGCGTCATGTTCACCTCCGGCTCCACCGGCAAGCCCAAGGGAGTCCAGGCCCCGCACCGCGCGTCGGTGCGCACGTTCTTCGGCACGGACTACTTCGACTTCGGCCCCGACGAGGTGTTCCTCCAGTACTCCTCCGTGTCCTGGGACGCCATCTCGCTGGAGCTGTGGGGAGCGCTGCTGCACGGCGCGACGACCGTGCTGTGCCCTGGCCAGAAGCTGGACCTGGACGTGATGGCCGAGCTGATCGCGCGGCACGGCGTGACCACGTTGTTCTTGTCCACCAGCCTGTTCAACGCGGTTGTCGACGAGTACCCGAGGGTCTTCGACACCGTCCGCCAGCTCGCGACCGGTGGTGAGGCGGCCTCGCCGGACCACATCAGGGCCGCGCGGCAACGGTTCCCGCACGTGCGCCTCAAGCACGTGTGCGGGCCGGTGGAGAGCATGGTGTTCGCCACCTCGTACGACGTGCCCGCGGTGGACGACGGCGGGCCGCTGATCCCGGTGGGCGGACCGATCGCCAACACCCGCTGCCACGTGCTGGACGCCGACCTCAACCCGGTGCCGGTCGGCGTCGTCGGGGAGTGGTACGTCGCCGGTGACGGGCTCGCGCGCGGGTACCTCGGCCGTCCCGACCTCACCGTGGAGCGGTTCGTGCCCGACCCGTTCGGCGCGCCGGGGAGCCGGATGTACCGCACGGGCGACTTGGCTCGCTGGCGCGCGGACGGGACTCTCGACCTGCTCGGCCGGGCCGACGACCAGGTGAAGATCCGCGGTCACCGGATCGAGCCCGCCGAGGTGCGCGCGGTGCTGCTCGACGACCCCCGCGTCGCCTCCGCCGAGGTGGTGGTGAGCCGGGACCCGGCAGGCACCAAGCGGCTGGTCGGCTATCTGGTCGCCCGGTCCACAGCGGACAGTGAGATCGATGTCGTCGCGTTCCGCGAGGAGCTGGCTGCTCGGCTGCCGGAGTACATGGTGCCCTCGGCGTTCGTGCTCCTGGACCGGTTGCCGCTGACCGCTACCGGCAAGGTGGACCGGAAGGCACTGCCAGAACCGGACGAGCGGCGTGCGGTGGGCACCGGCTACGTCGAGCCAGCAAACCCGACCGAGGCCAGGATCGCGGAGCTGCTCGGCGAGGTCGTCGGGGTGCGGCGGGTCGGTGCGCGGGACAACTTCTTCGCACTCGGCGGCGACTCGATCAGCTGCATCCGGCTGGTCGGCCGCATCCGCGCGAACTTCGGCGTCGAGCTCTCGCCCCGCGTGGTCTTCGAGGCGCCCACCGTCGCCGCGCTCGCGGTGGTGGTGCAGGAGGAGATCGTCGCCGACATCGAACGTTCGCTCGTGCCCTGACCAGCAGACAAACCCGTGAGGTGGTCGATCGTGTTCGCGCAGCGCAGGCTGGAGATCCCGGGGCAGACCTTCGACGTCGTGGTCGACGAGTCCGGCTGGGACCCGGGCAGGCCGCAGTTGTGGCCGTCGGTGGGCATGTACCCGTGCTACGACGAGATGCTCTACGACTTCATGACCATGGACGAGGTGCGCAACCTCGCCTACCGGGAGGCGTTGCGGGACCTCGCGCCCGGCCGGTCGGCGCTGGACATCGGCACCGGCCGGGACCTCAACTGGGCGCTGGCGTCGCTGGCGGCGGGCGCCACCAGGGTGACCGCGGTCGAAGGGATGGCCGAGACCTACCGGATGGCCCTGGAGCACGCCGAGCGCGAGGGCCTGCTCGGTCGGATCGACCTGCGGCACGGTTGGTCCACCGAGATCTCCCTGGAGCGCCGGGTGGACCTGTGCGTCTCCGAGGTGATCGGCGACATCGGCGGGGCGGAGGGCGCAGCGGCCATTCTCGCCGACGCTCGTAGACGGTTGACGACGCCGGAAGCGATGTTCGTCCCGCACCTCTGCGTGACGCTGGCGGGTGCGGCGTGCTTCGCCGACATCTTCCCCTCCGGGGCCGGGTTCTTCGAGGACTCCCTCGACCTGTTGACCCAGGCGTTCACGTTCCTCAAAGGACCGCGCGACGTGTTGCTCGGGATATCGGGGATCGGGCCCGAGGCGGTGCTCTCCGACCACAAGCCGGTCGAAGTGCTGGAGTTCAACGGGAAACTCGCGGTCGAGGGAGACACCACTGTCGCGCTCACCATGACCCGGCCCGGTCGCGTCGACGGCGTGCTGTTGTGGATCCAGCTGTGGTGCTCACCCGACGGCGCGCCGGTCGACTCCCTGCACGAGCGCACGAACTGGATGCCCGCGTACGTCCCCCTGTTCGACGAGCCGCATGCCGTCGAGCGGGGCGACGTGCTGACGCTCGGATTCCGCTACAAGCCCAGCGATGACGGCATCCACCCCGACTACTCGCTCAACGGCCGCCTGCACACAGCACAGGGCGTCACCACCGGCGAGCACGACGTCCAGTACCGCCCGACCGCCCTGCGCGGGCGTCCGGTCTACGACCGGCTGTTCCCGATGGCTACGGAGGAGTGAAAGTGGACACCTCGTCACTCGAAGACCGCATCGCAGCCGTTCCGGAGCACCTGCGCGACGCACTGCGCAAGCGCCTCGCCGGGCAGGTCGAACCAACCGCCGTCGCCGACGATTCGATCCGCCCCGCGCCGCGCACCGGCCCACTGCCGCTATCCTTCGCCCAGCAGCGGTTGTGGTTCCTCAACGAGCTCGAACCGGGTGGAACGGAGTACAACAGCTCGCTGGCGATGCGCCTGCACGGTGAACTCGACCTGCCCGCGTTGACCACCGCGCTCCAGCGACTGGTTGACCGGCATGAGGCGCTGCGCACTACCTTCGACTCGGTCGACGGCGCGGCTGTCCAGATCGTGCACCCGCCGTACTCGCTCAATGTGTCCGTTGTGGACAGTTCAGCTGACGAACTCCGCCAGGTGCTCGACGAGTTCAACCAGCCCTTCGACCTCCGTGAAGGGCCGTTGTTCCGGGCGATGGTGGTCCGGCTCGGTGCCGATGAGCACCTGCTCGTCATCGGTGCACACCACATCGTGGTCGACGGGTGGTCCTTCGACGTCTTGTGCGACGAGCTGAGCGCGAGCTACCGGGCCGCCGTGGACGGGGTCGATGCCGCGCTGCCCGAGGTGCGCGTGCAGTACCCGGACTACGCGGTGTGGCAGCGCGAGAAGAACTCCGGAGCGGCGAAGCTGGACTACTGGAAGCAGCAGCTCGCGGGCATCGCGCCACTGGAGTTGCCGACCGACCGGCCACGGCCGCCGGTGCGGACGCAGAACGGGGCGCTCCGGCTGTTCGACGTGCCGGACGCCGTCACCGACCGTTTGCGAGAACTCGCCCAGGACACCGGTTCCACGCTGTTCATGGTGTTGCTCGCCGCGTGCAAGACGCTGTTCTCCCGCTACTCCGGCCACGAGGACATCTCGCTCGGCACGGTCACCGCCGCGCGCAACCGACCCGAGCTCGCTGGCACGATCGGCTTCTTCACCAACACCGTTGTCGTGCGGGCGCAGGTGGACCGCGACCAGCAGTTCCTGGACTTCCTCGCGGACGTGAAGGCGACCGTGCTCGACGCGCTCGCGCACGACGAGGTTCCGTTCGACCGGCTCGTGGACGCGTTGCAGCCGCAGCGCGACCCGAGCCGCACTCCGTTGTTCCAGGCCATGGTGGTGCTGCGCAGCTACCAGAAGCAGTCCCTTGAGCTGAAGGGCTTGCGTTCCGAGGAGTTCAGCCTGCCCCGGGACTCGTCGACCTTCGACATCAGCCTGGAGTTCCAGGAGCGCAACGGCGCGCTGCTCGGCGTGCTGGAGTACAACACCGACCTGTTCGACGCCGCGACCATCGAACGCATGATCGGGCATCTCCAGGTGCTCCTGGAGGGGATCGCGTCGCAGCCCCGCCGGACTGTCGGCGAGCTGCCGTGGCTGACCCCCGCCGAGCGCACCGAGGTCACCGCGACGTGGAACGACACCGCCGCCGACTACGTTGTGCCGCAGCACATCCACTCGATGTTCGAGCACCAGGTCCGGCTGTGTCCGGATGAGACGGCCGTGGTGTACGAGGACTCCGCGCTGAGCTTCGCGGAGTTGGACGCCCGTGCCAACCAGCTCGCGCATGAGCTCGTCGCGCAGGGAGTCCGGCCCGGAGTGCTGGTGGGTCTGTGCGTGGAACGCGGGCTGGACATGGTCGTCGGTCTGCTCGGGGTGCTGAAGGCCGGTGGCGCGTACGTGCCGCTCGATCCGGCGTACCCGGCCGACCGGCTGGAGTTCATGCTTTCCGACTCGGCAACTCCGGTTCTGTTGACGCAGCGGCGACTCCTGCCGAAGCTGCCGGGCAGCGACGCCCGGGTGCTGTGCCTGGACGACGGCTTCGGGCAGCACCCGACCATCGCCCCGGAGACCTCGGTCGGCCCGGACGACCTCGCCTACGTCATCTACACCTCGGGCTCCTCCGGCACGCCGAAGGGCGTGATGATCACCCACCGGAACCTCGCCTACATCGCCGACGCGTGGGACCGCGGGTACGCGCTCAGCGACAAGCGGCTGAGGTTCGTCTCCGTGACCACGCTCGCCGTGGACCTGTTCTTCTCCGACCTGCAACGCTCCACGTTCTTCGGCGGCACGATGATCATCGCGCCGACCGACGTGGTGACCGATCCGCCACGCCTGCTCGCGTTGGTCGAGCGCGTCGGCGGGACCGCGATCGAGCTGGTGCCGACGCTGGCCAACGCGCTGGTCGAGGAGCTCGCGACGCGCGACGCGCTGCTGCCGTTGATGGGGCTCGTGTCGGTCGGCTCGGAGGGCTGGCGGGTCGAGGACTGCGCGCGGCTGGTCGAGCGCGTCACGCCGGGCACCCTGGTGGTCAACGCCTACGGCTCCACCGAGGTCACAGTGGACTCGACGGTGTTCGTGCCGACCGGGGAACCGCTGCCGGACAAGCCGTTCGTGCCGATCGGCCGACCGCTCGCGAACACCAGGGTCTACGTGCTCGACCCGGCGGGGGAGCCGGTTCCGGTCGGCGTGCCCGGCGAGCTGCACATCGGCGGTGACGGCGTCGGCGCGGGGTACTGGCGCCGGCCCGAGCTGACCGCGCAACGGTTCGGGCCCGACCCGTTCCACCCCGGCGGTCGGGTCTACCGCACCGGAGACCGCGTGCGCTTCCTCGCCGACGGCACGCTGGAGTTCCTCGGTCGGGTCGACGACCAAGTCAAGATCAGGGGCTTCCGGATCGAACCCGGTGAGGTCGAGGCCGCGCTGTCCGCGCACCCGGGGCTCAGCGACGCGGCCGTCGTCGCCCGCCCGGACGAGTCCGGCAGGCCGCGCCTGGTCGGCTACGTGGTTCCCGGAGCCGGTTCGACGACCACCGTCGCGGAGCTGCGCGCACACCTGGAACAGGCCCTGCCGACGTACATGGTGCCTTCGACGTTCGTGGTCCTCGAAGCGCTCCCGTTGACCCCCAACGGAAAAGTCGACCGGAGGAACCTGCCCGACCCCGATGGGCCCGCCGAGACCGGGACCGCCTACGTCGCCCCGCGCACACCCGTCGAGGAGAAGCTCGCAGCGATCTGGTCGGAGGTCCTGCGTGTCGACCGGGTCGGCGTCGACGACGACTTCTTCGCACTCGGCGGCGACTCGATCCTCAGCATCCAGGTTGTCTCCCGGGCCCGCCGGGTCGGTGTCCGGCTCACCGCCAAGGACATCTTCGTCCACCACACGATCGCCCAGCTCGCCGCCGTCGCCGACCGCGCGTCCGCACCGGTCGCCCAGCGCGTCGCGGCACCGGCAACCGCGCCGCTGACGCCGATCCAGCACTGGTTCTTCGAAGCGCACACGGCCATGCCGGACCACTACGCGATGTCCACGACCCTCGATCTGGTGGAGGACGTCGACGAGCAGGCCCTGCGCGCCGCGCTCGTGGGGATCGTCACGCACCACGACGCGCTGCGCACCCGCTTCCGCAAGGTCGGGGGAGCGTGGCAGCAGGACATCGCACCGGTCGAGCCGAGCAGGCTGCTGACCAGCATGTCCGATGTGGACGCTCATGAGGCGGCGCTCACCGCGCAGTCCTCGATGGACCTCGCCACTGGCGACCTGGTTCGCGCGGTGCTGATCAACGGGACCACGCTGTTCCTCGCGATCCACCACCTGGTGGTCGACGGGGTGTCGTGGCGAATCCTGCTCGAAGACCTCGATACCGCCTATCAGCAGGCGCGCGCCGGTAAGCCGGTCGACCTCGGCCCCAAGACCACGGCGTTCACCGACTGGGCCGTGAGGCTGAACGCCCACGTGCGTGGTGGTGGGCTCGATGCGGAGATCCCGCACTGGTCGGCGATCCACGGCTCCGAACCGCCGCGGCTGCCGGTGGACCACCACGGCCCGAACACCGCCGGTTCGGCACGGATGCTCACGGTCCGGCTCGACCGCGAGACCACCGACGCGTTGCTGCACCAGGTTCCCGGGGTGTACCGCACACAGGTCAACGACGTGCTGATCAGTGCGATGGGTGCGGCGCTCGCGAGCTGGACCAGCGACAGCCGTGTGCTGCTGGGCATGGAGGGCCACGGCCGCGAGGAGATCACCGACGACGTCGACCTCTCCCGCACGATCGGCTGGTTCACCACGCACTTCCCCGTCGCCCTGGCCATTCCCGCCGGTGACTGGGGTGTTGTGCTCAAGGCGGTCAAGGAGCAGCTGCGCGCGGTTCCCGGGCGCGGCCTCGGCTACGACGCCCTCCGCTACCTCGACCCCGGCTCGTCGATGCGGTCGGACCCCTTGCCGTGCATCAGCTTCAACTACCACGGCCAGTGGCACGGCTCCGCTGAGCGGAGCGCGCTCTACCGGGACGCGCGCTTCGGTGACCTCGGCCAGGACATGGGGCCGGAGGAGCTGCGCCCGTACCTGATCGACGTGGTCGGCATCGCGCGGGACGGTGTGCTGGAGATCAGCTGGCTGTACTCGGAGAACGTGCACGACGAGGCCACCGTGCGGCGGCTCGCCGACGAGGTGGCCGAGAACCTGCGGCGGATCGTGCTGCACTGCGCCGAGCCCACCGCTGGCGGGGCTACGCCGTCGGACTTCCCGCTCGCCGGGCTCGACCAGTCCACAGTGGACCGGATCACGGCCTTGGGGCAGGTGGAAGACATCTACCCGCTCACCCCGATGCAGAGCGGCATGCTGTTCCACAGCCTGGTCGGCGGCACCGACGAGGCGTACTTCGACCAGATGAGTCTGCGGCTGGATGGTGTCACTGATCCGCGTGCACTGGCGACAGCGTGGCAGCGTGTGGTCGACCGCACGCCGATCCTGCGCAGCACTGTGGTGTGGGAGAACATCGACACGCCGGTTCAGGTCGTGCGCAGCGGTGTCGAGGTCCCCGTCCAGCACTACGACTGGCGTGGACTGTCCGATGAGGACCAACGCGCCGAGATCGCCTGTGTGGTCGCGGAGGACACCGAAGCGGGCATGGACCTCAGCACGGGACCGTTGGTGCGCCTCATCATCGGGCGGCTCTCCGACACCAGTGTGCAGATGATCCGCACGTCACATCACATCCTGCTCGACGGCTGGAGCCTGTCGGAGGTCGTCGCCGAGGTCTTCGAGATCTACGGCTCGCTCGTCAAGGGAGCGGAGCCGCGACTCGCCACGAGGCGCCCGTTCCGCGACTACATCGACTGGATCCAGCGCCAGGACGCCGATGCGGCAGAGCAGTACTGGCGGCGGGTTGTCGGTGGGATCGACGGGCCGACCGAACTGCCGTACGACCGGCGTCCCACCGCGGCCCACACGACGCGGACGTCCGGCTCCGTGCGGTTGGAACTCTCCGAAGAGCAGACGCAGCAGCTGTACTCGCTCGCCAAGGACCAGCGGCTCACGATGAACACGCTGGTCCAAGGAGCGTGGGCGCTGCTGCTCGGGCGGTACGGCGGCGAGCTGGACGTGTGCTTCGGCTCCACTGTCTCCGGTCGGCCGGCGGAGCTCGCCGGGGTGGAGACCATGATCGGCCTGTTCATCAACACCCTGCCGGTGCGCGTGACCGGCGAGGCCGACGACCAGCTCCTGGAGTGGCTGCACCGCATCCAGGGCGAGCAGATCGAGTCACGGCGCGTGGAGTACGTCGCGCTGTCGCAGATCCAGGCATGGAGCGGCGTCGGCGGTGGTGTGAACCTGTTCGACAGTCTCGTGGTCTTCGAGAACTACCCCTTCGACGGTGAAGCGGCCGAGGACGGCGTCGTAGTGCGTGAGGTCGACGCGCTCGACGACACGAACTACCCGTTGACGGTGAGCGCCTACCCGTTGCCGCGATTCACGATCGAGCTGTCCTACGACCCAGCCCTGTTCGAGTCGTCCACTGTGGACCGCGTGGCCAGGCACCTGCGGAAGCTCCTGACCGGAATGGGCAGCAACCCTTTCCGCACGCTTGTCGAGCTGCCGATGGTCGAAGAGGCGGAGCGTGTCGAATACCAGGACCAGCCGATCACGCCGTCGGAGCCGCGCTGCGTGCACGAGCTTTTCGCGGAGCAGGCCGCGGCAACACCCGACGCCGTCGCGTTGGTGTTCGGCGACCAGGAGCTGAGCTACGCGGAGCTGGACGCACGTGCCAACGGGCTCGCGCACGTGCTGGTCAAGCGAGGAGTGCGGCCGGGGGTCCTGGTGGCAGTCGGCCTCGAACGCGGGATCGACGTGGTGGTCGCGTTCCTGGCTGTGCTCAAGGCCGGTGGTGCCTACGTGCCGCTGGACCCGGGATACCCGGCCGACCGCTTGGAGTACATGCTTGCTGACTCCGGTGCCGCCGTCCTGCTGACTGACCGGGACTGGGGGAAGACCTCGATCGACGTGGTCCGTCTGGGCGGTGAGTGGCCGGTCGCCTCGGATGCGCCGTCCACTGTGGTCGCGCCGCGCGACCTGGCCTACGTGATCTACACGTCCGGCTCGACCGGGAAACCCAAGGGCGTGATGGTCGAGCACCGCAACCTGTGCTCGGTCGCGGCGGCCTGGAACACTCGGTACGGATTGCGTGAGATGCGGCCGCGCCACCTGTCGGTTGCCAGCGTCTCCTTCGACGTCTTCCACGGTGACCTGCTCCGCGCCTTGTGCTTCGGTGGCACCTTGGTGATCTGCCCGCGCGACATCGCGGCCGATCCGACCAGGCTGCTGGCCGAGATCGAGCGGACGGGCGCGACGGCGATGGAGCTGGTGCCGACCATGACCAGGGCACTGGTCGACGAGCTCTCCGGGCGGTTTCCCCCGCTGAAGGTGCTGTCGGTCGGCTCGGAGGCATGGCACACCGAGGACTGCCTGGAGCTGCTGGAGCGCCTCAGCCCCGACACGCTCGTGGTCAACTCCTACGGCGTGACCGAGGCGTCGATCGACTCGTGCATGTTCGAGCCGTCCCGCGCCGCACTCGAAGGGCGCACGACCGTGCCGATCGGCCGAGCACTGGCCAACTCCCGCTGCTACATCCTTGACCGGGCTGGCGACCTGGTGCCGGTCGGGGTCGCCGGTGAGCTGTACATCGGCGGTGAGGGCGTCGCGCGCGGCTACCTGAACCAGCCGGAGCTGACCGCGTCCCGGTTCGTCGAGAGCCCGTTCGTCCCGGGGGAGCGGTTGTACCGCACCGGCGACCGAGTGCGACGGCTGTCCAGCGGCGAGCTGGAGTACGTGGGCCGGATGGACGATCAGGTGAAGATCCGCGGCTTCCGGGTCGAGCCAGGAGAGGTCGAGTCCGTCCTGATTGGACACTCCGGCGTCAACGAGGTCGCGGTGGTAGCGAGGGCGAACCGGCTCATCGCCTACGTGGTCGGTGCGAAGCTCGACGCGGCCACGCTGCGGTCCTTCGCCGCGGAGAGCTTGCCCGCGCACATGGTTCCGTCGGCTTTCGTGCAGCTCGACGCGCTGCCGCTGACCCCGAACGGCAAGATCGACCGCCGCGCACTGCCCGCGCCGGATGGTTACCTGGACACCGGAACCGCTTACACCGCGCCGAGAACGGCGACCGAGAAGACCCTCGCGGACATCTGGGCCGAAGTGCTCGGTGTGCCCAGGGTCGGCGTGCACGACAACTTCTTCGACCTCGGTGGGGACTCGATCCTGAGCATCCGCGTCACCTCCCGGATCAGGGCGGCTCTCGCGGTCCAGACCTCACCTCGCGCGTTGTTCACCACGCCGACGGTCGAAGGGCTCGCGGTGGTGGTGGACCAGGAGACCACCGTCGGCGACCAGCGCATTCCGCGTGTGGACCACACCGGTGATATGCCGCTTTCCTTCGCGCAGCAGCGGTTGTGGTTCCTCGACGAGTTCGCCCCTGGCGGAGCGGAGTACAACACCTGCGCCGGCCTCCGCCTCTCTGGGCCGCTTGTGGTGTCAGCACTCCAGGATGCGATCACCGGTCTCGTCGCGCGGCACGAGTCGCTGCGCACCACCTTCGACTCCGTCGACGGGCGAGGTGTCCAACGCGTCAGCCCGGCTTCTGAGGTGCCACTACGTGTGGTGGACGTGGCCCCGAGCCAGCTCGACCAGGCGCTGGCCGATGAGGTCGGCACGCCGTTCGACCTGCGCACGGGTCCGTTGCTGCGCGCGTTGCTGCTGCGGCTGACCGACACCAGCCACGTGCTTGTGCTGTCGTTGCACCACATCGTCACCGACGGCTGGTCGATGGGTGTGCTCGTCGAAGAACTCGGTGTGCTTTACGCATCGGGTCTACGTGGCGAGCGGGATGTGTTGCCGCCGTTGGACGTCCGCTACTCCGACTACGCGGTCTGGCAGCGCGAGCAGCAGGCGGGGCCGGAGTTCGCCGCGAAGCTCGACTACTGGCGGGCGAAGCTCGACGGGCTCACCCCGTTGGAGCTGCCGACCGACCGCCCGCGCCCGCCGGTGAAGACCTCCAACGGTGCTGTGCACCGCTTCGACCTCCCCGCGTCGGTCCTCGATGGGCTCAACGCGGTCGGCAGGTCCTGTGGGGCAACGCTGTTCATGACTCTGGTTGCCGCGACCCAGTTGCTGCTGGCCAGGCACAGCGGTCAGCGTGACATCGCCGTCGGCACCGTCAGCTCCGGCCGCGACCGGGTGGAGCTGGAGCGACTGGTCGGCTTCTTCGTCAACACCCTGGTGCTGCGCTCCACAGTGGACAGCTCGGTTCCGTTCACCGAGTTCCTCGCCCAGGTCCGGGACACCGCGCTCGGCGCTTTCGGCAACTCCGACGTTCCGTTCGAACGCCTGGTGGAGATCCTCCAGCCGGAGCGCGACCCGAGTCGGACGCCGCTGGTCCAGGCCCTGGTGGTGCTCCAGAACACCCCGTCGTCCACAGTGGAGCTGGACGGGCTGAGCATCGAAGAGCTGGAACTCCCCGCAACGATGGCGATCTTCGACCTGTCCTTCGAGTTCACCGAACGCGACGGCGGCCTCATCGGGCTCGTCGAGTACAACACCGACCTGTTCGACCGCGCGACGATCCAGCGGCTGGCAGGTCACCTCGCGGTCCTGTTCGACGCGATCATCGCCGCGCCGGAAACCCTGGTGGCGCGCCTGCCGATCCTCACCGAGCCGGAGCGACGCCAGCTCACGGAGGGCTGGAACGACACCGCCGTGGAGACCGGACAGCCGCGTTGTGTGCACGAGCTGGTCGAGGCCCAGGCCAGGTTGCGGCCGTCCGCCGTCGCCGTGACTTGCGAAGGCGAACAGCTGACCTATGCGCAGCTCGACACACGTGCGAACCAGGTCGCGCATCACCTGATGGGGCTCGGCGTCCGGCCGGGAACCCTTGTCGCGGTCAGCCTGGAGCGCGGTCTGGACATGGTGGTCGGTCTGCTCGGGGTGCTGAAGGCCGGTGGCGCGTACGTGCCGCTCGACCCGGACTACCCGGCTGACCGGCTGGCGTTCATGCTCGCCGATACTTCCGCTCCGGTGCTGCTGACGCAGACCGGACTCGGTGACCTGGCCACGGGGGAGGCCGAGGTCGTCACCATGGACGCCGACTGGCCGGTGATCGCCGCCCAACCCACGTGGGCGCCGAATTCCGGGGTCACGGCGGAGGACCTGGCCTACGTGATCTACACCTCGGGCTCCACCGGAACCCCGAAGGGCGTGCAGGTCGAGCACCGCAGCGTCGCCAACCTCCTGGAGACCACCCGCGTCGGGTTCGGCTTCGGCCGTGAGGACGTGTGGACGGTGTTCCACTCCTACGCCTTCGACTTCTCGGTGTGGGAGATGTGGGGCGGCCTGAGCTTCGGTGGGCGGATCGTCGTCGTTCCACGGAGTGTGGCGCGTGCTCCGGAATCGATGTGGAGCCTTCTCGCCGATGAGGGGGTGACGGTGCTGAACCAGACGCCGTCGAGCTTCCGCGGCCTGGTGCGGACCGCCGTGGAGGCGGGGTGCCCGGTGCCGCCGCGGCTCCGACTGGTGATCTTCGGCGGTGAGGCGCTGGAGCCGACGCACCTGCGGACGTGGTTCGACAGCTATCCGGGCGCGACCACGCGCCTGGTCAACATGTACGGCATCACCGAGACCACGGTCCACGTCACCCGCCACGACCTGGACTGGGCGGAGATCTCGCGGACCGGCCGCGTCGGGATCGGCCGCCCGTTGCCGAACTACCGCGCCTACCTGCTGGACCCGGACGGCAACCAGGTCCCGGTCGGCGTGGCGGGCGAGCTGTTCATCGGCGGGGCCGGTGTGGCTCGCGGCTACCTCAACCGCCCCGACCTGACCGCCGACCGCTTCGTCGAAGATCCTTTCGTTCCCGGGCAACGGATGTACCGCACCGGTGATGTGGCGAAGCACCAGCCCGACGGCACCCTGACCTACCTCGGCCGGGCCGACGACCAGGTCAAGATCCGCGGTTTCCGCATCGAGCTTGGTGAGATCGAAGCCGCCATCGCCACCCACTCCGCTGTCACCGAAGCCGTCGTGGTGGCCCGAGAGGACACCCCGGGCGACAGGCGCCTGGTCGCCTACGTGATCACCACCGCGACACCGGTGGAGCTGCGGGAACACCTCCGCCGGTCGCTGCCGGAGCACATGATCCCGGCAGTGTTCGTCCCGTTGGACGAGCTGCCGTTGAGCCCGAGCGGGAAGGTGGACCGGCGGGCGCTCCCGGTGCCGGAGGCGCGCGGGGAGCGGGGTGGCGCTTTCGTGGAGCCGACGCCCGGTGTCGAACGCGAGCTGGCGGAGATCTGGTCGGCCGTGCTCGGCGTGGAGCGGGTCGGCGCGACCGACAACTTCTTCGACCTCGGCGGGGACTCGATCCTGAGCATCCAGGTGGTCTCGGCGGCGAGGAAGGCCGGGCACCACCTGTCCACGAAGGACATGTTCACCCACCAGACCGTCCGGGAGCTGGCCGAGGTGGCCACGGCGGCCACGACGAGTGCCGACAGCGGGCCGGTGACCGGCTCCGCACCGCTGACGCCGATCCAGAGCTGGTTCTTCGCCGAGCATCCGGTACAGCCCGATCACTTCACGATGTCGCTGCACCTGGAGCTCGCGGAGCACGCACGAGAGGAGGTCGTGCGTGCCGCGCTGGAGGCACTGGTGGCCAAGCACGACGCTCTCCGCTCCCGCTTCGAGTGCGCGGACGGTGTGTGGCGACAGCACCTCAAGCCGGTCGACTCGACCTCCTTGGCGTTCCACGTCGCCGACAAGGCAGATCACCACGCGGAGGCACTTGCCGCGCAACGTGGTCACAGCCTCGCGGACGGCCCACTGGTGCGCGCCGTGCTGTTGACCGGCGACGGCGCTCCGAAGCTGTTCCTGAGCATCCACCACGCGGTTGTGGACGGAGTGTCCTGGCGCATCCTGCTTGAGGACTTCTCCACTGCCTACGAACAGATCAGTAGTGGGTCCGAAGTGGACCTCGGACCCAGAACGACGTCCTATGTGGACTGGGCGAGCAACCTGCGCGACTACGTCACGACCGGCAAGCTCGACGGCGAGGTGGGCCACTGGGTCGCCGCCGCCGAAGCCGTCGCAGCGCTTCCGCTTGACCGGAAAGGCTTGAACAGCAACGGTTCCCGGAGGACCCTGGCAACCAGGCTGACCACGGCCGAGACGGAGCTGCTGCTCCGCAAGGTCCCCGGCCGCTTCCGCACCCAGATCAACGACGTGCTGCTCGGCGCGGTCGCGGTGGCGCTGTCGGAGTGGACGGGCTCGGACACCGTCGTCGTCGATGTGGAAGGCCATGGCCGCGAGGACATCCTCGACGGCGTCGACCTCTCGCGCACCGTCGGGTGGTTCACCACGATCTACCCGGTCGCACTGACCGTTCCCGGCGGTGAGGACTGGCGCGCTCTGGCCAAGGCCGTTCGGGCTCAACTTCGAGCCGTCCCCGGTCGTGGCATCGGGTACGGCGCGCTGAAGTACCTGGGCGGTCATCCCGCGCTCCTCGCGGCGGGGTCGGCGCCGGTGTCGTTCAACTACCTCGGCCAGTGGGACACCGCCGTCGGCTCCGGTGGTGTCGTGCGGCGGCAGCTCGACGGGCTCGGCAGCGACCAGGCCGACGACCAGCTCGCCACCCACGTGCTCGACGTGGTCGGCGGAGTCCACGGCGGAGAGCTTGAGATCACCTGGCAGTACTCGGAGAACCTGCACGACGAGGCCACGGTGCGGCGGATCGCCGACCGAGCCGCCGACGCCCTGCGCGAGCTGGTGCGCGGCGTGTCCGGCTGATCCACCGATGCCAACCATCCCTGACAGAAGGAGCAGTGGCGTGGACAAGATCACTCTCAGCTCTGCCGAGTCGGACGAGATCGCCCGCCTTGCCGACGAGGTGCTCGCGGGTGCCGACACCTGGGACCCGCTGACGTTCGTGGACCGCGCGGGCCGGGTCGCCGAGCGGCTTCCGTTGCGACTGCGGGAGTTCCTCGCCGAGGTGCGGGCCAACGAGACCGACGTGACCGTGGTCTCCGGACTGCCGATCGCGGGCGACCTGGTGCCCACACCGACCGGATGGGACACCGCTGCGAAGACCGGCGCGGGGCAGCGTGAGGAGATCGTGCTGCTGCTGTGCGGTTCCGCGCTCGGCGAGGCGTTCGGCTGGGCCAACCAGCAGGACGGCCGCATCGTGCACGACGTCTGCCCCGCACCCGGCATGGAGCTCTCGCTGACCAGCGCGAGCAGCGAGGCGGCGCTGTCGCTGCACACCGAGGACATCTTCCACCCCTGCCGGGGCGACTACGTCTCCCTGCTGTGCCTGCGCAACCCCGACGCGGTCGGCACCACCTTCGTCCGCATCGGCGCGTTGGAGCTACCTGAGGAGACCAGGAAAGTCCTGTCGCAGAACAGGTTCCGCTTCTACCCCGACGACTCTCACATCGGTGAGGTCCTGCTCGACGGTGACGGTGACGACCACCTCGCCGGTCGTGCCTACACCACCGGATCGGTGATCTTCGGTCCTGAGGAGCGGCCGTACCTGCGCTTCGACGTGGACTTCATGTCCGTTGAGGACGGTGACGACGAGGCGGAGGCAGCCGTGCGCGCCACGGTGGGTCACCTGGGATCGGCGGTGGAGCGCGTGGTGCTCCAGCCGGGCGACGCGGTGTTCGTCGACAACTACCGGGTGGTGCACGGGCGCGAGCCGTTCCAGCCGCGCTACGACGGCAAGGACCGCTGGCTGAAGCGGCTCAACCTGATCCGCAACGTCCGCAGCATCTACGCGCTGAGCGACCGTCGATCCCGCATCATCGCGTGAGCACGCCGTTGTCCCGCAACAGGAACTTCCACCTGTTGTGGACCGCACAAGCCGGCTCCGAGCTGAGCAACCAGGTCTTCGTGCTTGCCTACCCGTTGCTGGTCGCATCGGTCTGGGCGTCACCCGCGCTGGCCGGGCTCGCGGGCTTCACCCTCGCCGCGGCCCAGCTGGCGGCCGGGCTCCCGGCAGGAGTGCTCGCGGACCGGTGGGACCGCAGGAGAATCCTGGTGTTGTGCGCGTTGACCAGGGCGTGCGCCTACGGTGGGCTGACGGTCGCGCTCTGGCTGGACGTCGTGTCGTTTCCGCACCTGTTGGCGGTGGCTGTTGCCGAAGGGGTGGCGCTCGCGTTGGCCTACCCGGCCGAGGAGGCGGCGCTCCCGCAGGTGGTCCCGGCCAACCAGCTGCCCAGCGCGTTCGCGCTGAACTCGGCGCGCGGCTCGCTGGGCCAGCTGGGGGGCAACGCCGTCGGAGGCGTCCTGTTCGAGCTGGGCCGGGTCTTCCCGTTCCTGCTCAACGCCGTGCTCCAGGCGGTGTCCTGTGTGGCCCTGCTGTTCCTGCGCCTGCCGCCGAGCCGGAAGCCGGTTCGGCGCGGGTTCGCCGCGGAGCTGGGGGAGGGCGTCCGCTGGGTGCTCGGCCACGCGGTGATCAGGCTGATCTCGGCGTGCGCGGTGCTGCTCAACCTCAGCTTCGGCGCGGTGTACCTGATCGTGCTGTTGTCCGCGCAGGGGAGGGGCACACCGGAGAGCGAGATCGGTCTGCTGGGCGTGCTGCTGGGCATCGGCGGCCTGCTCGGCGCGCTCGCGGCTCCCCGGCTGCTGCGGCTGGTCAGCCCGTACCTGTCGATCACCGGCGTGATCTGGGGTTTCGTGATCGTCGCACCGTTGCTGGCGTTCTCGCCGAGCCTCCCGGTGACCGGCGGCCTGCTCGCGGTGGCGGCCTTCCTCGCGCCGACCGCCAACACCGCGATCGTCACCTACCAGATGCTGCTGACCCCGGAGGAGCTGCGCGGACGGGTCGGCGGCGCGATGGGACTGCTCGACAGCGTCGGCGGCGCGCTCGGCTCACTGGTCGGCGGAGTGCTGATGGAGCTCGTCGGCGGAAGGGCCGCGTTGCTGGCTTGTGCGGGGCTGCTGGTGGTTCCGGCCCTGCTGGCGGCTTTCAGCCCGACGCTGCGCGCCTTCGGCCACGACCTGGACAAGGAGAGAACCGGATGACCACCCGAACCCTGGTCGCCCCCGAGGACATCGACCGCATCGACCTCGCCGACCCGAGCACCTTCGTCGAGCACGACCTCACCGAGGTGTGGCGGCACCTGCGGCAGCACGATCCCGTGCACTGGCAGCCGGAATCCGCACGGGGACCGGGGTTCTGGGTGGTGACGAAGCACGCCGACTTCAACGCGGTGTGCCGGGACACCACGAACTTCACCTCCGAGCGCGGCAACGTGCTCGACACCCTGTTGCAGCAGGCGGACTCGGCGGGTGGACGGATGCTCGTCGTCACCGACGGACCCCGGCACGTGAAGCTGCGCAAGCTGCTGTTGAAGGCGTTCGCGCCGCGTGCGCTGCACGTGGTCACGGAGCGGCTGAAGGCGGTCACGCGTCGCCTGGTCGGCGAGGCGGTGGAGCGTGGCGAGACCGACTTCGCCAAGGAGGTCGCCGCGCACATCCCCCTGGCCACCATCTGCGACCTCCTCGCCGTGCCGGAGGAGGACCGCATGGACATCCTCGCGCTGACCAAGCAGACCATCAGCTCGGAGAGCGCCGACCACACCGCGATGGACGGGTGGATGGCGAAGAACCAGCTGCTGCTCTACTTCGCCGACCTCGCGCGGCACCGCAAGGACACCCCGCACGCCGACGTGGTGGCGATGCTGGCGGGAGGGGAGATCGACGGCCTGCCGCTGAGCGAGGACGAGATCATCCTCAACTGCTACAACCTGATCCTCGGTGGTGACGAGACCAGCAGGCTGTCGATGATCGGCGCGGTGGAGGCGTTCGCCACGCACCCCGGCCAGTGGCGGGCGCTGCGCGACGGCGAGGTGACGGTCCGGACCGCCGTCGAGGAGGTGCTGCGCTGGACCAGCCCGACCCAGCACTTCGGCCGCACCGCCACGCACGACACGGTGGTCGGCGGCCAGGCGGTCGCGGCGGGGGAGATCGTGACGGTGTGGAGCGTGTCGGCCAACCGCGACGAGTCGGTCTTCGAGCTGCCGTACACCTTCGACCTGGCGCGCAGCCCCAACAACCACGTGGCCTTCGGCTACGGCCCGCACTTCTGCCTCGGCGCCTACCTGGCGCGGATCGAGGTGACCACGCTGCTGGAGACCCTGCGCGAGCTGGTGTCCACTGTGGAGCTGCGCGGCCCCGCCGAGCGGATCTACTCGACCTCGCTGACCGGCCTCAGCAGCCTGCCCGTCGCGCTCGTCCCCACCTGATCCCCACCGACCTCCCCCCTCCCCCTCCGACCCCTCCACGTAGTCGCGTTATGTAGGCTTGTTGCGAATTGGGAGCGCTCTCATTCGCGCTATGCGTACATAACGCGCGGCCGCGGTCGCCGCCTCCATCGGCGGTGACCCCGCCGTCGCTCCGGATGCGGGAGTGCTGGGACTGGCAGAGGATCATGCCGAGGGGCTCAGCCGGAACTGACCCGATGTCACCGGCGCGGCGCGAAGGGAGACCCAATGGAGACGCTGCTCGCCAGCGATCCCGACATCGGTGGCCAGGTGGCCGGATGGGGGATCGTGACCCTGTTCCTCGCGATCGGGCTCGCTGCCGTGGTGCTCTTCATCGCCGCGCTGATCGGCATCGTGCGCAGCGAGAACTACGCTCCAGGTGGCAAGGCGGTCTGGGCACTGGCCGTGCTGGCCTTTCCTTTCCTGGGGCCGCTTTTCTGGTTCATCTGGGGCAGGACGTCCCGCTTCTCGGCCTGAGAACTGCGGCCCGCCGCCGCGCCAGTGGAACTTCGCCCACGAGCAACAGTCCACAGTGGAACCAGCAGGCGCGTCCTAGTGCGTGCTGGCGATCTGGATCAGGTTGCCGCAGGTGTCGTCGAAGACCGCGACGGTGACCGTGCCCAGGTCGGTCGGCTCCTGGAGGAACTTCACCCCGGCCGCGCTGAGCCGCTCGAACTCCGCTGCCACGTTCTCGACGCCGAAGGAGGCGGCGGGAATGCCGTCGGCGACCAGAGCGTCCTTGTAGGGGCCGACCGCGGGGTGACTGGACGGCTCCAGCAGCAGCTCGGTGCCGTCCTGGTCGGCGGCGGAGACGACGGTCAGCCACCGGGCGCCGCCGCCGAGCGGGATGTCGTTCTTCTTCACGAAGCCGAGCACGTCGGTGTAGAAGTCCAGTGCCTTGGCCTGGTCGTCGACGAAGACGCTGGTGACGGTGATCCTGAGCATGGCTAGTCCTCCTCGGTGATCGGCCATCGCTCGACGATGGTCCGCAACGGCGTGGTGTCGAGGTGGTGGAACTTGTAGCGGCCCTCCCGGCGCGTCCGCACCAGGCCCGCCTCCTCCAGCACGGCGAGGTGCTGCGAGATCGCCTGCCGCGAGGAGGTGAGCCCGTGCCTCATCGTGAGGCGGGTGCAGATCTCGAACAGTGTCTGCCCGTCCTTCTCGGTCAGCTCGTCGAGAATCGTTCGCCGGGTCGCGTCGCCGAGGGCCTTGAACACGGCATCCACCCCGCCTTTATAGGCAAGCCGCCACTTGCCTGTCAAGGCTCGTCCTGCTCCTGCGCCCTGTCCTTCTCGCGGAAACACCACCTCACCACCCCCTGGCCTCCTCATCCCCGCGCCCCTCGTTTCGCGTTTTGTAGGCTTAATGCGAATTGGGAGCGCTCTTTTGCGCATCAAGGTGACAAAACGCGAAAACCTCGATCGCGCGAGTCGGGCCAGGCGCGCAGGGGGGCACGGGGGTGGCGCCAGCTCGGGGGGCGGGACGACTTGCAGGGCAGGCGCTAGGCGGCTTGGGGTGGGGACTCGTTGTAGTGGGTGGCGCGGGGTTGGTCGGTCAGGGCGTGGATCGCGGTCATGACCTCGTCGGTGACCTCCCGCCTCGCGCGGGCGGAGTTCTCGCGGCCGGGGAACGCCAGTGGTTGTCCGAAGTGGACGGTGACGCGGTGGGGGCGGGGGAGGCGGGCACCGACCGGGTGGAGCTTCTCGGTCCCGCGCAGGCCCACCGGGACCACCGGGGCTCCCGTGGTCAGCGCCAGCCAGGCGACGCCGGTCCTGCCCCGGTAGAGCCTGCCGTCCAGCGACCGCGTGCCCTCCGGGTAGAGCGCGAAGGCGTTGCCCGCGTCCACGATCCGCCTGGAAGCCTCCAGGGACGCCCGCGCCGAGTGGTAGGTGCCGCGTTCGACCGGGATCGCTCCGAGCGCGGTGAACAGGCGACGGGTGAGGCGGCCGCGCAGACCGGCCCGGGTGAAGTACTCCGCCTTGGCCAGGAACGCCACGCGGCGCGGTGCCACCAGGCCGATCACCACGCTGTCCACGAAGGACAGGTGGTTGCTGGCGAGGATGACCGGACCCGACGGGGGCACGTTCTCCGTTCCGCGCACGTGCGGCCGGAACACCAGCCGCGCCAGGAACGCGATCGTTCTCACGGGCACGTCACCACCTGGCCGGCCCAGGACAGGCCGCCGCCGAAGCCGAACAGCAGGGTCGGCGTCCCCGATGGGACCTCGCCACGCTCGACGAGCTTGGCCAGCGCCAGCGGGATCGAAGCCGCCGAGGTGTTGCCGGAGTCCACCACGTCCCTGGCGACGACCGCGCCGGTGACGCCCAGCCGCTCGGTGAGCGCGTCGATGATCCGCAGGTTGGCCTGGTGGGTGACCACCGCGCCCAGGTCGGTGGGGGAGATCCCGGCTCGTTCGCAGGCTCGCCGCGCGATCGGGGCCAGTTCCGTTGTGGCCCACCGGAACACCTCGCGGCCCTCCTGGCGGAACAGGGGGTGCCAGTCGCCGGAGATGCGCACCGCGTGGCCGCGCGTGGGGTCGGAGCCCCAGACGACCGGGCCGATCCCGGCCGGGCCATCGGTCGCACTGACCACGGCGGCGCCCGCGCCGTCGCCGAGCAGCACGCAGGTGGAGCGGTCGGTCCAGTCGGTGACGTCCGACATCTTCTCCGCGCCGACCACCAGGGCGTGGCGGGCGGCCTCGGCGCGCACGGCGTGGTCGGCCGTGGCGAGCGCGGTGCCGAAGCCCGCGCAGCCGTTGTTCACGTCGAAGCCCGCCGCGCTCGGGATGCCGAGGCGGCCGGCGATCTGGGTGGCGATGGCCGGGCAGCGGTCGATCGCGGTGCAGGTCGCGACCACGACCAGGTCCACGTCCTCGGGGGAGAGGCCCGCCGCGGCCAGCGCCTTCGCGGCGGCCTGGGCGCCGAGGCCGGTCACCGACTCCTCGCGGGCGATGTGCCGGGTGGCGATCCCGGTGCGCTTGCGGATCCAGGCGTCGCTGGTGTCGACCAGCTGGGCGAGGTCGTGGTTGGTGAGCACGTGTTCGGGCTGGTGGTGGCCCAGTGCGGTGATCCGGGAGCGAAGCATGCGCCGGAGTTTAGCGTCCGATCGGTCGGACGCTAAACGGGCCGGATCGGGCTAGAGTGGCCGGGTGAGTCCGCGCAGATCCGCGACCGACGCCAGGCACACCCGCTCGGTGATCCTCGACCGGGGCGTCGAGGTCGCCTCCGTGGAGGGCCTGGAGGGCCTCACCATCGGCCGCCTCGCCACCGATCTGGGCATGAGCAAGTCCGGGCTGCTCGGCCACTTCGGCTCGAAGGAGGTCCTGCAGCTCGCCGTGATCGACACCGCGGCCGGGGTCTTCGCGCACGAGGTCCCGGACCGGGCCGCCGGGACCGAGCCGGGGCTGCCCCGGCTGCGAGCGCTGTGCGCGGCGTGGGTGTCGTACATGGAGCGCGGGGTGTTCCCCGGCGGGTGCTTCTTCACCGCCGTCGTCGCCGAGTTCGACGACCGCGAAGGACCCGTGCGCGATGCCATCGCCGGGCTGACAGCGGTGTGGAAGCGCGACCTGACGCTCCAGATCCGCCTCGCCGTGAGCGCGGGGGAACTGCCGGAGGACACCGACGCGGAGCAGCTCGTGTTCGAGCTCTACGGCGTGATGCTCAGCCTCAACCAGGCGCTGCGGCTCGACCGCGACCGTGCCGCGCCGGAGCGCGCGCGCCGGGTGATCGACCGCCTGCTCGGCTCCTGATCATCCGGTCTGGCGGATCACCCCCTCCGGCAGCGGCAGCAGCGCCTGCTGGCCGTAGCCCGGCTGGTGCGCGTCGTTCTCGCGGGGGTCATCGGGCAGCGCGAGCTGTTCCGGGGCCGGGGCCACCGCGCGCAGCTCCGCCAGCGGTGGCAGCACGACGGCGACACCGCGCCGGGTGAGCTCCGCGGCCGCGCGCGCCACCTGGGTCGCCGTGACCGCGTCGCCGAGACCGGCCCGCTCGGCGCAGCGCAGGACCAGCCGCATCAGCTCGATCGCGGAGATCCGGCGCAGCCCGGATCTCTCGAAGAACACATGTGCCCCAACGACATCCGGGCGTTCGTCGAGCCACGCGCCGAGGTAGTGGTGCAGCTCCGCGGGCAACGGGATCCACTGCTCGTCGTCGTGCACGCCGCGCCGGGAGAGATCGGTCAGCGTGCGCGTGGTGACCCGCTCCGGCCGCCATTGGGTCACGATGAGCAGCCCGAGCAGGGAGGCACCCAGGCTTCCGCCGAGCCACGGGTCGCGGTGCGCCTCGGTGACCAGGGTGCGCAGCGCGGCCGCGTCGACGGTCCGCGCGGGGTGGTGCGGATGTGGCGGGTAGGCGGCGGCCGGGTCGAGCGCGCGGGCCTCCTGCACCGGGTTCGCCGTGAGCAGACCCTGCCGCACGCAGTAGGCGAAGAAGGAGCTCCACGCGGTCGCCTTGGTCGCGATGGTGTTGTGCCGGCGCAGCGGGTGCACGCGGTGGTCGAGGTCGTGGCGGTGCCCGGTCAGGGTGTGCGAGTACGCGATCACGTCCTCGGCGCGGGTCGCCAGCACGCCCCTGCCGCGGTGGACGAGCAGCCAGCTCGCGAGTTTGCCGAGGTCGCGGCGGTAGCGGCGGCGGGTGTGCTCGGAGGGGATCGTGGCCATCCAGGCGTTCACCAGCCGCGACACAGCCGCGCTGGTCATGATCGGTGTCGTCGGTGCCTTGTCCATGTCGCGATGGTGACACCGACCCCTGACAGTCTGGGCCGAACAGGTGAAGGTCGGCCGGGGAGCGCCCACAGTGGACACTGCGCCGGGGTGGCGTGTTCAGTGCGCGCGGGGGTCGTTCTGCCCTAGCGTGGTCGGTATCGGAGCCGAGGAGGGCGAGTGGGCGCGAGCAAGCAGATGAAGCGCTTGTTGATCATGTTGCTCGGTGGGGCCTTGGTGGTGGTCGGAATCATCCTGCTGGTGCTGCCGGGGCCTGGCCTGCTGCTGGTGCTTGCCGGGCTGGTCACCCTGGCAGCGGAGTTCCCGTCGCTGGAGAAGTACGTCGACCCGGTGCGCGACCGCGCGATGAAGGGCATGGAGAGCGCGGTGTCCTCGCCGCTGAGCATCGCGGGCTCGGTGCTGTTCGGACTGGGGATGATCGCCCTCGGCGTGGTCTGGGGCCTGCGGGTGTTCCCGTGGCTGCCGTTGCCCGGCTGGGCCACCGGGTCGAGCCTGATCATCTCCGGCGCCATCGTGCTCGGGTTGCTCGCGTACAGCTACCACAAGGTGAGCAAGCGCCGCTCCGCCGCGGCGAAGGAGACGTAGTCTGGTCTCTCTTGGGCGATCGTGAGGAGGCCCAGTGTCACAGCTCCCACTGCGAGTCAGTGCTGGGACAGCAGCTGTCCTGCACGAGGCGCACCACACGGTCACAGCGCGGTTCGCCTACGACCGCTACGGCCTCTACGAGTACGTCCGCGTCGTGGCGAGCAGGATCGCCAGGGTCGACTCCTTCCACGTCGGTCTGCTGCACGGGGCCAACCGGATCCGTTACGTGTACGGACACGAGGACCCGGTTTCGCGCGCCTACAGCCCACAAGGGCAGACGGCGTGGGTACTGCGGCACAAACAGACCTATCGCGTGGCCTACGACAACGGGGCGGCTCTGCGGGCCGACAGCGACGCCGCCGACGTGGTCACGGTTCCGTTGTTCCGGCGGGACCGCACGGGGGGACGCCGGATCTTCGGCATGCTGTCGATGTACTGCTCGGTGCCCGACGCCTTCGACGACAACGCGGTGCACGCTTTCGAATGGCTGGCCGGACTCGTCGGCAGGGTGCTCGCGCGGCATCAGGAGGACCTGGAAGCACTGCGACTGCTGCCCGGCGCCGGACTGGGCGTCCTGCCGTCCCGCAACTGCGACCCGGTCGTGGAGTACCTCGCGTCGCGGGTCGCCGCGCTGCGCCGCACCGCCGAGGACGTGCTCGTGGGCGGCGAGATGACGCTCGCCGCCGCGCACCTGCGGCAGGTCGTGACCTCGTGCGAGGAGATCCAGTCCGAGCTCGTGGGGATGTCGATGCGCTCCGAGCCGATCCCCACCGACGGCCCCGAGCAGCGTTTCCTCGCGCTGACCCCGGCAGAGCAGCGGATCGCGTTACTGGTCGCAGACGGCTTCACCAACCAGCGGCTGGCCCAGGAGCTGGGTATCAGCGCGAACACGGTGAAGACGCATTTGAAGAACATCCTCCGCAAGTACGCCATGGACCGCGCGCAGGTCGCCGAGGACATCCAGCGCCACGTGGTCCGGTGAGGAGCGGGCTCAGAACGGGACCGGCCCGCGGAGCAGGGCGAGCACTCGCCGCGCCTCGCGCGTGCGGTTCTGCTCGATGAAGGCCTCCGCAGCCCGCTCCCAGCTGCTCCTGGCCTCGCGGTGCCGCCCCAGGCCCGCGTACGCCTCGCCGATGTGTTCGACGACTTCCGCCTCCACGTACTGGTTTCCCGTTTGCTCGCACAACTCCCGCGCTCGCTGGAAGTACGCCAGCGCCTTGTCGTAGCGGCGGCAGCCGTAGGCCAGCATGCCGAGCCCTTCGAGAGCGCCCGCCTCACCGCTGCGATCGCCATGCGCGCGGTACAGGGCGAGCGCGTCCTCGCAGTGCTGTCGCGCTTGGTCGTGCCGCCCCAGTTTGATCAGGCACCAGCCCACCGCGATCTTCCCCTGCGCGTGCCACGTGGGGTTGTCAAGGCCTTGGTAGGCAAGCAAAGCCGCCTTGGCGTGCTCCAGGCCGCGCGCGTGGTCGCCTCGTTGGTCCCACGCCGAGACGAGGCTGTAGTGGATGTGTCCCAACACCGCTGTGTCCTCGCCGCGCTCGGCCAGCGCGAGCGCGTGTTCGACGATCGTGAGCCCTTTGTCGTGCTCACCCGCGCGCGCGTACGCGTCGGCGAGCGATCGGAAGCACAGCAGGCGCACCTCCATGTCGTCGAGGGCTTCGGCCGCGTCGAGGCCCGCCGACCACATCGCGACCCGGTCGAGGAGGTGACCGCGACGCCAGTAGAAGGTGTCCATCGCGCGGGCGATCTGCCACACCCTGTTGTGCCACAAGAAGTTCATCGCAACCGATTGCGCTGCCTTGACGTTGTGGTGCTCGACGTCCATCCACGCCATCGCCGCTTCGATGCTGTCGAAGGTGTCGGGTACGCAGCCGGGTGCCGGTGCCTCCAGCTCGATCCCGGCGCGACGGGGGAACAGCACCTGTTCGACGTTGTAGGCCGAGTGCGTGTGGAAGTCCACCCACCGCCGCAGCCCCTCAGAGGAGTCGGACGCGGTCTCCTTGGCGTACAAGCGAATCAGATCGTGCATCCGGAACCTGTCCGGAGTGGACCGAATCACCAGGTTGGCGTTCTCCAGCTCGCTCAGCAACCCTGCCGACGCCGGGGAGCCGGTGAGCGCGGCCACCGCGGTTCTGCCGATCTCTGAGCCGGGCACGAGTCCGAGCAGTCCGAACAACTCGGCGGCTGCGGGGGACAGGGCGCGCAGCGACCACGAGAACACCGCGCGCAGGTCCACGCGTGAGTCGCCGATGCCCAGACCGTCCAGCCTGGACCGGTCGTCACGCAGCTGGTCGGTCAGCTCGGACAACCGCAACCACGGTGAGGTCGCGGCGCGGGCGGCGACGATGCCCAACGCCAGGGGAAGTCCCGCGCACAGGGTGAGCAGTTCGGTCACGGCGTCCGGCTCCGCCGTGAGCCGGGCCTCGCCCAGCCGCAGAGCGAGGAGCGTGTAGGAGTCCTCCTCGTCCAGCGGATCCAGCCGGACCAGCCGCGTGCTGGGCAGTGCGGTCATGTGGTTGCGGCTGGTCACCACGACGGTGCACTCGTCGCAGCCCGGCAGCAACGGGGCGATCTGGTCGACGTCGCGGGCGTTGTCCAGCACGATGAGCATCTCGCGGTCGGCCACGAGATCCCGGTACAGCTCGACCTGCGCCTGGAAGCCGTCGGGAACGGTGTCGGGCTGCACGCCGAGCGCGTCGAGGAAGCCACGGAGCACGACCGGCGGCGGGGCCGGCTCCTCCGCCGGGTCGAAGCCGCGCAGGTCCGCGTAGAGCTGGCCGTCGGGAAACCGTTGTGGGGCAAGGTGAGCCCAGTGCAGGGCCAGCGAGGTCTTGCCGGTCCCTCCTGCTCCACTGACCACGGTCAGCGGACTTCCGTCCAAAGTGGCCAGTTCGGCGTGGCGACCGGTGAACCCGCCGGGCGCGGACGGGAGCTGGTGGGGGACCGGGCCCCTGGGAGAGCCTCGGCGGTGGTGCGCGGCCAAGTCGGGGGCTGCGGCAAGGATGCGACCGTGCAGCTCCTGGAGCTTGCCGCCGGGGTCCATCCCCAGCTGGTCGGCGAGAGCGCGCCTGATCCGCTGGTACTCCTGGAGCGCGTCGGCCCGGCGGTCGTTGCGGTAGAGCGCCAGCATCAGCTGCTCGCACAGGCGCTCGTCGAGCGGGTGCTCGGCGGTGAGCTCGGTCAGCTCCGCCACCAGGTCCGCGTGCCGCCCGCACTCCAGCAGCGCTTCCACGCGGTCGATCTGCGCGGCCAGCCGCTCCTTGTGCAGCGTGATCCGCACCGAGCTTGCCCACTCCGTGTCGAAACCGGCGAGAGCGTCTCCACGCCACAGCTCCAGCGCGTGCCGGAGCAGGACGGCGCGACCGGCGGGATCGGACTTCGCGCGGGCCTTCGCCACCCTGGCCCGGAAGGCGTGCAGGTCGATGTTGGCCGAGTCGGTGGCCAGCGTGTAGCCGCCGGGCCTGCGCGTCAGGCTGACCTCGGCGCTGGCGGCGAGCGCGGCGCGCAGGCGGGAGATGTAGGTGTGCAGGGTGGATCGCACCCCGGTCGGCGGGTTCGCGCCCCACACGCGGGTGATGAGCTGGTCCTGCGGGACGACCCGGTTGGCGTCCACGAGCAGGGCCGCCAGCACCGTGCGCTGTCGCGGGGAGCCGGTGTCCACCGGCTCCCCGTCGACCCGCGCCTCCAGGTCGCCGAGCACCGCGAGTTCCAGGGCCACTCCGCCCCCAAGGTCCGAAGTCGGCTCCTGGATAGCTCGCCGGTGCCGGGCCCGGCAAGCGACTGTTCAGGAACTTCTACCTCTGGCCACCCGGTGCGGTGATCACTGGTACCGCTCCTGGGCCTCGGCGATGTCCTCCGCGGTGGGCGCGTCGTCCTGGGTCAGGGCCCGCCGCCAGTGCCCGGTGAACTCGATGGCCCGCTTGCCGACACCGCGGTCCCCGATGAGGTGCCGCCGCAGCGACCGCACCACCCCGGACTCCGCGGCGATCCACGCGAACACCGATCCCGGTGGGAACTCCGCTTCGCGCAGGGCGTCCACGAGCGGACCGGTCTCCGCGCCGTCCCGGTGCACCCAGTGCACGGCCGCGTCGGCCCGGGTGTCGAACCGCTGGTGCTCCGCCGCGTCGGCCACCTCGACGTAGACCAGCGCGCGGTGGCCCGGTGGCAGCCACCCGAGCAGCGTGCCGATCGCGGGCAGCGCCGTCTCGTCCCCCGCCACCAGCAGCCAGTCGGCCGCCTCGACGGAGGTCCGCAACGGCACCGGCCGGGCGAAGTCGTCCGAGGGGCCGAACATGCCGAGCTTGTCGCCCGGCTCCGCCGACATCGCCCACAGGGTCGCCGGACCGGCGTGGTCGTGCAGCACGAAGTCGATGTCGATCGTGTCGTCCCCGCTGTCGTGCCCACTGAGGGTGTAGCTGCGCATCCACGGCCGGTCGGCCTCGGGGATCTCGTTGTAGGTCTGGTACCACGACAGGAACTCCGCGTCGGGGTCCGGCAGTACCGGCACGGCGTGGCCCGGCTTCGGGAAGTACAGCTTCACCTGCTGGTCCGGCTCGGTGTAGCCGCCGAACCCAGCCAGGTCAGGACCACCGAAGGTGATGCGGGCCATTCGCGGCGTGATGCGCCGGACCTTCGTGACCTCGATCGTGCGTACCGGGAGCATTCCTCACCCTCCCACGTAGTCGCGCAGGTGGCGGGCGGTGAGCGTGCTCCCGTCGGCCACCAGGTCGGCCGGAGTGCCGGTGAACACCACGCGCCCGCCGTCCTGGCCCGCGCCCGGTCCCAGGTCCACGATCCAGTCGGCGTGCGCCATCACGGCCTGGTGGTGCTCGATGACGATCACCGTGTTGCCGTCGTCGACCAGCTGGTCCAGCAGCCCCAGCACCTGGTCGACGTCGGCGAGGTGCAACCCCGTCGTCGGCTCGTCGAGCACGTAGGTCGCGGCCTTCTCCGCCATCCGGATCGCCAGCTTCAGCCGCTGCCGCTCACCGCCGGAGAGCGTGGTCAGCGGCTGGCCGAGGCCGAGGTAGCCGAGCCCGACGTCGGAGAGCCGGTCCAGGATCGCCCTCGGCGCCTTGGCGGTGAAGAACTCCCTGGCCTGCGCCACGGACATGGCGAGGACCTCGCTGATGTCCTTTCCGTGCAGCTTGTGCGTGAGCACCTCGGCGGTGAACCGCTTGCCCTCGCACTTCTCGCAGACCGTGGCGACCCCGGCCATCATCGCCAGGTCGGTGTAGACGGTTCCGATGCCCTTGCAGGTGGGGCACGCGCCCTCCGAGTTCGCGCTGAACAGCGCGGCCTTCACCCCGTTCGCCCTGGCGAAGGCCGTCCGGACGGTGTCGAGCAGCCCGGTGTAGGTGGCAGGGTTGCTGCGCCGGGAACCTCGGATCGCCGACTGGTCGACCACCACCACGTCGTCCCGGCCGGACAGCGACCCGTGGATCAGCGAGCTCTTGCCCGACCCCGCGACCCCGGTCACCACCGTCAGAACCCCGAGCGGGATGTCGACGCTGACGTCCTTCAGGTTGTGCAGCGACGCGCCGGTGATGGACAGCTTCCCGGTCGGCTTGCGGACCTCCGGACGGAGGCGCGCGCGGTGGTCCAGATGCCGCCCGGTCAGCGTTCCCGAGGCGCGCAGCCCCGCGACGTCTCCGGTGTAGCAGATCCGCCCGCCGTGAGAGCCCGCGCCGGGACCGAGGTCGACCACGTGGTCGGCGATCTCGACGACCTCGGGCTTGTGCTCCACGACGAGCACGGTGTTCCCCTTGTCCCGCAACAACAGCAGCAGGTTGTTCATCCGCTGGATGTCGTGCGGGTGCAGTCCGACGGTCGGCTCGTCGAAGACGTAGGTGACGTCGCTGAGGCTGGAGCCGAGGTGCCGCACCATCTTCACCCGCTGCGCCTCACCACCGGACAGCGTTGATGACTCCCGGTCCAGGCTCAGGTAGCCGAGACCGATCTCCACCAACGAGTCCAGGGTGTGCCGCAGCGTGTCGAGCAGCGGCCCGACCCCGGTGTTGTCGGTGATCTTGCTGACGACCTCCGCGAGGTCGCTGACCTGCATCGCGGAGCAGTCGGCGATGCTGCGCCCGTCGATCTTCGACGACAGCGCGGCGGGGTTCAGCCGCGCGCCCTGGCAGGACCCGCACGTCGTGAAGGTCGCCGCCCGGTCGACGAAGGCCCGGATGTGCGGCTGCATCGCCTCCCGGTCCTTGGACAGGTAGAGCCGCTGCACCTTCACCAGCAGGCCCTCGTAGGTGACGTTGGTGCCGCCGAGCTTGACCTTGAGGGAGGTCCGGTTCAGCAGGTCGTCCCACTCCGAGGGGGAGTAGTCCGCGAGCTTCTTGTCCGGGTCGAACAGGCCCGACTGGATGTAGGTCTGCACGTACCAGCTGTCGACGGTGAAACCGGGCGCGGTGATCGCACCCCCGGCCAGCGACAGCTCGCGGTCGACCAGCTGGTCGACGTCGACCGCCGAGACCCGGCCGATGCCCTCGCACTCCTGGCACATGCCCTCGGGGCCGTTGAAGCTGAAGGCGGCGGCCGGGCCGACGTGCGGCGTGCCGAGCCTGCTGAAGAGGATGCGCAGCATCGTGTGCGCGTCCGTCGCGGTGCCGACCGTGGAGCGGGAGTTGGCGCCCATCCGTTCCTGGTCGACCACGATCGCGGCGCTGAGGTTGTGCAACGCGTCCACGTCCGGCCGGCCCGTGCTCGGCATGAACGACTGGAGGAAGGCGGTGTAGGTCTCGTTGATCAGGCGCCGTGACTCCGCCGCGATGGTGCCGAAGACCAGCGAGGACTTGCCCGACCCCGAGACGCCGGTGAAGACGGTGAGCCTGCGCTTGGGGATGTCGAGCGAGACGTCGGCCAGATTGTTCTCCCTGGCACCGCGAACCTGGATGACGTCGTGGCTGTCGGCGGCGGCCCGCCCCGGCGCGCTCATCGGGACAGCCCCTGGAACGCGCGGACGGCGAGCGGGAGGAACACCGCGCTCAGCACGAGCGGCCACACGGTGGCGAGGAGAACCGCGTTGTCCCCCAGCCATCCCGATGGCGCACCGACCGGGTTGCCGAACAGCCCGCGGATCGCGGTGATCGTCCAGGACAGCGGGTTGGCCTCGGCCAGCGCTCCGACGACCCCGGGCATCCGCGCCGGGTCGGCGAAGGCGTTGGTCAGCATGGTCACCGGGTACATCAGTCCGATCAGGCCGCTGACCGCCTCGGGGTGGCGCGCCTTGAGCCCGATCACGATGCCCACCCACAGCATCGCCAGCCGCAGCAGGAGCAGCAGCGCGAACGCGGCCAGCGCCCCGTCGAGCCCGTTGTGCCAGCGCCAGCCGATCGCCAGGCCGCACAGGACCACGATGGCCAGACCGGCGACGGAGTAGAGCATGTTGGCGAAGCAGCGGCCGAGCACCACCGCTGACGGCGCGATCGGCATGGACCGGAACCGGTCGGTGACGCCCTTCGCGGAGTCGGCCTGCACCGCCATGATCGTCTCGCTCAGGCCGAAGGCCATGGTCTGCGCGAAGAAGCCCGGCATCAGGAAGTCCTGGTAGTTCCCGCCTTCCGGGGCGATCATCGCGCTGCCGAAGACGAAGGCGAACAGCAGCACGGACACCACGGGGAACAGCAGGTTCCAGAGAACCATCTGGGGTTCCCTGAACCACTGGGTGAGATCCCGCCTGGCGATGAGCAGTCCGTCGCGGACGGCCCAGCGCACACGCGGGGCTGGGGTGGCGAGCACTCAGGCTCCCTTCTGGGTGGTGGTTCCGGTGATCTTGAGGAAGACGTCGTCCAGGGTGGGCTTGCGCAGGCCGATGTCGGCGAGGGCGATCCGGCGCTCGTTGAGCTCGGCCAGCGCCCCGCTCAGCGCGGCCACGCGGTCGCCGACCTCGACGCCGATCCGCCGCAGCGCGGGCTCGACCCTGGGCTCGCCGACCGCCCACGCGGCCAGTGCCTCCCGCGCGGCGCCGATGTCGCAAGCGTGCTCGACGGTGACCTCCAGGCGGTCGCCGCCGACCTTGCGCTTGAGCTCGTCCGGGTTGCCCTCGGCGATCACCCGGCCCGCGCCCATCACCGCGACCGTCGCGGCGAGCTGGTCGGCCTCGTCCAGGTACTGGGTGGTGAGCAGCACGGTGGTGCCGTCGGCGACCAGTGACCGCACCGCCTCCCACACCTCGTTGCGGTTGCTGGGGTCCAGGCCCGTGGTGGGCTCGTCGAGGAAGAGCACCTCGGGCCGCAGCAGCAGGGTGACCGCGAGGTCCAGCCGCCGCCGCATGCCGCCGGAGTAGTGCCGGACGGCCTTGGAGCCGGTGTCGGTGAGGCCGAACTGGTCGAGCAGCTCGTCGGCCCGCCGCCGAGCCTCGGCGCGGCCGAGGCGGTTGAGCCTGGCGAAGAGCACCAGGTTCTGCCTGCCGCTGAGGATCTCGTCGACCGCCGGGCTCTGGCCGCTGAGCCCGATCCGGCGCCGCACCTCGAAGGGCTCGGTGCGCACGTCGTGCCCGGCGACGGTGGCGCTGCCGGAGTCGCAGCGGGCCAGCGTGGTCAGCGTGCGCACCGCGGTGGTCTTGCCGGCGCCGTTGGGGCCGAGCAGCCCGAAGACGATCCCGCGCGGGACCTCCAGGTCGAAGCCGTCGAGCGCCCGGTGCGAGCCGTACCGCTTGACCAGGCCGTCGGCCCGGATCGCCGCCCGGTTGGATGGGGCAGAGCCCATACCGCTCCTCCTGATATCTTTACGGCGTAAAGGGTTGGGGCGGCGAGAGTACTTTAGGGTGTAAGGAGATGCAAATGGTGGTCTACGCCGGGCAGGGCGACGCCCGTCGGTCGATGGGGTTGCTGTGGCGTACCGGTAGCTCGGAGGCGGTGCGGACGAGTCCGGGACCCAAGCCCGCGCTGTCCGTCGAGAAGATCGTCGATGCCGGGATCGCCCTCGCCGACGCCGAAGGCATGGAGGGGCTGTCGATGCGCGCGGTCGGCGAGAAGCTGGGCCGCACCGCCATGGCGCTCTACACCTACGTGTCGAACAAGAACGAGCTGGTCGACCTCATGTACGACCGCACGCTCGCCGAACTGCCCACCGACTACTCCGAGCACGCCGACTGGCGCTCGGCCGTCACGGCGTGGGCGGGGGACAACTGGGACTTCTACCTCCGGCACCCGTGGATGCTCCAGGTCTCGCAGGCGCGCTCGGTCCTCGGTCCGAACGAGTTCCAGGCACTGGAGACGCTGCTGGTCATCCTCTACGGGGCCGGACTGCCCGCGAAGGACGTGCGGCGGCTGGTCGGCACGCTGAACAACTTCGTGCGCGGAGCGGTGCGGATCGTCGCCGAGTCCCGGAAGGCCCAGGCCGAGACCGGTGTCTCCGACGACGAGTGGTGGCTGACCCGCTCCTCGCTACTGGAGGAGGTCGCGCCGGACTTCGCCTCGCGGTACCCGATGATGACGAAACTGGAGTCGGAGCGCGCCTTCCAGCTGGAGGACGAGACCGTGCCGTACCTGGAGCAGGAGGCGCGAGAGACCTACCGCGCTGGCCTGGAGACGGTGCTCGACGGCGTCGAGGTCGCCGTGCGCAGGGCCCGCTCCTAGTGGTGTCGTGCGTGCCCCTGGCATCCCGCTTCGAACTCATAGCCGGGGTTCTACGAGGACGAAACGGGGGTCAACGCCGCACCGGAGGACTGGCGGGACAGGTCCTCGGTCGTCTCCTGCACGTCGCGGCACCACCTCGCCGCCTCCGTCTCCGTCTCCGCCTCCGCCTCAGAGCCCATCACCCACCTCCTCTTTTCGCGTTTTGTCACCTAAATGCGATATGGGAGCGCTCTTTCGCGCAAGAAGGTGACAAAACGCGAGAACCCGACCGCGCCGGCCCGTGTGCGCCGTGGCGCGGGACGGAGGTGGTGGGCGCGTTGAGGTACTGGGACGACGCGCGGGACCTAGTCGTAGTGGCCGAAGATCAGGTTGCCGGGCGCGTCGGGGGAGTCGCCCGCCCAGAACTCGGTCCACAGGACGGCGAACTCCGCGCGGGAGAGCCTGCCGTCGCCGTTGCTGTCCAGCAGCGCGAAGATCTCGTCGGTGTCGGTCGCCGTGCCGGTCCAGCCCTCGATCATCTGGCGGTACTCGGCAGGGGAGATCTCGTCGTCGCTGTTCTCGTCGACCGCGTCGAACATCGTGTGCGCGGTTCCGGTGACCACCTCGGTCATCGAGCCGAGCCGGTCGACCACGGCGAGGACGTCCTCCAGCGTCACCTTGTCCCCGTCGCGCGCCGGGTCGGAGACGGCCAGCAGCGTCGCCCACCAGCCCATCATCACCGAGGTCAGCCGCGCGTGGGCCTCGCTGCCCTGCTCGGCGCCGCGGATCGCGGTCCAGCGGTCGGTGAGCGCCTGGAAGTCCGACTCCTCCAGCAGCCCGTCACCGTCGGCGTCCATGGCGGCGAACACTCCACTGATCTTCCGTCGCTGCAGCTCACTCGCCATGGCCTGATCCTTTCGGCGGTCCGGGGCAGACGAAGGACCTAGGCTGGTCGAGGGAGCGGGGCCGCGGCAACTGGCCACTCGGGTCACGGCGTCCGGCGTTGCGGTGATCCAGCGCGTCACGGTCGGTAGCCGTCGGCGCCAGTGAAGATCGGGCTAGGCTGGCCGCCATGACCGCGCCGCTGGCCCTGGCTGGAATCTCCCCCGCCGACGTGGCCTCACAGGAACAGCTGACCGACGGCTTCTACAACTCGGTCTACCGGCTCGTCATGGTCGACGGCGCCCGTCTGGTGCTGAAGGTCGAACCGCCCGCGTCGGCGCCGAGGATGAGCTACGAGATCGCGCTGCTCGTGACCGAAGAGCTGTTCTACCGCGTGGCCGAGACCGGCGGCGTCCCGGTGCCGCACGTCCGGCACGGCGGCGAGGGCTACCTGCTCGTGGAGGAGGTCCCGGGCATCACCTGGCACTCCCTGCGCGAGAAGATCGGCCCGGAGGACCAGGCCCGCCTGCGCGCCGAGCTCGGCCGCGTGGTCGCGGACCTGCACCGCCTGACCGGCAGGAGGTTCGGCTACCCGCAGCGCGGGCTCGCGAACAGCTGGCGGGACGCGTTCCTGGGCATGCTGGACTCCGCCCTGGCCGACGCGGCCCGTTTCGGTGTCGAGGTGCCGGAGATCCGTGGGCGGGTCGCGGCGAAGGCGGACGTGCTGGACGAGGTCGTCACGCCCGCGCTGGTCCACTTCGACCTGTGGCCGGGCAACGTGCTGATCGACTCCTCGCGCGGCACGCCGCAGATCAGCGCGCTCATCGACGGCGAGCGCTCGTTCTGGGGAGACCCGTTGGCGGACATGGCCTCGCTGGCCCTGTTCGGCGACATCGAGCGAGACGAGGCGTTCCTGACCGGGTACCGCCAGGCCGGGGGTGTGCTCGTGTTCGACGAGTCGACCCGCACCCGCATCGCCCTCTACCGCGTCTACCTGTACCTGATCATGTTGGTGGAGACCGTCCCCCGTGGACAGCAGGTCTCGCAGCAGGTGCGGGACAGCCTGGCGGAGGCCCTGGCGTCGCTGGAATAGCGCGCGTGGCCGTCGATTCGCGGCTGCGCGGCCACCGGATTGGTCCCATCGGAAGCGCCGAGATCCATGCTGGACACCGCATCGGCGAGACGGCCTGCCAGGGCCTCGTGCACGGGATTCACCGCGCAATGAGGGCGTGTCTCGTTTGGCCTGTGGGTGATGCTGGGGCATGCTTGTCGGTCGTGGATGAGTTGTCGCGGCGGCTGGTGCCGGATGAGTTGTGGGTGTTGGTGGAACCGTTGATCCCTCCGGCGGGGCAACGCCCGCAGGGTGGTGGGCGCGCGGTGACCGAGCCCCGGGCGGTGTTCACCGCGATCGTGTTCGTGTTGACCAGTGGGTGCGCGTGGCGGCATCTGCCGCCCTCGTTCGGGGTCGCGGTGCCTACCGCGCACCGGTGGTTCACCACCTGGACCAGGGCCGGGCTGTGGGCGAAGCTGCACCGGGCGGTGCTGGACGAGCTCGGTTCCCAGGGGATGATCGACTGGTCCCGGGCGGTGTTCGACGCGGCGTCTGTGCGGGCGAAAAAGGGGGATCGCTGACCGGTCCGAACCCGACCGACCGGGGCAAGATCGGCTCGAAGATCCACGCCTTGTCCGACCGCAACGGCCTGCCGTTGGTCATCGGGGTCTCCGCGGCCAACCTCAACGACCACCTCGCCGCCGAAACCATGATCACCGCGATCCCGCGTGTCCGCTCCCGCCGCCGCTGAGCTGCACGCGGACTCCGCCTACGACGCCCGCGCCTCATGTGATGTTGAAGGCTGGGCTGCCGCCCCGACTTCGTCGGGTTGCCCTCGGATAATTCTTCCGGACTTGGGTGCGGATTTCCTTGGGTATCCACTACCGCTAGCCCGCTCACCTCTAGTGGTGGCGGCTAGCCGGGGTCGGGTTTAAAACGGGGGAGTGGGATCCGCTATCGGCTCCGGTTCCCGGACATAGGTGCGTCCCATCGGCGTGGTCCAGATATGGATACCGCCGGGGAGCTGGGTTCGTTTCCACCGCGTGTGGTGCTTCATCGCATGATGTCGTCGGCATTTCGCACCGAGGTCATCCGCGATGGTGTTGGTGCCGTCGAAGGGTTCGCAATGATCCAGATCGCAGCGGTGCGCCGGTTGGCGACAGCCGATCGCCACACAGGTGACATCGCGGGCCCGGACGAGGTCGGCGAGGGCGGCTGAGGGACGGTAGTTCGTGCGGCCCACGTCCACCGCTACCCCGGTGACGGGGTCGGTGAGGATCCGCTTCCAGGTGCCACCCGCGGCGATGTCCCTCGCCACGTCGGCCGGGATCGGCCCGTAACCCGCGAGCATCCCCGGTTCCTGGTCCATCCCCATCAACGTCGTGGCGGGGAGGGTGACCAGGACCTTGACCTCCCCCTGGGGTGCACCCGTTTCCTTGCCCATGAGCAGGTCGAAGGCGACGTCGGCGCGGCGTTGGTCCATGGTGCGCTCATCCTCGCCGAGGCCTTGGGCGATGCGGTCGATCCGGTCCCAGACCAGGGCTCCTTGGACGGCGGTGAACTGGAACCGCAACGCACACATCGCGTCGTCGAGGTTGAGTTTCTCCACCTGCCGGGTGCGCTTCTTCTCCTCGTGCCGCCGCGCGGCTGCTTCCGGGTCGAGCTTGGCGATCAGGCGTTGGGCGTGCTGCCGGATCCGGCTGTAGTGGTGGGTCCGGGCGTACTCGATCAGCACCGCTTCCACGATCTCCGCCTGCACAGCGGTCAACGGCTCCAACTGGTCCACGATCAGCAGGGCTTTGCCCTGATCGATCCGCCCCTCCTCCAAGGCGGCGAGCACGGCCGGACGGGAGGCGAGGTTCTCGGCGTGGTTAATCAGGGTGCTGGCCTTGCGCGAGGAAATCGACAACAACGCCCCGACCTCATCCCCGAGATACGGATACTCCGCGAAATCCGTGCTGACCACCAATTCGGCGAGACAGCGCGCCAGGACCGCGTGCGCGCGATTCACCGCGCGGTAGGCATCCTCGATGGCATCGAGGGTCTCATCCGGGGTCATATTGCTATTCTACTTGCCGAAAAATAGTGATCATGGCTCTATGGGGTGAAATAGCGCCGATTCTTTCGCTGTTGGCGGACGTGGCACTAGAGCTGAAGTCGGGCAGGCGACCAGGGGTGTCTGAAATGGAACAGGGTGTACGGCGGGGATCGCGGTGGCCGGGGTTTCCGGTGCGAGGTGGTCGTTGAGGGTGGCCGCGGACACCTCAGTCCTTGGGGAGGACAGGGCGTGCCACGCGCAGCCACTGGCCATCACGAACACGATCGCCGTGAACATCGCCCGCAGCTCGTCGGGCATCAGTCGTCGCGACAACTCATCGACGTTCGAGGACCCGCCAAGGTCCAAGCGAGACACGGGACGAGTCGGGGCCGGACTCGCGTCGTCCGGCCCCGGTGACGCGTCAGGGCTTGCCGCCGGGCTTGGGGCCCTTGTAGCCCTCCATCGAGGACTTGTCGATGCCGACCTCGTAGCGGATTCCGGAGCTGACCTTGTTGTCGCTCACCGTGGCGTGGGTGGACTTGATGGCCAGCCCGATCGCCTTGGTCGGCGAGGCCGCGAACTCGTTGCCGGTGATGGTGGCGTGCTGGATGTCCTCGAACATCAGGGCCTGCGCGGCTTTGAGGGTCTCGCAGAAGTTTCCCCGGATCGTGAAGTGCGTGCTGTGCCCCTTGCCGCTGCCCTCACCCTCGTTCGGGCCCTCGGCCATGAGGCACATGTTGTCGATCTTCTCGCAACGGTTGCCCTCGATCAGCACGTTGTTGCTGCCCGGGGTGTTCGTCGCGTAGGTCTGCATGCAGTCCGCGTGGCCGTACTTGTTGCTCGTGCCGCTGATCGTGTTGCGCAGGATCTTGATGTTGTCGCCGAAGAAGCGGATGCCGTCGCCGTCACCGTTGACCGGGTTGGTGATGACGTTGGCTTCGAGCGTGATGTTGTTGCCTTGCGCGCGGATTCCCGGTGCCGTCGGCTTGGTCATCGTGTAGTTGCGCACGATGACGTTGCTGGCCTTGATGTCGATACCGCCGACCAGCTTGCCGGTGCCGTCGTAGACGCGCGGGCTCTCCGGCGTGCCGCCCTCGGTGATGACGAGGCGGGAGGCGGCGTTGGCGGGGGTTGCGCCGACGAGGGTGATCAGCACCGTTGCGATGCCGACGAGTGACCTGGTGCGCATAGCTCATCTCCTTGGATCAAAGGTTGGTGCTGCGGAGCAGCACGTGCTGGACGGTGTGCTCACCGGTCAGTCGCGTTGATGGCGTAGCCCCTGGAGTCGCCGAGGTCGGAGTCGTTGAGGCCTAGCGCTGGAACGCGTTGTCGGAGCTGGAAGTCCGGAAGTGCACCGCCACATCGTCCACAGTGGACGGGCGAACGGCTCCCGGTTTGGCGCTCGCCAACGCCTTGGCGAGCTTCTGTGCCGTGCCTACAGCCATCTTCCTTGGTGCCGCCAGCGCGGCAGTTCCAACTGGTCATGAGGCGGAAGGTAGTAACGGGGCCCGGGAGGGCTCCCGAGATGTAGGACGGTCAACCGCACACGCTGCGGCTGTGAGGAGTACCGGGTGCTTTCGGGGACGCTGATCGCCGGTAGGTACCGGCTCCGGGGCTGGGTTCGCCCGGCTCCTGGCGACGTGACCATGGAGGACCCGATGGGAAGCGACGACATCCGCGCGCTGGCCGCCGCCGCGCCGGGCACCAGCTACGCGCTGGTCTCCTCCGGTGGCGTCGCGGCGCGGCCGAGCGAGCGTCGCACGATCACCTTCGGCCGCAACCGGTGTGAGGTGCACGTGCGCGTCGGCGAGCTGGTCAACAGGGGATCGCGGTGGTGGGCCGGCAACACCGGAAGGCTGCCGATCCGGATGCCCGCCTCCCGGCTGCTCTTTCCCGACGAGGAGCTGCTCCCGCTGACAGACGGCCACACCCCGCTGTTCGTGCGTGCCTCCAGCGGTCGGGAGCACCTGTTGGAGCGGAGCCGACGGGTTGCGCCCGGCGTCCCGGCGCTGCGACGTGACCCAGCCGCAACCGCTGTCCTGGCGGCAGGCCGCCGACCAGCTCGCCCCCGGCGACGGCTGGACCCCCAAGCGGGTCGAGCACATGGTCGTCTGTGCGCACCCGGCTGTGCCGGGGCGGGGTCTCGATAACCTGCTGCCGTCCACCACGCTGGTGCCGCAGGACCTCGCCCTGCTGAACCGCGACGACGAACTCTAGGCGAAGACACGGGGGCACTATGGAGATCCGCACGTTCACCGAGACCGACCGCGCGGAGCTGCGCGAGCTCTTCCACCGCGCGGGCGAGGGCTCTCCGACCGCTTCCCTGTGGGGGCACACGGAATCCGAGGCCGCCGTCTACCTCGATCCCTACATGGACCTGGTGGCGGACTCGCTGTTCCTCGCCGTCGCCGACGGTGCGCTGGTCGGTTACCTGACGGGGTGTCCGGACGGCTCGGCGCTGCCCAGCGAGAGCGAACGCATGGCACTGGCCATCAAGAAGCACCGGTTGACGCTCCGGCGCGGACCCGCGGCCTTCTTCGCCCGCAGCATGCTCGACATGGCGGGGGCCGCGATCCGGCGGCAGCCGACCCCGAAGGACTTCTACGATCCCCGGTGGCCGGCGCACCTGCACATCAACGTGGAGCCACGGGCGCGGGGGACCGGTGCAGCCGACGGGCTGATGAACCACTGGCTGGACCGCCTCCGCGAGACCGGCTCGCCCGGATGCCATCTCCAGACCCTGTGCGAGAACACCCGGGCGGTGCGGTTCTTCGAGCGGATGGGCTTCACCAAGCACGGTCCGACCCCGCTGGTGCCCGGCATCAGGCACGACGGCAAGCGGCTGCACCAGCAGACGATGGTCTGGAACCCCTGACCGCGGCCGGGGTTCACGGCCTCAGACCCGGGTCCACCCGTCGGCGAGCGCGCAGAGCAGCTCCAGGGCGGCGCTGGTCCGGCCGACGTCGCCGGTGATGAGGTGATCGGTCTGCACCCCGGCGTAGGCGTTGTTGAGCAGTGTGGCCTTGACCAGCGCGTCCTCGGGGGACAGGCCGCGCAGCACGAGGGCGTCGGCGACGAAGCGGGCTCGTCCGCTGACGAACAAGGGCACGTGGTCGGTCAGCCGTCCGGCCGCGGCCAGCCCTTCGATCTCGTGGACCAGCCGCGTCCTCGCGATCTCGCCGTCGCGCAGGTGTCGCTGCCAGGCGTCGCGGACGATCGCGCCGACACCGACCGCTGGGTCGGTCCAGCCGGGGGTGGCCGCGAGCGCCTGGTGCTGCAGCTCGTCGAGCCGCTCCAGGACGGCCCGCAGCAACGCGTTCTTGTCGGTGAAGTGGTGGGTGAGCACGCGGGTCGACCGGCCGAGCGCGGCGGCGAGTGTGCGCAGCGAGAACTGCGCGATGCCGGTCTCGGCCAGCTTGCCGATGATCTCGTCGATCAGTTCGACCCGTCGGGCCGGGTCCGCGGTCCGCGCCACGCCGCCACCTCCGACCGGCCAGCCTAGTGGACCGGTCCGGCGGTCTCGTCGAGGAAGCCGCGGATCGCCGCGCCCACCCCGGCAGGGTCCTCGTCGTGCACCCAGTGCCCCCGGCCGGGAAAGACCGCGAGCCTGGTGTTCGGCCGCCGCCGGGCCATCTCCCTCGCGGTCTCGGTGCTCAGCAGCATGCTGTCCCCGCCGTTGACCAGCAGCGCCGGGCACGCCGACGAGGACAGCCACTCCGCCCACCGGTCGCCGAGCAGGGCGCGCTGCGACTCCATCATGTCGTCGTAGTCGAACAGCAGCCCCCACCCGTCCTCGTACTCGACGGCGCTCTCCAGGAAGTAGTCGGCGACGGGGATGCCGAGCGCCTCAATGCCGCTCCTCAGCTCCTCCAGCGTGTCCGAGCGCCGGGGCCAGCCCGTCAGGTCCAGGACCGGCGGTTCGGTGCTCGCGTCTGAGTCGATCACCACAAGCGCGCTGACCAGACCCGGTTCCACTGCGGCCAGCCGGAAGGCGATGACCCCGCCCATGGAGTGGCCGACGACCGGCATCGGGCCGAGTCCCAGCTTCCGCGCGAACGCCGCGGCGTCGGCGACGTAGGAGTCCGGGTGCAGGTCGGCGCCGCGCTCGCTGGTTCCGTGCGCACGTTGCTCCAGGGCGATGACGCGGTACGAGGGCGCGAGCTCGGCGGCGATCCGGAACCACATCCGAGCGCGGCCGAAATGACCGTGCAGAGCCAGAAGCGGCGCCCCGGGGCCACCGAAGTCTACAAAGGACAGTCTGGTGCCGCGCACGGTGATAGCCGTCCGAGCGGCCGTCATCAACTACCTCCCGGGTTGGGGCCACGGCGGCGGGCCAGGTCGGATCTCCGCGCACCATTAGCGTAACAGGTGTTACCCTAATTCTGCGTGGGGCTGTTCCTCGCAGGCTGCTCGGCGACCAGTTCCTCGGCGACCTTGCGCACGACGTCCTCGGCGTCCGCTGTGGGGAACTCGGAGTTGCTGAAGAGGCCCTTGTCGTGCCCGAAGTACGCGATCAGGTGGACGACCTCTCCCTTGCGCGCCACCAGGTCCACCTCGGTGAGGTCTGCTTTCCCTCCGCTCGGAAGCACGAACGTCGCCTCCTCGGCGGTGCCCTCCAGCGGCCTGCCCCGGTCGCTGATCACCGGACTCTTGGCGTAGCTGGTGTAGGTGCCCTTGGCCTGCTCCAGGTTCCGCACGCGGGTGCGGTTGGCATCGCGGTAGTCGTAGACGTGGATCCGCAGGCCCCGGGTGTCCTTGCCGTCCTTGCCGGCGGTCTGCTCCCAGACGCAGCTGCTGTGCTTCATGGTGCGCGCGGTGGCGGGAGGGATCGCGAGTCGGAAGCTGCTGACCCGTGCCAGCTGCCGGAGCCCGGAGCTGAGGTTGCACTGCGCGACGGGCTGCTCGCCCGGCCCCTTGCCCGGCTGCTCGATGTAGTCCAGGTAGAGCTTGCCGAAAATGCCCGCGACGACGAGCAGGACCACCGCGACCGCGATCCCCAAGACCAAGCCCGTGCGCCTCCTCCGGGGTGGCTGCTGGGACCACCCTGACTGGTGCCAGTCTTGGTGGTGCTGCCAGTTCTGCGGTGCGCTCACGTTCATCCCTGTGTGTCGCAGTGCCGTTGGGGAGCCGCAACGTAGCGAGACCGATTCTCGTCCGCGACGCTTTCACACTGGAGTGAACAGCTCGTCCCAGGATGAGACGCGCACCACCGCGTTCTCTTTATGCGGCAACGGGTTTCTTCGCTGGTTGTGTCATCTCGGACGGCACCCTGCGGTTCCGCGGACGTGGCGACGTGGAGGCGAGCCTGGTGGCGCGGGGCTGCCGCGTGCGAGAAGCTCCCGATCGCCCGAGGGCGAGTTCGTGTTCATCGCCGAGCGAGATTGAGTGAACCACGAGGTTCAACCGAGTGGTCCACCGAGTGCGATAGCATCCGCGCGTGACGGGAGTGACGGCTTCGAGCGGGCGTGCGGCCCCGCGAGGGCGCATCGACAAGCGGCAGGCGATCCTGGCTGCCGCCTTCACCGTCTTCGCGCGCCGGGGCTACGAGCAGGCGTGCGTGCGGGAGATCGCCGAAGAGGCGGGCGTCGCCAAGCCCACGGTCTACAACCATCTCAGCGACAAGGAAAACCTGTTCCGGCACGCGATGGAGGCCGCCGCGGACTCGGTGATGGCGGAGAACCTCGCCGTCGTCGAGCGGTTGCGCGATCCCGGTGAAGACCTGCGCGCGGTCCTGGGAGACGTGGCGCACCGGCTGCTCCAGACCTGTTGTGGTGAGCGCTCCCGTGCGCTGCGGTGGCTGACCTACGCCCAGGTCGCCCGTTTCCCCGACCTGGTCGAGCTCGTCCAGGAGCGCACCTCCAACCGGCTCGCCGACGCCCTGGCCGACCGGTTGGCGCGGCTGTCGCTGTCCGGGCACCTGCGCCGGTGCGACCCGGTGCGGGCAGCGGAGCAGTTCCTGGCGCTGCTCACCGGTCCGATGGAGACGCGCTCCCGGCTCGGCACCCGCGAGGTTCCCGTGGCCGAGGCGCGTGCGGTGTCCGAGGCCGCGGTCGAGACGTTCCTGCTGGCGTACGCGAGCACCGCCTGAACGGTTGGGACGGCGCGTCCACAGTGGACGCGCCGCCCCGACCGCCGCGCTAGGAGCGGTACGCGCAGAGGAAGCTCTGCGCGTTCGCCGACCCGGCCATGTCCCCGTTGCCGCTGGATGCGGTGAAGGTCGGGTAGAGCAGGCGACCGTTGTCGTTGTAGACCTCAACGACCAGGCCGGAGTTGTTGTAGAGCGAGTAGGCGCCGTTCGGCAGCATCGGCTTGATCTTCAGCTCCGCCGCGCCGCCGCTGCCGCAGACGAGTGCGTTCGACTTGTACTTCAGGCCCGAGTAGTTCCGCTGCTCGTACAGGCAGTAGTGCCCCGCCGGGCAGTCGCCGGGAGCGCCGGCGCGCGTCGTGGGTGCGACCGCTGCCGTGGCAGGTCCGGCGAGGAGCGTGCCCGCGAAGATCGCGGCGCCCGCGCCCGCCGCGACGAAACGAGACAATGCCATGCGAGTTCCTCCGTGAGTGGATTGTGAGAACGAGTCGAATGTCGTCGTCGACTCATCGCTGGATCACGAGGTGAGCCCCGTTCCGGGTTGTCGTGCGCGGCTGAGAGCTGGATCACGCATTCCGGGGAGAAAGTGAAGGAAATTCGACGAGGCGTTATCCAATCGCGTTGAGCGGTCCTGCGCTGGCACGCTGCTCGCATGGATCGCGCGGAAGTACTGCTCATCGGAGGGCGAGCCGGTGTCGGCAAGACGACTGTCGGGTGGGAAGTGTCCGCGCAACTGCGTGCTGCGGCGGTGCCTCACGCGATCATCGAGGGGGACTTCATGGGTCAGGTCCATCCGGCTCCCACAGGAGACCCGGACCGTTCGCGGATCACTGAAAGCAACCTGACTGCTGTGTGGGCGAACTACGCTCGGCTGGGCTACCGCCGCCTGATCTATACGAACACTGCGAGCGTGTTGTCCGAGACCGCGGGAATGTTCGAGCGTGCCATGGGAAGCGGGACGCGGATGGTACGTGTCTTGCTCACCGCCTCTGATGCCACTGCCCGCGAAAGGTTGATGGGCCGGGAACTGGGCTCAGAGATGGAGCGGGAGTTCGAGAACAGCGTCCGCAAGGCGCGGCTACTGGACCGGCACGCTCCCACGGACACCGTTCGAGTGGTGACCGACGTGAGGCCCGTCGTGGACATTGCGCGCGAAGTGGTCGCCGCCACCGGTTGGGTCAGGCACGGCTAGGTGGAGTCCCGCACGAGGTAACACCACCTCACCACCCCCTGGCGCGCTCATCCCCCGTCCCCCTATTTTCGCGTTTTGTAGTCTTAATGCGATTTGGGAGCGCTCTTTTGCGCAAGATGCCTACAAAACGCGAAAAACCCGACCACGTCAGCCAGCGGGACCACGCGTGCACGGGGGTGGCGGCGCCAGCTCGGGGGATCGGGACGACTTGCAGGACAGGCGCTAGAGCCCGTTGGGATGGGCCGACAACCAGTCGGCGTGCCTTGAGCGCACCTGGTCGCGTTCGGCGCTCGTGGTGAGCAGGACGTCGGCACCACCGTCGTATGGGTGGTGGATTCGGTGCAGATCGACGTCGGTGATGATCACCTCGGCGATGGCGTCGTCGGCGACCGCGCGCAGCAGCTCGTCGACTTCTCCGCGCCGCCAAGTGATCCGGCTGACGAACAGGTGCGTGTAGTACGGCTCTTCCGGGTCGTCGCCGATGGGGACCGACACCCAGTGCCGGGCGCCCGGGAGCCATCGGGCGTGATCGTCCGGACGCTGGCCTGGATGTGCGGTCCCGGACCAGTCGGGCGTGATGACGTAGACGTCCTTGCCGTGGAAAAGCTCGTCCAGGACGGTGTTGTACCGGCCCAGCACGACCGCGTACTCCGCTTCGGTGTCGGGGTAGCGCTTGGACTTCGGCAGGCTGTGGAAACGCACCCAGCGGTCCGGGTACGCGGACTTCAGCTCGTGGGCGATCGGCGGGCACAACGGCCAGCGTTGTTCCCACAGGCGGAGCAGGGCTTCATCGGGCACCCGGTGACGCTAGCCGACGATTCTGCTTGTCCCACAACGAATATGGCCGCGTCTCGTGCAAGTCCCTGATGCGCGGTCTCGCCTTCGTAACACTTCGCCGTTGAGAGCCTTCCCACGTCCGTCGTCGGGCCGTGAGCGTGGGAGCGGGCGAGCCGCGAGGGCAAGATGGCGATGTGCAGAGCGCAGACACGATGTTCCAAGCCTGGGTGCGGCCCGACGAGGTGTACGAGCGCGGCCGGGCGCTGCGGGAGGAGGTGCGGCCGAGGCTGCACGACCACGCCGCGGTCGGCAGGGGCCGGCCGGGGGCGGTGGAGTTCGTGCACGCCAGCAACGCGGCGCGCCTGCCGGAGCTGGTGCCGTTGCGGGTCGGGCGGATGATCGCCTCGCCGTTCGCCTTCTTCCGCGGCTCGGCCGCGCTGATGGCCAACGACCTAGCCGCCACCCCGTACAGCGGCATCACCGCGCAGATCTGCGGGGACGCCCACGCCGCGAACTTCGGGCTCTTCGGCACCAGCGAGGGCCAGATCGTCATGGACGTCAACGACTTCGACGAGACCGTGCCCGGCCCGTGGGAATGGGACCTGAAGCGGCTGGCCGCCAGCCTGGTGCTGGCCGGACGCGATGGCGGGATCTCCGAGGACGGCTGCGCCAAGGCCGCCGGGGATGCGGTGCGCGCCTACCGCAGGACCATGGCCCGGCTGGCCGAGATGCCCTTCCTGGAGGCGTGGAACGCGCTCGCGGATGCCGCCACGATCAGCAAGCTCAAGGCCGACGAGCTGCTCGACGACTTCGCGAAGGCCGCCAAGAAGGCCCGCAAGAACACCAGCCGCAGGGTCGCCGCCAAGTGGACCCGGCAGGTCGAGCGCGACCAGTGGCGCTTCGTGGAGAACCTCCCGGTGCTGCGGCACGTCACCGGGGATGTCGCGCGGGCCGTCACGGCGAGCTTGGGCAGCTACGTCGGCACGCTGCGCGAGTCCCGCCGCAACCTGATCACCCGCTACGCGGTGGCCGACGTGGCGTTCCGGGTGGTCGGCACCGGCAGCGTGGGCCTGCGCAACTACCTGGTCCTGTTGCACGGCAACGAGGATGACGCGCTGGTACTCCAGGTGAAGCAGGCCAACCCGTCCTGCCTGGCCAAGTACCTGGACGTCCCGGCATACGAGCACGAGGGCAAGCGGGTCGTCGAGGGCACGCGGCTGGTGCAGGCCGAGACGGACATCCTGCTCGGCTGGACCACAGTGGACGGTCGGCACTACATCGTGCGCCAGTTCCGCAACATGAAGGGCGACATCGACCCGACCGCACTGCGCAAGGACCACCTCGACGACTACGGCCGCCTCGCGGGCGCGTTGCTGGCCCGTGCGCACTGCCGCTCGGTTGACCCACGACTGGTCGCCGCCTACTGCGGGGACGATGAGGAGATCGACCAGGCGATCACCCGCTACGCGGTGCGCTACGCCGACACCGCCGAAGCCGACCATGCGGAGCTGGTGGCCGCTGTGAAACGGGGCGAGCTGCCGGCCGAGATCGAGAACCGCGGCTGACGCGCCCGAGTTCCGTACCCCCACGCCACGCCACTCGCGCGGTCAGGTTTTCGCGTTTTGTCACCTTGATGCGCAAGAGAGCGCTCCCATTTCGCGTTTAGGTGGCAAAACGCGAAAAGCGGGAGGGGGAGGGGGCGGGGCGCGTTGGGTGGCCGGGGTGGGTGGGATCAGCTCCGGCCGACGATCCGGAGCGCGCCGAACACCAGCGCGAGGACGGCGAAGCTCGGCAGCGAGACGAGGAGCAGGATCCCGAACCCCGGCCGGTGGCGGCGGAAGAACAGCCAGGTGATGAGGGCGGTCAGGAGCCAGGGGGCCAGCATCGAGCCGATCAAGCCGCCAGCCGCCTTCGCGGACGGCAGTTCGATCGTCAGCGAGACGAGTGTGATCATGGCGCCGAACCACACCATTGCGGCGAGCAGGCACTGCCAGAACGACGTCGTCCCCTGGGGCTGCGGCGGCATCGAATCGGGCGCGGGGTACGGCGGCAGGTTCTGGTGCGGAGGGGTGGCCGGATTGTGGTTGGGATTCATAGTTCTTCTTCTCCCGGGTGAGCGCGGAGTGTCGAATACGTCCATCTACCGCACGTGCGTGCCAAACGCGGGATAGGGTGCTGCGGGCGTCTCCGCAGAAGCAAACGGTACCGGGGGTAGGGAAATGTTGAGCGCGCGATTCACCGCCGTTGCCGTCGTCACGGCGGTTCTCGTGGGGACGACCGCGGGAACGGCCTCGGGTGCGGGGGAGACTTATGACGAGTTCTCCTTGCTGTACAACCGTTCCGCTGGTCTCGTGGTTGACAGCGCCGGGAATCCGGCCAGTCAGTGGGCGTGGCGTCCTGGCGATGCGGGGACTTCGGTGATCCGGTGGGACTCGCCGTCGAACTGGAACAAACCGGGCAACGGGCTCGAACACTTCGTGCGCGACGGTGACTGGTTGTACCTCGACGGCTACGAGAACCAGTCCACCGGGACCTACAACGTCCAGAGGGTGACCTCGGAGCAGATCGGCGACGGGAACTGCGCGGGGATGAAGCCACTGCCGGACCACAACGGCCAGCAGCACTATGCACAGTGGACGATCCCGTCCGCGCCGTACTGCCTGATCGCTGACGGCACGATCACCACGCCGACCGGCACGGTGCGGTTCCGGCACCGCCAGGTGTGGTCGCCGCCGACCACCTGTCAGACGAAGTACCACGGCGCCGTGCGGTGCGTTCGGCAGGCGGAGAGCTGGTGGGACGACAACGGTCATCCGTGGGGCCTGCGGATCGAGCGGTCGCAGTACCTCGGCAAGGGACTGGGCATGGCGCTGTCGATTCACTCGACGGTGGGCGACGGCAAGCCGATCGACTGGCACGCCGACCTGAAGGACGTCTGGACCTGGAGCTGAGTCCCGGTTCTCCTCGCCGGGGTTGGAAGAAGGGCTTGACCTCGCCCTTGGGGCGATCCGCACACTGCACGTGTGACCGACTCCTCCTACCTCTTGGCCGGGCGGTTCGGGGCCGCCACGCGGTTGTCCCCGAAGGCGCTGCGGCTCTACGCCGAGCAGGGCCTGCTGACGCCCGCACACGTCGATCCGGCCACTGGGTACCGGTACTACGGCCGCGAGCAGGTGCCCCGTGCCCGGCTCATCGCGCGGTTGCGGTTGCTGGGGCTGCCAGTCGCGCGAGTCGCGCAGCTGGTGGACCTCCCGTCCGAAGCCCGCGTTGTGGAGTTGCGTACCTGGCTACGCGCGCAACAGGAGCGGCTGGCCGATCGCGCCGAGATCGTGGAGGCGATCGCGCGGCGGGTTGACGGCGGCGATCCGGTGTTGGCCGCAGCGGTCGATGTGCGCGAAGTGGCGGCCAGCAAGGTGATCTACCGGCAGCGACACGTCAACGTCGATTCCCTTGACGGCTTCACGGCCGACGCCGCGGCCGACATCCGCGCACATCTGCGGTCCTGCGGGTTGTCGGGCGAAGGTCCGATGACCGTGCACTTCCACGAGCTGGTCACCCGCGACAGCGAGGGCCTCGTCGAAGTCGCCGTTGCCTATGACGGAAGCGTGGAACCTGCCGATGACCTGCGCCTACGCCTGCGTCCGGCAACGCGCGAGGTGTTCGTGCCGGTGCCTGTGGGCTACGAGGACTTCCCGCTGGTGCTGCGGGTCTACGACGCCCTCGAAGCCTGGCTGGACGCGGGAGCTGGTGTGACCGGCGTTGACAGTCCGTACGAGATCTACCCGGGTACCGGCGGTGCGCGGTTCGACGTCGCCTATCCGATCACCCCTTAGGAGAGCTTAGTGAAGACGCACTTTCCGTACGTCGGTTCCGGCCCGTACTGCTACGCCAACTCCTTCGCGATGGTGTTCGGGGACAAAGCGCCCTCTACCGCCGTGATCGAAGTCGCCACCGGTGGGCCGTTCGGGATGCAGCTGATCGGCGGCACGTTGCCGTTCTTCGACCCGTACGGCTGGAACCCCCGGGCGGGCTTCGACGGTGCGCTGAACGCGTTGGGTTGGACCTCCGAGGTCACAGCGGGCGGCGACGCGGACGAAGCCCTTGCGCGGCTTCAATCCTCCATTGAGGACGGTCCGGTGTGGATCGGCCCGGTGGAGATGGGACACCTGCGGCACCAGCCGAAGATGACCGGGCCGATCGGCGCTGACCACTACGTCGTCGTCCTCGGCGTGGACGACGATCGCGTGCTCATGCACGACCCACAGGGACATCCGTATGTTTCCTTGCCACTCAACGACTTCATGGCGGCTTGGCGAGCCGACACGGTTTCCTACGGCACCTCGTACACGATGCGGACCGGCTTCACCAGGATCGTGGAAGTGTCCGAAGTGGACGCCATCAGGGCTTCGATCCCTGCCGCGATCGCATGGTTGTCGATGGACGGCGACCACAACATGCCGCCGGGCAGTCTGGGCAACGGTGAAGCCGCCGAAGGTCTCGCGCTGCTCGTCGAGAGCGGCTGTGACCGCCAGCTGCGCGAGCACCTGATCCACTTCGCCGTCCGGGTCGGGGCGCGGCGCATCGCGGACGCCGCAACATGCCTGGCGCGGGTCGGATACGCGGAGGCCGCACGAATCGCGGATGAGCAGGCGCGGCTCATCGGCGCGATGCAACACCCACTGGTCGTCGGTGACGACGTGGCGGCAGCGGCCGCGCTGCGTGCGCTCGCGCCGACATACGACAAGCTTCGTGCGGCACTGGAGAACGAGGGGCTCACGGCAGACGGGTCGGAACGAACTCGATGACTTCGGCCGTGGCGGCGCCGCTGGTGATGAACGGGTCGCTGGCCACCGCGCGAGCCACCTCGTCGCGGGTGCCCTCGACCACCATCAGCCCGCCGGTGCGCGGCTCCATGCGCCCGGAGATCCGCACCAGGCCTTGGGCGAAAACCCCGTCCGGGTTCCCGTAGTGCTCCTCCAGCAGCGCGTCGATGGTCTCCAAAGAGCGGTACTTCAGCAGGATCAGGAACATCCCCTGAGTCAAGTCCGGCGGTGGCCCGAAGGCCAAGACCAGTGTCCGCGCGAGGTATAGGCTGGGACCTATGGCGGAGCTCGGCGGGATCGAACTGCGGCACCTTCGCTACTTCCTGGCGGTCGCCGACGTGGGCACGGTCACGGCCGCCGCGCGTGAGCTGAACATCGCCCAGCCCAGTCTCAGCCAGCAGATCAGCACCCTGGAGCGGCGGGCTGGGGCGAAGCTGTTCCACCGGACGGCGCGCGGGGTGGAGCTCACCGCGGCCGGTGGCGCGCTAGCGTCCGCTGCCCGCAAGGCATTCGGTGTGCTGGAGGCGGGGCTCGGCGCTGTGCGCGCGGCCGTGGTGCCGGTGCTGGTCGGTATCTGCTCCGGTGTGTCCGGCGAGCTGTTGGAGCGGCTGGAGTCCGACCTCGGTGGCGAGGTCCGGTTCGAGCCCGTCGAGTCAGCCGCCCAGCCCGCGCTGCTGCGGTCCGGTCGCCTCGATCTCGGTGTGCTTCGGATGCCAGTGCCGGTCGAAGGGCTCGCGGTGACCGAACTGTCCCAGGAGCCGCTCGGCGTCGTGGTGCACCGCTCGCATCCGCTGGCCAAGGAGTCCACAGTGGACTGGCCGGATCTGGAGGGGCAGCGGCTTTTGTGGTTCCCGGAGGAGCGCGCGCCGGGGTACGCGAACGCCGTCCTGGACCACATCGCCGCGGCTGGCTGGAGTCCGGTCCCGCATCGTGTCCCACAATCCGGGCACACGCTCTTCAAGCACGTCCTCGCGCGCAATGCGGACCTTGTCGCCCTCCGGCCGCACGCCGCGGTGTCCGCCGATGCCGAGCTGGTCTGGATTCCCTTGCAGCGCAACGCCCCGCGCGAGCGGATGGCTCTCGTGCGCTCGCTTCCCGGAGGTCGGTAGCGACGCGTGAAACCCCGAGCGGGCAGTGTGCCGCGCACTTATGCTGTGCGCCGTCGTGACGCGTGGGGGAAGGACATCGGTGAGACGTTTCGCAGCCATGACCGCCGCAGTGGTCGTCGTCGTGACGGGACTCGGAGCAGGTGACGCGGCGCTGACCGCCCCGGCGGCCCGGGCCGCCTCCTCCCCGGCGAAGGTCACCGACCCGGTGCCCATGATCGAGCTGCGCACCCCGGCGGGCGGGCGGTTCTACACCCTCTCGCCGCGCGAGGCGGCCGCCGCGGTCGCCAACCACGGCTTCACCCGTGAGCCGGGACAGGCCGGGTACTGGCGCACGTCGGCGTTCTCCGGCTCACAGCCGGTGTTCCGGCTGCGTGGCGGCTCCGGCTACCTGCTCACCGCTTCGGAGAGCGAACGTTCCGCGCTCGTGCGGAGCGGGTCGTTCAAGGACGAAGGCGTGGCCGGTCACCTGTGGGCCACGCAGCAGCCGGGTACGCAACGCCTGCTGCGTTTCAGCAAGTCCGGCGAGTGGCGCGTGGCTGTGGAGTCCCGCCAGGCCGAGCTGACCGGTCAGGGCTACCGGGTGGACGGCCCGCTCGGCTGGGCGCACCCCGAGTGGATCCGCGCCGGAGCCATCTACTTCGGCACCTACAACCCGGCCTCCACCGACGTCATCGCGGCGACCAAGCGGGTCTTCGGCCGTGACGGCGACTACTGGGGCGGCGTGCGGGACTTCTCCGGCAGCGACCCGGCCGTCCCGAAGAACACCCAGGGCTGGGACGGCGACTTCTCCCACCTGCGCCCGGCGATCGGCTTCTACGACGACTCCCGTCCGGAGACCGTGGAACGGCACATCACCCAGGCCACCGACGCCGGACTCGACTTCTTCCAGTTCTACTGGTATTGGGACACCGGTCGGCAGCGGCCGCCGCAGCGGTTCGACGCCTCCCTCGCCGCGTTCGCCGGTGCTCGCAACCGGCTCGACATCGACTACAGCCTGACCGTGTGCGCTCACCCGTGGGGCAACCTCGGAATTCCCAAGGCCGACTTCACCACGGTCGCCGACGACTTCGTCAGGCACTTCTCCCAGCCGAACTACCTGCGCGCCAACGACGGCAGGCTCATCCTGACCCTCTGCGACCGCCGAGGCATCGGCGACGGTTCCGACACCGACACCCAGGCGTTCGTCTCCGTGGTGCGCCAGCGCGCGGCGGCGGCACTGGGGGAGGAGGTCCTCGTCCTCGGCTACTGGGAGGCCATGCTCGACCCCGCGGCACCCGCGAGGTGGGGCACCGACGGCGCCTACTGCGGCGTCCGCATCGACCACGAGCCCTCCTACGCCCGGTACGCCGCGACGCTGCCGGACTACCTGGCCAAGGGCCCGGCGCAGTTCATGCGGTGCGCGGCGCAGGGCTTCGACGAGCGGCCCCGCTACCCGCACCTGATCCCGGACCGGTCGAAGATCCGCTTCTACGCCGACCAGTCGCCCGAGCTGTTCGCGGACGTGCTCACCGCGCTGCGCAAGGACATCGCGACGTCGCGGCGGGTCTCGGCGGTGGACAACTTCGTGAGCATGTACGCGTGGAACGAGTGGCACGAGGGCGGGATCCTGGAGCCCAACGCCCGCGACGGATGCCGGTACCTCGGCATTGTGCACACCTCCCTGGCCCTCCCCACCGGCAAACCCTGCTCCTGATGTCCGCCATTCGCGGGCTTATGGACCTGTTCTGAGGTCCAAAAGCGTCCATAAGCCCGCGAATGGCGAGTAGGGGCGACGTGGGTCAGCCGGTGGCGAGTACGCGGGTGTGGAGGTCGGTGACGACTTCGCGGGCCGAGAGGAACGCGCCCGCCTGCCAGCCGATGAGGTGGCTCAGGTAGTCGCCCGCGAAGTAGACCTTGCCGTCCGGCTTGAGCAGCCGGGCGAACTGCGGGTCGCCCTCGCGCGGCCCCACCGGGTCGCCGCCCTGCCACGAGACCCAGCCGCCCTGGCTGTACCGGGTCTTCTGCCAGGCGACGGAGAAGGACGACTCCAGCTCGGTGCGGACCTTCGCGCCGTGGATGCGCTCAAGCTGCTGCAGCGCACGGGTGAGCCGCTCGGCGGGCGGCATGTTGCCGTAGCGTTCGGCCTCGTCGTTGAAGTTGTAGTACCCGTGGATGATCCCCCGATCGCCTTGATAACCCCACGAGGGGTACTCGACGAGGGTGAGGTCCAGGTTGGTGTAGGTGACCCCGCCGTAGATGCGGTCGTCCTCCTCCCACCAGCGCCGCCGGTACTGCAGGCCCATCTTGCCCGCGCTGACCGGGGTGGGGGCCCTGAGCGCCTCGCGGACCGCCTTGCTGAAGTTGGCGGGAATGTCCTTCAGGATCTGCGGTGGGACCGTGCAGATGCAGTAGTCGGCCAGCTCCCTGCGCGGCTTTCCGTCGGGACTGTCGAAGACGACCTCGACCCCGGTCCCGGTGGTGCGGATCGACCGAACCGGAGCCTCGTAGGTGATCCTGTGCGCGCCGATCGCGTCGACCAGCGCCCGGACGATCCGGTCCATCCCGCCGATGGGCTGGAACAGCGGCATCGCCTCGTCGTAGTCGAACTCGTCGGAGAACCGGAAGCCGAGCCTGGCCCGGAGCAGGTCCGACAGCGGGTACGGGTCGCCGACCCGGCCGGACCGCTCGCCGGCGCCGGGCGGTTCGACGTAACCCCGGCGCGGGCTGCCGGAGTACTTCCACCCGCCTTCCTTCTTCCCGTCGGAGGTGGTGTCGATATCGCCCCAGTCGCTGAGGAACTCCAGCAGCATCTCCTGGTCCTGGTCGGTCAGGTACTGGTCCAGCGCGCCCTGGCTCGTCGCCTTGGCCAGCAGCTCGGCCACGTAGCCGTAGAGGTCCGCCTTGCCCGTCCGATGCCGGATCGCCTTGCCGGACAACGGTCCCACGCCTTCGGCGAAGTAGTAGCAGTTGGCGTTCTGGGTGGTGAACACCTGGATCGGCACACCCAGCTCACGGCAGTAGTCGAGGGTGACCATGTTCTGCGAGATCCGGGTGGCCCCGGCGTCCATGTACTGCCCCGGGGCGAAGCGGGCCACCTGCTTGTTGCCGTCCAGGTCGGTCTCCACGGTGCCGTCGCGGACCGTCCAGACCCGGCCTCCCGGGCGGGCGCGCGCCTCCAGGAGCACGCAGTTGTAGCCCGCCTTGCGCAGTTCGTAGGCGCAGGCGAGACCGGCGATACCGGCCCCGATGATCACCACCCGCTTGCCGCGCGCGAGCTCCGACTGCCTGGGGGCGTGGTAGGCCGAGCTGCCCGCGGTCGCGGTGAGCGTCAGGCCGAGCGCGCCCATGGCGTAGTAGAGAGCTCCGGCCCCTCCGGTGATGCCGACCGCGCTGAGTAGCTGGCGCCGCGTCACCGGCCCTTCAGGTCCGCCGCGGAACCTGGTCCTGCCCAAACCGCTCTCCTTTTCTCCGGGTTTCTGCCAGCGCACCCAAGGGCGCGTGCGCGTTCCGGAGCTCCGACGGAGCTCGGGCACGGCGGGGCGACCGGAGGACCGGGGCGAGGTGGCTGAAGGACTCGGCCGGAACCCGTGGTCGCCGTGGCTGCTGAAGTCGACGCGTCCGGCCACTTGACTGCTCTGCGCGGGACGTTAACGAGGGCCGATTCACGCGCGGTTCAGCGCGGGTTCACGCCGTCGGGGCGATGCCCAAGGATCGAGGCCTAAGGATCGAGGTGGTCGAGCACCAGGGCGAGCGGCGGCCAGGACGCGCGGCCGCGGCGGGTGAGGGCGTAGGAGCGCAGCCGGATGTCTGGTTGCGTGAGCGGCAGCAGCCGGACGCCAGGACGGGTTCTGCGGTCGGCGGGCAGCAGTCCGACCCCCAGGCCCGCGACGATCAGCTCCTCGACGAGGTCGAGGTTGTCGGCCTGGTGCGCCACCCGTGCCTCGAACCCCGCCATGGAGGCGAGCAGGCGCAGCACGTCCTCGTCGGCGCGGTTGCGGGAGTTGCCGATCCAGTCGTGGTCGCCGAACGCGGCGAACACCGCGAGGGAGCTGCCGGTGACCCCGTGCGCCGCGTGCGCTGGAACGCCGAGCCCCCATGGGACCGACCACAGCGGGGTCGCTTCCAGGGTGCGGTCGAACGCCGCTGGCGCGAGGTCGTAGTCGTAGGTGAGCGCGAGGTCGACGTCGTCGGCCAGCAGCAGCGCGATCGCCTCCGCGGGCTCGTGCTCGTGGGTGATCAGCCGGACTCGCGGATGGCTGGCCGCGAGGTCGGTGACGATCGGCAGCAGTGTCCGGCGGATCGCTGTCGCGAACCCGGCGACACGGACCGTGCCAGCGGGTTCCGCGCCCGGGTCCAGGTCGGCGCGCGCGGCCTCCACCGCGGCCAGGATCGTCACGGCGTGCTCGGCCAGCCGCCGCCCGGCGGGAGTCAGCCGGACCCGGCGCCCGTCCGGCTCCAGCAGCGCGGTTCCGGCCTCCCGCGCGAGGACGGCGATCTGCTGGGAGACCGTGGAGGTGGTCGTGCCGAGCGAGTCGGCGACCTCGCGCATGGACCCGAGGCGGGACAGTTCGAGCAGGAGCTGGAGTCGTCGGGTTTCCACGTGGTGATTGTTTGCAACGGCCGAATGGTTTGTCCAGCTTCGTATTGCGGGATCAAACAATCCGGTCCGGCTCCTCGCGGCGAGGATCAGCCGTGGCTGAAGTCGACGACGACGCGGGTGGGAGAGGTGAGCAGCAGGACCCGGAAAGGCGTCTGGCGGTCGATGCCGATGCCGAAGGTGAGGTCGGCCTCGAAGTCACCGGCCTCGGCGAGCTCGCGCACCAGGGGCAGCCCCGGGGTGGCGATCCGCCGAGGGCCTTCGTAGCGGCGGACATCTCGCGGGTCGGTCACCTGGAAGGAGTTGTCCAGCGTCGCGTTGTGCATGGTCAGCTGGAGAAAAGCGTTACCGCGCAACGAGACCGGCTCGCCTGAACCGTCGCGGGTCACCTGGTCGACGTAGACGGCGTGGTAGGTGGGAAGCGCTCCGTCGAACTCGAACACCACGCGGTCGTGACCGGGATGGGAGCCGACGCGTATGGCTGACAGCACCGCTGCCCCATCGGAGTTCGGTATCGCGCCGGGAGCACGGACCTGCGCGGGCGTCGCCGTGCTCGCGGACGCGACCGACCCGACCAGGAACAGCGCCAGAACCGCCATTATCACTCGCATTGCCGTCTCCTTGTTGTGAGGTTGTTGCGTATAGTGCATCGTCTGCGATTCCGGGCGGACCAGTGTCGTTCGGCCCGGTATTCGGGCCGAACGACTCTGGGAGATCTCTCACCGAATTCCGACGTGGTCTTTCTCAGCCGCGCCACGCTCCGGCCGCCGCCGCGGAATCGACGAATTCGGTGAAGTCGCGGGGCTCTCGGCCCAACGACCGGCGCACGCCGTCAGAGATGTGGCTGTCCATTCCTCGCCGGATCGGCGCCACCGCGTCGGCGAAGTCCTCGGCATCGGTGGTCGACCAGCCGTCCGCGACGAGCTCCGCCGTGAACTCCTCCGGCACAAGGGGGACGTAGCGGATGCCGTGACCGGTTGCTCGGGAGATCTCGGCGGCGGCTTCGGCGATCGTCAGGGCTCTGGGCCCGGACAGCTCGTAGGTCTGCCCCGCGTGTCCGGGTTCGGTGAGGGCCGCGACCGCGACCGCCGCGATGTCCTCGGCGTCGACGAAGCTGGCCGCGCCGTCGCCAGCGGGCAGCCGGAGCTCTCCGGCGAGGACCGCGTCGCGGAACACGCCCTCGCTGAAGTTCTGGGCGAACCAGGACGGGCGCAGGATCGTCCAGTCGGTGGCCAGCTCGCGCACCGCGTGTTCCCCGTCGATGTGGGTAGGACCGGCGCCGCTGTTCTCGTTGGCGTAGCCGGGCACGTCCACGCCGCGCCCGGACAGCAGCACGACGCGCTCCACACCGACCTCGGTGGCGAGTGCGACCAGCGGGCGGGTGAGGCGCTGGCCGTCGAAGGGCACCACGTACACCGCTGCCACGCCGTCGAGGGCCGGGCGCCACGTGGTGCGGTCGGTCCAGTCGAAGCGGGGTTCGCCGGAGCGGGACGGGACGCGGACGGCCGCGCCGAGCGCCTTCAGCCGCGACACGACGCGGCTGCCGGTCGTGCCCGTGCCGCCGAGGACCAAGATCGAGTCATCAGTCATGGGTTCGAGTTAAGGCGTCCCGGGTGAGACGCGCGATGGCTGAGGATCTCTTTGTGATGTTCAGGCGTCTACGGTGGCAGCGTGGATGTGCTTGCCGATCTGCTGGACGGTGTCCGGGCGCGGGGCGCGGTGTTCAGCCGGACGATCATGAGCCCGCCGTGGTCGCTGCGGTTCACCAGCGGTGCGCCGCTGACGATGGGCACGATGCTGCGCGGGCGGGCGTGGGTGGTGCCCGTCGAGGGCGAGCCGGTGCCGATCCGCGCCGGGGACATCGCGGTCGTCCGCGGCCGTGTGCCGTACACGATCGCCGACGACCCGGCCACGCCGCCGCAGGCGGTGATCGGCAGCTCGGACTACTGCTCCTGGTCCGAGGACACCGGCGGTCCGGCGGCGTTGCTCAGCGGCGCCTTCGACGGACGGGGTGGCGTCAGCGGGCGGCTGCTCGAAGCCCTGCCCGATGTGCTGGTGGTCAAGGACACCGAAGGTCATCGCCCGATGCTCGACCTGGTGGCCGCGGAGATCGCCAAAGGCGTGCCCGGCCAGCGCGTGATGCTGGACCGGTTGCTGGACCTGCTGCTCGTTTCCGTGCTGCGCACGTGGTTCGACCAGTCCGGTGCGCACGCCCCCGCGTGGTACCGCGCGTTTCAAGATCCGGTTGTCGGCACAGCACTCCGGTTGCTCCACGACGATCCGGCCCGCCCGTGGACCGTCGCGACGCTGGCGGGCGAGTCCGGCGCCTCCCGCGCCTCGCTCGCCCGCCGTTTCACCGCCCAGGTCGGTGAGCCACCGATGACCTACCTCGCGGGCTGGCGCATCGCCCTGGCTGCCGACCTGCTGGCCGAGACCGACGCCACGGTGGGCTCGATCGCCCGAAAGGTCGGCTACGCCAACACCTTCGCGCTCAGCGTCGCCTTCAAGCGCGTTCTCGGCACGACGCCGACGGAGCACCGCGCCACGGCTGCGGCGCGGGCTCCTGTTCGTTAGCGGCAGGTGATCGTCGCGTCGCCCCAGTCGGCGTGGTCGTAGCGCGGACCGTCCACTGTGGGCAGTACGGCCAGGTGGACGTACTGCAACCCGGTCACGTCGGCGGTGATGAGCTTGGCCGCGTCCGTCCCCCGCACCACCCCACTGGTGGCCAGCCGTTTCCCGCCGCCGGTCCAGATCTCCATGGAGACGCTGCCTTCGTCGCCCGTCTCGTCGTCGACGCCCACCCACGCCTGGAAACGGCTGCACTTGCCGCCGAGGTAGTAGCGCACCTCGCTGCGCGCGTGCACGCCGAGGCCGCGGTCGTACTTGGTGCCCCCGATCGTGAGCGGACGGCCGTCAGCGGCAGGCCGCTCGCCGTTGCTGCGGTCGATCTCCACCGGTCCCCACGCATTGGCGGACAGGCTCGGTCGCAACGAGGACAGCTGGCTGGTGCCCTTGGGCGGCGCGGCGAACGCCCCGGTGCGGCTGACCCGGTAGACCACTGTGGAGTGCGCCGGAACCGACGCGCTGATGGCACCGCTGGTCGAGCTGACCGCCTTGGACCAGAGGTCCTTGAGCCGGTAGGAGCCCGCGTTGCCGAGCCCGGCCGCCACCGCGGTCGTGCTGATCGTCGTGGCCGAGCCGGTCTCGTTGAACAGCGCCACCGCCACGTCACCGTTGTCCAACGGCTTGGCCAGCACGTGCGAGCCGTTGGTGTTGCTGATCTCCGTCGCCTGGATGCCGAGCGAGTCCTGGTTGAGCGCGATGACGTCGCGGTTGGTCAGGATGTCGAAGGTGGGCTGGCCCGCCTTGCGCAGGTCCGAGCCGATCAGCAACGGCGCGTTCATCATGGCCCACAGGCTGAAGTGGCTGCGGTACTCGGCGTCCGTCATGCCGCCGTTGCCGACTTCGAGCATGTCCGGGTCGTTCCAGCCGCCGCGCTGCGCGTGGTGGGAGAGCTGGACGTTCGCCTTGAAGATGCCGAGCATGCTGGCGTAGGTGTCTGTGATGTCGCCCGTCGTGCGCCAGCTGTTGCCGACCGGCTGCGCCCAGTCCCACGGCGCGTTCTCGCCCCACTCGCAGATGGAGAACAGGATGGGGCGGCCGGTGTTGCGCAGGGCGTCGCGCATCGCGGTGTACCGCTGCTGAGCGCTCTGGCCGAGGTGGTCGCCGCAGTTGTCGTACTTGAGGTAGTCCACGCCCCAGGAGGCGAAGAGGTCGGCGTCCTGCTGCTCGTGTCCGATCGCGCCGGGGAAGCCCGCCGCGTCGCAGGTCTTGAGGCCCGCGCTGGTGTAGATGCCGAACTTCAGCCCCTTGCCGTGCACGTAGTCGGCGATGGCCTTGATGCCGTTGGGGAACCGCTTCCGGTCCGGCACCAGGTTGCCGTCGGGGCCGCGGTTCGGCTCCGCCCAGCAGTCGTCGATGTTGACGTACTGGTAGCCGGCGTTCTTGAGGCCCCGGGTGACGAAGAGGTCGGCGATGCCCTTCACCATCTCCTCGTTGAACTCCGCGCGGCAGTGCGTCGAGTTCCAGTTGTTGAAGCCCATCGCGGGTGTGGCGGCCAGACCGTTCTCGATGGCCCCGGCCGTCGGTGCCATGCCGATCGTGGCCCCGGCCGCGGTGAGCAACCCCAGGAGCGTCACGACCACGGTGCCCACCGCGGTGCGACGCCTCAGCGCATGCTTGGTCGCATGATCCACTATGCCCAGACTCCTCAGAATCGAACAACAACGATCAGAATCTGACGAGCATCGTCGAACTCGAACGAGGTGGAGTTCAAGGGCTTTCAGGGTGACGCGCGCGGCGTTTCCGTCTTCGCGGCCAGCCTGCCCGGTGGCCCCCCATGCCTCCGCCGGCGCGGCAGGTCGTGCATTGGCTAGCGCCTCACGCCTCACGCCTCACGCCTCACGTCGCACGCCTCACGTCGCGCGTTGGCTGGCGCCGCAGGTCGTGCGTTGGCTGGCGCCGCGCGTCGGCTGGCGTCGCACGTCGTGCGTTGGCTGGCGCCGCAGGTCGCGCGTTGGCTGGCGCCGCGTGTCGCGCTGGCTGGCGTGGCGGCCGGCGTGGCGGCGTGCGTTGGCTGGCGTGGCGCGTCGCGTGTCGGCCGACGTGGCGGGGTTCTGCGCGTTTTGTCACCTTGATGCGCGATAGAGCGCTCGCATTTCGCATCAAGGTGACAAAACGCGAACGGAGGGCACGCGGGGTGGACTCCTGGCGACGGGGGTGGTGGCGGGAGTGGGGGGTGACGAGGGGGGTGACGGGGGTGACGAGGGGGGTGACGGGGGTGACGAGGGGGGTGACGGGGGTGACGAGGGGGGTGACGGGGGTGACGAGGGGGGTGACGGGGGTGACGAGGGTGGTGACCGGGGCCGGGCCGGCGTATGACGCGCTGACCCATGACAGGGCCAAGCCGTTGGGGGAGTAGCAGTCCGCGCTCTTCCAGACGGCGGGCGCTATCGCGACGGTGGTCAGCGCGCTCACCGTGGTCTCGTTCCTCGCCTTGCTCGCGCGCGTGGAGCCCGCTCGTGTCAAGGGCGCGGCTTGAGCTGCCGGAGCGTGTAGCCGTTGCCCGCCGGGTCCAGGGACTTGGTGGCTTGCTTGAACAGGTACTCGGCCCGCTCGTAGGACAGGCGCCGGCGGCCTGTCTCCGGGCACAGGTCGGCCTCCGCGGGCCTGCGGGACGGCCCGGGCCGACGGTCGGCGAGGAACACCGGGCCTCGGCGCCGGCCCGCCACGAGGTGGTGGAGAAGCCGGGCGGTCTCGGAACGCCAGCCGACCCAGACACCGCCCACGAGAGCCCGGCGGTCGTCGAGGTCCAGGTCCTCGACGTTCAGCGACAGGGCGGTCGTCACGGCGGCGGCGGACTCGTGCAGGAGCCGCCACAGGGTCCGTTCCCGCAGCGGCAGGTCGGTGCGGCGCCAGAGCGCGTCCAGCAGGGGGGCGCTGATCGTCTCGGTCGTGGACCGTGACCCGGTACGCCGGTCGAGGCCCGCAGCGAGGTGGTCGACCGCCGCCCAGACACCGAAGGACCGCACGGCCGACCGGTGCCGGTTCCAGGTCGCGGCGGCCGCTTCGCCCCAGGCCGTCGCGAACACCCGTGCCACCTGGTCCGAGGTCAGCGACGTCAAGGGAACTCGTTCACCCAGGGACAGGCACAGACGGCGCAGCGTCTGGCCGTAGGAGCGGGCCGTGCCGGAGTCCAGGTCGTCGCGGCGCAGGAAGTCCTCGACGGCTTGGCCGAGTGTGACACCAGCCGACTCGGTGTCGGCGATCTCCTCGGCGCGGCGGCGCAGGAAGGCGCGTTCGGCCTCGTTCCCCGTCAGTGACGCGGCGCGCTCGAACTCCCGCCGGGCCTCGCCGTGCCGCCCCATGCGGACCAGGAGGTCGCCACGGACGCCCGGCAGGAGGTGGTAGTCCCGCAACTGCGGATCGGCGGCCAAGGCGTCCACGACGTCGAGCCCCGCCTGTGGTCCTTCTGCCATCCCGAGCGCCACCGCCCGGTTGAGGTGCACGATCGGCGTCGGCAGCAGCCGCGCCAGCGCCGCGTACAGCGTCGCGATCTGCGTCCAGTCGGTGTCCTCCGCGGTGCGCGCCTGCGCGTGGCACACCGCGATCGCCGCTTGCAGCACGTACGGGCCGGGTGGACCGCCCGCCTCCTTGGCTCGCAGCATCGCGGTGAAGCCACGGCGGATGAGCAGCTGGTCCCAGCGGCCCCGGTTCTGCTCGTGCAGCTGGACCGGCTCACCCGAGGGTCCGGTCCGCGCCGCCGACCGGGACGCCTGGACCTCCATCAGCGCCACCAGCCCGTGCACCTCGGCCTCGTCCGGTGCCAGCTCGGCCAGCAGCCTTCCCAGCCGCAGCGCCTCCAGGCACAGGTCCAGCCGGATCAGCTCGTCCCCGGAGGTCGCCGAGTACCCCTCGTTGAAGATCAGGTAGACGACCTCCAGCACCGAGGACAGCCGCTCGGCGAGCTCGGGGCCGTCCGGCAGCTCGAAGGGCACGCCCCGCTCGGCCAGGGTCCGCTTCGCCCCGGCGACCCGCTGGCTGATCACCTGCTCGGTGACCAGGAACGCCCGGGCGATCTCCGCCGTGGTCAGGCCGCCGACCAGGCGCAGCGTCAGCGCCACCCGCGCATCGGTCGGCAGCACCGGGTGGCAGGAGAGGAACACCAGCCGCAGGACGTCGTCCCGTTCCGGCTCCTGTTCCCCCTCCTGCCGTTGGTCCAGCTCGCGGGCCAGCTCCTCCTGTCGGTCCTCCAGCCGCCGCGACCGCCGGATGTGGTCCACCGCGCGGCGCTTGGCGACGGCGGTCAGCCAGGCGCCGGGGTTGTCCGGCACACCCGTGACCGGCCACCGCTCCAACGCGGAGACCAGCGCGTCCTGGGCCAGCTCCTCGGCGAGGCCGACATCGCGCACCATCCGCGTGAGCGCGGCGACGATCCGGGCCGACTCCAGCTTCCAGGCCGCGTCGACCGTGCGGCTGACGTCGGTCACCGGCGTGCTCAGGGGCCGAAGACCTGCTGGATCACGCTCTCGCCGTCACCGACGATCGCGCGGAAGCGACGGGTCAGCTCGATGGCCTCCTCCTTGCTGCGGACCTCGACCAGCGCGAACCCGGCGACGGCCTCCTTGGTCTCGGTGAACGGTCCGTCGGTCACCGTGATCTCGTCACCGGAGGACGTCACGCGGACGCCGTCCGGGGCCAGCCCCCCGGTGGCCAGCAGCACGCCCGCCGCGGTCAGCTCCTCGATGAACTTGCCCATCTCCACGTACAGGTTCTCGTTGGGAGCGGTGTCGGTTGCCTTGCTCGTCATCAGGTAGCGCATGGCGTTCTCCTTCTCGGTCTTGTGCTCTGTCTACCCGTCGAACGGTGGATGTGACAGGGAATGACCGCCGTTCCCTGTCACATGGCCCGATCGACGTGTGAGCGAGAACCGACCTCCGAGAAGGGCACCGGCCATGACCGCCATCCAGCTCCCCGCCTCCGTCCCGTCCGTCGTCCGCGTGCGGCTCGCCTGCCTTGCCGTCGCCGGGCCGCTGTGGACGGTGGTCTCCCTGGCCCAGGCCGCGACGCGGCAGGGCTTCGACCTCACCCGCCACCCGCTCAGCGCGCTGAGCACCGGCTCCCTCGGCTGGCTCCAGATCGCCAACTTCCTGGTCGCGGGCGTGCTGACCGTGGTGGGCGCGCTGGGCCTGCGGCAGGTCCTGCCCAGCGCGTGGGCACCGAGGCTGGTCCTGGCCAACGGCGTCGGCATGATCGCCGCCGGAGTCCTGGTCATGGACCCAGCAGACGGCTTCCCCGCCGGTACGCCGTCGGGTGTGCCGCAGACCCTCAGCTGGCACAGCATCGGCCACATGGCCGCCGGTTCGATCGCTTTCATCGCCCTGATCGCCGCCTGCTACGTGCTGGGCCGTCACTTCGGCCGCGCCGGGGACCGGGGCAACGCCATCGCCTCGCGCGTCGCGGGCACGGCGCTGCTGGTTGGGAACGGCTGGGCGATGAGCGGCGGCACGGCCGGGTCGCTGGCCCTTGCCGTCGGCGCGATCACCGCGATGCTCTGGGTCTCCCTGGTCGCCGCTCGCTCGCTCTGACCGAGGCCCCCACTCCGAGACTCCCCCCGAGAAAGGACAGCGTCATGGCCAAGTTCGCCACCGTGGAGGACTACCTCGCCTCCCTGCCCGAGTCCCAGCGCCGGATCGCCGACAAGGTCCTGCCGATCATCGAGCGGGCACTGCCCGGTGCCGGTGCGGTCTGGCACGGGCACCCGGTGTGGAGCCTGGGACCGGCTCCCGGCAAGTCGCCGGTCTGCTTCGTCAAGGCCCACAGCGCCCACGTGTCCTTCGGGTTCTGGCGGGGCCGGTCGGTGTCGGACCCCTCGGGACGGCTTGAGCCCGGCGCGCGGGAGATGGCCTCGGTCAAGCTCCGCTCCGTTGACGACGTCGACCCCGGTCTGTTCGCCGACTGGCTGCACCAGGCGCGGGCCCTCGAAGGGTGACCAGCGGACCGGGTCCGTCAGGTGTGGCCGCCCTCGCCGAGGGCGGCCACCCGCGCGGCGATCTCCTCGCGCGAGGTGAGGTCGAGCTTGCGCAGGATGCGCGTCACGTGGCCCTCCGCGGTGCGCCGCACGATCCGCAGCAGGCGCGCGATCTCCTTGTTGGACAAGCCCTTCGCGACCAGCTCGGCGACCTGCCGCTCACGTGCGGTCAGGGGCGAGGCCACCGTGCGGGCGTGCCTGGGCTGCTCGCCGAGCGCGTAGGTGGCGGCCTCGTCGAGGTCGAAGTCCCTGCCACGGCTGAAGGCGGCACGGAACGCGGTGCCGCCGAGGACCTCCCGTGCTTTCGCCTCGCACTGCTGATGGGGGACGATCCAGTGCTGAGAACCCAGCAGCGGCAGGCCACCCAACGCGCTCCAGCACCGCTCCGACGCGCCGAGCAGGACGGCGGCCCGCTCGGGCTCGCCCGCCGACTGGGCGGTCCACGCCAGCAGCTCGATGACCATCGCTTGGCCCAGGACGTCGTTGAAGATCCGTTTGAGCCGTAGTCCCTCCCTGGCGTGGGAGGTGGCGTTCGCCAGGTCGCCGTGGGACCACTCGGCCATGGCGAGGAAGTAGAGCGCGTAGGAGCGGGTCCACAGCTCCTGGTGCTCCTCGGCGATGCGCAGCACCTGACGTGCGAAGGCGATCGAGCGCGGGATGTCCTGTCCGAACAGCGCCACAACGGAGAGCACGGCCCTCGCCATCACCACGGTTGTGGTCAGCTCGCCGGTCCGCTCGCCGCGCGCCAGCACCTCCTCCATCAGCATCGCCGTCCGCGGCAGGTCGCCGTTGAGGAGCCCGAACGATCCCTGCGCGTATGCGGCCTGCGTGTGCATGGACTCGTCGTTGCGCCGCCTCGCCGTCGCCCGGCACTCCTCCGCCATTCGGTGCACACCGGCGTGATCTCCTTGCGCGATGGCGCATTCCGCGTTGACCCGCAGGGCGATGACCCGCGCTCTGGTCGGCTCGACGCCCAGGGCCAGCGCACGGTCCAGCCAGTGCCGCCCCTCGGAGACGAAGCCGCAGCAGACCCAGTAGAAGTACAGCGCCCCGGCCATGCGCAGGCCCGTGTCCACCTCACCGGGGGTGGACAGGCAGAACTCCAGTGCGACGCGCAGGTTGGGGTGCTCGTGCCGGGTGCGGGCGAAGATCTCCCGCTGGGCGGGGCCGAACCACCGCGCCTCGGCCTCTTCGACCAGCCTCAGGTAGTAGTCCCGGTGCCTGCGCCGCGACAGCGCCTGCCCACCCGCCGCGCGGAGCTTGTCCAGACCGAAGTCGCGGAGGGTGTCCAGCAGCCGGAACCGCGTCGTGCCGCCGCCGCCCACCGGCGACATGATCGACTTGTCCACCAGTCCGGCGAGCGCCCTCCGGACAGCGCTCCGGGTGAGCCCGCCGCCAGAACAGACCGCTTCGGCGGCGGGCGCCTCGAAGCTGTCGGCGAAGACGGAAGCCCGTGACCACAGCGTCCGCTCCTCCGGCGTGCACAGGGTGTAGCTCCATTCCACCGCGGCCCGCAGGGTCCGGTGCCGGGGCAGGGCCATCCGGCTGCCGGTGGTGAGCAGCCGGTAGCGGTCGTCGAGCCGGTCCAGGATGCCCTCCAGCGTCAGCACCCGCAGCCGCGCCGCCGCCAGCTCGATCGCCAGCGGGATCCCGTCCAGCCGCTGGCACAGCTCGGCCACCAGAGGCCGGTTCTCCGGTGTGACCGCGAAGTCCGCCTGCGCCGCCGCCGCTCGCTCGGTGAACAACGTCAGCGACGGGCAGCACGTGTCCGCGTCGGAGGGCAGCGACTCGTGCTGGGCGGGCATCCGCAGTGGCGGGACCGGGAAGACCCGTTCCCCAGGAACGCCGATCGTGGCGCGGCTGGTGGCCAGGACCCGCAGCCCGGGTGCCTCGCGCAGCAGCGTGCCGATCAGCGTCGCGCAGCCCGGCAGCAGGTGCTCGCAGTTGTCCAGCACCAGCAGCACCTGCTGGTCCCGCAGGTGCTCGACGAGGATCTTCGTGGCGGTCCGGGTGGAGTAGTCCCGGATGTTCAGCGTGTCGGCGATGGTGTGCGGCAGCAGCGACACGTCGCGCAGCCCGGCCAGCTCCGCCAGCCACACCCCGTCGACGAACGCCCGCCGCAGGTCGGCGGCCACCCGCAGCGCCAGCCTGGACTTGCCCACCCCGCCCGCTCCGGTCAGCGTCAGCAGGCGGCCGGCCGCCAGGATCCGCTTCGCCTCGGCGAACTCGAACCTCCGGTCGACGAAGCTCGTCATCTCCGCGGGAAGGCTGCCCATCTGCCGCGGGGCGGCACCAGACATGCGGCCAACGTAGGTCAGGCGCCGTCCGCCGGGATAGCGCCACTCGGTCGGTCTCGCGGCTCACCCGGCTGGGCGCGGGGGATACGCCGGTGCGGCTCAGCGCCGTGCGGGGCCGGGACCACCGGCCCCGCACGACGGGTGCCTCACGGGTCGACGAGCCCGGTCCGGACCGGCGCGGTGACCTGGAGCGTGGGGATGCCGTGCCAGCGGGTCCCCGGCCGCAGCGTCTCGCCCTTCATCAGCAGCGACAGCGGCCCGACCACGGCGCCCCTCTCGATCTCGGAGTCGTACAGGACCACGCTCATGTTCCCGACGGACGCCTCGTCCCGGATCTTGAGGGTGGAGGACTTGAAGACCCGGTCCTCGAAGAGGTGGTTCTGGACGACGACGCCGTGGTTGAGCGCCACGTAGTCGCCCACGTCCACCAGGTCGAACTCGGAGAACAGCGTGGTGCCGATGTAGCCGCGCCGCCCGATCCGGCACCCCATCATGCGCAGGAACGGCGCCGCGAACGGCGTGCCAAGCAACAGCGAGACCAGCGGCGCCACCACGGACTCGTACGCGCCGTTGACCATCTCGTTGAGCCACACGTACTTCGACCACAGCGGCTTGATCTGCGGCGTGTAGGTGCCCATGACGACCTTCTTGAGCCCCGCGACCACGAGCGCGGCCCACACCCCCGAGACGAACCCCAGTACCGGCGCCAGCGCGAGCATCACCGCGAGCCCGGAGCTCTGGTAGGCGAAGAACAGCGCCACGAAGAAGAAGGCGGCCGCCACCATGAGCAGGTAGTAGGGGATGAGGATGCGCAGGGCGTCGATGACGCCCCGTTTCAGGTAGAGCTGGACGGTCGGGGCGAACGTGACGGTGTCGTCGAAGTTGCCGACCTTGGGCCGATGGGTCAGTGCGAAGGCGGGAGCCCCCAGCCACTCGGTGCCGTCGGGGGTGCGGGGGCTGTCGGTCGGGGCCAGCGACTGCGCGCCGAGCAGGCAGCGGTCGCCCAGGCTCGCGCCCACCGGCAGGACCGCGCTGTTGCCGACGAAGCTGCGCCGTCCGATCCGGTTGACCGCGATCGTGCACAGCCCGCGATGGCACCTGCGCCCACCGATGATCGAACCGTCGGCGAAGAAGCTCTCGGCGTCCACGTCGATGAGCTCGGGGGCGAAGCGCCAGACCGTGGAGATCTCGGCCCGCCTGCCGATCTTCGCTCCCATCAGCCGCAGCACCGGCGGCAGGTAGAGCGTGGTGTAGACCGGGAGCAGGAGGGGACGGGTCATCGTCATGAGCTGGTCGGAGAGCCACTTGCGGAGGTAGGTGGCGCTGAGCACCGGGTAGGTCCCGGCCGGGATCCGGTGCAGCACAAGCCGTTTCACGCCCGCGAGGTAGCAGCAGAACACGATGACGTCGAGCGGGACCGACAGCACGGTCACCGAGATGCCCCACGTCCACCCGAACCGGGTGACCAGCAGCCAGATCAGCAGTCCGAACAGGACGGTGGGGACCGAGATCACCACGATCCCCATCGCCGTCCCCGTCACCAGGTGGGCGAGGCCGAAGGCCATGCGGCGCCGGAGCGTCTGCGGCGCGCTTCCCCCGGGCAGCGCCACCTCCGACGGCACGGCCGGTGAGCCCTGGCGGCCCTGACCCGCCGGGATCACGTCGCGGTCGGGCAGCAGCGACTGGTCGTCCAGGCAGGAGTCGTCCTCCATCCGGACGTCGAGGCCGAGGGCGGAGTGGATGCCCACGAAGCACCGGCTGCCCACCTCCACCCGTCCCAGGCGCAGCATGCCGTTCTCGACGCGGTAGCCCAGCAGCTGGGTCTCCGCGCCGATGCTGGTGTCCGAACCGATGGAGACGAGGTCCCACGCCGAGCACTGCGCCGTGTCCAGGGTGCACCGAGGGCCGACCCGGGCTCCCAGCAGGCGGTAGTACACCGGCATCAGCGGGGTGCCCGCGAGCGCGCCCGCGCCGCTGAGCGCCATGAGCCGGTTCGCGATCCACCAGCGGCAGTAGTAGAAGCTCCAGAGCTTGTGCTCTCCCGGTTTGTAGCGGCCGATGAGGACCCACTTCGCCGCGATCGACAGCAGGAGGTACACGGGCCAGGCGACAACGGAGACGAGGGCCACCACACCGACCAGCCCGAGGAAGGAGATCGAGCCGTACAGCCAGTCGAGCACGGACAGGAACACCACGACCAGGGGGATCGACACGAGGCCGGACAGGACGTAGATCGACACGACCTGCAGCAGCCAGGTGGTGCACCGCTCCCACCTGCTCGTGCTGTCGAAGACCGCGCGCGCGGAGGTCGCGCCCGCCTTCTGCTCGTCCGGGTCCGGTGGCATGGCGGTCTCCACCGGCACCGACTCCAGGTGCGTTGCCAGCGCGCGGATCGTGGGCAGCCGGTAGGCGTCGCGCACCGTGACCGGGCGGAGTGTCTTCTCCCGCAACAGGGTCACCATGCGCGCCGCGACGAGCGAGTGCCCGCCCAGGTCGAGGAAGAAGTCGCTCTCCACCGAGGCGACCGGAACGCCCAGCACCGTCGCCCAGGTGTCGGCGATGACGTGCTCCAGCTCGCTCTCCGGGGCGACGGTGGAGGTCGAGGACCGCACGAGCGGCCGCACGGGGGTGGGCAGCAGCTTGCGGTCCACCTTCCCGCTCGGCGTGCGCGGCAGCTCGGTGACCACGTCGAGGTAGCCCGGGATCATGTACGGCAGCAGCCGGGACTCCAGCAGCACCAGCACCTCGTCGCGGTCGAGCTTCTCCGCGTCCGTGCTGGTCGTCACGTACGCCGCGAGGTCCTGGAGCCCGTCGCGCTCCACGAGGGCGACGCTCGCCGACTGGATCTGCGGGTCCTCCAGCAGGACGGACTCGATCTCGGCCAGCTCCACCCGGAACCCGCGGATCTTCACCTGCCCGTCCATCCGGCCGAGGAACTCGATCTCGCCGTCGTCGTTCCAGCGCGCCAGGTCGCCGGTCCGGTAGCAGCGCATCGTGCCCTGACCCGAGGGCTGGGCGCAGTGCAGGAACCGCTCGTCGGTGAGCTCCGGCTGCTTGAGGTAGCCGCAGGCGAGCGTCTCGCCGCTGATCAGCAGCTCGCCCGCGACGCCGCGCGGCACCGGGCGCAGCTGCTCGTCCACGATGTGCACGCCGTACCCGCGCAGCGGGCGGCCGATCGTGACCGGCTTGCCCGCGACGCACTCCGCGACGGTGGTGTTCACCGTCGCCTCGGTCGGGCCGTAGACGTTGAGGATCCGCAGGCCCGGCCGTGCCCAGCGGCTGACCAGCTCGGGCGCGCAGACCTCACCGCTGAGCACGACGGTCCGCAGACTGTCCACAGTGGTCGGCAGCGTCGCGAGCAGCGTCGGCACCGTGGAGAAGTAGGTGACCCCGGTCTCGGCCAGGTAGGCGGCCAGTTCGGAGCCGAAGCGCGGCGCGTCGGGGCTGGGGACCACCAGGGTCGATCCGTTGGAGAACGCCATCCAGATCTCCTCGACGGAGCCGTCGAAGCTCAGGGAGAACCCCTGGTAGACGCGGTCGCCGGGGCCGGTGGCACAGGTCTCGTTGAAGGCCGCGACGAAGCGGGTCACGTTCCGGTGCTCCGTCATGACCCCTTTCGGGCGCCCGGTCGTTCCCGATGTGTAGATGACGTAGGCGAGATCGCCCGGCGAGACTCCCGAATCCTCGCGCGTGAGCGGCGCGTCCGAGCGGTCCTCGACATCGGTCCATTCGTCGTCGAGCACGAGCACCCGGTCGTCGGTGAAGAACTCCCGCGCCGCCGAGGACCGCGCCGAATCGGTCAGGCACAGCAGAATGTCGAGCTCGCCGGCGATGTGCCGGATTCGGCCTTCCGGATATGCGGGGTCGATCGGCACGTACGCGGCGCCGGACTTGTGACAGGCGAGGATCGCGATGACGGGAAGCTCGGAGCGGTCGAAATGAACCGCGACGAACGACCCCGGACGGGCGCCCCGTTCCCGGAGCAGGCGCGCCAGCCGGTTGGACCTCCGGTCGAGCTCGGAATAGGTCAGTTCGCGCCCGTCGCAGGTCAGCGCGACGGCATCGGGTGTACTGGCGGCCTGGGACTCGAACACCTCGTGCAGGCACAGTTCGCGCGTGCCCGCCAGCGGGTGTTCATTCTCAGCGCGAACGTCGAAATCCGCAGATCCGGCGTCCCGCTCGATGGCTTCGTTCACTGTTCGGTCCTCGTGCAGAACGGCTATCTCGTGTGTGAAGCGGCTGGCACCTTTGTGGGTGTACAGAGGTCGCACGCCAGGGATAGCCCTGTCGGCGGCAAAGAATTTTCCAGTCAGGCTATCTTGCAGGATATTGTCAAGGATGACGTGCGCCGAACGGCTGACGGTAATAATGGTCCGTACGGCTGAGCGGAAATGAACCGTCAATTGTTCTCGATGAACCGGTGACCCACTCTTCTCGGCTAGTGCGCGGCGGTTACCGCGCGGTCGCCGCAGGAAAGGGAGCGTGAATGGCGGATCCGGCCGGTCCGCCATTCGATGGCAGGCGCCGGTCCGGCGGCGCGCGCTCCGCGCGGGGTGCGTCAAGTCCGCGCGAGCCCGGCGCGGAGACCTCCGGCGCGTCCGCGAGGCGCCTCGTGAACGCCGGCGAGAGAGCCGCTCGATCGCCGGGGGCCGGTCACGGGCAGGGGACGCGCGGCGGGGCCGGTCGCCACCGGCGCGCCACCGAGGTGCTGACGCGTGCGGCCCGGCCGGACTCCCAGCCGGGCCGATGAGCGCGGCGGCGCGGACATCGCACGAAGCCGTGACGATCGCGCCGCCGCCATCGGGCTCTCACCACGCCCGGGACCGACCGGCCCGGTGGGTGGTCACGCCCTGACGTCCTGCTCGCTCTGGAACGGCCGGTAGCGCGGTCCCGGGCGCATGCCGAAGGGCGTGTGCAGCCCGTCCAGCCAGCCCGTGGTGTACAGCCGCAGCAGCGCGGCGTCGCTCACCGCGCGCCGCCAGCCGGAGTCCCGCGGCCAGCCCTGCGCGCCGCAGGCGACCGACCAGCTCGGACCGTGCCCGTGGTCGGCCCAGAACCTCGTCACCCACCGCACGAGCTCGACCTCGCGCCCGGCGACCATCTGCTGGGCCTGCAGCTCCACCGCGGCCTCGTCGGCCTCGGCCGTGCGCCAGCTGCTGGCCTTGGTGGCCGAGCTCGGGGGCGGCGGAGCCGGGGCGGGCGCCAGTGCGAGCACCTCCTCGGCGAGCCGGCAGCGCGAGGTGGCGACGCCGTTGCGGTGGAACTCCGCGAGCCAGCCGATCTCCAGCAGCGTCCGCACGGCGTCGGCCATCTCGTTCGTGCCCTCCAGCGCGCAGGCGGCGACGAGGTAGTCCGGGACGAACTCGACCATGCCGTCCGGGGCCGCGTGCGCGGTGAGGTAGAGCGCGGTGATGCGCACGTCGTTGGACGTCCTGCGCAGCAGCTTGTTCGACAGCAGCCGCAACGTCCAGCCGGAGGCCCTGGTCCGCGCGAGCTTGCCGATGCCCCAGGGGTTGACGGGGTCGGCGAAGTCGGGGATCCCGCACGCCGCCGGGGACTCCGGGTCCGCGGCGAGCACGCTTTCCGGTCTTGCGCTCAGCCAGCCCGTCGAGGTCAGCGACGACACCGCGGCGAGCGGGTCGCCTGCCCGCAGGGTCCGCACGTCCTGGGACACGAGGTTCGCGGTGCCCGTGCGCGCGGCCCGCAGCAGGCACACCATCGCCAGCAGCCGCGAGTCGGGATCACGTCCTGGCTGGGTGGCGGCCAGGTAGTCCCAGGCGCGTCGCAGGAACTTCGCCTGGGCGTCGGTGAGCTTGTGAATGCCGCGGGCGGCGCCCCGTGCGGCGGGTTTGCGCCTCGGCTCCGGCGCCGCGAACCGCATCGGTGAGGCGGGCTTGGGCACCGTCGGCGCGCTGCGCGGCTGTAAGAACCATTTCGGTGGGTGATTGACGATGCCCGCCGAAGCGCACACCTGACATGCCAACGCCCGGTTCAGAGGGGTGTACTCTTCCGACCTCCTTGTCGACTGTGTGAGTTCTGTGAGTTCGGGCTGCTCCCGCAGCACCCCCTGCGCGTTCATATGCACCAGCCAACCGAAATACGGCGGCCCGTGGGGCGCGACACAACATCTTCGCGCTCGCGTTCCCCGAAGAGCCCAATCTTCATTTCCCCCGAAGGGGGCAAAGCCCGTGGTTTGGGGCTAGAGAACGCGGCTTTGGCTCTATGGTCCGGAAACTTCTGCTTCCGTCAACTACCTATCGCCGCGCGCTCACTTCAGGATTCCAGGAACTGCTTGGCCAAGCGCTTGGGCGCGCGATCCAGCCACGCCTCGGTCAGCAGCTCCTCCAGCACGGGCACCTCGACCAGCTCCAGCAGGACCAGGACCGACGGGTACCCGTCGAAGTGCGGCGTGGTGAAGTACGGTTCGCCCTCGGCGAGCAACGCCTCCTTGGCGCCCAGGTCGGGAACGCGCACACCGAGGATCGGCCCCGTCGGGGCCGGGCCGCCGAGCGCTTCGAGGTCCGCCCGCCGCAACGGCCGTTCCCAGGCGAAGAGCTTGTCCTTCACCCGCCACGCGGGCAGCGCGTCGTGCGATGGTCGCTCGGTGGTCTCCGGAAGGCTCAGCGCGATCCGGCGTACGTCGTCCCAGGTGGCCATGCCCGTACCGTATGGCTCGCGGACGTCGGCGTCATCTCGTCGGGCTCGCCTCGCCGACCGCTCGTCGGGCTCGCCTCGCCGACCGCGCGCAGCGGGACGAACGGGCCCCGGGACGCCGCGTCGGTTGGCCAGGCCCTGGGACGGCGCGTCGGTTGGCCGGCGTGGTCGGGTTTTCGCGTTTTGTAGGCATATTGCGCGAAAGAGCGCTCTCATTTCGCGTTAAGCCTACAAAACGCGAAACGGGGGCACGGGGTGGTGAGGGGGCCGGGGTGGTGTGAGGGGGACGGGGTGGTGCGAAGGGGTGCGGGGGTGGTGCGAAGGGGGTGCGCGAAGCGCGAGGAGGGTTCGCCGCCAACGCGACGGGCGCTAGCGGTTTCGTTGGTGCGGCGTTTCGGCTTTCTGGCGCCGGGATCCGGGGTTCGCTGGCGCAGTAGTCCATATCGGACGGTCATCGACCTGTCTGTTGTGGACAGTGTTCCGCGCGGTGCCGCCCTGCCGGTCGGTCGGGGGATCGGTCGGGGGTGTCCGTGTGCGCGACCAGCACCGGGCAGGCGGCGTGGTGCAGCGCGCTGGTGATGACCCCGCCTTGTCCCGGCGGTGTTCCCGGACCCACGACGATCAGGTCGGAGTCGCTGATCCGGGGCACGCTCTCGTGCGGGACCCGGGTGTCCAGGCGCAGCGAGAACGGCCTCCTGGTGTCCAGGTCCGCGAGCTGGACGGCCGCGAGGTCGAGCACGATGTCCGGCGTGCTCGGCGACGGCGCTGGCCAGGCGTGCACCACCTCGATCTCCGCCCGGAACAGCCTCGCGAACTCCACCGCGCCGCGCAGCACCGCGGGGTCGTGCGGGCCGCCGTCGACCATCGCCGTGATCCGGCCGTGCCTGCCCTGCACCGCGTCGGGGCGGCCGCGGACGATCACCGTGTCGCAGCGCGCCGAGGCGATGGCGGGCACGACGAGCCTGCCGAGCCCGAAGCCGTGGTGCCGGTGCCCCCGGCACCCCAGGACCAGCAGCCGGGCGTCCTCGCTGGAGCGCAGGACGTCGGTCAGCGGCCGCTCGCTCGTCCGTCTCGTGGTGACCGCCAGCCGGGGGAAGGCCCGCGGGGCCCGGTACTGCGAGGCTTCCCCCGTGCCCAGGACCTCCAGCTCCGCGCCGCCGGTCCAGGCGATCCGGGCCGCCCACTCCAGCGCGGCCTCGCCCCAGTAGGAGCCGTCGGTGCCCACCAGGACACGGCCCGCTGCCCTCGGCGGGGCGGGGGCGGGCACCGCTGTGGCGAGGGGTGCGTGGAGGGACATGGGGACCTCCGGGGGACGGGACACCTCTGTCACTGCCCACCGCACCGCATCGGCCGCGGCGCTGCCAGGGTCGAAGTACCCGAGCGCAGGGGTCTAGTGGGGCTGTGATTCCGCGCCGTCCAGCGGTCTGCTGTCTACATGTGGAGAAGTGACCGGATCTTCTTGGAGCGCTGGGGTTCCCGGCTTCTGTAGCGGGGCCGCGCGCCACCGGTGCGGTTGAGAGGGAAGGAGACGGTGTCATGGCCGTCGGCAACGACGTGCGGTGGGCGCGGGGTGCGCCCGTGGACACGTCCGCGGTGAAGTGGCTCGCGGTCTTGCGGGTCGTCATCGGGCTGGTGTTCCTGTGGGCCTTCTTCGACAAGCTCTTCGGTCTGGGCTACGCCACCCGCCCCCAAGCCGCCTGGCTCAACGGCGGGTCGCCGACCAAGGGGTTCCTCTCGCACGTCAAGGCCGGGCCGTTCGAGTCGTTGTCGCACACGATCGCGGGCGCGTGGTGGGCCGACTGGCTGTTCATGATCGGCCTCGCCGGGATCGGCATCGCGGTGACGCTGGGCGTGGGGCTGTGGGTCTCGGCGGTGTCCGGGACGGTGATGCTGCTGTTGATGTGGGCAGCGGAATGGCCGCCCGCCCAGCTCACCTCGGCGGGCACCCCGACCGGGTCGACCAACCCGCTGCTGGACTACCACGTCGTCTACGCGCTGGTGCTGATCGTGCTCGCGGCCACCCACGCGGGCGACGCCTGGGGGCTCGGGCGGTGGTGGGGCGAGCTGGGAGCGGTGCGCCGCAACCGATGGCTGCGCTGAGGAACCCTTGTCCACTGTGGAAAGCCACCGCGCGCTTGAGGGATTGAGGAAGAACCGTGTTGGAGTCGAGGGGAACTGAGATCCTGGGGGAGCGGGAATGCCTGCGCCTTCTCGCAACGGCCCCGGTCGGGCGAGTGGTGTTCACCGACCGCGCGTTGCCCGCGGTGGCCCCGGTGAACTTCGTGCTGCACAAGGGAAAAGTGGTGTTCCGGACAGATCCCTGCGGTCAGCTCGCCGCCGGGGTTCGCAACGCCGTCGTCGCGTTCCAGGTGGACGAGTTCGACGCGTGCGCGCATTCCGGCTGGAGCGTGACGGTCATCGGCTACGCGCGCGTCGTGCGCGAGGACGCCGAGCTGTCGTCGCTGGGGCTGTGCGCGTCGGTTGGCGGCCCGCACGGCAGGTTCGTCGTGATCGTGCCCGAGATCCTCACCGGTCGCCGGATCCCCGAGCGCTGGGTTCGCGAAGAGGTCGGGTGATCTCCACCGCCCGCACGCCGGGAACCGAGCGCGCCAGCCGCCGGATGACGACCGCGCGGTCGTCGCCGTCGGCGAGGGCGTCGTCGACGGCGACGGTGACCGTCCCACCGTGGGACGTGATCTGCCAGCGGCGGTCCCCGCTGTAGTCGCGCAGCCGGGACCGCACCTCGGCGGCGATCATCAGGTCGTCGCGCACCAGGGCGCGCAACAGGTCCCGGCGGGTCACCACGCCCACCACGACGTCGCCGCAGGTGACCGGGACGCAGCGGGTGCCGTCGCCGACCAGGACGGCGGCCAGGTCGGCGACGGCGGTGTCGCGGTCGGCGCTCCACACCGGAGCCGTCATCGCCTCGCCCACCGTCGCCGGGGCGATGAGGTGGTCCCCCCGGTCGTACCGGGAGCGCAGCATGTCGTTCTCGGTGATCACACCGAGCAGGTGGCCGTGCCCGTCGACGACGGGCAGCGTGCTGAAGCCGTGCGAGGCCATCAACGCCGCGGCGGCCTGCGTCGGCGTCGTGGGGCGGACGGTGACGGCGGGGCTGGACATCAGGTCTTCTGCGCGCATCGCCTTCTCTTCTCCACCTTCTCGTCGTGAGCCCGGCCTCGTCGTGAGCCCGGCGCCGTTGCCGCGGTGGCGCGAACGCCGGCCGTGTGGCGTCCTGCGGGGCTCCCGAGCGATGGCATGACCACATCGGTCGGCAGGCCCGGCTTCGGCGCCACCCCTGGAGGGCCTGCGGGACCAGGGGACAGGTCCTACGTCGCCGTCGGCTGGGGCTGGGGCAGGAGCAGCTCGGAGACCGCCCTCCTCGGTGTCGCGGGCACGGGCGAGCCGAAGCCGATCCGCAGCACCGCCTGCGGCGCCAGCGTCGTGCCCAGCGCGTGCCGCAGCTCGCCGCGCACTTCGGGCACCTCGATCGGCTGGGACAGGAACGACACGGCGAGGCCGAGCGTGGTCGCGGTCAGCAGCAGCCGCTGCAACGCCTGTCCCGCCTGCAGCTCGGCCCGTGCGCCCTCGTGGAAGGAGCACAGCACCACGAGCAGCGGCTCGGCCTCGAAGTCCTTGCCAGGGGTTCGCTCAACGCCCTTGCCGGAGGAGAAGTCGCGCAGCACCCACTCGTCCTGCGGTTCCGGGCGCAGCCCGCCCGCGGAGATCGGGACGCCGTCGGCGCGGTCGCTGTCGTGCCCGGTCCACTCGGCGAGTTCGGTGCGAAACCGCGGGTCCGCCATCTGCTTGTGGTGGGCGCGGGTGATCAGCTTCCGCAGGGTCGCCCGCTCCTTCCGGTCGGCGAGCACGTAGAGCCAGCCGCGTTCGGCCTCGACCGCGCGGATCAGCTGGGCGCGCTGAGCCGAGGGCACCGCGGCGTCCACGAACGGACGCCGGTTGGTCCGGCGGGTGTAGACCGCCTGAAGGAGACGGGTCCGTTCGTGTGACGGCCGAGTGCGCCCCCCGTAGCGGACAACTGCCAACGGTGTGCTGCTACGTCCGTTGGGTACCAACGTTGTCAACGGGCGAATACCCGAATCCTCCAGTGAGAGCCGTAAGTTGAACAACGCGGCACCGCAGGAGATCCGGAGTTCGCGTTCCTCCGGGTCGGTCGCGGCCAGCCGCCGCCGCTCGTCGGCGTGCAGCTCGATCCGGTCCCGCTGAAGGGAGAACCGCCAGGGCTGGCTGTTGTGCACCGACGGGGCGAGCGACGCCAGCCGCAGCGCCCTGCCGACCTCGGTCGCGGTCAGACCCAGTGCTGGTGTCACCTCGGCCATGATCACGCACCTCATCGTCGCCGTCGCCAACCGTTCCGGTTCAACGATGCGCTTACTCCAACAGAGCAGGACACGGGCGAAAGTCCCTTCGTACCAGGGAAGTACTCCACCCGTGATGATTCTTGGCTGTCCCTGCGGGGCATGCCAGGCTACGTTGCACACCTCCGAACATGATCATCGAAAGGTCAGCGCCGCCATGTCTGACGAGTCCGATCTCGCGAACGGTGGAGTCGTTGCGTCCTCGCCGCCGACCACCGGTCTTGCGGGGCTCCGCCTTGACGAGCTGCTCAAGGAGGTCCAGGACCGGCTCGTGGAGATCGTCAAGACCCGGGACCGCCTGCAGGGCCTGCTGGACGCGGTGCTGGCCGTCGGCACCGGGCTGGAGCTGGACTCGACGCTGCAGCGCATCGTGCAGGCCGCCGTGGACCTCGTCGACGCCCGCTACGGGGCGTTGGGCGTGCTGGGCAAGCGCGAGGGCCTGTCGGAGTTCGTCTACGTCGGCGTCAGCGCCGAGCAGCGGGCGAAGATGGGCCACCTGCCTGAGGGGCGCGGCCTGCTCGGCCTGCTGATCGAGCACCCCAAGGTGATCCGCCTGCCGGACCTGGGGAAGCACTCCGCCTCGGTGGGTTTCCCGCCCAACCACCCACCGATGAGCAGCTTCCTCGGTGCTCCGGTGCGCGTGCGCGACGAGGTGTTCGGCAACCTCTACATGACCGAGAAGCAGGGCGACGCCGAGTTCACCGCCGAGGACGAGGTGGTGCTGCAGGCGCTGGCCGCCGCGGCGGGCGTGGCGATCGAGAACGCGCGCCTGTTCGAGCAGGGGCGGATGCGCCAGCGGTGGCTGGAGGCCTCCTCGGAGATCAGGGCCGAGCTGCTGGCCGGAGCCTCCACCAGCGACGCGCTGCGGCTGGTCGCCCAGCGCGCCACGGAGCTGTCCCAGGCCGACAGCGTGCTGGTGCTGCTCGCCGAGGAATCGGGCACCGACCGGCTCACCGTGCACACCGGCGCCGGGGAGCGCAGTGCCCTGCTGACCGGCTCGACCTTCGCCGTGACCGCCCCGGCGATCGAGGAGGTCTTCCGCTCCGGCGGTACCAAGCTGGTGCCCGACCTCGCGGAGGTGCTCGACGGCGAGCTTGGCGTGCACGCGGCGATGCTCGGTCCCGCGTTGGCCGTGCCGCTGCGCACCGCGGCCGGGGTCAGCGGGGTGCTGCTCGCGGTGCGGGACAAGGACGGGCAGCAGTTCGAGCCCGAGCAGGTGCCGGTGCTGGCCTCCTTCGCCGATCAGGCGGCGCTGGCGCTGGAGGCGGCGGAGACCCAACGCGCCCAGCGGCTGCTGGACGTGCTCGCCGACCGAGACCGGATCGCCAGGGACATGCACGACCTGGTGATCCAGCGGCTGTACTCCTCGGGGATGAGCCTGCAGGGCATGCTGCGCCTGGTGAACCTGCCCGAGGCCCGCGCGCGCATCCAGAAGGTCGTCGAGCAGCTCGACGAGACCGTTCGCGACATCCGGACCTCGATCTTCGACCTGCACACCACGGGTGAGGACAACCCGGACAGCCTGCGCCGCCGGCTGCTGGACGTGGTCGCCGAGGCGGCGGCGGGCACCGACATAGCGCCGTCGGTGCGGATGGCGGGCGCGGTGGACACCCTGGTGCCGCCGCACGTCGCCGAGCACGCCGAGGCCGTGGTCCGGGAGGGTGTGAGCAACGCGGTGCGGCACGCGAACGCCTCGGCGATCACCGTGACCGCCGAGGCCGCGGAGGACTTCGTGCTTGAGGTGGTCGACAACGGGGTCGGCATCCCGAACGGGGTCGCCCGCAGCGGGCTGGCCAACGTCGAGTACCGGGCCAAGGTCTGCAACGGCTGGGCCGCCGTCGCCGAGCAGCCGGGCGGTGGGACCCGGCTCACCTGGCGCGTGCCGCTGTCCTGACCCCGACGCGGCGGTCAGTTCGCGCCCGGCTTGTTCCTCAGTTCGGTGGCCAGCACCGCGACCTGCGTCCTGCGGGACATGCCGAGCTTGGCGAGCAGGTGCGAGACGTAGTTCTTCACCGTCTTCTCCGCCAGGAACATCCGCGCGGCGATCTGCCGGTTGGTCAGCCCTTCACCGATCAGCTCCAGCACGGTGCGCTCCTGGTCCGACAGCTCCCGCAGCGGGTCGACGGTCTCCTGCTGGCGGCGGATCCGGTTCAGCAGGGCCGTGGTCGCCCTGGTGTCCAGCAGCGACTGGCCCGCTGCCACCGTGCTGATCGCGGTGACCAGGTCTCCGCCGAGCACCTGTTTGAGCACGAAACCGGACGCCCCCGCCATGATCGCGTCGAAGAGGGCCTCGTCGTCGCCGAAGGAGGTCAGCATCAGGCAGTTCAGCTCGGGCAGCCGCGACCGCAGCTCCCGGCACAGCTGGACGCCGTCGCCGTCGGGCAGCCGCACGTCGAGCACCGCGACGTCCGGGGCGCACGCGGGGACCCTGGCCAGCGCCTCGGCCACCGAGGCCGCCTCGCCGACGACCTCGAACTCCGGCTCGGACTCCAGCAGGTCGGCGATCCCGCGCCGGACGATCTCGTGGTCGTCGACGAGGAACACGCGTGTGGACATCCCGCTAACCTCCGCGTCGGGCATGGGTCCTTCCCCCAGCACGGTACTCAGCGAGGCAACCGCGGGCAGCGCCCGTTCGGTCCGGGGAAGTGGGGCCGAAAGACCCTGGCGTCGCGGGCGGTCCGGCCTCTTCGTCCTTTGTGGACGTTACTTGTGGCGCGACGGCCCATGACTTGGTGCCCTGTCGGCGCAGGGCCGAGCGGAGCAGACTGGGCGAGCATCGCTGTACGGGAGAAGGTGAGCAGAATGGCCGAGCGGCGACGGGCTCCGATCGTCGTGGGTATCGACGGCAGCGAGACCGGGCGGCACGCGCTGGAGTGGGCGCTGACCGAGGCGCGGCTGCACCAGCGGCCGGTGCAGGTCGTGCACGTGTGGGCCTACGAGCCGGTCAACGACGTGCTGCTGAGCTCCAGCAGGCAGATACACCGGGAGTCCCGCGAGCTGGTCCGGCGCGAGATCGCGCGGGTCACCGAGGGAATGGACGAGCTGCCCACCATCACCCAGGCGAGCATTCCCGGCTATCCCGCCGGGGTGCTGACCGAGGTGTCGGAGAACGCCGCGATGCTGGTCGTGGGGAGGCACCGGGGCGGGGTGCTGCGCCAAGCACTGGTCGGGTCGGTGAGCTCGGCGTGCGTGCGGCGCGCGCTGTGCCCGGTGATCGTGATCCCGGCCGCGCCGCGCCGCCGCACCAACACGGTCGAGATCTGACGAGGGCTCCGAGGCGCGCCGACCTGGTCCGGGCGCCCGCGGCAGGGGGCGGTGAGCGCCTGCGCCTGACTTGCCCGTTCCGCCGACGCGCGCCGCAGGGAGCGCGTCGGCGGCTGGTCACTGCCGGAGCGTGCTCCTGCGGCGCTGGTACTCCTCCTGGTCGATCTCACCACGGGCGAGCCGTTCGGCGAGGATGCGCTCCGCCTCGGTCTGCCTGGGACGGACGAACCTCGGGTGCCGCAGCGCCGTGAGGATGACCGCGAGCACACTGCCCCAGAACAGCAGCATCATCACGATCATGAACAGCAGGCCCGTCCAGTTCCAGCCGGAGACGGCGTACCACGGGGTCACGGTGCCACTTCCTCGCCGGCTTCCCTGGGCTCGGGAGGTCCCGCCGCGAGCAGGATCTGCCGCGCCTTGCGCGCCGCGTGCGCCACGCACCCGTCCTCGGCGGGCTCCAGCGGCGCGATCGTCGTGTCGATGCCACGGGCGAGCATCCGCAACGCCTCGGCGAGCGTCCGGACGTCGTTCTCCAGGCGCGCGATGCGGTCCTGGGTGCCCGGCGCGCGGGGGGTGTCCGTGGCCGGCTGGGCCTCCTCGGGGCCAGGATCGACCAGGACGCGGACGCCCTTGGGCAGCTGGCCCAGCACGTGGTCGAAGGTGCCCGGCGAGAGCAGCGACCGCAGCGCGCGGGAGATCCCGGCCAGCACGTCGGCGGCCCGCACGGTGGACACCCGGGCGCCGAGGACGAACTCGGTGACGAACTCCGTGCCGTTCTGCGCGGTCGGCACCCGGCTCGGGTCCCAGCCCTCGTAGAACATGCCGCGGAGCAGCTCCGGCAGCTGTGCGGCGAGGTTGGCCGTGGTGCCGACGCTGAGGTGGTCGCGGACGGCGTGCAGCCAGGCTCGGGTGCAGCGGTAGGTGAGATGGGAGTCCGTGGTCCCCAGCTGTTCCGCGATCGCGGCGAGCCACTGGTGCGCGGTGTGTTCGGCGTGGGCGAAGCTGGTCGGCCGATGGGTGGTCATGGTGCTCTCCTGTCGTTGTCCCTCCGGGGCCAAGCCTCCTGTGACCTGATGTGGTCGCTACAGGGCACAAGGACCCTTGGTGCCGGACGAAGTCCGGGAAACCCTTGGCATGTCCGGTAACCCTGCCGAGGGAGGCGTGATGTGGCGCTTGATGCGGAGAATGGGACTCGACCGCAACCCGATGCGCCGGTTCTCCGACCGCGTGGAGAGCGCGGTGCTGGTGCTCGTCGTCATCTGCATGCTGGGCGCGGTTCCGTTGGCGCTGCTGGCCGGGACGGTGACGCACGACCGGCTGCGGGCGGCGGCGTCGGAACTGCGCAGCACCACGGCGGTGCTGGAGCAGGACGCCCCGGTGCCGGTGGTCAGCTCCGAGCTGGTCACCACGACGTCGCAGGCACGGGCGCTCGGCACCTGGATCACCGCCGACGGGTCACCGCGCAGTGGTGAGGTCTTCACCCGGTCCGGAGCGACCGCCGGGAGCAGCGTCGTGGTGTGGCTCGACCCGGAAGGGACGCCGGTGCGGCCACCGCTGGACGCGTCGGAGCTCGTGCTCATGGCGGTGCTGGTGACACTGGGGGTCCTGGCCGCGGCCGAGGCCGCGGCCGGGCTGTTCTACGTCACGGTGCGAGCGGTGCTCGACCGCGGGCGACTGGCATCGTGGGAGGACGAGTGGGAAAGAGTCGCGGGTGACTGGACGCGCCGTCGCTGAGGGGTGCTCAGCCACCCGGCAACAGCCTGCCCGCCAGGTCCACCAGGCGGTTGGCGTAGCCCCATTCGTTGTCGTACCACCCGAACACCTTGGCCAGCTTCCCCCTGGCCTGGGTCATCGTCGCGTCGAAGACGCACGAGGCCGGGTCCCCGACGACGTCGGTGGAGACGATCGGTTCGGTGTTGTGGCGCAGCACCCCGGACATCCAGGTGTCGGCGGCGACCCGGAACGCCTCGTTGATCTCGGCGATCGAGACGGGGGAGCTGAGCTCCGCGGTGAGGTCGGTCAGCGAGCCGTCCACCACCGGAGCGCGCACCGCGAGACCGCCGATGCGGCCGGTGCACGTCGGGACGACCGAGTCGATCGCCGCCGCCGCGCCGGTGCGGGTGGGCACCAGGTTGATCGCGGCCGACCGGCCCCTGCGCGGGTCGGGGTGCACCCCGTCGAGCAGGAGCTGCCCGGCGGTGTAGCTGTGGATGGTGGTCACCAGCCCGTTGTGGACACCGAAGTTGCGGTTGAGCACCTCGACCATCGGCGCGAGGCAGTTGGTGGTGCAGGAGGCGGCCGAGACGACGTCGTGGCCGAGCGGGTCGTAGTCGCCGTCGTTGACCCCGACGACCACCATGGCGTCGCAGTCCGCGCTCGGCGCGGTGACCAGCACCTTGGTGGCGCCCGCGATCAGGTGCTCGGCCGCGGCGGAGCGGTTGCGGAAGCGGCCGGTGGCCTCCAGGACGACGTCGGCGTGCACCGACTTCCAGTCGACCTCGGCGGGCTGCGCCGCGGCGGAGACCCGGATCGGCTGGTCCTCCACGATCATGGTCCAGTCGTCGTGCTCGACCCGCCGGTCCCACACCCCGTAGGTCGAGTCGTGCCGCAGCAGGTACGCCAGCGTCGAGACCGGGGCGATGTCGTTGACCGCGACCACCTCGATGCCGGACCCGGTGGCGTCGGTGACACACCGCAGGAACGCCCGCCCGATTCTGCCGAATCCGTTGATCCCTACTCGCACGGTCATCGCGGCCTCCTAGAAGTGTTGTGCGCCAACGAGTTTCGTGGTCTCATGGCGCCGCCTCCAGAGGCGGTCGGGGCGATGTCAGTGGGTCGAAGGGCCCGCGGCGAGCCGCTGTTCGTCCTCGCCGAGGCGGCGTGTGACACCCGGCGGCAGCACCAGCACGGGGCAGAGGGAGTCGCGGACGCACGCCAACGCGACCGAGCCGATCAGGGCGGTGACCAGGTAGCCGCGTCCGTGGCTGCCCAGCACGAGCAGCCGCGCGTGCGCGGAGGCGTCGGCGAGCACCATGCCGGGTGGCCCGGGGACCAGCTCCGCGCGGACCTCGACCTCGGGCAGCCCGCTGGTGCCGCGCTCGACCGCCTCGGCCAGTGTCTCGCGCAGGCCGCGTTGCTCGGCCTCGGAGACGGACTGCTCCAGCACCGGCAGCGGCACGCTCGACGGTGCGACGGCGTAGGGCTGCCACGCCATGATCGCCGAGACCGAGGTTCCTGCGCGATGCGCCTCGGACACGGCCCAGCGCAGTGCCTGCACGCTGAACTCGGAGCCGTCGATCCCGACCACGATGGGTTTGGCGGGCTTGGCCTCCTGCGACATGGCGATCCTCTCCTCGGCGGGTGAGCGGTGGGTCAGGTGATGCGGGTGACGGCGACCGGGCAGCCCGCCGCGCCGACCAGGCGCTCGACGAGCGGCTGCACCCCGCGCCGCGCGGCTCGGCGGCGGATCCGGCCCAGGACCAGCAGCCGGGCCGCGCCGCTGGCGCGCGCCAGCGCCTTGCCCGCCGGGCCGTGGAAGACCGCGCGGCGCACCGGGACACCGGGGTTGGCGTGCTGCCAGTGCTCCAGGACGCGTTGCAGGTAGCCGTACTCCGGCGGCAGCGGGGTGAGCCGCACCTCCTGGGTCCGGTCGTCGATGTAGGAGTCGGCGTCGGCGGTCGTGGCGGCGTGCACCGCGGCCAGCGGCCAGTCGTGCTCGCGCGCCTCGGCGAAGCCCAGCCGCAGCACGGCCGCCGTCGCCGGGGACGGCGTCACGCCGAGCACGACGTGTCCGGGGAACGGCGGGTCGACGGGTTCCGGCGCGGGCGGCGGCACGACGATCACCGTGCTGTCGGCCTGGTTGAGCACCCGGCTGGTGGTCGAGCCGAGCCACCGCGCGATCAGCCGGTCGGTCTCGCCCACTCCCACGACCAGGACGTCACCGGGGCTCACCAGCTCCGCCAGGGCAGCGCCTGCCGGTCCCTCCAGCAGCTCCGCCCGCAGCTGGTGCGCCGGCAGCGTCGCGGCGGCACGTTCCCACGCGTCGGCGACCACCCGCTCGGCGGCGACGGTCGGCCGCGCGCCGAGCGAGACGATCGGCGTCACCGACCCCGTCGGCGCGGTCGCCTCCCGGGGCGACTGCCAACAGTGCCGGATGTCCAGGACCGCGCCGTGCACGCGGGCCTGCTCGGCGGCGAACGCCAACGCGCGCCAACCCGATGACCGCCCGTCCACCCCGACGACCACTCGATTCACCACTGAGTCCTCCACTGCGCCACTACGCGGATCTGCTTGCCTGTGCCTGCTGTCCCGCCGGGTACGACAGCCTCGGCCGGTCCGTGGGACCGGTGCGGACGCGGGCCCGCAGCACGCTCCGGGTCTGCGCGGCGATCTCGATGTCCTCCCGTGCCCGCACGACCACCACGCGCACCTGCGCCGTGGCGGGGGAGATCTCCCCGTCGGCGCCTCGGACCGTCGTGGTGTTGACCAGCTCGTCCACGGCGACGCCGAGCCAGGCGAGGCGGTGAGCGGCCTCGGCGCGCAGCTCGGCGGAGTTCTCCCCGATCCCGCCGGTGAACACCAGCAGGTCCAAGCCGTTCATCGCCGCAGCCATCCCCGCGACGGAGGCGCACAGCCGGTGCAGGTACACGTCGACGGCCTGGGCGCAGCGCTCGTCGCCCTCGGCCCGCCGCCGCAGCACCGCGCGCATGTCGGCGGTCCCGGCCAGCGCGAGCAGCCCGGACTGGTGGCCGAGACCGTCGGCGACCTGGGCGCGGGTCAGGCCCCTGCCGTCGAGCAGCCACAGCACGAGGCCGGGGTCCAGCGAACCGCACCGGGTGCCCTGGACCAGCCCGTCGACGGGGGTGAACCCCATCGTGGTGTCCACGCAGCGACCGCCGAGCACCGCGGCGAGCGACGCTCCCGAGCCGAGGTGGCAGATCACGGTCCTGGTGGTGGAGCTGTCGATCCCCAGGACCTCGGGGGCGCGGCGCGCGGCGTAGCCGTGCGACAGGCCGTGGAAACCGAAGCGCCGCAGGCCGAACCGCTCACACCAGGCGCGCGGCAGCGGGTACCTGGCCGCCTCGGCGGGGAGGTCGTGGTGGAAGGCGGTGTCGAAGCAGGCGACGGCGGGCAGACCGGGGCAGTGGCGGCGCACGATGTCCACGGCCGCCAGCGCCGGCGGCTGGTGCAGCGGCGCGAGGTCGGCGAGGCCGAGCAGGTCGGCGCGCACCCGGTCGGTGATCTCGGTGGCGGTGGCGCGGGTGGGGCCGCCGTGCACGATCCGGTGGCCGACGGCGGCGGCAGCGGGCGCCTGCGCCAGCGCGGCGGGCAGCCCGGCGAGACCGCCGTCCTCCGGCGCGCGCAGCTCCCGCCGCCACGGCACGCCGCCGTCACGGGTGACCGCAGCCAGCTTGATACTGCTGGACCCCACGTTGACGGTCAGGATCGGCTCCGCGCACATGGCCCCACGGTGGCCGCCCGCCCTCGGACCGGGAAACCGCCCAGTGACCCCAGTGGGCAGGGACTTTCGGCTCCTGAGCTGGAGAACTCGGGCTCTCGCGCCCCGGTGCCGCACGGGGGTGTCCTAGAAGGGCCGAAACGGATCGAGCGAAGGGAGAGGGTCTCGATGACGGCGATCGTGCGTCGGAGTGGCCAGTCGATGTTCCCCGAGCTGTTCGAGTGGCTCGACGGGGGCTGGCCGTTCGGTACGCATCCGGTGCACGTCGAGGAGTACTTCGAGGACTCCGTGTACGTGCTGCGCGCCGAGCTGCCGGGTCTCGACCCCGAGCGGGAGATCGAGGTTACGGCGAACGACGGCATGCTCCTCATCGCGGCGCACCGCGAGGAGGACAAGCGCGACAAACAGCGCAGCGAGTTCCGCTACGGCAGCTTCACCAGGACTGTGCGGCTGCCGGAGGGCGCGGACCTGAGCCAGGTCAAGGCCGGCTACACCAACGGGATCCTGGAGGTGCGGATCCCGGTGCAGCACCCGAAGGAGCCGCACCGCATCCCGGTGACGGCGGCCGAGAGCTGAGGGTCCGCGAGGGGGCCGGTGTCCCGACTCACCGGCCCCCTTCCCACCGGGCCCACCCCAGAACCAGGACCTGGCCGCCGGGCCGACCCGCCGCTCGGAGTCCGAAGTGGACAGATCGTCTCCAGGAGGCGGACATGCGCGAACCGACTGTGCGCTCGGTGATGAGCACCGACGTGGTCACCGTGACCCCCAGGACCCCGTTCACCCACGCCGCCGCCCTGATGATCAGACACGGCGTCAGCGCGCTCGCCGTGGTCAACGAGGCCGGGGTGCTGATCGGCGTGGTCTCCGACACCGACCTGCGCCTCAGGGAGAGCCACCGCGAGGAAGGGGGCTCCGTGCTCGACCGGTGGCTCCAGCGGCACTCGCGGCGGCGCGCCGCCGCCCGCACCGCCGGCGGGGCGATGACCCCGAGGCCGGCCACCATCGACGCCGGTCTCGGCCTGAGCACGGCGGCGGCGCTGCTGAACCGGTCGGGGCTGCGACGCGTGTTCGTCGTCGACGACGCGGGCCGCCCCATCGGTGTCCTCGCACTGCGGGACCCGGTTCGACCGCTCCCGCGCACCGACGCCGAGCTGGCCGAGGAGCTGCGCGAGGTCCTCCAGCGACCGCCGCTGGCCGGTGCGCACAGCCCCCGGGTGCGCGTGCGCGACGGGGTGGCCACCCTCTTCGGCCGGGTCCACCGGCGCAGCGACGCCCAGCTCGCCGTCGCGCTGACCGCGGCGATGCCGGGGGTCGTGGACGTGCGGGACGAGCTGGAGTACGTGCTCGACGACCTCGCGGGGAGCCCGCGATGATCCGGAAGGGCGTGCGCAGACCGGTGGTGGCCGGGGTCTCGCCGTTCCTCGACCGCAGACCCGTCGTCGGCTGGGCGGCCAGCGAGGCCGTGCGGCGCGGGCTGCCGCTGCGCCTGGTCCACGTCTGCCAGGACCTGCGCTGGTTCGGACTGTCCAGAGTGGACCGGCTCTCCGGCAGGGAGGAGTGCTACGGGCTGCGCGCCCAGGGCGAGGCGGTGCTGCGCGAGGTCGCAGCGGCCGTCCGGCTCACCCATCCCGACCTGGAGGTCAGCGCGACGCTGGCGACGGGCGAGCCCGCCGCCGTGCTGGCCGCCGAGTCGCGCGGGGCCGAGCTGGTCGTCGTCGGCACCCACGACCAGGGCCGCTTCGCCGACCTGGTGCTCGGGTCGGTGGCGCGCGAGGTGATCCTGCGGTCGGCGGCGCCGGTGGTGACCGTGCCGCAGCTGGACCGGCCGGCCCGCGTCGGCGAGGGCCCGGTGGTCGTCGGCGTCGACGGCACCGAGGTCTCACAGGCGGCGCTGGAGTTCGGGCTGGAGGAGGCCTCGCGCACCGGCGTGCAGCTCTACGCGGTGCACTGCTGGCTCACCCCGCCGGACCGGGCGGACCGCCCCCTCATCCGCGACGAGGAGCGCCGGGTGCTCGCCGAAGCCCTCGCCGGGGTCGGCGAGCACCACCCGGACGTGCGGGTGGTGCCGGTGCTCTCCGGCGCCGACCCGGCCGAGGAGCTGCTGTGCCGCTCGCGGGTGGCCTCGCTGGTGGCGGTCGGCTCGCGCGGCAGGAGGCCGCTGGCCGCCGCGGTGCTGGGCTCGGTCAGCCGGGACGTGGTCCGGCACTCGTGCTGCCCGATCGCCGTGGTCTGCCCGGGACCGCCCACCCCGCGGATCCCGAAGGCGCGGACGGCCGAGGGCGTGCGGTGAGCTCCCACGCGCTGTGGGCGGTCCCGCTCGTGGCGGGCGCGCTGGGCGTGATCCCGGCCGGACCCACCACAGTGGACGGTCACGGCGACGACCCGCCTGGGACGGCGACGCCGGACCTTCTCGCGGTGCGCGGGCTCGCCGACCCTCCGGAACCGGTGCTGCCGTTGCAGGGGGTGGCGGCCTCGGTCAGCGCGAACGTCGAGGCAGGACCACGCGGTCTGGCTGCGGTCCGTGGACGTGCCCCACGGCCCGGTCAGAGGCCCGAGCAGGTCGAGGCCGTCCTCGACCTGCTCGGTGTCCTCGGTCTCCAGGACCCGCCGGGGGAGTCCGTCGCCTTCCAAGCCGGGCTGCGCCCAGCGGCGCTGGGCGCGCTCCGGTCGCGCGGTCACGTCCTCGCCATGACCAGCAACGGCGTCAACGACGGTCCCGCGCCGCTGGCCGCCGACGCGGCGGACAGAGCCCTGCGGGGCAAACGATGACGAAGGCTCTGGTGACCTACACCGGCAGGCGCGGCGCGGTGGTGGAGATCGCCGATGAGGTCGCGACGGTGCTGCGCGGCAAGGGCCACGAGGTCGATCTGCTGCCGGTGCACCGGGTCCGCGACCTGCGGCCCTACCGCGTGGTCGTGCTGGGCAGCGCCGTGTACGCGGGCAGGTGGAGCACCGCGGCGGCGCGGTTCCTGCGCCACAACGTCAGTGCGCTGAGCGTTCGCCAGGTGTGGCTGTTCGCCTGCGGTCCACTCAGGACGGACCCGGATCTGTTGCCCACCAAGGTGGACATGCTCGTGCGGAGCATCGGGGCGGCCGACCCGGTGGTCTTCGGCGGTGCCGCGCGGACCGCGGGCGACTCGGCGGTGCCGTGGAGGTGGCACTCCCAGCTCGCCGGTGACCACCTCGACCGGAAGCGGATCGTCGACTGGGCGCGCGAGATCGCCCGCCGGGCCGAGGACGCGCAGCCACCGCCCGAACCACCCAGGCGTCCTCAGTGGACGGACGAGGTGGCCGCCGTGACCGGTGTGGTGTTCCTGCTGGCCTCCTTCACCAACCTCTGCGTGATCCTGCTGGCCCCGCGCCAGTACGTGACGATCGCGGAGTGGGCGGGCGCGCCGGAGTGGGTGCGCGAGGTCTGGACGGCGACAGCGGGCACGTACCCGTGGTTCTGGATGACGCTGGTCGCCGTCTACCAGCTCGTCGTCGGCGCCTTCGCCCTGTCCGGCTCCCGGCGGCTGCTCGGGCTCGCCGGAGCCGCGTTGTTCCACGTCGGCCTGCTCGCTCTGGGCTTGTGGCTCTACGCCGCCCCCGTGCTCGTCCTGCTCCTGGCCGCGCTGTGGAGCGCCGCGAAACCACCACCCGAGAAGGAGAAGCCATGAGGGCACGCGACATCATGACCAACCCGGTGATCTGCGTCCGGCCGGGGACCTCCGTCCGCGAGGCCGCGCAGGTCCTGACCCGGCACCGCTTCGCCGCCCTGCCGGTGCTCGACGACGACTCCCGGCTGATCGGCATCGTCGCCGAGTCCGACCTGATCCGGAACCGGATCCCCGCCGACCTCCGCGGGAACATCTGGGAGGCCGACGACGACGTGGAACGAGAGGCCCCGCCGGGCACGGTCGGCGAGGTGATGACCGAGACGGTGGTCGCGATGACCCCGGGCGCGGACGTCGCCGACATCGCCGAGCACATGCTGGAGCACCACGTCCGCAGCATGCCGATCGTCGACGGCTCGCGGGTCATCGGCATCGTCAGCAGGCAGGACGTGCTCAGGACGATGGTGCGCACCAACGACGCGGTCGCGGCCGACGTCCGCCGCCACCTCCGCGCCTACGCCTCAAGCTGGGGCTCCTGGGAGGTCAGCGCCGCCGAGGGCGTGGTGACCGTGCACGCCGAGCTGCCCCCCGACGACGGCGACGACACGACCAAGCGCGTGGTGATCGCGCTCGCCAGGGCGGTGCCAGGCGTCAGCCGGGTGCACGTGGAGCCCCGGAACGGCGAGTGAACCGCGCCCCGGCACGGCCGCTGCCCACCACCGCCGCCCCTCCACCGAGCCCGCGTCCCTCCGCCATCCCACCACCGCGCACCTCCGCGCCCCTCCGCCACCCCACCACCGCCGCCCCTCCACCGAGCCCGCGTCCCTCCGCCATCCCACCACCGCC
>NZ_JBHLZU010000023.1:0-60611 GCF_042429765.1 Allokutzneria oryzae | reverse complement strand
CCACCGCCGCCCCTCCACCGAGCCCGCGTCCCTCCGCCATCCCACCACCGCCGCCCCTCCACCGAGCCCGCGTCCCTCCGCCATCCCACCACCGGGGCCGTGCACCTCCGCCCCCCACCGCGCACCTTCCCCGCCCCGGCGCTGGCGCGCACACCCCCACCCCTCCACCCCTCCGCCGCCTTCGCGCCACCCCTCCGCCCCACCCCTCCGCCGCCAGCTCCTTCCCGGCGTGGTCGGGATTTCGCGTTTTGTCACCTTTTTGCGAAAGAGAGCGCTCCCATTTCGCATTAAGGTGACAAAACGCGAGAAGCGGGGAACGCGTGGCGGGTTCTGGGTGTTCCGGGGGGCTCTGTGCGGGAGGCGGGAGCGGGACGGGGAGGCGGGAGCCGGAGCGGGGAGCCGGGAGCGGGGATGGGGGGCTGCCGGTGATGTGGTCCGGTGGTGGGGGACAACGCCTTCCGGTTCGTTTCACTGTCCACAGAGGACGTCGCGGGGGTGCTGGGCTCGGCCTGTCGTGCCGAGCCGGGCCGTGAACCCGGCCGGGGGCCGCGGCGCGGATCGTTCGGCGGCGGCAGTGACTTGAGGTCACTCAGCGCCGAGTGAGGGTCTTTGGTCCCTGCTCGACCGGGGCGGCGGACGGCACGGTGGGGATTGTGAGCTCCACGACGGTGAAGGGGTGCGAGGTGGCCGAGGTGACGACGGCCGAAGGCCATCCGGGGGAGGGGCGCCCACTCGGCGAGCACGAGCTGGACCGGCTCGACGCCTACTGGCGGGCGGCGAACTACCTCTCCGTCGGCCAGATCTACCTGATGGACAACCCGCTGCTCACCGAGCCGCTGCGGCCGGAGCACGTCAAGCCGAGGCTGCTCGGGCACTGGGGCACCACGCCTGGGCTGACCTTCGTGCTCGCCCACCTCAACCGCGTGATCGCCGAGCGGGACCTGTCGGTGCTCTCCGTGCTCGGCCCCGGCCACGGCGGGCCCGCCGCGCTGGCGACCGCCTGGCTGGACCGCACCTACGGCGAGGTCTACCCGGAGGCCGGGCGCGACGCCGAGGGCATGCGCGCGCTGTTCCGCCGGTTCTCCTTCCCCGGCGGGGCGCCCAGCCACGTCGCCCCGGAGACGCCGGGCTCCATCCACGAGGGCGGCGAGCTGGGCTACTCCCTCGCCCACGCCTACGGCGCCGCCTTCGACAACCCCGACCTGGTGGTCGCCTGTGTCGTCGGTGACGGCGAGGCCGAGACCGGGCCGCTGGCGGCGAGCTGGCACTCGACCAAGTTCCTCGACCCGGCCAGGGACGGCGCGGTGCTGCCGATCCTGCACCTCAACGGCTACAAGATCGCCAACCCCGCGGTGCTCGCCCGGATCGGTGACCGCGAGCTGCGCGCGTTGCTGGAGGGCTACGGGCACCGCGTCCACCTGGTCTCCGGCGACGAGCCATCGGCGATGCACCGGGCCATGGCCGCCGAACTGGACCTGGCCCTCGACGAGATCGCCGCGATCCAGCACGCCGCCCGCTCCGGCACCCTCACCGACCGTCCACAGTGGCCGGTCATCGTGCTGCGCAGCCCGAAGGGCTGGACCGGCCCGAAGGTGGTGGACGGCGTGCCGGTGGAGGGGACGTGGCGCTCCCACCAGGTCCCGCTCAGCGGCGTGCGCGAGGACCCGGAGCGGCTCGCCCAGCTGGAGGCGTGGCTGCGCTCCTACCGGCCGGAGGAGCTCTTCGACGCGCACGGCCACCCCACCGAGCTGATCGACGAGCTGGTGCCTGAAGGCGAGCGGCGGTTGTCGGCGACCCCGTACGCCAACGGCGGGCTGCTGCGCGCGGACCTGCGGCTGCCGGACTTCCGCGAGTTCGCCGTCGACGTTCCCGCGCCCGGCGCCACCACGGCCGAGGCCACCAGGGTGCTCGGCCGATGGCTGCGCGAGGTCGTGCGGGCCAACCCCCACACCTTCCGGCTCTTCGGCCCGGACGAGACCGCGTCCAACCGGCTGGACGCCGTCCTGGAGGCCACCGACCGGGCGTGGATGGCCGGGCGGCTGCCCACCGACGAGCACCTCGGCCGCGCGGGCCGGGTGATGGAGGTGCTCTCCGAGCACCTGTGCCAGGGCTGGCTCGAGGGCTACCTGCTGACCGGCAGACACGGCCTGTTCAGCTGCTACGAGGCGTTCATCCACATCGTCGACTCCATGTTCAACCAGCACGCGAAGTGGCTCAAGGTCTCCAGAGCCCTGCCGTGGCGGCGGCCGATCTCCTCGCTGAACTACCTGCTGACCTCGCACGTGTGGCGGCAGGACCACAACGGCTTCAGCCACCAGGATCCCGGCTTCCTCGACCACGTGGTCAACAAGAAGGCGGAGGTGGTCCGCGTCTACCTGCCGCCGGACGCCAACACGCTGCTGTCGGTCGTCGACCACTGCCTGCGCTCCCGGGACTACGTGAACGTGGTCGTCGCGGGCAAGCAGCCCGCGCCGAACTGGCTGAGCATGCCGGAGGCGATCGCGCACTGCACCCGAGGCGTCGGCCTGTTCGAGTGGGCGAGCACCGACTCCGGCCACGAACCCGACGTGGTGCTCGCGTGCGCGGGCGACGTGCCGACCCTGGAGACCCTCGCGGCGACGAAGATCCTGCGCGCCGAGCTGCCGGAGCTGGCGGTGCGCGTGGTCAACGTGGTGGACCTGATGCGGTTGCAACCGCCGTCCGAGCACCCGCACGGCATGCCGGACAGCGAGTTCGACGCGCTGTTCACCCCGGACCGGCCGATCGTGTTCGCCTTCCACGGCTACCCCTGGCTGATCCACCGGCTGGCCTACCGCAGGAGGGGCCACGCCAACCTGCACGTGCGCGGCTACATCGAGGAAGGCACCACAACCACGCCCTTCGACATGGTGATGCTCAACAACCTCGACCGCTTCCACCTGGTCATGGACGTGATCGACCGCGTTCCGGGACTGGCCGTGCGAGCCGCGCACCTGCGGCAGCGGATGGCCGACGAGCGGCTGCGCTGCCGGGCCCACACCCGCGAGTTCGGCGAGGACCCGGCGCACATCACCGGCTGGAGCTGGGACGGCGGTGGGAGGCCGGGCCATGAGCCGTAGCACGATCGTCGTCGGGGTCGACGAGAGCGAGTCGAGCCACGCCGCGCTGGTCTGGGCCTTGCGGGAGGCGGTGATCCGCGGCGCCACGGTGCTCGCGGTCAACGTCTGGAGCCACGAGCCGTTGTCGGACTTCGCCTTCACCTCCGTCGAGGCCGTGCGCCAGGCGTCGCGCACGCTGCTCGCCGATGCGGTGGACCAGGCGCGGGAACACGTGCCCGCCGCCGTCTGGGTGGAGACCAGCAGCGTCTCCGGCAACCCGTCGGTGCGCCTGCTGGAGGCCGCCGACGACGCGGAGCTCCTGGTGGTCGGCTCGCACCGGGGCGGACTGCTGCGCGAGGTGATGCTCGGCTCCTGCAGCAGCGCGTGCGTGCGCCACGCCACCGTCCCCGTCGTGGTCATCCCACCGCCCGGTCGCGACCGGCACCACAAGCACGAGGCGGAACCACCGATCGTGCCTACCTACTGACTGAAGGGACTCCACGATGAGCTCCTGGTCCTACGACGAGACCCAGACCCTGATCCGCGCGGTGCAACGCGCGCCTTCGGTGCACAACACCCAGCCGTGGTCGCTGGAGCTCAGCGGCCGGGACGCCCTGCTCTTCGAACGCCGAGACATCGCCCTGCCCTACGACGACCCGACCGGCCGTGACCGGCTGCTCTCCTGCGGTGGCGCGCTGGCCAACCTGCGGCTCGCGGTGCGCAAGCTCGGCTGGCGGAGCTCGGTGTCCCTGCTGGGCGACCCGCTGATGCCGGACTGGGTGGGCACTGTGACCGCGACCGGTCGCCTGCCGACCAGCAGCACCGAGCACGCCATGTTCGCCGCGATCCCGCGCCGCCGGTCCTACCGCCTGCCCTTCACCGGTGAGCCCGTGTCGGAGTACGCGCTGCGGGCCATCGTGGCCGAAGCCGGTGATGAGGGCGTCGGCACGCACCTGATCAACGGCACCGACCAGGTCCACGCCGTCGCCGGACTGGTCGAGCACGCCACCAACGTCTTCCGGCTCAACCGGTACTACCAGCGCGAGCTGCTCGGCTGGATCACCCACCGCGGCACCAGGCGGGTGCACCCGGCGCTGCCGCAGGACCTGGTCGGGCCCCGGTCGCGGCTGAGCAGGCTGGGCGCGCCCGCGCCGGACCGCGAGGTGATCGCCGAGCACATCGCCAAGGAGTCGGTGCTGGTGGTGTTCACCGAGAACGACGGGCGGCGAGAGCACCTGCTCGCCGGGGCCGCGCTGGAGCGGGCCTGGCTCGCCGCGACCGCACTCGGCCTCGCCGCCTCAGTGGTGACCCAGCCGCTGCACCTGGCCGAGGTGCGCGGCGGCCTCGCGGGCTGGCTGGAGCTGCCGGGCAGGCCACACGCCCTGCTGCGGATCGGGCGGGCGGCCCGGGTCCAGCCCACCGCACCGCGCAAGGCGCCCTACGACATCGCCCAGCCCCGGTGCCTGGAGGTCTTCCCGTGACCAAGCCGGTCATCGTGGGAGTCGACGGCTCGGCCTCGGCCGAGCACGCGGTGCGCTGGGCCGCCATCGAGGCCGCCCACCACCGGGTCCCGCTGCACCTGGTGCACGCCTGCCTGGAGGTCGCGGTCCACACCCCGGTGCGGCTGCCCAGGTCCTTCGACGACGCGCTGCGCGAGCAGGGCGAGCAGCACCTCGCCACCGCCGCCGGGCTGGCCGAGCAGGCCGCTCCCGACGTTCCGCTGGAAACCCAGCTCGTGGTGGGTACGGCGGCGGAGGCCCTGACCGAGCTGTCCCGGCAGGCGCGGCTGGCCGTGCTCGGCTCCCGAGGTCTCGGCGGCTTCACCTCGCTGGTCGTCGGCTCGGTGGCGGTCGCGCTGGCCGCGCACGGACACTGCCCGGTCGTGGTGGTGCGCGGCGCGCGCACCGGCGAGCCACCACCGTGGGAGGGCCCCGTCGTCGTCGGCGTCGACGGCACGGCCGCGAGCGACGGGGTGCTGGAGTTCGCCTTCGACGCGGCCTCGCGCCGCAACGCCGCCCTGATCGCCGTGCACGCGTGGAACGACCTGCTCGCCGAGGGCACGTGGGCGATGGCACCGCACCTGATGCTCGACTGGGCGGCCATCGAGGACGAGGCCCGTCTGCTGCTCGCCGAGCGCCTCGCCGGCTGGCAGGAGAAGTTCCCCGACGTGCCGGTGCGCCGCGTCGTCGGGAAGGGCACCGCCCCGCGCGCCCTGCTCCGGCACGCCGCGGGCGCCCGGTTGCTCGTGGTCGGCTCGCGGGGACGGGGCGGCCTGCGCGGCATGCTGCTCGGCTCCACCAGCCAGGCCCTGCTGCACCACGCTCCGTGCCCGGTCGCCGTCGTGCGGCCCGCACGCACCCCCTGAAACCCTCACCCGGCAAGGAGAAACGATGAAGGCGCTGACCTACCACGGTCCCGGCCACCGGTTCTGGGAGGATGTGCCCGACCCGGAGATCTGCCATCCGGCCGACGCGGTCGTGCGGGTGGACGCGACCACCATCTGCGGTACCGACCTGCACATCCTCAAGGGGGACGTGCCGGAGGTGGAGCCGGGCCGCGTCCTGGGCCACGAGGCCGTCGGCACGGTCGAGCGGGTCGGCTCCGCCGTGCTCGGTCGCAGGCCCGGCGACCGCGTGCTGATCTCCTGCATCACGGCCTGTGGGCGCTGCGCGAGCTGCCGCACCGGTACCTACGGCCAGTGCCGCGGCGGCGGGTGGACCCTGGGGCACACCATCGACGGCACCCAGGCCGACTACGTCCGCGTTCCCTTCGCCGACACCTCCACCCACCTGGTGCCCGCCGACGTCGCCGACGAGGCGGCGGTCATGCTCGCCGACATCCTGCCAACCGCCTACGAGGTCGGGGTGCTCAGCGCGCGGGTCGCCCCCGGCGACACGGTCGTCGTGGTGGGCGCGGGACCGATCGGCCTGGCCGCGATCCGGACCGCTCGGCTCTACAGCCCCAGCCACATCGTGGCGGTGGACCTCGCCCCCGCCCGGCTGGAAGCGGCCAAGCGCTTCGGCGCCGACATCGTGGTCAGCGCCGACGACGACCCGCTCACCGTGGTCGCGGAGCTGACCGGGGGCGCGGGGGCCGATGCGGCGATCGAGGCGGTCGGCGCCGCGGACAGCTTCGAACTGTGCACCCGCATGGTTCGTCCCGGCGGCCACGTCGCCAACATCGGTGTGCACGGCAGACCCGCCACGCTGCACCTGGAAGAGCTGTGGAGCCGCGACCTCACGATCACCACCGGCCTGGTGGACACCAGCAGCACGCCCACGCTGCTGCGCATGCTCGCCACCGGGCGGCTGGACGCTGAGCGGTTCGTCACCCACCGGTTCGGCCTCGCCGAGATGGAGGCCGCCTACGACGTGTTCTCCCGCCCCGCCGACACCGGGGCGCTGAAAGTCGTGCTGTTCCGCTGACCACCGCGAGAAGCTCGACAAGCAGAACAAGGAGAACACCGTCATGGCTGCGCCCACGACCGAGCCACTCACCGAACCAGAGGCGTGGAACGGCTTCTGCGGCGAACGATGGCGGACCGAGATCGACGTCCGCGACTTCGTCCAGTTCAACTACGTCCCCTACCGCGGCGACGCCGGCTTCCTCAGCGGCCCGACCGAACGCACGACCGCACTGTGGAGCACGCTCACCGCGATGTTCGACGAGGAACGCCGCAGGGGCGTCCACGACGTCGACCCGCACACCCCGTCGTCGATCACCTCGCACGCCCCCGGCTACATCGACCGCGACCGCGAGCTGATCGTCGGCCTGCAGACCGACGCGCCGCTCAAGCGCGCGATCATGCCCGTCGGCGGGCTGCGCGTGCTGGAGAACGGGCTCAACGCCCACGGCTACGAGCTGGACCCCGCGGTCCGGGAGGTCTTCACCAAGTACCGCAAGACGCACAACGACGGCGTGTTCGACGCCTACACCGCCGAGATCCTGCGCGCCCGCCGCGCCGGGATCATCACGGGGCTGCCGGACTCCTACAGCCGGGGCCGGATCATCGGCGACTACCGCAGGGTGGCGCTCTACGGCGTGAACCGGTTGCTGCAGCAGAAGCTCCGCGAGCGCTCGGCGCTCGACGACGCCCCGTCCACGGAGGACACCATCAGGGACAGGGAGGAGCTGGCCGAGCAGATCCGCGCGCTGCGCGAGCTGAGGGAGATGGCGAAGTGCTACGGCGACGACATCTCCCGCCCCGCCACCACCGCGCGGGAGGCGGTGCAGTGGCTCTACTACGGCTACCTGGCCGCGGTGAAGGAACAGAGCGGCGCCGCGATGTCGCTGGGGCGCAACGCCGCGTTCCTCGACGTCTACCTCCAGCGGGACCTGGTCTCCGGCAGGTTGACCGAGCGGCAGGCCCAGGAGCTTGTCGACGACCTCGTGATCAAGCTGCGGATCGTGCGCTTCCTGCGCAACCCCGCCTACGACGAGCTGTTCTCCGGCGACCCGGCCTGGGTGACCGAGACGCTCGGCGGCATCGGCCTCGACGGCCGTCCCCTGGTCACGCGCACCTGCTTCCGGCTGCTGCAGACGCTGTACAACCTCGGTCCGGCGCCGGAGCCGAACCTGACGGTGCTGTGGTCGCCCCGGCTGCCGGAGGGCTTCAAACGGTTCTGCGGCAGGGTCTCGGTGGACACCAGCTCCATCCAGTACCAGAGCGACGACCTCATCCGCCCGCGCTTCGGCGACGACACCGCCATCGCCTGCTGCGTGTCGGCGACCCGGGTCGGCAAGCAGATGCAGTTCTTCGGCGCGCGGGTGAACCTGGCCAAGGCGCTGCTGTACGCGATCAACGGCGGCCGCGACGAGCTGACGGGGGAGCAGATCGCCCCCAAGGGCCCGGTGCTGCAAGGGGAGTACCTGGACCCGCACCAGGTGGAGGTGGCCTTCGACCAGGTCACCGACTGGCTCGCCGGGGTCTACGTGGACGCGCTCAACATCATCCACTACATGCACGACAAGTACGCCTACGAGCGGATCGCGATGGCGCTGCACGACCACCCGGTGCACCGCCTGCTCGGCTGCGGGATCGCGGGCCTGTCCGTCGTGGTGGACAGCCTCTCGGCGATCCGGCACGCGCGCGTGCGGGTGGTCCGCGACGACGCCGGGCTCGCCGTCGACTACGTCGTGGAGGGTGAGTTCCCCCGCTACGGCAACAACGACGACCGCGCCGACGAGATCGCGGTGGACCTGGTCGAGGACTTCATGGCCAAGCTGCGCCAGAACCCCGCCTACCGGGATGCCGAGCACACCCTGTCGGTCCTGACGGTCACCTCGAACGTGGTGTACGGCAAGAGCACCGGCAACACCCCGGACGGCCGCCGCGCCCACGCGCCGTTCGCGCCCGGTGCCAACCCGATGAACGGCCGCGACAACCGCGGCCTGCTCGCGGCGGCGCTGTCGGTGGCGAAGCTGCCCTACGACCAGGCCCAGGACGGGATCTCGCTGACGACGACGATCACCCCGGAGGGGCTCGGCCGCACAAAGGAGGAGCGGGTCAGCAACCTGGTCGGCGTGCTCGACGCCTACGTGGACGCGGGCGGCTACCACCTCAACGCCAACGTGCTCAGCCGGGAGACCCTGGTGGACGCCATGGCGCGCCCGGAGGACCACGCGAGGCTGACGCTCCGGGTGTCCGGCTACGCGGTGAACTTCACGAGGCTGACCCGGGAGCAGCAGCTCGACGTCGTCAACCGCACCTTCCACCGGACGCTGTGAGCGCAACGCACCAGGTCCCGTCCCGGCCGGTTCCGGGACCTGGTGCTCAGCGGAGCGCGGCGCGCAGGAGGACGCGGCGTTCGGCGGAGCCGATGGTCGTGCGCGCCCGGTGCACGGCCTCCGGGTTCACCGAGACCGAGGTGATCCCGGCGCGCACCAGGTGCTCGGCGAACACGGAGTGGTCGGACGGGACCTGGCCGCACAGCGACGAGGTGATTCCGGAGTCCGCACAGGCCGTGATGATCCGGGTGATGGTGTCGAGCACGGCCGGGTCGGACTCGTCGAACAGCTCGGCGCACGCCGCGGAGTCCCGGTCGACGCCCAGCACCAGCTGGGTGAGGCTGTCGCTGCCGATGCAGACCCCGTCGACGCCCATCGCCGCGTACTCGGCGATCCGGTACGCCACCGAGGGCACCTCGGCCATGACCCAGCGCAGCAGGCCGCGCTGCCTGCCGAGCGGACTGGCCTCCACCAGCTCCAGGCACGCCGCCAGCTCCCAGCGGGTCCGCGCGAACGGGATCATCAGGTGCAGGTTCGGGGCCTGCTCGCGGACCCGGGCCAGCGCCCGGAGCTCCAGCGCGAACAGCTCCGGTTCCCGGACGCACCGGAAGCAGCCGCGGTAGCCGATCACCGGGTTGCTCTCCACGGGCTCGAAGTCCACTCCGCCGGTCAGGCCGCGGAACTCGTTGGTGCGGAAGTCCATCGCGCGGTAGACCACCGGTCTCGGCGCGAAGGGGCGGGTGATCCTCAGCAGCGCGTCCGTCATCGCCTCGACGAGGGGCTCCGGCCCCTCCCCGGCGAGGAACCGGCGCGGGTGGGTGCCCGCCAGGGCGTCGGTGAGCATGAACTCCGCGCGCAGCAGCCCGACCCCGTCCACCGGCAGCGCGGCGGCGGCCTCGGCGTCCTCGGGCAGGGCCAGGTTGACGTAGAGCCTGGTGGCCAGTGGCTCCACCGGCACCGATGGCCGTGGGGTGGGGGTGTGCACCTCGGTGCGCGCTCGTCGAACGGTCCCCGCGAGCACCGTGCCCTCGCGGCCGTCCACCGTGACCTGGCGTCCTTCGGCGAGCGAGGTGGTCGCGGTCCTGGTGCCCACCACACAGGGCACGCCGAGCTCCCGCGCGACGATCGCGGCGTGGCAGGTCAACCCGCCCTCGTCGGTGACGATCGCGACGGCCCTGCGCATCACCGGCACCCAGTCCGGGGCGGTCGCGGTCGCGACGAGCACGTCTCCGTCGTGCAGCTGCCGCGCCTGCGCCGGGGAGCCGAGCACCCGGACCGCGCCGCTCGCGGTGCCGGGGGAGGCGGGCAGCCCGGTCAGCAGCACGTCGCCGTCGCGTCCCGGCCGCTGGTCCAGGATGGTGACCGGCCGGGTCTGCACCAGCCAGGTGTGGTCGTCGGCCATGGCCCACTCGATCTCCTGCGGGCGGCCGTAGTGGGTCTCGACGCAGACCGCGAGCCTGGCGAGCGCGACGAGCTCGTGGTCGCTGAGCACGCGCCGGGTCGGCTCGTCACCGGTGAGCTCGACCCGGAGGTCACCGCCGTCCGGGCCGGGCACGAGCTTGTGCTTCTTGACGCCGACCCGGGTGCCGAGCACCGTGAAGTCCTTTTTGGACACGAGATGGGTGTCCGGCTCCACCGCGCCGCTGACCACGACCTCACCGAGCCCGAACGCGGCCTCCACCACGATGCGGTCGCGCTCACCTGTCGAGGGGTCCGCGGTGAACACGACCCCGGAACGCTGCGAGGGGACCATCGTCTGCACCACGACGGCGATGGCGGGCTCCTCGGTCAGGCCCCGCTCCGCGCGGTGGGCGAGACAGCGCTCGCCGAACAGCGACGCCCAGCAGTCCACCACCCGCGCGATGACGGCATCGGTGCCGACGGTGTTGGTGAACGTCTCGTTCATCCCCGCGAAGGACGTGTCAGCGGTGTCCTCAGAGGTGGCCGACGACCGCACCGCCACCGGCCCGCCGAGGCGGTCGTAGGCCGCAACCACGGCGGCGCGCACCTCCGGGGGCATGCCAGCCCTCCGCACGAGCGCGCGCAGGCGGTCGCTGGCCTGGCTGATCACGTCGAGGTCGTCGCCGTGCGCCAGCGTCTCCCGCACCGTTCGCTCGATCTCCTCGCGAACCCCGCCTTCGGCCATCGACGCCAGGTAAGCCGCCGTGGTGACGACGAACCCCGGCGGCACCGGCAGCCCGGCCGCGGTCAGCTCACCGAGGTTGGCGCCCTTGCCCCCGGCGATGGCGGTGTCGTCCCTGCCGAGCTCGTCGAAGTCCAGCACGGAGCCGGTCGCCGCCTCGTCCGCCGCTGTCATGGGGTGAGCGGCTCGGAGATCGCGGACACCGCGGGCCGAGGGCTGGTCGGCAGCGGCTCGGCGGTGACGTGCGGCCACCCCAGGCGGAGCACGATCTGCGGGAACAGCTCGCCACCGAGCACCCGCCGCCTGGTCCCGGCCCGGATGCCACGGACGTCCAGCGGCTGGGTGAGCATGTGGCTCGCGAGCTGGAAGCTGTTGGCGCGCAACAAGACCGCGCTCGCGGCCTCGCCCGCGCGCAGTCGGGACGCCACGTCGTCGGCCGAGGTGCCGACGACGAGCAGGACACCCGCCTCGGGATCGGAGCGGGTCTCGGCTGGCTGGAGCGGGTCCTCCTCCGGTCCGGTGTGGACCACGGCTCCGGACGCCGCGAGCACGCCGACCCGGTGCCCGGCGTGCCGTCCGCTGCACACCGCGGGCTGGGCGAGAGCTTCCCGCTGCGCCCGGTCGGTCGCGACGATCGCGGCGAGCAGCTCGGCTCGTCCGGTCCGATCGGTGACCAGGCGCAGGGCGCAGCCCTCGGTGGCGGCGGACTCCCGGAGCTCGTCGATCAGCTGGTCCGGTACGGGCCAGGAGCTGTAGGCCCTGCGGTCGCAGCGGTGGTTCTGAATCGCCGCGAGGAGCGCGATGTCGTCGGAGCGGGGCTGTCTGCTGTAGAGCGTCACCGACGCCAGGTGGCGGAGGTCGTAGGGGTGGGGGAGGCGGTGCACGACGCTGCCCCAGCCGAGCGCGGCCAGCGCGACGCGCAGGTGGTGCAGCGTGGCCCCGCAGCTGATCGCGAGGTCACGCCCGTCGGGGTCGGTCACGGGCACGTGTCGTGTCCAGTCGGCGTACAGGTGCAACGCGGTGTCGTCGATGCGCCACCGCCATAATCGCGAGTTGTGCACGGATGGGGCCCGTCCCGCCAGTTCGATCGCGGCCAGCACGGTGTCGTCTTCGGGCATACCGGTTCTCATGCGCCACCTCCTGGAGTTCTCGCCGCGACGACGCTTGCACGCACGGGTGGGCTGGGACCGGGGCCGGAAGTCCTCACGGCACGGCCATTGGGCCCGCGTTCGAGGCGAACGACCGTGGCCGGTGATCGGCGGTGTTGCCGGAACTCGTTGGCAGACAAGGAACCACCGCGTGCGGTGGTGCCCCGTTTGGCGTGGTTCAAACCTCCGGACGGCTGTTTCGTGGTGTTTGAGCCGTTTCCCCTGCTGTCAGCGCACCGAGAATCACCTCTTCGGACGCTGAGTGGTGTGCTCTCGGAGGGTTAGCGTGGCCGCGGGCCTATGCGCCTTGCCATGGCGGCAGTCCGGAAGCGCGGCTGGTGCCTTTCAGGTGCTGCGGGAAGACGTGATCATGCTCAGCTCCCTCCGGGATGGCCACGGTCCATCGTGGTCCCTGCTCCTGCGGGTGAAGTCGGTGCTCGTACAGGCGTGTGATCGCGCGGGGATCGACCCCAGCGGCGCTCGGCTGGTCAATGTCCTTGGTACGGCGGTGTTCCTGCTCCCCGACAGTGGAACCATCGCCAAGGTCATCCTCAGTCCGGGCCTGCGGCACCGGGCGTCCTCCGCCGTGCGGGCGGCCCGGCTGCTGGCCGCGCACGGTGTGCCCGCGGTGCGGCTCGCCGAGACCGACTGCGAGCAGCCCGTGCTGGCCGAGGAGGGCGCGGTGACGTTCTGGCGGCGGCACCCGGAGTCCACCTGGCCGGTGGGGCGCGGGGAGTTCGCCGCGCTGCTCAAGCGTTTGCACGCGATCTCGATCGATCCCGCGCTGCGCGAGTGGGACCCGGTTGCGGACCTGCGCACCCGCGTCGCCGACGCCACCGACCTCGATCCCGAGCTGGCGGACTGGTTGCTGTCGCACTGCGACGAGGTCGAGAAGTACGTGGAAAAGCTGAGCTTCCAGCTGCCGCGCGCGGTGATCCACGGCGACGCGCAGCCGGCCAACGTCCTCAGCGGGGTGGCAGGAGCGGTGCTGGCCGATCTGGACGGGGTCTGCGTCGGCCCCGCCGAGTGGGACCTGGTGCCGACCGCGGTCGCGGCGCTGCGTCTGCCCGGCGGGGTCGCCGCCCACCGGGAGCTCGCCGACTTCTACGGATTCGACGTCACCACCTGGGACGGCTTCAACGTGCTCCGCCGCGTGCGCGAGCTGGAGCTGGTGACCATCGCGTTGCCGATGGTCTCGGTGGACCGCGGTATCCGGGAACAGATGCACCACCGGCTGCGCGTCCTGCGCGCGGGCGACGACGCGGCGTTGTGGGACCCCTACAGGTGACCTCCCGTGCGGCGGTCACTCACGGAACTCCCCCGCCCCCGTGCCCCGAGCCCCGTGCCCCCGTGCACGCGTGAACTGGCTGGCGTGGTCGGAGCTTTCGCGTTTTGTCACCTTGATGCGCGAAAGAGCGCTCCCATTTCGCATTAAGGCTACAAAACGCGAGACGGGGGCGAGACGTGGGCGAGACGGGGGGAGCGAGACGGGAGGGGATGTGGGTGAGACGGGGGAGGGGATGTGGGCGGGGGCGCCAGGGGTGGTGAGGTGGTGGTGCCCCGACTTAGCCTGGGGCGCATGCGGATTCTGGTGCTGGGGGGAACGTCGTTCGTGGGCCGGACGATCGTGGAGGACGCGCTGCGCACCGGTGCCGAGGTGACGCTGTTCAGCCGGGGCAGGACCGGATCCGAGCTGTTCCCCGATGTGCCCAGGCTCGTCGGTGACCGCGACACCGGCGACTACGACGCCCTGCGCGACGGCACCTGGGACGCGGTGGTCGACGTCAGCGGTTACGTTCCGCGCCACGTCGGACAGGCCATGGACGCGCTCGGCGACCGAGTCGGCCGATACCTGTTCATCTCCAGCCACGCCGTGTACGCGCGCGAGGACGTCGAGCCGGGCTCGGACGAAACCGCGCCGCTTCGCCCGGAGGTGCGCGACACCGAGGAGCTGGACGATGCGACCTACGGGCCGTTGAAGGTCGCGTGCGAGAACGATGTGGCCGCCCGGTACGGACGGCGCGCGACGATCGTGCGGCCGGGGAAGGTGGCCGGGCCGCACGACCCGTCGGAGATGTTCACCTACTGGGTGCGCCGCGCCGCACAGGGCGGCCGCGTGGCCCTGCCCGGCCGGCCGGAGCAGCCGGTGCAGGTGATCGACTCCCGTGATCTCGCCCGGCTCGTGGTCCGGCTGGTACGGGACGAGCGGGACGGAGTGTTCAACGCGGTCGGCCCGGCCGAGCCGACCACCCTGGGCGGGCTCATCGAGACCTGTGCGCGAGTGGCGGGCACCCAAGTGGAGATCGTCCCGGTCACACCCGAGGCGCTCCCGCCGCTGTTCCCGCTCATCCGGCCGAACTGGCCCACACAGCAACGAAGCGCCGCGCGCGCACGGGCCGCCGGTATGCCCTCGACACCGCTGGAGGTGACGGCGGCTGACGTCCTCGTCTGGGACCGCGAACGAGGCGAACCGCCTCTGGGACGCGGTTTCTCCGCAGACGAGGAAGCGAAGCTGCTCGCCTGAACGCGCTGGCGGATACCTGCCAGCGAAAGGAGTTGGCGCCGGACAAGCGTTTCGCTCGTTCCGGCACGGAGTGCGCCGAGGCGTTCACGCCTACCCCAACGCCGCGAACGGATGGGGCGGACGGCCACGACTCACCCCTAGGACCGGGTTGCGCCGTGACCGGCCACGGGCTCGGCCCAAATTCGCTTGATCTGGCCACGGGCCCACGCTGCACTGTGGCGGCACACCACGAGTCGTGGTGCCGACAATCCCGGGAAGGCAGCGACAGCGATGGAGATCCGTCCTACGACCGACCAGGACCTCAAGGTCTTCGTCGACACACTCCATGCCGCGTTCGGGCGCTTCCCGGAGACCCCGACCGACGGCGGCGGGGTCTGGTGGTCGGCGCTCGAAACGGACCGCAACCTGATCGCCGTGACGGCGGACGGGCGGCCCGTCGGTACCGCCAGTTCGTACTCCTTCGAGCTCACGCTGCCCGGTGAGGTCCTCGCCCCGGCCGCCGGGGTGAGCGCCGTCGGTGTCCTGCCCTCGCACCGACGCCAAGGCGTGCTCAGTGCGATGATGCGGCACCAGCTCGCCGAGCTGCGGGCCCGAGGGGAGTTCCTCTCCGTGCTGCTGGCCTCCGAGGCCCTGATCTACCGCAGGTTCGGCTACGGACCGGCGACCTACACGCAGCGGCTGACGGTGCAGCGCCACCGGGCCTCCTTCGCCCGCCCCAGGGCACGCGGAACGGCCGACGCCCCGGCGACTGGCTCGATCGAGCTGCTGCGGCGTGCCGAGTGCGGCGAGATCCTGGAAGAGGTCTACGACCGGTACCGCCGCGCACAGCCCGGCGCGCTGTCCCGTCCGCACCGCTGGTGGGCCTCGGGCGCGGGGCAGCCCCCGATCTCTCCGGCGCCGCGCTACGTCGCCGTCCACCGTGCCGCTGACGGCGTCCCCGACGGGTACGCCAGCTACTCGCTCGGCGAGTCCGAGACCTTGACGGTCGACGAGGTCATCGCCACCGACGACGCCGTCTTCACGGCCCTGGCCCGGTTCGCGCTCGAACACGACCTGGCCACTCAGGTCGTGTTCAAGCACTTCCCGCCCGATCACCCGCTGTGCTGGCAGTTGGCGGACCTCCGCGCCGGCCAGGTGAGCAACAACATGGACTGGCTCTGGGTGCGGCTGCTGGACGTCCCGCGTGCGCTGACCGCGCGCGGCTGGTTCACGGACGGCGAGCTCGTCCTCGACGTCGACGACCAGTTCCTCGGTGAGCACGGCCGCTACCTGCTGACCGTCCGCGACAGCAAAGCCGACTGCGTCCCGACGGACCGGGAGCCCGACCTGTCCCTCGACGTGAGCGACCTGGGCTCGGTCTACCTCGGCGGCACCGCACCGAGCACGCTCGTGCGCGCCGGACACATCAAAGCCCACCGTCCTGGCGCGGCAGCGCTCGCTGACGCACTCTTCCGCGCCGACCGCTCCCCGCACTGCCTGCACTGGTTCTGACCGTGTGGAACCGAGCCCTGAGGTGGTCCAGCTCGGTGGGTGGGTCGTCGAGCCATCAGGAGCGGGCCTTGGAGCGGTAGGGCTTCGCCTGCGCGCCGCCGTCGCCGGTGCGCCTGTCCAGCAGACCCGCCCCGGTCAACTGGCGGTCGGCGAGCTGCTGGTTGGTCAGCGCATTCACCTCGCGGGTGGTGGCCTCGCGCCGCTGCTGGATGATCATCCACGGTCGCAGGGGAGTCCGCCGATGGGCGCCGCCCGCCAGGGCGAGCACGGGTCCGTAGGCGACGGAGGCCATGGCGTCCAGCGACAGCGCCGCGAGGCCACCGACGGGGTCAAGCGCTGCCGTTCGCCTGCTGGGCGGGATGAGAGTGCCACGCCCGGCAGGCGAACTCGGCTCTCCCCACGCGATCTTTGCGCGTCGTCCGCACCACGTTGGTCAATGGCCCGTCGAGAAACCCAGCAACGGTGTTCGGAGGTCGCCTTCACACGGGCGTTCCCGGAGTGTGCTGGAGGCATGCGCAGTCAGGGCGTCGGCCGGCAAGCCGGTGCTCTCGCTCATCGCGATGGCCGCCGTGGTGGACACCATCGCGACCACCTCCACGTTGGGCGCGGCGCTGGCCACGGCCGTGGTCTGCTGGTGCCTGCACGCCGGATTCGTCCTCGGGCACGGTGGGGAGTTGGCGTTCACGCCGCGCTCCGTCGACGACGCCGTGGCGATCACCTTGTGCGGGCTCGCCGCCTTCGCGGTCGCCTCGCTGGTCCGCTCGGTCCGGAAACCCCTGCACGAGTGCGAGTCGTCGGTCCGTAAGGGACGAGGGCGTTGCCCGGCTTGTAGTCGTCAGAACGAGCACTTGGCCAACGTGGATACCGCGTCCTGTGCCGCGGCCAGCGAGCTTTCGGCCATCGCCCGGAAACGGTCCAGCTTCGGCACGATCGTCGCCAGAGTCATCTCGGCGTGGACGAAGAGCATGTCCTCTGTGGACACCCCTAGGTCACCGAAGTACGCCCGCAGGTAGGGCTCCTGGAAGTCGAAGGCCTCGCGGGGAGTCCCAGGGCCGTAGCTGCCGCCGCGTGCGGTGACCACCACGACCCGCGTGCCGCGCAGCAAGCTCGCGCCGGTAGCCGGGTCGGTGTACGCGCCGGGAAAGGTGATTCGGTCGATCCACGCTTTCAGGGAGGCGGGGATGGAGAAGTTGTACATCGGGACGCCAAGCAGCACCGTGTCCGCGCTCAGCAGCTCGGTGATCAACGGCAGAGTCAACGCCCACTCGCGCTGCTCGTCGGGCCCGTCAACCTGCCTCGCGACCGCGTCCGCCGGGACGAGGCCCTCCCGCTCCAGTCGGCGGCCGAGGGCGCAGTAGGCCGGGCCGACCAGGGGTACCGGGTCCACCGCGAGGTCCCGGTAGCGGTACCCGGCTGCGCTGTGCACCTTCCGCCAGGTGTCCGCGAACAACGAGGTCAGCCGCCTGCTCACCGAGTCATCGATACGACTGGAGCTGGAATCCAGGTGCAGCAGGGAAGACATCCGATCACCACCATCGAGTCATGACGCCGGGGTGTGTCACCTCGGCGTGCTCGCATCCGTCATGAAGGTGACGGGGCACACGGGAGGAAGGTGACCGATGGACGGGCTGGCCGAACGGTTCGAGGAGCATCGAGGCCATCTGCGCGGGGTCGCCTACCGCGTGCTCGGCTCGCTCACCGAGGCCGACGACGCCGTCCAGGAGGCGTGGCTGCGCTTCAGCCGGACCGACATCGACAGCGTCGAGAACCTGACAGGGTGGTTGCGGACGGTCGTCTCCCGCGTCTGCCTGGACATGCTGCGCTCCCGCAAGGCGCGACGCGAGGAACTGGTCGGCCAGCAGATACCCGACCGGAGCGCGGACGTCGACACCGAACAGGAGGTGCTTCAGACGGACATGGTCGGCCGAGCGCTGCTCGTCGTGCTGGACACCTTGACCCCCGTCGAGCGCATCGCGTTCGTGCTGCACGACATGTTCGCCGTGCCGTTCGACCAGATCGCTTTGATAGTGGACCGCACGCCGGGCGCCGCGAAGAAGCTCGCCAGCCGCGCACGGCGGAGACTGCGTGGCAACCCGACGGTGTCCACGGCCGAACTCGCTCGGAACCGCCGCGTCGTCGAGGCGTTCCTCGCCGCCTCGCACGCCGGTGATCTCGACGCCCTTCTTGCTGTGCTGGCCCCAGATGTCGTGCGCCGTGCCGACCCCGCTGCCCTGCCGCCGGGCGCGGCGACGGAGGTCCGCGGCGCACGGAACGTGGCGGAGGGGGCGGTGGTGTTCGGACGGAGGGCGCGGTTCGCGGAGGTGGCACTGGTGAACGGCACGGTCGGAGTGGTGGTGGCGCCGCGCGGGCGACTGCTGAGCGCACTGGTCGTCAGGGTGGCGGGTGACCGGGTCGCCGAGTACGAGGTGATCGCCGACCCGGCCCGCCTGCGGGCGCTCGACCTGGGCGTCCTCGGGTGACCGCCTACCGTCCACATCGGACGATGCGGGTTCTCCTGTCTTCGGTCCATGGCGAACAGTGGGCAGTGACACCCCGTGAGCGCTTGCCGCCACGTGAGCGAGGGGAGAAGGCTGATCACCATGACCGTGCACACCGAGGCGCCGACGCGCAGGATCGCATTCGCTTCGTTCGCGGGCACGGCAATCGAGTTCTACGACTTCTTCGTCTACGGCACCGCCGCCGCGCTGGTCTTCCCGACCCTGTTCTTCCCCGCCCTCGGGGCCACGGCCGGGACGGTCGCCGCCTTCGCGTCGTTCGCCGTGGCGTTCATCGCAAGGCCGCTTGGTGCCGCGCTGTTCGGTCATCTCGGGGATCGTCTGGGGCGCAAGCGAACCCTGACCTACACGTTGTTGTTGATGGGCGTGTCCACGATGGGGGTCGGACTGCTGCCGGGCGCCGAGTCGATCGGCATCGCGGCTCCGGTCATCCTGGTGGTCCTCCGGTTCCTGCAAGGCATCGCGGTCGGCGGGGAATGGGGTGGTGCCGCGCTGCTGGCCGTGGAGTACTCCACGGCCAGCAGCCGCGGTCGGTCCGGGATGTACCCGCAGCTGGGGCCAGGGACCGCGTTCGCGTTGACCAGCGTGACGTTCCTCGTCACCGGCGCGACCATGAGCCATGAGGCGTTCATGAGCTGGGGATGGCGGATTCCCTTCCTGCTCAGCGTCCTGCTCGTCGCGGTCGGGCTCTACGTCCGGCTGCGGATCGAGGAGACCCCGGTGTTCCGCGCGGCTAGCAAGACCCACCTCCGGTCGCCGCTGCGGGAGGCGTTCTCCAGGCACAGCAAGCAGATTCTGCTCGCGGGCGGAGCACTCAGCGCGGCGTTCGGGTTGAACTACATCGGTACCGTCTACCTGACCAGCTACGGCACCGCCGTCCTCCACCTGCCCCAGCCGACGATGCTGCTGCTCGGTGTGATCGGCGGCGTCGTCCTCGTCGCCGCCACAGCCGCCGGCGCGCTGTACTCGGATCGCGTGGGACGGCGGCGGGTGATCCTCAGTGGCAACGTCGCGGCTGTGGCGTGCGGGATCGTGGTCTTCCCGATCATCGACACCGGCAACGTCGTGCTTGTCGGCGTCGGGCTTTGCCTTCTGCTTGTCATCGGCGGCGCCATCCTCGGCCCGGCTGCCGCCTACATGGCTGAGCTCTTCGAGACCGAACACCGCTACACGGCGGTCGGGTTGAGCTACAACCTGGCAACGGTCCTCGGCGGAGCCGTTCCGCCGCTGGTGGCAACGGCGTTGCAGGCCACGTACGGCAGCATCGCGGTCGGCGTGCTCATGTCCATGTACGGAGTCCTGGCGCTGGTGTGCGTCCTTGCCCTGCCGGAGACCCGTGAACGCTCGCTGGTCGGCTAAGACCTGTCCTGCAAGCCGTCCCGATACCCCGAGATGCCGCCACCCCCGTACCCTCGCCCCTCGCCCCTCGCCCCTCGCCCTCGCGCCCCGCCCCCCGTCCCGTGGCCTGGTGCGCCTGGGCTGGCGTGGTCGAGGTTTCGCGTTTTGTCACCTTGATGCGCAAGAGAGCGCTCCCATTTCGCATTAAGCCTACAGAACGCGAAAAGCGGGGGGGGGGGGCGCGTGGGTGAGGGCGTCAGGGGGTGGCGGGATGGCGGGGTGGTGTTACCACTTGCAGGACACGACCTAAGGCATTGGGGAGTGTTCCCCGAGTCGCCCAAGCGGCGAGATGACCGCATCGGTGCCTGCCCGTTCGGCGCCGCATCGCGTGGCGGCTTGCAAGACACGACCAAGTCCCGATGAGACTGACGGCCCGCGGTGCACGTGCCTGGGCTGGCGTGGTCGGGGTTTCGCGTTTTGTCACCTTGATGCGCGAAAGAGCGCTCCCATTTCGCATTAAGCCTACAAAACGCGAAAAGCGGGGGCGTGCACGAGGCGGACCAGCGCAGGAAGGCTTCGAGCAGTAGTGACAACGTCTGCCGGAATCGATCGGGCGGATGCTGTCAGTACTGCCGGTGTCGTCGGGCGTTGCGCAGCTGCTTCCTCGCGTTGACCGTGAAGTCGTCGGACGCCCCGAGGTGGTTCTCCGACCACTCCGCCACCGTCGTGAAGTGGGCCTCGGCCTCGGCCCACCGCCCGGCTCTCCCCAGCGCGACCGCCAGGTGCCACCGGATGTGCTGTGCCGTCGCCGTGTCCGCGCCCGTTTCGGAGACCGCCTCGCCGAGCAGCGCCGCCAACTCCTCCTCCGGATCGTGGGAGTGGAACCGCACGATCGCGGCACATCGCGCTTGCAACAGTCGGGTGGTGACCGATGCCGTCTTGGGGTCGTCGTCGGGCAGCGCTGAACGGACCTTTGTCAGACAAGCCACCACCGCGACGAGATCGGAGTTGCGCCTCTCCGCGACCGCCGCCCACCGGAGCCGCAGGTCGACGACGAACGGGTCCTTGTCGAGGATGTCCTTGGGGAGCGCGCTCACGGCGGCTTCCAGGTACCACTCCGAGAGCCACAACGTCCGCCGGGTGTTCATCAGGGCCGCGATCGCGCTCTGAGTGCGGATGGTGTCCAGATCCGCCTGACCGAGGTGCGTGCTCTGTGCCAGGAGCACGCGATTCAGGGCGATGAAAGCACGCCAACGTCGATGGCGACGGGCATTCTCTCGCCGGGCGTTGAGTGTCCTTCGCCAGTGATTGGTTTGGGAGGCAACGACTTCGGGTTCGGCTTGCTGAGGTTCCTCCTGCGCGTTGGCGAGCTGGTCGCGCAGTGCCGCGCTCCGAAACTGGTACGCGCCGCCTTCCCTGCGGAGCACCTGGCGCTCTCGCGCGTCCTCGACGAACGCGACGACCCGCCACGGCAGCCGACGGCGCACCGCCAGGGCCGTTGTGGCGACGAGGCACCAGGACCATGGCCGGACACAGACCTCGCGAATGGCGACGAACAGAACCCCGCACATCACCGTGATGACGAGAGAACGCGAGTAGTCGACCGTCCCAACGGACAGGAGCACCGGCAGGGCGAGGACCATCGCCGCACCGGCTCGGATCACGCTTGCCACGATGTCGCCACGCAGCACTATGCGAGAGGCATCGGCGCGGTCCGCTGACCACGAGGTCGCCGAGGTCGCCGCACCGCTCTCGGTGATGTCGTCGGCCGCGACGAGCAACAGCAGCGTCAGCGCCATGGCCGCGCCTGCGGCGCCGAAAAGCGTCGGGTGCCGCCCGGCGAGCAGCGCGATACCCGCGCCGACGGCGAAACCGACTCCCGCCGTGACGACGATCCTCGTCGGTCGGGGCAGGTGCTCCCGGAGGTTGACCGTCGTCGGGGCATCCGGGGCCGGATGTCCCCAGCGCCCCAGCGGAGTGCGCCACAGGCTCGCGATCACACCCATCGCCGCGCCACTCACCGCACCGACCTCCATCGCGAGCAGGAACACCTCGCTGGTGCCGTCGCCGAACACGACCGACATGCCGGTCACGGCCGCGCTCACCGCGCCGACCGCACTCCCCGCAACCAGTCCGCACGCGACTCGGAAAGCAGCGTCCCGGACAACGGCACGCACGCGGCGCGACGCGGGCGCAGGGGAGAAGACCCATGACATCCGTTGCCACCACAAGGAGTCCTGGTAGCTCAGCAGGCTCACGCTGTTCCAGGCCGCAGTGGCAGCCCCGATGACCGATCCGATGACCACCGCGCTGACCACCGCTGACGGCGTCGCGCCGCCGCCGAGGGATCGGACGGTGTTCTCCAATGCGGACTGGAGCGCCAGCCATGGGCTGGTGAAGAAGTCGCCGAAATGGTAGGCGACAGGTTCGAGGGGGACCGGGCCGACGGCGAGGCCGACCGTGTGGGCGGCGGCGACTCCGGCGCACAGTCCGACGAACGCGCCGAGCAGAACCGCGAACTGCCAGCGCGGTACGAAGCTGTACAGCCGCCACCACGCGATCCCGCGTGGCTCGTCGCGGGTGATCCGGGTCGCGAGGAACTCCAGCCACGCACGCGCCTTGCGCAGCGGCCAGCGGTTCCCGCCCCGGCCGTAGGCGACGGGCACGAACCCACCGAGCAGGCGCCGGGTGATGGAGTTCCGGTCCGGGAGGGTTGTCAGCTCACCAGGGTCGTTCGCCTGGAACACCTTGGCCGCCAGCGTCACCATGAGCGGCGTGGACAGCGCCTCGGCCACCGGCGTTCCCGGTCTCCGCAAGGCGCGCACCACTGGCTGCCATCGCGAGAACCCGTTGGCAGGGAAGACCTTTCGCAACCACGCCTCGACCCCGTCCGGGGGTAGCGGTTCGAGGACCAGGACCGCGGCGTCGCGCAACGGCGACGTAGTTTCGAGGTACACCTCGGTTCGGCTGGTCATGACGGCGGGCATGCCGAGCCACAGCTCTTCGTTGAGCGTGGCCAGCAGTTCGGCACGTCGTCGCGGCGCGACCTCGTCGAGGCCGTCGAGCAACAGCACGAACCGATTCGACCTCAGCAGCGCTATGACGGGGTCGCCGTCGGCGGCCGCTCCGCGTTCCCGCGAGCCGAGCTCGGGGACCAGCTTGGCGAGACTGTGGCGCACCCACCGCGAGAAGTCCCAGTTCCGTGGCCACTGACTGAGCTCCAGCAACACGGGAACCGCCTCTGTGGCGCGGTCGCCGGACACCATTCCGAGCGCGAACGTGTGCAGCCAGTCAGTTTTCCCCGTACCTTCCGGTCCGCACACGACCAGCCGCCGTGAGCTCACCGCTTCGAACGTCCGCACGTACTCGCGGGGCTCACTGGTGCCTGACGGCCCCGTGGCCAGCCGCGTGCGCCCGGCCGAGCCGTCAAGGGAGCGCCACGCCTGAGGCATACCCGGAAGATCGGGAAACAGCCGTTGCTCGTGGACCCGCAGGCGCAGGTGGCGTTCGAGCCGTCCCCGCAGCGCCGTCACCGTGCGGGCCAGCTTCTCCGGCTCGACGAGCAGTTCCTCCAGCCGCCGTGCCCGCTGCCGCGGTGACTCCTGCGCCGCCATGAGCACGGCTGTCAGCAGCCACAGCGCGATCATCACCGGAAACGCGTAGGGCTTCACCACGTCGAACGGCGGCGGCACCGACTCACTGGTGACGACGTTGACCGCGATGGCCAGCACTGTCGTGACCCCGGCGCTGACCAGCGCGCCCAGGAACAACCGAGGAAGCAGCCGCATGCGCGCCATCCAACTACCGCGACGGCGATGCCTCGGTCACCGATCGAGTTACTTGTGCCGGTGAATACTTGCCGGAACGGCCACGTCGCCGACGGCGGCTCAGCCGACGTTCGTGTCGAACGCCTGTGCCACCGCGAGACTGTCCTCGTAGACGTGGTGCCGGGTGACGAGCCCGTTCTCGATCGTGAGGTGCAGTGCGAAGCGCGCGCGGTATGCGCGGCCGGTAGAGCGCGCTGTCTGACGGATCTCGCCGAGCACTACGGCGTCGTCGCCGTCGATGAGGATTCGCTCGATCTGGGTCGCAGCCTGGCCGGGCACGTGGTGCTCACCAAGCTCGCGGTAGTGCGCGGCGGCGTCGGCGCGGGTGGACCGGTGCCGGATCCATGGCGTGGCGGCGCGGCCGTGCTCTGCCTCCGGCCAGTCGAGCCGCCAGTCGCCCTGCTCCGCGTACAGCTCGGCGATGCGCTCGGGGTCGCCCTCACCGATCCGGCCAAGCAGCTCCTCGACGACAGCGCGAGTGGTCATGTTCGGGTCCTCCAGTCTCGGTCTCGTGTTGTGCCGCAGCAGTATCGCCAGCGCGGGTGGCCGAAGACGATTACCTCGGAGGTAAGCGGACTACCCTGCGGCAATGAGCTCGCGGGCGTACCTCTCCGACCTGTTCTCCCTCGACTGCCGTGTCGCCATCGTCACCGGCGGCAGCTCCGGTATCGGCCGTGCCATCGCCGGGGCGCTTGCCCGTGCGGGCGCGAGTGTCGTGGTCGTGGCGCGCAAGGAGGCTGAACTCGTTGCCACGGTTGAGAATCTGGAGGCCGACGGCTGCCGCGCCGCGTGGGTGAGTGCCGACCTGAGCACGCGGGACGGTGTGCGCGCGGCCGCGGAGGCCGCGGCCCAGGTGTTCGGGGAGCCCGACATCCTGGTCAACTCCGCCGGGGTCAACCTGCGGCCGCCGATGAGCCGGCTCGGCGAGGACGTGTGGGACGCCACGATGGCGCTGAACCTGGACGCGCCTTACCTGTTGGGGCAGCGGTTCGGCCCCGGTATGGCGGAGCGGGGCTTCGGGCGGATCATCCACATCACCTCCCAGCAGGCGCACCGCGCCTTCGTCCAGAGCGGTGCCTACGGCGTCTCCAAGGGCGCGTTGGAGTCGCTTGCGCGGTCCCAGGCCGAGGCGTGGTCACCATCCGGTGTCACGTGCAACACGCTGGTGCCGGGGTTCGTGATGACACCGCTCAACGCGCGGCTGTCGTCCGACCCGGAACGTGTGGCCGCACTGGCCGAGCGCACGATGATCGGGCGCAATGGCCTGGCCGAGGACTTCGAGGGAGCGGCGGTGTTCCTCGCCAGCCGCGCGTCGGCGTACGTCACCGGTCAGTCGATCTTCGTCGACGGCGGGCTCTCCGTGCACTGAGCACCCCGGCGTCTCGGCGGTCGTGTGGTCGCTAGGTTGGGACTGGTGACTGGGGAGCTTCGGCGAGCGCGGTGGGCGGTTTCAGCGGTGTTCGCGGTGTGCGGTGCCGCGTTCGCGACATGGTTGGCCCGGGTGCCCGCGGTGCAGGCGCGGGTCGGACTGACCACGGGGGAGTTGGCGGTCGGGCTGTTCGGGCTCGCCGCGGGTTCGGTCGTCACGCTGGTCAGTGCGGGCGCGGTGCTCGCCAGGATCGGCAGCCGGGCCGCCGTGGTGGTCGGCGCGGCCGTGCTGTGCGGCGGGCTGCCGTTGGTGGCGTTCGCGCCGAACCTGCCGTTCTTCGTCGCGGCGTTGGTGGTCCTCGGCGTCGGCAACAGCCTGCTGGACGTGTCGATGAACGCCCATGCCGCGCGCGTCGAGGAGGGGTACGGGCGGCCGATCTTCGCCGGGTTCCACGCGTTCTGGAACATCGGCGGCCTGGTCGGCTCCGGTGCCGGCGCGGTGATGGAGGCGTGGCACGTGCCGGTGACGGCGCATTTCTCCTGCGCGGGCGCGGTGTGGCTGGCGATCGCGCTCCTGGCGGCGGTGAGCTGGTTCCTCCGTGGCCCCGACCGCGGTCAGGGCGAAGCCGCGTTCGCGCTGCCGAGCCGCGCTCTGGTCCCGCTCGGGGTGATCGCGTTCTGCGGGTTCGTGGCCGAAGGCGCGGTGAACAGCTGGAGCGCGGTGTACCTCGCCGACGTCACCGGAGCCACTCCAGCGTTGGCGTCGCTCGGGTACTTCGCCTTCTCCAGCACCATGATCGCTGTTCGCGCGGTCGCGGACCGGATCGTGGTGCGGGTCGGGGTCGTGTCGTTCATGCGAGCGGTCACCGTGGTCGCCGTCGCGGGCTTCGCGCTGGTGATCCTGGTGCCGACACCCGTCGCGGGTGTCATCGGCTTCGCCGTGGTGGGCCTCGGCGTCGCGGGCATGGTCCCGGTCGCGTGGAGCGTGGCGAGCCGCAAGCAGCCCGACGCGCCCGGCCAGGCCGTGGCGGCGGTCGCCGCCTGCGGGTACTTCGGGTTCCTCGTCGAGCCCGTGCTCGTCGGCGCGCTCGCCGAGGGGATGGGACTGCGGTGGGCGATGGTGTCCGCGGTGGTGTTCACCGCCGCCGTCTACCTCCTCGCTCCGAGCATGCGGTCCTCTCCAGTGAAGTCCGCACCGTGACGCGGTGATCATGTTGCTGTGACCTGGCGCGGCGAGCCTGTCGGGTGTGCGCTACTGGGTGATGTTCCGGATTCTGACCGCTCTCGTGGCGAGCGGGATCGTCATCGCGTGGAGCTCGCGGTACTCCTTCCTCGTCACCGCGGCGGGCGCGGCGGGGGCCGGCGAGTGGCGGACGGTGCTCTCCGGGGTGGCCAGCGGGTTCGCGTCGGTTTTCGTCCTGGTCGCCGGGCTGGTCGCCATCCCGTTCGAGGTCTACATCATCACGAAGCGGCGCGACTGGTACCTCTACCTCGGGCTGATCGCGATCGGGTTCAACGTGGTCCACGGCGTGATCGGCTACCTGGAGTCCTTCAAGCCGCAGGCCGACCCGGTGCTGGCGAGCTTCGGGCGCGGTGACTGGATCTTCCAGAGCGTGACCCAGTTCGCCTACTTCTACTACGTGATCTGGGTGCCGCTGGCGATCCCGTTCGCCGTGGTCGCGCTGTTCGTGCGGCGACGAGAGCCGGAGTGGGGTGACGGCGGGGACAGCCCGACCGCCCGCACCGCGTTCGACTCCGGACCCACGCTGGGCTACCTCGGCGTCCTGCTCGGCGGGACGAGCGTCGCCCAGGCGTTCGCCGACGACTGGACCGCGCTCGCGGTCCAGCTGGCCATCGGCGTCGCGCTGGTCGCGGTGGTGTTCCTGTTGCTCACCGGGTACCGGAGGGTTGTCACGCGAACGTGAAGGAATACCGGTGATCGCCTCGGCGTTGTCCCTCGCACAGGCGCAGTCGATCTGAGGAGCAGTGCGATGCCGCTGACCGGCGAGTACGAGGCCAGCCCCACCGAATGGGTCCGCAAGCAGGTCGAGCAGTACGAGGGTTCCGGCGGTACCGAGGGCACCACCATGCGGGGGCTGCCGGTGATCATCCTGACCACCAAGGGCAACAAGTCCGGCAAGCTCCGCAAGACGCCGCTGATGCGCGTCGAGCACGAGGGCACCTACGCCGCGGTCGCCTCGCTCGGCGGAGCCCCGAAGCACCCGGTCTGGTACCACAACGTGCTCTCCACGCCGACGGTGGAGCTTCAGGACGGGCCGGTGCGCAAGGACTACGTCGCGCGCGAGGTGACCGGCGAGGAGAAGGCGCAGTGGTGGGACCGGGCCGTGGCGGCCTTCCCGGACTACGCCGACTACCAGCGCAAGACCACGCGTGAGATCCCCGTCTTCGTCCTGGAGCCCGTCGAGTCCTGATCTCCCCGCTTGCGGGTCGATCGCACGTCGGAACGGTCGGACAACGTTGTCGTGGTCGAACCCACTACGGTTGTTCCGCATGACCGAGATCGAGGCCGAGATCAAGACCGAGATCACCGTGGGTCTCATCCGCGACCTGCTGCGGGACCAGCATCCGGACCTGGCCGAGCTGCCCCTCCGCGAGGTGGAGGGCGGCTGGGGCAATCAGATGTGGCGACTCGGGGACGAGCTGGCCGTGCGGATCCAGCGCATGGACACCGGCCCCGATCACCAGCTCAAGGAGCGCCGGTGGCTGCCGCTGCTCGCCCCACGCCTGCCGCTGCCGATCCCGGTCCCGGTGCGGAGCGGTGCGCCCTCCGAGCGCTTCCCCAAGATTTGGACGGTCATGACGTGGGTGCCGGGCCTGCCGCTGGACCACGGGTCGATCACCCGCGGCGAGCACGCGGCCGACACCCTGGCGGCGTTCCTCCGGGCGCTGCATGTGGCAGCGCCCGCCGACGCACCGGTTGACACGGCCCACGGCACGCACCCCAAGGACTGCACGGACGGCTTCGACCAGTTCTTCGACTCCGTCGACGCTGACGCGATCGGCTCCGACGCCGCCGACGTCCGGGCCGTCTGGGACGACGCCGTCGCAGCCCCCGCATGGGCGGGTCCGTCGGTGTGGGTGCACGGCGACCTGCATCCCGCGAACGTCGTCGTCGCGGATGGGACGCTGGCGGGCGTTGTCGACTTCGGCGACCTGTTCGTCGGCGACCCGGCGTGGGACCTGGCGGCCGCCTGGGTGCTGCTCCCGGCGGGCGCGTCCGCACGCTTCTTCGCCGCGTACGCGGAGGCTGACGAGGCGACGGTCCGGCGCGCCCGCGGGCTGGCCGCGCTGAAGAGCCTCTTCCTGATGCTGATGGGCCAGAACGGGGACCGCGGCCTGCCCGGCGGCAAGCCGGCGTGGGGTCCGGCGGGACGGGCGGCGCTCGACCGGGTCCTGAGCGAGCGTGCGACCCGGTTCCACGAGTAGATCGGCGGCGTTCTTCGACTGTTTCACCTGGCCGTGTGAGGGGGCCGGCGCAGGCCAGGCGACAAGCGACGGCTGTTGCGGCGCGTCGACTCGCCTGGTGCAGAGTAGTCCTGTGCGCGGTGAAGGAGCTTCGATGGACTTCCGGCCAGTCGTCCGAACCAGCCAGGCATTCCAGCGGTCGGTCACCGCCGAGGAGATCAGCTCGATCTGCCGGCGGGTCCTCGGCGCCGACGCCACGGCCGCCACCGAGCTGGGCACGGGCATGTACAACAACACCTACCGCGTGACCGTCGCCGGGCAGGACCGGCCGGTGATCCTGCGCGTCGCGCCCGAGCCCGCGCTTCAGTTCCGCAGTGAGCACCAGTTGATGCGCAACGAGTACGCGAGCGTGCCGTGGCTGGGCGTGATCGCACCGCTGATGCCACGCGTGATCGCCGCCGACTGGTCCCACGAGCTCATCGGCCGCGACTACATGGTCCAGACCCTGCTCGACGGGGTTCCCGCCCCGGAGCGGCTCTCCGACTACCCGCGCTCGGCGTGGCCCGTGTTCTTCCGGCAGCTCGGCGAGATCGCGCGCACCGTCCACGCGGTGCGGGGTCCGGGCTTCGGCCCCGTGTCCGGCCCGCACCACGCCACCTGGAGCCAGGCCATCCTGACGGCCTTCGACGACATCGCGAAGGACGCCGAGGGCGTGGGCCTGGACGTCGCCGACATCCGCGAGGTCGCGGCCGTGGTCACCGAGCGAGCGGAGGTCCTCGACGAGGTCACGGAACCGCGAATGCTCACCGGCGACCTGTGGACGGTCAACGTGATGCTCTCCGCGAGCGCGCCGGAGCCCACGATCACCGGGGTGCTCGACATGGACCGCACCTGGTGGGGTGATCCCGCCGCCGACTGGACGATCAGGATGGCGGCGGCGAAGCCCGGCACGGAGCGCGACGCGTTCTGGGAGAGCTACGGGTCGCCGGAGAACGCCGAACACGTCGTGTGGCGATCGTGGGTCTACGAAGCGAGGCATCTCGCCGCGATCCGGCTGGAGCGGCATCGTCTCGGCAACGCCGACGGCGTCCGGAACTCCTACACCGAGCTGGCCGCGGTCCTCGCCCACCTGTGACCGTGTAGTTTTCCGCGTTTTGTAGCCATAGCGCGAATGAGAGCGCTCTCATTTCTCATTATGGCTACAAAACGCGATTCTCGGAGCCGAGCGGAGCCGAGCCGAGCCGGGCGTCGGGCGGCGACCAGGTCGATCCGGCCCTCGGTGCGGTGCTCCGCTGCTCGGCGTGTTGGGAAATCGAATGAAATTTCGCTAAATCCCGCTTCATGATTCTTGTAAAACTACGCCGAGTGGATGACAGGTAAGTGTCGATGCGGTACTAGTTGTTTCCGTTCCGGTGCTGCGGGTGCAACCCCGTGAACAGCCGATACGCCGCTCTGGTCAGTGCTGCCGCCTGCGTCGGAGCGATAGGGAATCGAGCTGGGAGATTGTGTGGTCCATGAGGTTCGCGTAAGGCTGCTGCGGTTCAGCCCGGTAGCCGAGCTGGGGCTCGCCACGTTGTTGGCCGCCATTCCCGGGTTCCACGTCGTCAGCGAACGCCAGGACCGCGGTGACGCAGGGGCCGCGCACGTCGACGTGGTCAGCTCCGCCGCCGCGGAGCCCAGCACGCTCATCCGGCTGGCCACCAGGGCACGGGTCCTCGTCGTGTCCGAATCCGCCGACCGAACGGTTGTCGAGCGCTACTTCCTGGCCGGCGTCACCGGGTGCGTGCACTCGTCGTCGCCACTGCGCACGTTCGTGGAGGCGGTGCGCAGCGTCGCGAGGGGACAGCGGTACCTGGCGATGGGCATGGTCGCGCCGCCCCTGACGCCCGTCGGCCACGAGGAGCTTTCGCGGCGCGAGACCGAGGTGCTCTCCCACATCGCCGACGGCAAGACCCACGACCAGATCGCCAGGTCGATGGGGATCAGCAGGCACACCGTGGACACCTACGTGAAGCGGGTGCGCAAGAAGCTCAGCCTCGGCAACAAGGCGGAGCTGACCAGGGCCGCGCTCTCCACCCAGCTGGCGGGCCGGACCCAGCTGACCGCGCCCCGCCAGGTCAGCGCCGCAGTGCCGACGTGACCAGCCCGGTCGGCGAGAGCACGCCGCGCACGATCTCCGCCGCGTCCTCGTCTCCGGTGCGGGCCGGGACGATCAGGTCCTCCAGCGCGCGCGTGCACCGGTAGTACGCGAGCCGGGCGGGATCGATCTCCACGGGTCCGTACCCCTCGAAGAACCAAGCCTGCTGCCGTTCGGTCACCGGGGCGAACGGCAGCACCCCGCCGAGCACGAACAACAGGTCCTGTTCACGCGGAGCCAGGACCGCGTCGTCCCAGTCGATCAGCCACACCTGGTCGTCGCCGAGCAGCACGTTGCCCAGGTGCGGGTCGCCGTGGCAGACCACGTGCGGCGCGTCCTGCGCGGCGACGACCGGTGCGAGCTCGTCGGCGCGGCGCAACAGCGCTTCGACGGCCCGCCGCAGTGGAAGATCACTCGCGTCGAGCTCCCGCGCGGCGGCCCTCCACTGCTCGTGCGAGTTGCTCCGTGGCAGCTCCTGGGCCTGGGCGTGCGTCCGCGCGAGCAGCGTGCCGAAGGAGCTCCAGTGCTCCGCCGTCATCCCGCCGCCGAGCGCGCCACGGTCGGAGACCCACGGCACCAGGGACAGCCGACGGCCTTCGCGCTCGCTCCACAAACCGCCTTCGGTCGTCGGCAGGGGAGCGGGAACCCCGGCCACACCGAGCTGTGCGAGCCGGGACGCGACGACCAGGCCGGTGCTCATCGCGCCCCCGCTCCACTTCACCGCGTAGCGGGCGCCGTCGTCGGCGACGCCGTGCCACACGTCCGCGGCGACGTCCGCGCCGTGTTCGACCCGTCGCAGCTCGACGAGCTCGATCCCGAAGTCAGCCTTGACCCAGTCGCGCACGACCACCCCTTCACGAGATCACTTGGGGGTGATTGTGACGCGGTAGGTCTCCTTGGGCGTCTGAATATCGGTCGCCACCAGCTCGCCGCTCGCGTCGCGGTAGACCCCCGTGCCGCCGGTGATCGCCATCCGAAGCGGACTCGTCCCGCGCACCCACAACGCCTGCGCGGTGATCTGTCCCTCCGGCAGGCGCAGCGACAACACGCAGTTCGTCGTCGCGGTCGTCCCGGACACGTGGGTGACCTGGCACGTGCCGCCGTCGTCGCCGACAACGGTCCCGTTGCGCGAGAGCTTGTCGGAGTACACATACGAGTCACCGACGCTCAGCCCGGGCGCGCCGACGTCGATGGTGGCGAACTGGTCGTTGCCCACCTGGAGGGTGAGGTCCGTTGTGCCCGCCGCAGGGGCCGCCACCACCACCGCGCCGACGAGCACCGACACACCCACCCACACTGCCTTCCGCATTCCCGCTCCTCCGCAATGCGCGTTGCCGACGTGAGCGTTGATCTTCATACCTCGACCTTGCTGGAGGTCAAGCCCTCGGTGCGCGGCACCCCAGCAGCCCGGCAGCGGCCAAGGCGAGGCAGGCCCACGCGAACCAGTCGCCGAAGCGGGTGTACAGCGTCGGCCCGAAGCCGGTCGCCACATCGCCGACGACCGTCACGAACGGCTTCGGTCCGTCTGTGCGCGCTTCGGCGAGAACCCGGCCCTTGCTGTCGGCGATCATGTGCGTGGTCTGCCTTCCGCCCCACGCGATGGCCATCCCGTTCTCGACGCCGCGCAGCAACGCGGTCCGGCTGTGCTGCCAGCCGTTGTCGTCCTCATCGGACGCGGGAATCGCGAGCAACCCTGCACCGGCGGCGGCGTAGTCCTGGCTGGGATCGCGGAAGTTGACGTCCATGCAGACCGCGACCCCGACCCGAACTCCTGGCGACGGCGCGAACACCAGGTCGTCCCCAGCTGGGCTGACGGTGTCGTGGTGCTTGAGGTACCGGATCGGTGCCTCGCCACTCGCCGGGAACGTCCACGCCAGGTTGTACTTGGCGTGCTCCGCCCAGTGCGCGTAGCCGACCACGATGTCGAAGCCCTTGGTCTTCGCGAGCCCGCGCATCGGCTCGGAGACGGTGGTGGGCATGGCCTCTCGGGAGCCGAAGGCGGCCTCGGGCAGCACAACCGTCCTGACGCCGTCCGGCAGCGCGGCGATCTCGTCGACATAGGCGGCCAAGACCGCGCGCCCCTGCGTTGTGTCCACGTCAGCGGCCCAGCCCTTCTGGTTGCTCGCGACCAGGGCGACCCGCTGAGCCGGACCGCTTTCCTTGTCCGCCAAGCGAAAAACCCCCAGGCCGAGGGCGGTCGTGACCGCGACCGCGACCACGGCGCCGGTCCGCAGGCGTGCCGCTCTGCTCACCGCTGGGGAGGCAATCGCTGCGAGGGTCGAAGGAACCAGGAAGACGAGGTACTCGACGCCCCACGATCCGAGCACCGACGCCGTCTGGAGCACAACGGGAACGTCGGCCTGCGTGGTGGCGAGGGTGCCCATGATCCCCGTCGGGTTCGTCTCCGCGATCACGAAGAGCACCGCTGTCCAGACGGCGGGCGCGCAGACTGCGGCGAGCAACGCCCGCCCGCGCAGGACCAGGCCGCGGAAGACCAGGACGGCGAAAAGGAGCGTCGCGGCGAACGCGAGGCTGCCCACCAGGCCCCACGGCCACAACGGCATGTCGTGGGAGTGCGAGTAGAAGGCCCAGCTGTTCGTCGTGCCCACCAGACTGGCGAGGAACGCCGCGCCTCCGGCTGTCCAGCCGGAGGCGCGAGGAGCTGCCAGGAGCACGGGCAGAGGAGCGAGCCAGGCAAGGGCGGGGACCGGCGTGAGTCCGGTGCCGAAGAAGAACAGCACGGCCGAACACGCGGCGGCCACGAGGGTCAGTGCCTTCATGTGTACAACGTACACGTCGATGTGTACGCCGTACACGTGCCCGCTGTTAGCGTGTCCCGATGACCCAGGAGCTCCGGCAGCAGAAGCGCGGTCGCCGCATCGCCATGACCCCCGCCGAGGTGGACGCGTTCCTCACCGCCGAGCGCACCTGCCGCGTCGCCACCGTGGGCCCGGACGGTCCGCACGCGACGCCGCTGTGGTTCGTGTGGGACGGGAGATCGCTGTGGCTGACCTCGCTCACCCGCAGCCGCCGCTGGGCGGACCTGATGCGCGACGCCCGGATCGGTGTCGTCGTCGACGCGGGAACGGAGTACCTGGAGCTGCGCGGTGTCGAGATCACCGGAACGGCCGCCGTCGTCGGTGAGGTGCCGCGCGGCGGCGAGCCGTGTCCCGAGCTGGAGGAGCCGGAGTCGCTGTTCGCCCGCAAGTACTTCGGCGGTGACCAGATGGTCCACGACGGGCGGCACGCGTGGCTGCGCGTCACCCCGTCGAAGATCACCAGCTGGGACTTCCGGAAGCTCGCCGACCTGCGCTGACGCTCAGCGTTCCGCTTCGAGCACCACTTCGAGGGCGTGATGGCCCGCCTCGGCCAGCTGGTCGAGGACGTCCAGGCATCGGCGACGCATCTCGTTGTGCCCCTGGTGGTAGAGGCGAAGCACAACGGTGAGCAGAGTGGGATTCACGGAGGCGGTCGTCGCCGCGGCCAGCCGCTCGCACGCCCGCATCGTCACCTCCGGCACGAGCGTGTGGTGCAAGCCCCGACCGTGCAGCAGTGCCTCGGAGTCCTCGTCGAACGCCCGGCTCGTGCCGAATGCGGTGATCAGCTCTCTTGCCTCGGTGGGGGGTACCTCGTCCAGGTACCGGACAGCGGTGGCGGCTGCTGACCGGACGGTGGGCTCGGTGTCGTTGAACAACCGGGCGAGCAACTCCGGGGCGGTACCCGGCTGGTGCACCATCGCGAGCGCGACACCGCATCGCGCGTGGGCGTTGAGGTCTCCCAGCGTCAGGTCGGTCAGCTCGCCTCGGACATGGCATCCGAGCCAGAGCTGTCCGGCTTCTTTGGCGACCGCGGCCGGACCGTTGAGCGCGCGCCGCAGATGGCGGCCGAACCGGCTGGGGCGATCTGAGAGCGCCCACCCCAGGAGATGACAGGTGATGGGGTTGCCGAAGATCTCGACATCGTCGTCGAAGACCTGCTCGGCGAGATCGAGCGCTTGCTCCGCGTGCGTGTTCAGCAGGGCCGTGACGGCGTTGGCGGCCTGCACGCGAACCTCGCGAACCGGATCGGCGGCCAGCGACTCCACCGTGGTGATCAACCGTTCGGCGTGCTCTGGTTGACGGTCGAGAACATGGGCGATCGCCCCCGCGGCACAGGCTCGGACATCGCTGTCGCCGTCACGTCCGTACATCTTCAGGACTCGCACCATGCGGTTGTCGACCACGGTGGCCGCGTCGTGGGCGGCGTTGCACACCGCGACAGCCACGTCCGAGCCATGAACCGCCTTCGCGTGAAGGCACAGCCGCGACAGCAGTTCCCCCGGCACCTTCCCGGAAACCGCCTTGAGCACCGTCGCGAAGTACCGGGGCACCACAGTCATGGAGAACGTCGTGGCGAGTTCGGCGAACCGCTCCGGAGCCGCGGCCGCGTTTTCGTACAGCACCTCGTCGAGCCCGAGGGCGTCGTGCTTGCCGAGTGCCCGAACCCAGTCCTGGTCCCTCATCCGCACGGCGGCGTCGAGGTCGATGGGCGAGTCCACCACTCGGCTGCGTGTCCGCGTCAGCGGAGAGGCCGGCTCGCGGTCGAACTTCCGGCTGAGTTCGGCGATGCGACGCGCGACGTCGGGAGAGCGACGGTCGGGCGGGATCACGGAAAGCAGCTCGTGCTGTGTTCTGCCATGCATCGCAAGGGTTTCGCCGACCGGGTAGTGGTTGAGCAGCATCGTGCACAGCGCCGCGAGCCGATCGTCCGAGCACGTCGTCGCCACTGCCGCGACAAGCTTGCGGCTCGCTCCTATCGGGTCGCCCATCCGGCCGAGTGTGAGATTGCGGTCGTCTGACAGCAGCCAGTCCACCGCTTCGTCGCCGGGCTCGCGCACGAGTGCGAGGCACGAGAGAAAGCGCAGCTCCCTCGTCTTGCTTGACATCAACCGCCTGAGCATCCGCTTCTCGACGGACGCCCTGCTCACGGCGGCCTCCGTGGCCACGAAAATCGCGCTGCCGAACCCGAAGGGCTGCTCGTCACCGGACTCGGCGGCCTCGGCCACGAACGGCAGGACCTCGCGCAGGAACGCCTCAGGTGCGGCGCAGGCGATGACGATGAGGATCTGAGCCTCATCCCGCGCTGTTCTGGCAGTGCCGAAGGGGGCGGAGCCTCCGCTCTCCCGCGCGAGATCCTGGGTACGGCGGAGGTGAGCGCCGACAATCCGTGCGGAACCCACCGGGTTGTTCGGGTCCAGCTTTGCCCAGGACGACTTGTGCTGATCGTCGTGAACGCCCCGGGTGATGAGGTCCACGGTCAGGTCGGCCAGCGCGGACGGAACCGCTCTCGTCAGTGCCCGCAGTCGTGACACCCACTCCACAACGTCGCGGTACGGCCAGACGAGCTCCAAGACGCGGTCGCGACGAACCGACGCCGCCGCCGGGAGCTGCTCCATCGCGACATCCACTGTGGACGGATCGGCGAGCAGCGCCTCCCAGCGTCCCGCGCTGTCGGCGGCGTCGAACCACACCTTCCTGGAGAGCAGCCCCGCGAGCCGTTGCTGGAACCTGGAAGGCGTGAACACCAGCCCCTCCAGCGCCGTCCAGTCCTCGGCTCGGGCGGGGAGCCGCTCCAGGACGCGCACCACGATGTCCTGGAGATGCGGCCGCAGGGATGTGCTGGTCAACATCCGGACCACGGAGCGGTGGAAGGCGGGACGGTCGGTGTCGGCGAGGTAGTCCAGTACCTGCCGGGTCTGGGCGCGGCGGAACAGGTACTGGCCCGACTCGACGAGGAAGTCGTGGAGGTCCCGCCCTTGTGCGACGAACGTCCTGGCGAACAGGAAGTCGAAGTACGTCTCGTGCAGGAAGCCGACCGCCCGTGCGTGCTCGACGAGAATCCCCTCGGACACCAGGGCGGAGACCTCGTTCTCGGACACGGTGTCCAGGAGCGCGCGAGGCGCCTGGAGCGATTCGTTGTCGCTCATGTGGCCGACGAGAGTTGTTGTGATGACCTCCCAGGACAGCCTGCCGATCCGGCGCTCGACCGCGTTCCGCACGTGCTTGGTGAGGTGTTCGTAGAGACTGGTGACACTGCGGTGGGGGAGCGCCTGCACTTCGGCGGGCAGGCGGCTGAAGACGCTGAAGTGCAGTGGCGTTCGCAGCAGGTCCAGGGTGCTGGGGGCGAGCATGGTGTTGACGCCTGCGCGGTCCAGCGCCTCGCGCAGTGCGACAGGGCTCAGAAGCCCCAGCTCGTAGCCGCCGACCCGTTCTTCATCGGCGAGCAGCCACCCCATGCGGGGATCGGCGTGGAGGTCAGCCGTGCGGACCGCGAGCACGACCTTGAGGTGGGGAAGGGCCTCGGCCTGCTCCAGGATCTCGGCGACCGCGTCGTAGCTGTCGGGGATGCGTCCGCTGTACTGGCTGACCGCGTCGAGCTGGTCCACCACGAGAATCCCCGGCGTCTGCGCGAACATGAGCACGGGTGAGGTCGGCAGGTCGAACAGCCGGCCGACCGAGGCGGCGGTCAGGGTTCCGCTCTGGACCGCGTCCATGTGGATGGCCGCTCCGGTCCAGCCTCGCTCCTCCGCTCGGCGGAGCAGCGAGGCGAGCACCTCGGACTTGCCGGAGCCCGCCGGACCGTGCAGCACCAGCACCTGCGGTGAGTCCGGTGTGGACAGTCGCGACATGATCTCGCTGGTGTGCGGGTTGTCCACCACGACCCTGGGGCGGGTCGACCTGGTCCTGCGCTGGTGCCGCCGCACCGTCGCGGCGAGCGCCTCCCGCGCCGGGGGTGAAGGCGTCCCGTTGTGCACCTGCTCGATGTGGTCGGCCTTGATGTAGGTGCCGTGCACGTGCACCACGGGCGGCTGCGAGTTGTCCATGCTGGTGGCCGTCAGTGGTAGTGGACCTGGCCGATGCTCCCGGCCTGGATCACGTTGCCGTAGATGTTCTGAGCGCTGATCACGTTTGTCTGTGCCGGTGGCGCCGGGTCCCGCTGCGGCTCCTCGCGGTGCAGCACCTCGAACGCGAACGCCGCCGCGGCGGCCGATGCGACCGGCTGCCACCGCTGGTCGGACTCGAAGGACTTGTCGCTCAACAGGTCCGAGATCCCCCGGATCACCAGCGCCTCCACGTCCTTCAGCGCATGGGCGCCGGAGAGGAACCCGAAGCCCTCCATGTCCACGGCCGCCGCGTCGCCGCAGTTCTGGTCGATCTGCCGCGCTGTCGCTGAGGAGCCATGGCTGATCACCTTGCCACCGGCTGCGATCGGCTTGCACACCGCTTGCGGTGCCGGAGCCGGACAGGACGGGAGGATTCGCCGGTGCCACAACGCCTGTCGCGCGACGGACTGCGCGCGCTGGACCAGCCGGTGCGACGACGGGTGGGTCTTGATCCGGGGTCGGTAGCCGGACTCCGTGTCCTTGCCGGACTCGTAGTCGTAGACGACGTCCGCCGCGACGACGTCGCCCAGGCCCACGTCCTTGCGGCCGCCCGCCACGCCGACGAACAGCGCCAGCTCGGGGGAGAACTCCGCGACCGCGCGCTCCAGCTGCTGGCTCGTCGAGACGTTGCCCATCCCGGCCTGGAGCAGTGCGACCGTCCAACGGCCGAAGGCGCCGACCTCGTAGAGAGTGCCGTTGCGGCTGTGTTCGGTGATCTCGCCCGCCAGGTGGGCGCGGACGGCGTTGTACTCGACGGCGAGCGCGGTGCAGATCACGGCTGCAGGGCGGGTCATGACTGGAGGCTATCTTATTGTCGGCTTGACACGAGCGGGCGGCGGGTTCTCCTAATGTCGTAGTGACGACAAGTGGGGGGAGTGGTCATGAAGGTGCTGCGCTCGTTCGGGTCGCTGTGCCGGATCGTCGCGTTGGCGGTGCTCGCCGGGCTGCTGCTCGGGTTGCCGTGACGCACGGAGACGCCCTGGGCATAGGCGTTGTCATCGCGGGTCGCGGAGTATAAACCCCGTGGTTCTCCGGTGTCAGCAGTGAGTTTTCCGCTCGCAGCTCCATGAGGGTGAACAAAGGCATTGCTTCACCCTTTCAGCCTTACGGCCCCTTTGTGGTTCTCGACGCGCATGCCACTGTGGGGCTCGGTCGACCACGGCTTCGGGGGCTGTGGCTTCGATGGTCATGTTCTCCGCGGAGTGGGAGTGGCTGCGTCGATGTGTTGTGTTCCGACCGTGTTCTCCGCTGGGTAGGGCGATGGTGTCCTATTCCCGAAAAGAATCACCTCTGCCGGATTATGACTTCGCCTCGCATTGGTTCCGGCACGACGTCGCGCGGCAGCACTACCTCGACGAGGGCAGCGGCCCGCCGGTGCTCATGCTGCACGGCAACCCGAGCTGGAGCTACTACTGGCGGCGGCTGGTCCTCGCCCTGCGCGCGGACCACCGCTGCATCGTGCCCGACCACGTCGGCATGGGCCTGTCCGACCGTCCGCTGGAGCGCGACTACGACTACACGCTGGCCTCGCGGGTCGACGACCTCGACGCGCTGACCGACGAGCTGGTCAAGAACGGCGGCGCGCCCGCGACCGGGTGGACCCTGGTGCTGCACGACTGGGGTGGGCCGATCGGCATGGCCTGGGCCGCACGGCATCCGGAGCGGGTGTCGCGCCTGGTCATGCTGAACACCGCCGCGTTCCCGAGCCCCTTCGCGCGACTGCCCCCGACCCTGCGGCTGCCGCTGTGGGCGATCAAGAACACCTGGGTCGCCGAGCACCTGTTCCTCCGGCACAACGTCTTCGCCAGGGGCGCGGCGCTGCTCGGGGTGACCCGCGGGATGCCGCCCGAGGTGCGGGAGGCCTACCTCCACCCCTACCGCACGCGGCAGGACCGGCTGGCGATCCTGCGCTTCGTCCAGGACATCCCGCTGCGGCCGGGCGACCGCGCCTGGCCGCAGCTGCTGGAGGCCGAGTGCGGCGCGGCGCTGCTGGCCGACCGGCCCGCCTTCATCGGCTGGGGCGGCCGAGATCCCGTTTTTCGCTCCGCCTTCCTCGATGAATGGCGAAGACGTTTTCCGCGTGCGGTGTTCCGGCTCTACCCGGAAGCCGGTCACTACGTTCTCGAAGATCGGGCGGCGGAACTTGTGAGGGAAATTCGCGAGTTTCTCTCCGTCTCCTGAATGTGACGTTTTCGTGTTCTTTCGGTCCCTCGGGAGAAAGCGCTGTGGGTCAAACACGTCTGGCATGTGCCGGAATCGGGTACGCCGTCGGCTCTTGCGGCTCGGCGGCGGAGTTCGAACGCGCGGTGTACGCGGGCGCCGAGCTCGAAACGGGTCGGTCGTGGCCCGTGGAGCGCGTGCTGGAGGAGGCGTTGCGCGACGCCGCGGTCTCCCAGCGGGACGAGTGCGTTGTCACCGTGCGCGTGACCGAGGGCGTGCCGAAGGCACTGGAACGGGCACGGGAGGAGCTCGCCGACGCGGACGTGGTGCTGCTGTGCGCCGAGGAGGCCGGGGGAGCGGTCGCGATCGCCCTCACCGCGCTCGCCCGGCCGAGCCCGCGCGTCTACGCGACCCTGGACGTCCTGGACGCGGACGAGGCGGTGACGCTGAGCGAGCTGGTCAAGGCCGCGTTGTGCCTGCACCACCGGTACCTGCCGCCGGGTCCGGAGAACGGTGGCGTGAGCTGCCCGTGGCTGCGCGAGGTGGACAATAGTCCACTTCGGACGGTCAGGGGCGGCGTCGCGCTCGTCGGCGCCTCCGTGCGGCCGGGGATCGACTGGCACCACACCACCGACGTCGTCCTGTTGCCCGTGACCGGCCGCGACACCGAGCACCTCATGCGATCCATCGCCCAGGTCAAGGAGGCCGTCGAGTCGGGAACCGAGCTCGCCGAGCTCGTGGCGGAGGAGCCGGACGCCCCGCTGCGGGCGGTGTTCTGCGTGACTCCGGGCTCCGCGGTCCGCGAGCTCGACCGTGCCCTGGTCTCCTTGCCACGGGCGCACGCGGAGGGCAAGGACTGGGCCAGTCCGACCGGGAGCTACTGCGCCGCCCGCCCGATCGGTGCTGACGGCAAGGTCGCGGTGGTGTACCCGGGGTTGTTCACGCTCTACCCCGGGCTGAGCCGCGACCTCATGCGCCGCTTTCCGCTCCTGCACACGGAACTGGAGAAGTTCGGCGGTGCCGTCGGCCATGCGGGCTATCGCGATCTGGCCCAGCGCTTGCTCGGCCGGATCAGCGGAGCCGAGGACGAGGCCGCGCTGGAACGCGAGCTGTTCGGGGACCTCGCCGCGCTGTGCGCCATCGGTGTCGTGTACAGCTCCGCCCACACCCGGTTGTTGCGCGAGCTGCTGGGACACCGCGACATCGGAGCGCTCGGGTACAGCCTCGGCGAGGTCAGCATGAGCGTCGCGGCCCGGGAGGACTCCCACGACCTGTGGGCTCTTGAGGACGTGGAGCTGATGGAGAAGCTCCGTGACGGCATCGACGCCGCGCACCGGGAGGTGCGTCAGCGGTGGCGGATTCCCGAGTCCGAGCAGCGCCCGGTGTGGGGCTCGCGCGTCCTGGTCACCGACCCCGGCCGGGTCCGGGCGGCGGTGTCGGGCCGCGAACGCGTCTTCCTGAGCCACATCAACACGCCCAACGAGGTCGTGATCAGCGGTGACCCGGTGGAGTGCGCCGCGGTGGCCGCCGAGCTCGGCGTGCCGAGCATGCCGTCGGCGCACAGCCACATCTTCCACACCCCGTTGATGACCCCGGCCTACTTCGGCGGTGGCTTCGACAGGCGGTTGACGCCCGATCCGGAGATCGAGCTGTTCAGCGCCTACGAGAACCGGCCGCTGCCGCGCGGGACGGGTGAGCTGGGGCGGGTGGTCCCGCTGATGCTCAGCCGGACCGTCGACTTCACCCGGCTGGTGCGCGCCGCGTACGTGGCCGGTTACCGCTACTTCCTCGAAGTCGGTCCCGGCGGCATGTGCACGCGCTGGGTCGGCGACTCGCTCGCGGGCAAGCCGCACGTGGCCGTCGCGCTCGAACGGCGTGGCACCCCGGCCACCACGACCGTCGCCGGCCTGCTCGCCCGGCTGGCGAGCAACGGCGTTCCGCTCGGCCTCACTCCCTTCCTGCCCGTCCCCAAGGAGGCACCGTGACCACAGAATCCGCCGAGGTCGTCGACCGCGCGGTGGTGCTGGCGTACGTGCGCGAGCAGATCGCCAAGCACCTCGACGTCGATGTCGCGGAAGTGCCGGAGGACGCGCCGGTCTACGCGCTGCCCGAGATCGACTCGCTGAAGGCGATGCGGGCGGTCACCGAGGTCGAGAAGCGCTTCGGGATCACCGCGCCGGTCGGCGAGATCATCGTGGTCCGCACCGTCGGCGAGGTCGCGGACCTGGTGCTCGCGGCGATCGAGGAGAACCGCGCGTGAGGTACTCCAGGATCAGTGAGATCGCGGTGCACCTGCCGGAGGCGGGTCTGACGACGGAGGAGGTCGAAGCCCTCGTCGCCGAACGCAACCCGGGTTTCGAGCCGCCGCCCGGACTGGTCGAGCGGTTCACCGGCGTGCGGTTCCGGCACACCGCGCCCGAGGGCACCATGCCGTCGGACCTGGCGGTCGCCGCGATCGAGAAGCTGTTCGCCGCGTGGGGCCACGGCATCGGCGACGTGGACCTGATGATCTTCGCCGCGGCGAGCATGGACGTCATCGAGCCCGCGACGGCGCACATCATCTCCGACAAGCTCGGCGGCGGCTGCCCGGTCTTCGACGTGAGCAACGCGTGCAACAGCGTGATCAACGCGATCGAGATCGCCGACGCGCTCATCCGCACCGGGAGCTACAACCGGATCCTCATCGCCTGCGGGGAGCGGATCTCCGAGGGCGCGCGGTACCGCGGCATCGAGACCATGGAGGACTACGTCAGGGCCGGTGCGTCCTACACGGTCTCCGACGCGGGTGCCGCCCTGCTGATGGAGGCCAGTGACGCGCCCGGCGTGCTCATGCACCGCTTCACCGCCAACTCCAGCGCCTGGTCGGCCACGGTCGTGCCGCTGACCCACGACAAGGAGCTGGACTGCCTGCGCAGCGACTACGTCGGCGTCAAGACGCTGGAGCTGATGAAGGGGCTGGACGAGGCGGACATCTCGCCGCTGCTCGACGCGGTGGCCGAGCTCGGCATGACGATGGACGACTTCGCGGTGGTCTGCGTCCACCAGGCGGTCCTGGCGTACATGCCGGTGTTCTGCGAGCGCGCGGGGATCTCGCCGGAGCGCACGCTGGTGACGCTCGCCGACCACGGCAACGTGGCGTCGGCGACGCTGCCGCTGCAACTGGTCACCGCCGTGGAGACCGGCCGCCTGAACCCGGGCGACCACGTGCTGCTCGTGGGGCTGGCCAGCGGGCTCAGCCTCGGTGTGCTGGCGATGAGGTGGTGAACCATGGGTGCTGACAGTCCACTGTCGTCCGAACCACTGGTGCCCGAAGATCCGCTTGCGGGATCGAGAATCGGCACCGAAGATCCGCTCGCGGGATCGAGAGTGGGCACCGAAGATCCGCTTGCGGGGACGGGTGTCCGCGCGGAGGACTTCCTCGGCGCGTTCGAGGACGTGGTGCGCAACCGGCCGGAGACACCGGCGTTGTGGTGGCCCGCTCGGGGCGGGGCGTACGCGATGATGAGCTACGCCGAGCTGGCCGAGCTGTGCGAGAAGTACACGAAGGCGCTGTGGAACGCGGGGCTGCGCAAGGGGATGCGCGCTTGCGTGCTGGTGCCGCCCGGCCCGGAGCTCGGCGCGGTGTTCTTCGCGCTGAGCCGCATCGGCGTGGTGCCGGTGCTCATCGACCCGGGCATCGCCAAGACCGCGCTGCGGTCGTGCATCGCGGAGTCCGCTCCCGAGGTGTTCATCGGTGTCCCGCTCGCGCACGCCGCGCGGGTGGTGCTGGGCTGGGGTCGGTCGAGCGTGCGCATCGCGATCACCCTGGGGCGGCGGTGGTTCTGGGGTGGCCCGACGCTGAAGGGGTTGCTCGCGCGGGGGAGCGAGGAGCCGCCGCGGGCCGCTGTCGAGCCGGACGCGCTGGCGGGCATCGCCTTCACCTCCGGTTCGACGGGGCCGCCGAAGGGCGTGGAGTTCCGGTTCCGGCACCTCAGCGCCCAGATCCGGTTGGCGGGCAAGGTCTTCCCGATCCCGTCCGGCATGGTCGGCATGTCCACCTTCCCGCCGTTCTCGCTCGCCGGGCCCGCGCTCGGCCTGAGCATGGTGGTGCCGGACATGGACCCGGTGCACCCGGCGGAGGCCGACCCGGCCACGCTGGTCACCGAGATCGACCGGTTCCAGGTCGCGGGCATGTTCGGCTCGCCCGCGCTGCTGGACCGGTTGTCCCGGTACTGCGCCGAGCACGGCATCGTGCTGGACTCGCTGCACACGGTCACCTCGGCGGGCGCCTCGCTCGATCCCCGGATCGCCGAGCGGATGCGCGCGTGCCTGCCGCCGGGCGCGCACCTGTACTCCGGGTACGGGGCGACGGAGTGCCTGCCGGTCAGCGTGATCGAGAGCCGGGACCTGCTCGGCGAGCCCCGCAACGCCAGCGAGAACGGCGCGGGGACCTGCGTCGGGGTGCCGCTGGCGGAGAACCTGGTCCGGATCATCCGGGTGGACGACGGCCCGATCCCGGAGTGGAGCGATGACCTGCTCGTCCCGCAGGGGGAGATCGGTGAGATCACCGTGGCGGGTCCGAGCGTCAGCGAGGCGTACTACGGCAGGCCCGAGGCCACCGCGCTGCACAAGATCCGCGACGGGCACCGGGTCGTGCACCGGGTCGGTGATCTCGGCTGGATCGACGAGGACGGGCGGCTGTGGTTCTGCGGCCGCAAGTCCCAGCGGGTGCGCACCGCGCGCGGCGACCTGAACACCGAGCAGATCGAGCCCATCGCCAACACGGTGGTCGGGGTGAGGCGCAGCGCACTGGTCGGAGTCGGCCCCGCGGGCGCGCAGAAGCCGGTGATCTGCGTGGAGACCGAGCGGGGGGTGCGGCAGGCGGACCGGGACCGGATCGTCGAGGAGGTCCTGGAGCTGGTCGGCGACCGGGGTGTGCGGAACGTTCTGTTCCACTCGAAGTTCCCGGTGGACGTGCGGCACAACGCGAAGATCGGCCGCGAGCGGCTGGCGCGCTGGGCGACGAGGTGCGTGCGATGAAGATCCTCGTGACCGGCGGCGGCGGGTTCCTCGGCAAGGCGGTCTGCGCACGCCTGGTCGACGCGGGCCACCAGGTGGTCTCCTTCTCCCGCGGCAGCTACCCGCAGCTGGACGAGCTCGGCGTCGACCAGCACAAGGGCGATCTGCGGGACTACTCCGAGGTGAGCGCCGCCGTCGAGGGCAAGGACGCCGTGGTGCACTGCGCCGCCAAGGCAGGCGCGTGGGGGCCGACCTACGAGTTCTACGGGATCAACGTCCTCGGCACCGACAACGTGATCAACGCGTGCCGTGAGCACGGGGTGCGGCGGCTGGTGCACACCTCCAGCCCGAGCGTCGTCCACAATGGACAGGATCTGGACGGCGTCGACGAGAGCGTTCCGTACGCGACGCACTTCCCCGGCCACTACCCGAGGACCAAGGCCGAGGCGGAAAAGAAGGTCCTCGCCGCGAACTCGCCGGAGCTGGCCACGGTCGCGCTGCGCCCGCACCTGATCTGGGGGCCGGGCGACCCGCACTTCCTGCCCCGCATCCTGGGCCGGGCGAGGGCCGGGCGGATGCGGCTGATCGGTCCGCCGGGCAAGCGCGTCGACACGATCTACATCGACAACGCCGCCGACGCGCACCTGCTCGCCCTGGAACGGCTGGAGCCCGGCTCGCCGATCGCGGGCAGGTCCTACTTCCTCACCCAGGACGACCCGCACACGGCAGACGAGACGCTCAACGCGCTGCTGGAGGCGGCGGGGCTGCCGCCGGAGACGCGGCGCGTGCCCTTCGGGCTGGCCAAGGTCGCGGCCTCGGTGGTGGAGACCGCGTACCGGCTGGCCGCCGCGCGCTCGGAACCGCCGCTGACCCGGCTGGTCATCGACCACGGCGGCACCTCGCACTGGTTCGACATCTCCGCGGCGCGCCGCGACCTCGGCTACCACCCGAAGGTCAGCACCGAGGAGGGCCTGCGGCGGCTGAGCGAGTACCTGGCACAGGAGAGACCATGATCGACCTGATCCACCGCGTCCGGGAGCCGCTGCACGTCGTGCGCGGCGCCGACGGCGCGATCACCGTCGGTCAGCCCGGCGGCGAGGTGCTGGGCGTCCTGCCCGCGCTCTACCCGGAGTGGCTGGGCGAGCGCAGCTTCGCCGAGGCGCACGGCGTGCGTTTCCCTTACGTGGCAGGGGAGATGGCCAACGGCATCGCGACGACCCGCATGGTGGTCGCGATGGCCCGCGCGGACATGCTCGGCTTCTTCGGGGCTGGCGGCCTCGCACCGTCCGGAGTCGAGAGTGCCGTCGACGAGCTGTGCCGCGATCTCGCCGACCGGTCGAACTGGGGCGTGAACCTGATCCACTCCCCGACCGAACCGGCCATCGAGGAGGCGGTCGCGGACCTGCTGATCCGGCGCGGCGTTCCCCGGATCTCCGCATCGGCGTTCATGACCCTGACCCCGGCGGTGGTGCGCTGCGCGGTCTCCGGCCTGCGCCGCGAGACCAACGGCTGGATCAGCCGCCGAACCGCCGTGTTCGCCAAGCTCTCCCGACCGGAGCTCGCCGAGCAGTTCGTCTCCCCGGCGCCGGAACCCCTGCTCCGCGTCCTGCTGGAGCGCGGCCAGATCACCGCCGAGGAGGCCGAGCTCGCACGCCTCGTTCCCGTTGCCGAGGACGTCACCGTGGAGGCCGACAGCGGCGGCCACACCGACAACCGCCCGCTCTCAGCCCTCCTGCCCACGGTTCTGGCCGTCCGCGACGAGATCTCCGCGCGCCACGGCTACCACCGGCCGGTGCGCGTCGGCGCGGCGGGCGGCCTTGGCACTCCGGCGGCGGTCGCGGCGGCCTTCGCGCTCGGCGCCGCCTACGTGCTGACCGGGTCGGTGAACCAGGTCGCCGTGGAGGCCGGAGTTTCCGAGGAGGCCAAGCAGCTGCTCGCGCAGGCCGACATCACCGACGTGGCGATGGCCCCGGCCGCCGACATGTTCGAGCTCGGCGTCAAGCTCCAGGTGCTCAAGCGCGGCACCATGTTCCCGGCCAGGGCGAACCGGCTCTACCAGCTCTACCGCGACCACGACTCGCTCGAAGCGATCCCGCAGCGGCTGCTGGACCGGCTGGAGAAGGAGGTCCTCGGCACCTCGGTCGCGGACGTGTGGGTGCGGACGAAGCAGTTCTGGGCCGATCGCGACCCCGCCGAGCTGGACAAGGCCGAAAGGGACCCGAAGCACCGGATGGCGCTGGTCTTCCGGTGGTACCTCGGCGGGTCCAGCCGCTGGGCGATCATCGGCGAGCCCGCCAGGCGCAGCGACTACCAGCTCTGGTGCGGCCCGGCGATGGGCGCGTTCAACCGGTGGACGGCGGGCAGCTTCCTCGCCGAACCGGCGAACCGGTCCGTCGTCCCCATCGGACTGAACCTGCTGGAGGGCGCCGCCGCGCTCACCCGCGCCCACCAGGCGCGCACCTACGGCGTCGCGGTCCCCGCCGAGGCCTTCGTCTTCCGTCCCCGCCCGCTGAGTTGAGGAAGTGGTCATGTTCGAGGACTTCGTGCCCTCCCTGCCGATCGCGGTCGTCGGGCTCGGCGCGCTGCTGCCGGGCTCGGGCGGGGACGCGGGTGCGGCCGGCTTCTGGCGGACGGTGGTCGGCGGCAAGGACCTGATCAAGGAGATCCCGCCGGAGCGCTGGCTGGTCGAGGACTACTACGACCCCGACCCGACCGCCCCGGACAAGACCTACGCCAAGCGCGGGGCCTTCCTGTCCGAAGTGGACTTCGACCCCCTGGCCTTCGGGGTCCTGCCGAAGAACCTCTCCCAGACCGACGCCGCGCAGCTGCTGTCCCTGATGGTCGCCGAGCAGGTGCTCGCCGAGGTGGCGGGCGGTGATCCGTCCACACTGGACCGGGAGCGGACCGGTGTGGTGCTCGGAGCGTCCGCGCTGAACCTGACCGGCCAGCTGGCGCACCGGCTCAGCACGCCGCTGCTCCTGCGGGTGTTGCGGGAGCAGGGGTTACCCGAGTCCACCGCGCAAGCCGTCGCCGCGCGGTTCGCGCGGCTGGCACCGGACTGGGGCGAGGCGAGCTTCCCCGGCCTGCTGACCAACGTGATCTCGGGACGGATCGCCAACCGGTTCGACCTGCACGGGATGAACCACACCACCGACGCCGCGTGCGCCAGCTCCTTCGCGGCGCTGACGACCGCGATCGACGAGCTGTCTTCTGGTCGCGCGGACCTGATGATCACCGGTGGTGTCGACACCGCCAACGAGAGCTTCATGTTCGTCTGCTTCTCCAAGACCCCGGCGCTGTCCCAGACCGGGGACTGCCGACCGTTCTCGGACAAGGCCGACGGGACGATGCTCGGCGAGGGTGTGGCCATGTTCGCCCTCAAGCGGCTCGTCGATGCCGAGCGCGACGGGGACAAGGTCTACGCGGTGATCCGCGGTGTCGGCACCTCCTCGGACGGCGGCGGCACCGCGATCTACGCGCCGGTTCCAGAGGGACAGGCGCGAGCCCTGCGCCGCGCCTACGAGCTCGCGGGGTACTCACCGTCCACAGTGGAGCTCGTCGAGGCGCACGGCACCGGGACCAAGGCCGGGGACGCGGCGGAGTTCGCCGGACTGCGCTCGGTGTTCGGATCCGAGCGCGACGACAGCCAGTGGTGCGCCCTCGGCTCGGTGAAGTCGCAGATCGGGCACACGAAGTGCGCGGCGGGCGCGGCGGGGCTGCTCAAGGCGGTCCTGGCGCTGCACCACCGCGTCCTCCCGCCGACGATCAAGGTGGACGCGCCCAACCCGAGCCTGGAGATCGAGAACAGCTCGTTCTACCTCAACACGGAGGCCCGCCCGTGGGTGCGCGCGGCCGACCACCCCCGTCGCGCCTCGGTGTCGAGCTTCGGGTTCGGCGGCAGCAACTTCCACGTGACGGTCGAGGAGTACGTCCCAACGGAGTCCGGCTGGGCCGAGCGCGCTCCCCGCACCCGCACCTCGGCGACCGAACTCCTGCTGTTCAGCGCGGACTCGCATCAGGACCTGCTCGTCCGGGCACGGGAAGCCGACGTGGACCGCGCGCGGACGCTCCAGCAGGACTTCGACCCCAAAGCCCCGGTCCGGCTCGCGGTGGTGGCCAAGGACGCGGCCGACCTGCGAACGAAGATCGAACAAGCCGCCGAACTCATCGAACGCAACCCCGACGAGGCGTTCACCGCGCCCGGCCTGTCGTATTCGTCGGCTGCGCCTGACCTCGGCGGGCTCGCGCTGGTGTTCCCCGGCCAGGGATCGCAGTACGTGGGTATGGGCTCAGCTCTCGCGATGCGCCTGCCCACGGTGCAGAAGGCGTGGGACCGTTACGGCACAAGGGAGTTCGACGGGACACAGCTGCACCGCCTGGTCTTCCCGCCACCGGCGTTCACCGCCGCTGAACGACAGGAGCAGGCCGCGAAGCTGACCGCAACCGAGTGGGCGCAACCCGCACTCGCCGCGCACAGCCTCGCGCTGCTCGACCTGGTCCGAGCCCTGGGACTGCGCCCGGACTGCGTCGCTGGCCACAGCTTCGGCGAGCTGACCGCGTTGCACGCCGCAGGAGTCCTCGAAGCGCAGACGCTGCTGGACATCGCCCGGCGGCGCGGCGAGCTGATGCGCGACGCGGCGCGGACCACCGCAGGGGCGATGCTCGCCGTCACCGCGACCAGGGAGAGGATCGAACCCGCGCTCGCGGACCTCGACGGGATCTGGGTCGCCAACCACAACGCGCCTGAACAGGTCGTTCTGTCCGGGACCACCTCCGGGATCGAGGCGGCGGAGGCGGTGTTCAAGGGCCAGGGCATCGCCACCAGGAGGCTCGAAGCGGCGACGGCCTTCCACAGCCCCGTGGTCGCCGACGCCGCCCGACCGTTCGCGGAGTTCCTGTCCACCGTGGACATCGCGACCGCGACCGTTCCGGTGTACGGAAACGCCGACGCCGAGGTCTACCCGTCCGAAGTGGACGAGGTCCGGAGCCGGATCGCGAGCCACCTCGCGTCCCCGGTGCTGTTCCAAGCGCAGGTCGAGGCGATGTACGCGGCAGGCGTGCGGACCTTCGTCGAGGTCGGTGCTGGCAGCACGCTCACCGGCCTGGTCGGTCGTGTCCTGGGGGAGCGGCCGCACGTGGCCGTGTGCCTGGACCGTCCTCGCCGCGACGGCGTGACCACCCTGAACGAAGCCCTCGGCCGACTCGCGGTCGCTGGGGCGGAACTCGACTTCGCCGTGCTCTGGGAGGAGTACGGCTCGGTACCGACGCCCCAGCGGAAGGACGGCGCACGGATGACGGTGAAGATCGACGGTGGGACCTACGACCGCACCTACCCGCCGAAGGAGGGCACCGCCCCCGTCACCACGAACGGCGCCGCTCCCGCCGTAATGGCATCACCCCAACCCGTCGTCACCCACAGCACGAACGGAGCCAACGGCCACATCCCCGCTCCGAGCCAGCTGACCAACGGTGCAGTGCCGAACGGTGTTGGCACGGTGGCACCGGTTCCGCCCGCCGTGAAACCTCAGCACGCCGACGCACCGATGCTGTCGCTGCTGGAGGAAGCACAGCGGCAGGCCGCGCTGGCGCACGCGGACTACCAACGTCAGACGGCCGAAGCCCACGCGGACTACCAGCGCCGAGTCACCGAGAGCCACCTCGCCTACCTGCGCATGTCGGAGCTGTCGCTGTCGGCCCTCCTCGGCACGCCGCCACCAGCGGCGCAACCGGTTGCCTACGAACCGCCTCGCGTGAACGTGCCCGCCGCAGTACCGGTCCCAGCCTCGGCCCCGATGGCTCCGGCGGTCATGGCCCCGCCGCCTGCCGTGATGGCACCACCGCCGTCGCTCCCGGCTCCCGTCACGCCGACGCCTGAGCCCGCTCCCGTGGTCGAACAACTGTCCGAAGTGGACATCAACGAGAAGATCCTCGAAGTGGTCGCGGAGCGCACCGGCTACCCGGTGGAGATCCTCAACCTCGACATGGAGCTCGAATCCGATCTGGGCATCGACTCGATCAAGCGCGTGGAGATCCTCTCCGCCTTCCGTGACCAGACCGGCGACCTCCCCGACAGCGACATCGCCGAGTTCGCCGCCGCGCGCACACTCCGCGAGGTCGCGGAAAAGGTCCGCGGCCTCAACAGCACCGCCGCGCCCTCGGCGCCCGCGGCACCAGCACCGGAACCCGTCGCCGTACTCGGTGACCTGGTCAGAAGCGTGCCCAAGGCAGTCCCCGCAGCCCCGGTCGGTCTTGCTGTCACCGGCCTGTTCGCCGGTCCGATCGCGGTGGTCGACGACGGCACCGGAGTCGCTGAGCACGTGGTCACCGAACTCCGCGCGCACGGGTGCACCGCCACCATCGAAGCCGAGGTACCCGCCGAGGCCACGGGCGTGATCATCCTCGACCTCGCCACCGTCGCGGCTGACAAGGCGGTCGCCCACCTCACCACTCCGATCCTCACCGCGGCGAGCGTGGCGAACCGCTGCAAGCTCCTCGTCACCGTCCAGGACTCCGGAGGGGACTTCGGCCTGAGCGGGACGCACGGCGATCGTGCGTGGACGGCCGGACTGTCCGGCCTCGCCCGCACCGCCGCGCGTGAATGGCCGGAGTCCGCGGTCAAGGCGATCGACTGCGAACGCGGGACCCGCACACCGGAAGAGCTCGCCAAGGCGATCGTGGGTGAGCTCGTCGAGGGTGGTCCCGACCTCGATGTCGGGCTTCGCGCGGACGGCACCCGCAATGTCCTCCGTGTGGAGCCGGAACTTTTGACCGGCACCGGAACCACGAAGATCACCAAGGACTCGGTGATCGTGGCGACGGGCGGTGCTCGCGGGGTGACGGCGGCCTCGCTGGTCGAGCTGGCGAAGAGACATCAGCCCCGTGTGGTGCTGCTGGGACGCACTCCGCTGAAGATCGAGCCCGGCGGGCTCGGCGCTCACCAGGACGAACCGTCGCTGGTCCGCGCGTTGGCCACGACCGCTCCCGCCGATCCCGCCACGCTGTCGTCGCAGGCCAAGGAGATCCTCGCGGCCCGCGAGGTGCGCAAGACGATCGAGACGCTGGAGAACGCGGGCTCGTCCGTGCGTTACGCCGTCGTCGATGTCCGGGACGAAGCCGCCTTGACCAGGGCATTGGACGACGTCCGCTCCGCGTGGGGACCGATCACCGGCATCGTGCACGGAGCCGGGGTGCTCGCGGACAAGCACTTGGCGGACAAGGACTCCGAGCAGGTCAACCGCGTCCTGAGCACCAAGCTCGACGCGCTGCGCACCCTGTTGCGGGCAACGGCGGACGACCCGATCGAGCTGCTGTGCCTGTTCTCCTCGGTGACCGGGCTGTTCGGCAACGCGGGCCAGGCGGACTACGCGGTCGCCAACGAGGTGCTCGACCAGGTAGCCGCCGTCGAACGCACGCGCCGTCCCGGCTGTGTGGTGCGCTCGATCGACTGGGGGCCGTGGCACGGCGGCATGGTCACGCCCCAGCTCGCCGAGCTCTTCACCCAGAACGGAGTTCCGCTGATCCCGGTCGACGCCGGAGCGAGCGCGTTCGTCACCGAGACCGCGAGCCCTGACGCGCCGAGCCGGGTGTGCCTTGCCCAGCAGAACGGCACTGCACCGATCCCCGCGACCACTCCGACGCAGGTGCTCGTGAACCAGCACCGCAACCCGTACCTCATCGACCACACGATCAACGGCGTCACGGTGCTTCCGGTCGTCATGTCGGTGGAGTGGTTCACGCGGACCGCAACGGAACCTGTCGTGCTGCGGAACCTTCGCGTGCTGCGCAAGGTCGCGCTGCCCGACTACGCTGGAGACGGGAACCGGCTCATCGTGCGCCGCAGCGACGCGGATATCGAACTCTGCGACGAGAGCGGCATCGCGCACGTGCGGGCCGCCGTGGTCAACGACGCCACACCTCGTGAGTGGCCCGAGCTCACCGACACCACGTCGCCGTTCCTGCCGGACCTCTACGACGGGTACGCACTGTTCCACGGCCCGCAGTTCCAAGCGCTGCGATCACTGGTGTGCGTCAATGACTCCGGCGCGATCGCGGAAGTGAGCGGTTCGACCGAACTCGGCTGGCCCGAGGACGGCTGGCGCACCGATGTCGCCGCATTGGACGGGATGCTCCAGCTGGCGTGTGTGTGGGGAGGGGTGCGGCTCAGAGCCGCGACACTGCCGATGGCCATCGGCGAGGTCCGCACGTACGGAGCGGGGCCGCTCGGGGCGGGGCGATGTGTCGTGTTCGCCGGGACCATGGGCTCCGCGCACATCACGTGCGACGTGGTGCTCACCGACGAGTCCGGTGCGGTGCGCGCGGAGTTCCTGGACGTCGAGCTGGTGCGTCGGCCGAGCTGATGACCTTCGAGCCCATCGCCGTGGTGGGTCGGGCGTGCCGGTTCCCCGGCGCGTCCGACCCGGACACCCTGTGGCGCAACGTCGTCGAACGCAGGTCGAGCCTCACGACGGTTCCCGCCACCCGCTGGCGGGTCGACGGCACCGGGATCGACGGCACCGGGATCGGCGGCTTCGTCGATCCCGGCCGCCCGGAGCTCGCCGGGATGGACCCGATCTTCGACTGGGTCCTGCACGGCACCAGGGACGCGCTCGCGGAGGCGAGGGCGGACAGCCGCGAGGCTGGTCTCGTCCTCGGCACCCTGGCCTATCCGAACGAGACCGCCAGCCGTTTCGCCGAACAGGTCTGGCGTGGCGAAGCGAGACCGGACCCGCGCAACTGGTTCTCCTCCGGCTTCCCCGCCCGCCTCGCCGCGACCACGTTGGGGCTGGGAGCCGGTGCGTTCGCGCTGGACTCCGCATGCGCTTCGGCCCTCTACGCGGTGAAGTACGCCTGCGACCGGCTGCACGACCGAACTGCCCGAGTCATGGTCGCGGGCGCGGTCAACCGCGCCGACAACCTGTTCCTGCACCGGGGGTTCCAAGCGCTGTCCGCGGCGAGCCCTACCGGCCGCAGCCGTCCGTTCCACCGCGAAGCCGACGGACTGGTCCCCGGAGAGGGGGCCGGGTTCGTCGCGCTGATGCGGCTCGCGGACGCCCTGGCGGACGGCATCCCGGTCCTCGGCGTGATCCGAGGGGTTGGCCTGTCCAATGACGGCAGACCAGGTGGCGTGCTGGCTCCCGACCAGCAGGGCCAGGAACGCGCGCTGCGCCAGGCGTACGCGCTGGCCGGACTGGACCCGGCGACAGTGTCCTATGTGGAGTGCCACGCGACCGGGACCGCGGTCGGCGATGCCGTGGAGGCCCGCGCGATGGCCTCGGTCTTCGGTGAGGCCCGCGATGTGGCGATCGGCTCGCTCAAGGCCGGGATCGGCCACACCCTCGCCGCGTCGGGCATGGCTGGCCTGCTGAAGGTTCTCGGTGCGCTGAACGCCGGAGTCCTCCCGGCCCAACCGGAACCGGTCGATCCGATCACCGCGCTCACGGGAACCCCACTGCGCATCCCCAGCACCGCCGAGGAGTGGAGCGGCCCACGACGGGCCGCGGTCAGCTCCTTCGGGTTCGGCGGTGCCAACGCGCACCTGATCGTGGACGCGTGGCACGACAACGCCGGGGTCCCTGAGCCATCACCGCCACCCGCGCCGGTAGCCGTCGTCGCGATCGGTGCCCGTGTCGGTGACGGTGAAGGCTTGGACGACTTCCGCGACGCGCTGCTGACCGGAACACCGGTAGCGGCATTGAAGTCCACAGTGGACGTGAATCTGACCGGTCTGTGCTTCCCGCCGACGGATCTCCGCGTCGCTGAGCCCCGCCAGCTCCTCGCCCTCGCGGCGGCCCGCGAAGCCGTTGCCGGCGTCGAGCTCCCACGCGAGCGCACGGCCGTGCTCGTAGGGATCGGCGACTCCGCGAAAGCCGCCCGCTACGGCGCACGCTGGCGAAACGGTGACGACGACAGCTACTCCGAACCCCTCGTGGGAGCCGGAGTGGTCGGCACGATGCCGCACATCACGGCGCACCGCATCAACACCCAGCTCGACCTCGCCGGACCCGGACTCGCGGTGTGCGCCGACGAGGAGTCCGGCCTGGTCGCACTGGAACTCGCTCTGCGCGCTCTCCGCCACCGTGAAGTGGACGCGGCGGTCGTCGGCGCGGTGGACGTCACGACCGACCAGGTCCAGCGTGCCGCGCTCCGCACCGACCAGCCAGGCGACGCGGCCGTGGTGCTGGTGCTCAAACGCCTCGACGACGCCAACCGCGACGGCGATCAGATCATGGCCGTTCTCGGTGCCAAAGCGGACGAACCGGGCCTTGAGGTCGGGGAAGCGGGATTCGATCCCGTCAGCCTCTTCGGAGCCACCCACGCCGCGAGCGGCTTGCTCGCCGTCGCGACAGCGGCGCTCGCGCTGCACCACCGAGCCAGGCCGCGCCGTGGTGCGCCCGCGCACCCCTTGAACGCCACCACGGCGACGGTGCGAACTCCACAAAGGACAGTCACGCTGACCGCAGGTCCACGGTTGCGGGTCTTCTCCGGAAAGGACCGCCAAGGCGTCCTGGACGCGGTCGCGGAGGGACGTGAGTCCAACGAGGGACCCGCCCGCCTCGCGATCGTCGGAGACGTGCTCGACCAAGCGGCGAAGTGGCTCCGGAACAAAGCGATCCGCCCACGCGGAGCGTCCTATCGGGACACCCCCGTAGCAGGAGAGACGGCCTTCGTCTTCACCAACGGCTCGGCAGCGGAACCCGGAGCGACCGCGCTCGACCAGATCCTCGCCGCCGGAGCACTGAGCACCAAGCACGTCGCGACCAGCCGCCGTCTCCTCGGAGAGCCGACCGCGGTCATCGGCTACTCCTCCGGCGAGACCACCGCGCTCACCGCGATGGGTGCCTGGAAGAACCCCGCCGAGCACGCTGACCAGGCCAGACGCAGCGGCCTGTTCGACAAGGAGATCGGCGGCGAGTACCGCACCATCCGACGAGCCTGGGCAGCACAAGGCATCGAGGGCGAACGCTGGGCGAGCTACCTGGTCTCCACGACAGCCGCACACGCGCGAGCGGAGCTGGCGTCGGAACCCGCCGTGCACCTGATGGCGATCAACGCCCCTGACCTCTGCGTTGTCGGTGGCGAGGCACAGGCATGCGCGGCCTGGATCGCCCGGCACGACTTTACCGCCGTCCAGCTCGACTACGACATGGCCGCCCACGCGCCCGAACTCGCCGAGATCGCCGCGCAGTGGTGGGAACTGCACCACCGGCCGACGACGCCGATCCCCGGTGTCCGCTTCTACAGCTGCGCCAGCGGAGAGCCCTACGAGCTGACCTCCGACTCCGTCGCCGCCGCGCTCACCCATCAGGTGCTGGGCACCATCGACTTCGTTCGGGTGATCGAGCGGGCCTGGGCCGACGGCGTGCGCGTCTTCGTCGAACACGGGCCGCGCAACCTGTGCACGTCGTGGATCACCCGCATCCTCGGCGACCGCGAACACCTGGCCGTGGCGATGGACACGCAGCTGGCCCAGGTGGTGGCCGACCTCGCGGCGGCGGGGCTCGCAGTGAACACCAGCAGTCCGCGTGTGCACTCCGAAAGGGCGAACATCATGAGGCTCCCGGTGGACCCGAACACGATCCAGCCCCGGCCTCAAGCCATGCCGCCCGCCCCGACGCTCCCGTCGGTACTGCGCCCGGCAGCGGCGCCGGTGCCCGCCGTGCCCGCCTGCACCGCCGCGATCGCCGAACTCCGCACCCTGGTGACCAGTGCGCACCGCGCGGCCCTGGCCGGACAAGCCGAGTCCTACCACCAGTTCCTCGCCGCGCACGCCGAAGCCGACCAGGCGTTCCTGCGCACCCTCACCGCACTCCGGCAACCCGCCGCCGCCCCGGCCGGTCTCCCCGGCCCGAAGTTCGACCGCGCGCAGCTGGAGTTCCTCGCCCACGGCCGGATCTCCGAGCTGTTCGGCCCGCTGTTCGCCGCGCAGGACCGCAAACACCGCCAAACCCGGATGCCCAGACCGCCGATGCTGCTCGCCGACCGGGTCCTCGGCATCGAAGGCGAACCCGGTGCCCTGACCACGGGCCGGGCGACCGGCACGATCTGGACCGAGACCGACGTCCGCGACGACTCCTGGTACCTCGACGGCTGTGGCCGCATGCCCGCCGGGATCATGATCGAGTCCGGCCAGGCGGACCTGCTGCTGATCAGCTGGCTCGGCGCGGACCTCCTCGGCGGAGACCGGGTCTACCGGCTCCTCGGCTGTGAGCTCACCCTGCACGGCGCCCCGCCCGGCGCGGGGGACACGCTGCGCTACGAGATCCACGTGGACGGCCACGGCCAGCAGCGCGTCTTCTCCTTCCACTACGACTGCTACGTCAACGGCGAGCTGCGCATGTCCGTCCGCAACGGCCAGGCGGGCTTCTTCACCGACGACGAGCTCGAAGCCGGCGACGGTGTCCTGTGGACCCCAGTCCAGACGACCGGCACGTCACCGGCGACGACCACGACCTCCGCCTTCACCGCCGAGCAGGTGGCGGCGTTCGCCGACGGCCGCCCGGCGGACTGCTTCGGCCCGGACTGGGAGACCACCCGCGCCCACGTCCGCACCCCGCGCGTCGGCTCGGGGCGCATGCGTCTGCTCGACGAGGTCACCGAGTTCGACCCGCGTCGCGGCTACCTCCGAGCGGAAACCACGGTCAACCCGGACGACTGGTTCTTCGACGGGCACTTCCACAACGACCCGTGCATGCCCGGCACTCTCATGTTCGACGGCGCGGTCCAGGCGTCGGCGTTCCACCTCGCGGCCTGCGGCCACACCATCGACCGCGACGGCTGGCGCTTCGAGGTCCAAGGCGGCACCCGCCTGCGTTGCCGGCGCCAGGTCACCCCTGCCAGCTCCCGCTTGCTCTACGAGGTCTTCGTGACCGCGATCGACGAGTTCTCGATCACCGCCGACGTGCTGTGCACTGTGGACGGTGTGAAGGCGTTCCACGCGGCGGGCCTGACGGTGGCCCTGGTCCCGGACTGGCCACTGGAGCACTGGCGCCGCCTCGGCCCACCGCGTGTCCAGACCGCAGGCGACCTCGTCCCGCTGCCGCTCCTGGGCGGACTCGTCGGCCATGAAGACGGCCGGAGCGGATTGAGGATGGCGCTCGCGTCCTCGTGGGGAAGACAGGCGGAGGCGGGCGGTGAGTCCCGCGCGCGCTTCGACGGAGCACTGCGCATGCCTCGCCTCCCCGGCCCGCCGTACTTGTTCGTCAGCCGTTTCGTCGAAGCGAACATCGAGGAGGGCGGGGAACGCGCAGGGGACACCCTCGTCGCGGAGTACGACGTGCCCGCAGACGCGTGGTACTTCGAGTCGACGGAACGGCCGGTCATGCCGCCCGCCGCGCTCATGGAGGTGGCGTTGCAGGTCTGCGGCGCCCTGTCCTCGATGACAACGAACCTGCTCGACGAGAAGGAGAGCCTCTTCTACCGCAACCTCGACGGTGCGGGAACCATGCTCGCCGCGATCACCCCGGACACCGAGGTCCTGCGCACCACGGCGGAGCTGCGCAGCGTCGCCCGCCTCGGCAACATGATCATCAACAGCTTCGTCGTCGACGTGCTCGCCGACGGGGTCCCGGCCTACCACGCGACGGCGGTCTTCGGCTTCTTCCCGAAGAAGGCGCTGGCCGAACAGGTCGGGCTGCCCGGTGGCCCGCCCGAGGAGCTGCCGCGGGGCCGTCCGCTCGACCTGAGCGGCCTCGACGGGACGCCACCCATGCTGCTGATGCTCGACCGCGTCACCGGCCACTGGCCGGACGGCGGCAAGGCCGGGCTCGGCAGGCTCCGCGCGGAGAAGGACGTCGACGCGGGGGAGTGGTACTTCAAGGCCCACTTCTTCCAGGACCCGGTCCAGCCCGGCTCCCTCGGCATCGAGGCGCTGTGCCAGGCGCTCCGGCTCCACCTGCGAGCACAGGGGCTGAGCGCGCCCGGCCACGACCCGGTGCTGCTCGGCCACGAGATGAAGTGGACCTACCGCGGCCAGGTCGTGCCCGGCAACGGGACCATGACCATGGAGATCGAGGTCCTCGCCGTCGAGCACGACCACGTGGTCGCCGAAGGCTGGCTCTGGTTCGAAGGACGCCGGATCTACCACATGAGCCAGTTCGCCATGAGCATCACGGGAGAGAGCCTGCTCGACCCCGCCACCGAACCCTGGCTCGCCGACCACGCCCCGGGGTGGGCAACGCCCGCGATGCCGATGATGTCCATTGTGGACCGTCTCGCCGACGCCGCGGCCAGGCGCACCGGGCGCGACGTGCACGCGGTACGTGAGGTCCAGCTCCGCCGCTGGCTGCCGACGGACCGCCCGCTCCGCCTGCGCACGGACGTGGACGTCTCCGAAGACACCGCACGAGTCACCCTGCTGACCTGGCGCGACGCCGCGACCGCCCACCTGTCCCGGTTCGAGGAGGTCGCCAGCGGAACGGTGCACCTGGGCGCGCACCCGCAACCCCGCCCTGAACCCTTCGCACCGCTCGTCGACGCGGTCGAGGAGGTCGATCCGTACACGAGCGGGGAGATGTTCCACGGCCCGGCGTTCCATTACGTCACGTCTCTGCACATGTCAGACGTCGGGAGCACGAGCGTGCTGGACGTAGACAGGGGCCGGGTCCCCCGAGGCCGCCTGCACCAGGGCCTGCTCGACGCCGTGGTGCACGGTGTGCCGGTCCACCACCTCAAGCGCTGGACGCCCGACGCCCCGGAAGGCCGGGTCGCCGTTCCGCACCGTCTCCAGGCGCTCGACCTGTACGAGCCCCTGCCCGATGGCGGCGAAGCTGTTTCGGAGATCCGTTTCGCCGGCCACGCCGACGGGAACCCAGTACTGCCGACCTTTGACATGCAGTTGCTGGTGGACGGCCGCGTGGCGGCACAGCTGCGGCTGGTCTACGTGATGATCAACGTGACGCTCGGCGCCTCGGTCCCGCTCTCCGTCCGTCGCGCCTTCCTCCGGGACCGGCTCCACGTGCCGGGGGTGGCGATGTCCATCAGGACGGGTGACGCTTCAGTGCTGAGTCACAAGATCGTTGACGCGATGGACGTCACGCCGGGCTCGGTCGCGAGGGTCTTCGGGATCACCCAGGACGAGGACCTGGACCGGACCGATCGCGCCGTGGTGATCGCGATCAAGGAGCACGTGGCGGGCCTCGCCGAGGTGCACCCGTACTTCGTGGCGGTCGCCGAGGACAGGCGCAGCGCGAGCGTGAACGGCACGACCTACCCGGTCGACGTCCTGCGGACCGCGGGCGATGTGACGGTCAGATCGCGCTGACCAGCCGATTTGACTTCTGATCATCAGCTACGTAATTTTCTCCGGGCCAGAGCGGCACGGACCGGAAACGGAACGGGCGCCAGGCGAACAGGACCCGCGAACCAAGCTCCCATCTCACGGTGGTAGAGTGGGCGGCCTGCGAAATCCGGGAACAACACACTCCTGACTAAACCCGCCTGGGTGCGGTGCGTCGCTGGGGTGTGCTCCCATCAGATGTGAAGTGAATATGTTCCGATAGGCGTGTGTGCGGAACGGTTTTCTGTGGAAATGGTGGGTTCGGCCCCGATTTGACACTGGAAATGCGGTTCGGATAACGTCGGCGGTGCCGACCTGAAAGGGTCTGTGACCTCGGCGAACACCAAATCCACGGTAACACCGGATTTGACACCGAGAATGCGGACCGGATACGGTTGGCGGGAAGCGAGAACTGAATCGGGACCGGCGAGAGACCGCGAAACAGCGGATTTGACACCGGAAACACCGACCGGATACGCTTCCGACACAACGAAATGAACGAGCAAATGCCCCGGACAGGGACCCGGTGATGGGT
>NZ_JBHLZU010000017.1:0-70030 GCF_042429765.1 Allokutzneria oryzae | reverse complement strand
GGGCAGCGACGGGACGGAGCGGGCGGCGGAGCGGGCAGCGACGGGACGGAGCGGGCGGTGGAGCGGCGTCGGGTCGGGGCGACGAACCGGACGGGGCGCTAGCCGCCGAAGAGGATCAGCACGCCGATTCCCACCAGGACGACGGGCAGGAGCACGTGTCCCCATCGGGAGAGCACCCGCGCCACGGCCTGCCTGCCCGCCAGGTACCGCCCCACGACACACCACACGCCGACCAGTGCCAGGAAGACCGCGACGTAGACCAGCAGCGCGCCGAGTCCGCTGGCGGTGAAGACCGGCACGTAGACGCCGATGTTGTCGCCGCCGTTGGCCAGGGTCACCGCCGCCACCGCGAGCACGCCGGGGGCCGGTGGAGCCGCAGAGCCCTCCTCCGGCGAGTCGCTCCAGGCAGCCCACGCCGCGCGCAGCCCGAGCAGCAACGGCAGCAGGCCGAGGTAGGGGCGGGCGGGTTCCGGCAGCAGTGTCGCGCCGAGCGCGCCCACGACGGAGAGCGCCAGGATGGCCGAAAAGCCCAGGTACTGGCCCATCACCACACGCGAGTGCACCGCGCCAGGACGGGCGAAGAACAGCGCGAGCAGCAGCAGGTCGTCGATGTTGGTGACGGTGAACATCCCCGCCGCTTGGCCGAGCAGCCCCAGATCCACGGGCGGAAGGGTAAACCCGAGACACAAGTCGTTAGAAAGGCTAAGTTCCCTGGGGTGACCGAACTGCGAACCCTTCTGGACTCCTTCGTCGAGTGGCACCTGGACGCCTACCCGGTCCGGGCCACGCTGCTGGGCGCCACCGGTCGCGAGGACACCCTCGGCGACCAGTCCGCCGCCGCGTGGGCCCGCCGCGACGCGGAGACACGCCAGTGGCTGGACCGCTTCGCCGCCGTGGACGGCGCCGGCCTGTCCCTGGACGACTCCGTCGACCGCGACCTCGTGGTGGCCACGCTGCGCGGCGAGACGATCCTGGCCGACGAGCCCGAGTGGCGGCGCGACCCCGCCGTCTACGTCGGCCCGATCCTCTCCGGACTGTTCACCCTCTTCCTGCACCGGCTGCGCCCGGAGGCCGAGCTGGTCGCCTCCGCCGTCGCCCGGCTGCGCGAGGTGCCCGGCTCGCTCGCCGCCTGCAAGGCCAACCTGGACGCCTCGATCGCCCCCGCGCTGGTCGTGCGGCGGGCGCTGGGGCAGGCGCGCAGCGCCCGCGCGTTCCTCACCTCCTCGCTGCCCGGCGAGGTCGCCGACGAGGCCCTGCGCCGCGGGCTCGTCGAGGCCGCCGAGCCCGCCGCCGCCGCCTTCGACGAGCTCGCGGTCTGGCTGGAGGAGTTCGCCGAGCGCGCCCAGGGCGACTGGCGGCTCGGCGAGAAGCGGTACTCCGCGCTGCTGCGGGAGCGGGAGCTGCTGGGCTACGGCGCGACGGAGCTGCACGAGCGCGGCGAGGCCGTCTACGCCGAGCTGGACACGCAGATGCGGGAGCTGGCCACGAAGGTGCCCGGCGGCTCCGAGGACTGGCACGCGGTGATGACCGCGTTGCAGGCCGACCACCCGCCGACGCTGGAGGCGATGCGCGCGGAGTACGCGGCCGAGACCGAACGGGCCCGGCAGTTCCTCATCGACAACGACCTGGTGCCCTTCGCCGAGGGCGAGGAGTGCCGCGTGGTGCCCTCCCCCGGTTTCCAGCGGCCGATCCTGTCGGTGGCGTTCTACATCGCGCCGCCGCCGCTGACCTCCTCGCGGCTGGGCCACTTCTTCGTGCCGTTCACCCCGGAGGAGTTCACCGAGGAGCAGGTCCGGCAGCGGCTGGCCACCAACGCGCGGGCGCAGATGCCCACCATCGCGGTGCACGAGGCGTACCCCGGCCACCACTGGCACCTGTCGTGGATGGCGGGCGGCGACCGCACCGTCCGCAAGCTGTTCCGCACGCCGTACTTCTCCGAGGGCTGGGCGCTCTACGCGGAGCGGCTGCTGAGCGAGAACGGGTACTTCGCCGACCCGGCGCACGAGCTGGCACACCTGGACGCGCGGATCTTCCGCGCCGCCAGGATCGTGGTGGACACCGCTCTGCACTGCGGGGACATGACCATCGAGCAGGCCGAGCGGCACATGGCCACCAAGGCCTCGCTCACGCCGGGCACCGCGGTCGGCGAGGTCAACCGGTACTGCGCGTGGCCGACGCAGGCCCCGTCGTACCTGACGGGCAGCCTGGAGATCGAGAAGATCCGCGCCGACTACCTCGCGGCGGGCCGCGGTGACGTGCGGTCCTTCAACGCGAAGATCGCCGGCTCCGGCGCGCTGCCGCTGGGCCTTGCCCGCCGGATCGCGCTGGAGAGCTGAGCAGGAGAGCTGAGGAGCTGGGGGCGCCGACCACCGTCGGCGCCCCCGTCTCGACTCAGAGTGGGATCACGGGCAGGGTCACAGCAGCTGGAACGCGTACGAGAACCGGTTGAGGTGCAGCAGCATGCCCGACAGCAGCGCGCCACCCCGGCGGTACTCGGAGAGGTTGACGTAGTTCACCTCGAAGGCGACCGAGGACGCGATGTCCTCGATGCGCCGGTTCTTCACGACTTCCCTGTGGTACTCCTCGGTTCCCGCGCGCAGGTCGTGGATGTGCGAGGAGTTCAGCAGGACGTTGTGCAGCCGCACCGAGCCGCAGGCACCCGCGCGGCAGTCCTCAACGGACACGTCGATGATCTCGGTGTGCCGTTCGAGCTCTACCAGCTCCGCCCGCTGGTAGAGCTCGGTGCACACCAGGGTTTTCTCCTTGGTGAGCGGGAAAACGGTGCGTTCGAGGTGCGGCAGTCCCGGATCGGTCATGGCCAGCCGGACCACCTTCATGTCGAAGGTCCGCTCCATCCAGTCGTAGGTGTCCACTTCGGACCGCTGGCCGTATCCGCCGACGTAGACGTTGCCGTGCAGGTGTTTGAGGTCGGCCTCGCCCTCGAAGTGGGTCTCGGGAACGTGGGTGTCGTAGCCCATGGCGCGGAGGAAGTCGACGCCGATCACCGTCTCCGCCCGCCGGGACACGGTGGTGTAGTTGGAGATCACCGCCGTGTTCCGGTTCGCGTGGTGCTCGAGGACCACACCGAGGTTCGCGGTGAACACCAGCTCCGGCAAGCCGGTCGCCGACGGGGTGGGCAGCAGGGTGACCAGCGCCTCGGAGGCGACGAAGTTGTAGAGGTCGAAGAACTGCGCGAAAGCCTTGCGCGGCCGGGGGGCCTCGTCGGCGCCTGCCGTGCTCTCCGGCGCGTAGGAGAACGGCGCGTTCATCAGGAACGCCGGCCGCGCCAGCTGGGTCGGGTTCGCGGGTGCCGTCGCGGCCTGCCAGGGCTCCAGCGGGGGCTGCGACGGGGCAACGGCGATCATGCTGTTGCTCTTCCTTCCGGGCTCTCGTGCGGGAACAGCACGCGGACCAGCGGGTCGACCCCCGCCTGCACGTGCGTCCCGGTTTCCTGCAGGGGGACGAACTCCAGGTGCTCCGACAACGGGATCACGAGCTCGACCTGGGAGCCGTAGCGGATCTGGGAGAACCGCCGGCCCTGGAAGACCTGCCGGTTCTGCCGCAGGGAGAACGGGGTGACGGAGTCCACGTCGTAGTCGGCGATCTGCAGCACGTAGTAGGACTGGCGCAGCGCGGGCACGTCGATCCGGTTCACCACGCGCTGGTTGTGATGCAGGTATCCGGCACGTGCCGGATCGATGCGCAGGTCCGCCAACAGGTTCTGCTCCATGGCCAGCATCGGATGGTTGAGCGTGTCGACGGGCTCGACCATCCGCCAGGACAACCGCCCCGAATAGGGAATGCGGTTGACATGGACGTCGAAAAAGGTCATGAAGATCCCGATGACGAGACTGGGCCGGTCGAAATCGGGGTCGCGTAAGGCCGCGCGCGGCGTGTACGGCACTCCCTTGATCTCCACCAGCGGCTCGTCCGCCTTGACCACGCCCTGGTAGAGCAGGATGCCGTCGGCGGGCGAGAAGAACAGGCCGGGATCGTGGAACGCCGGCCTTGTCGGATCTCGAAAGAAATGATACTGAGACAAATACGACAGCGATTTGTCCTCGAAGGGCCGGACGTCGGATTCGATCCACGACTCCAGGGCTTGGGCCATCACACGCAACTTCCGGTTTTCGCAGGGGGTGATCAACTCTGTGCAGGGGGTCGACGAAGGAATCGTTAAATACGCGCGTGGCAAAATCAAGAAGCCCTGGAATACGCTAACCCGTTCGAGTTAATTCAGGCGGTCGTTGCGGAGCCGGCACCGGAGAGAATCGTTCGTTCGGCCGCCGCCAGCAGCCCACCGGCTTCCGGCAGCGCCGAAGTGAGCACCACGAGGCCGTCGAGCACGGTCAGGAACACCAGCGCCAGCTGGTCGGGGTCCTCCGGCGGGTTCGGCGTCGCGCGAAACCGCTCGGCGAGGGCGTCCAGCAGGGTCTGGTACTTCGCGGTGGCCAGCGCCGAGAGCTCCGGGCTGCGCATCAGCGCGATGGTGAGCTGGAGGTACGCGAGCTCGATCCCCGGCAGGCTGTCCTCCGCGGCCATCGCCCCGGTGAGCAGGTCGTGCACGCACCGCTGGATCGTGGCCTCCTCCGGCGACGCGGTGCGCACGTAGTCCACCAGGTCCGCGGTGATCTGCGACATCACCGCGGCGAACAGCTCGTCCTTGGTGGCGAAGTGGTAGTGCAGCAGCCCGACGTGCACCTGCGCCTCGGCGGCGATGCGCCTGGTGGTCGCCGCGGGCACCCCTTGCTCGACGAGCACGCGGCGCGCGGCGGCCACGATCTGCTCGCGGCGCTCCGCCTGGCTCAGCCGGGTCATCGTCCGACCCTATCCCCGGGGGTGCGCGCCCGACCCGGGACCGGGGGCCTGCACCAGTGTCCGGGCGCCGAGACCTCGGCAGGGTTGGCCGCATGACGATGACCTCCGAACACACCCCTCGGGCGGCGGGGCCCAAGCCCCTGCTGGCCGGAACCCCGGCGGCGCACCTGGCGGTGCGGCTGTTCGTGCTGATCCCGCCGACGCTGGCGTTCCTGGTCGCGGCCCCGCTGGCGTGGGGCTGGGGCCTCGGCTGGGTCGACGTGGCGCTGTTCGCGCTGTTCTTCACGGTGGCCGGGCTCGGGATCACCATCGGCTACCACCGGCACTTCACGCACGGCTCGTTCAAGGCACGGCGGGGGCTGAAGATCGCTTTGGCGCTGTGCGGTCATCTCGCGGTGCAGGGCGAGGTGACCGCGTGGGTCGCCGACCACCGCAGACACCACGCCTTCTCCGACAAGGAGGGCGACCCGCACTCGCCGTGGGCCTACGGCACCAGCCCGATCGCGCTGGCGAAGGGCTTCTGGCACGCGCACATGGGCTGGATGTTCACCAACGAGGTCACCAACGCCGAGCGGTTCGCGCCGGACCTGCTGGCCGACTCCGACATCCAGCGCATCGACCGGCTGCTGCCGTACCTGACCGCGGCGAGCTTCCTGCTGCCCGGCGTGCTCGGCGGCCTGCTCACCTGGTCCTGGTGGGGCGCGCTGACCGCGTTCTTCTGGGCGGGCCTGGTCCGGGTCGCGTTCCTGCACCACGTGACGTGGTCGGTGAACTCGATCTGCCACATGATCGGCGAGCGGCCGTTCAAGTCCAAGGACAAGGCCGCGAACTTCTGGCCGCTGGCGATCCTGTCCTTCGGCGAGTCCTGGCACAACCTGCACCACTCCGACCCGACCTGCGCCCGGCACGGCGTGCTGCGCGGCCAGATCGACATCTCCGCGCGGGTGATCTGGTTCTTCGAGAAGCTGGGCTGGGCGTGGGACGTGCGCTGGCCGACCGAGCGCAGGCTGGCGAAGCTGCGTACCACTGGCTGAGACCGGGAACACCGAGCACCTCGGGCATGTTGGCCCTGGTGTCGTCATCCCAGCCAAGGAGGCAGCATGCGGGCGGTAGTCGTTCGATCCCACGGTGGCCCGGAGGTCCTCGTCGCCGAGGAGCTCGACCGGCCGGAGCCCGGACCGGGCACGGTGCTGGTGGACGTGGCCGCCGCCGGGGTCAACTACATCGACACCTATCACCGCACCGGCGCCTATCCGATCCCGTTGCCGTTCACCCTCGGCCTGGAGGGGGCGGGCACGGTCGCCGCGCTCGGCGAGGGGGTCACCGAGTTCGCGGTCGGCGACAAGGTGGCGTGGGCCTCGGCGATCGGCAGCTACGCGCAGCAGGTCGTCGCCCCGGCGTCGGCGCTCGTCCCCGTCCCGTCCACTGTGGACCTCGAAACCGCGGCGGGCGCGATGCTCCAGGGCATGACCGCGCACTACCTCACGGCGTCCACTCATCCGGTCGCCGTGGGCGAGGTGGCTCTGGTGCACGCGGCGGCGGGCGGCATGGGCCTGCTGCTCACGCAACTGATCAAGGCGCGCGGTGGGCGGGTCATCGGCACGGTCTCCACCGAGGAGAAGGAGAAGCTGGCCCGCGAGGCAGGAGCGGACGAGGTCATCCGCTACACCGAGCAGGACGTCGCCGAGCGGGTCCGCGCGCTCACCGACGGCGTGGGTGTGCACGTGGTCTACGACGGCGTCGGCAAGGACACCTTCGACGCGAGCCTGTCCAGCCTCCGCCCGCGCGGCCTGCTGGCGCTCTACGGCGCGGCCAGCGGCGCGGTCCCGGCGTTCGACCCGCAGCGCCTCAACGCGGGCGGCTCGCTGTTCATCACGCGGCCGTCGCTGGGGCACTACACGGCGACGCGCGAGGAACTGCTGTGGCGCGCGGGTGAGGTGTTCGAGGCGATCTCCGCGGGCTCGCTGAACATCGCGATCGGCGGGCGATACACGCTGGCGGACGCCCGCAAGGCGCACGAGGACCTGCAGGGCCGCAAGACCACCGGCAAGCTCCTGCTCACGACGAACTAGGCCACGCGCCGCGCGCGTGGATGCGCACCCCAGCCCTTCCCGGCGTCGAGGCCACCCAGGAGGAGCGACACGTCCACGCACGCCCTCTCGTTCGCGTTGTGGAGCCTTAACGCGAACGAGAGCACTCCCGAATCGCGCTAACGTTCCACAACGCGAAAACCTCGCGCAACACGGAGAGCTGGTGGGACACCCCGCCCGCCGTGATGCCGGTGCGGCGGGCCAGTTCCATTGCCGACGCAGGAAGGTCCAGTCGCGGGAGCGTCCAGTTCGGACAGAAGCTGCGCGAGTGCCCGATCACGGCGGCGAGCGCCTCCGGGGCGGGCGCTCGGCCGCGTTCCCACAGCGGCGAGAACGCGAAGCGCGTGTGCGCCAGGTCCTGCGCCGTGAGGCCGAGCTCAAGCACTTCGGCTTACTTCTCGGCCTGCTGCTTCTGCTCGGCGACCTTGCGGTGGACCTCCTCCATGTCCACGGCGCGGGCCTGGGAGATCAGCTCCTCCAGGCTCGCCTCCGGCAGCGCGCCGGGCTGCGCGTAGAGCACGACGCCCTCGCGGAAGACCATCAGCGTGGGAATGGAGGAGATGCCGAAGGCCGAGGCGATCTGCACCTGTTCCTCGGTGTTGACCGACCCGAACACGATGTCCTCGTGCCGCTCCGAGGCGGCCTCGTAGACCGGGGCGAACATCCGGCAGGGGCCGCACCACGATGCCCAGAAGTCGACGAGCACGGTGCTGTCACCGCTGACAACCCGCTCGAAGTTCTCGGTGGTCAGTTCGACTGTCGCCATGTCCGGCTCCTCGATCGTGGGGCTGTCAGCGACAACCCGTTGTCGGGTGTGGCTATTCCTCGCCCCCGACGCTACCCAAAGCCACCACCGCCACCAGGGCCGTCGGCGCCGCTGGAAGTAGATCGCGCACAATGTAAGCGAGGACATGCTAAATGGACACGATGACCTCGTGCCGGGGAAGCTAAGCTGGGCGCATGACCGCCGCCGACGAACCCTCCCTGAAGCTCGACGACCAGGTGTGCTTCGCGCTGTACGCGGCGTCGCGCGCGGTCACCGGCTTCTACCGGCCGCTGCTGGACAAGCTGGGGCTGACCTATCCGCAGTACCTGGTGCTGCTCGCGCTGTGGGAGAACGGCGCGTGCCCGGTGAAGGACCTCGGCGCGGCGCTCCAACTGGACTACGGCACCCTCTCGCCCCTGCTCAAGCGACTGGAGAAGGCCGGGCTGGTGCGCAGGGAGCGGCGGCTGGACGACGAGCGCTCCGTGCTGGTGACCGTCACTGAGGAGGGCGCGGCACTGCGGGAGAAGGCACTGGAGCTGCCGCCGGTGCTCGGCCCGGCGATGGGCCTCGAAGCGGCCGAGTTCGACCAGCTGAAAGCGATGCTGCGCAAGCTCACCCTGTCCGTCGTCCACCACACGGAACAACGGTCCGCATAACGCCGATATTCACATTCATGAATGTCGCCGACATTCTTGAACAATTCCCGCCTTGCCTTTACCGTTCTTTTCGGACCGCCGCGGCCGGAGCGACGACGCTCGCCGACCGAAGGGACCAGACATGCCAATGGGTTCTCGGCTGCGCGGAACACTTCTCGCGATCGTGGTGTTCACCGGAATGATCTCAGTGACGGCAGGAACCGCGGGCGCAGCGCCCGCACCGTGGAGCGGCGGGTTCGCCGGGTTCCCCTCGACCTCGTGGTCGGACGGCTGGGGCATCGACACCCGCGGCAAGTGGGGCTTCACCGACATGAAGCCCAGCGGTGGCGCGCTCGACGTCACCTACGGCAAGGGCTCCTCCGCGCCGTCGTGCACCAACTGCCCGACCACCGGCGGCGGCCAGTTCTACCAGGACCTCAACCGCGTCGGCCGGGGCGACCTGCAGCGGGCCGACACCCTCTACCTGCGCTACCAGGTGCGGTTCCCGGCCAACTTCGACTTCGGCAAGGGCGGCAAGCTGCCCGGTTTCTACGGCGGCGACCCCGGCAGCCAGAGCGGCGGCAGCCACGGCGGCTGGTCCACCAGGTTCATGTGGCGCGACGGCGGCAAGGGCGAGGTCTACGTGTACACGCCCAGCGGCAACGGCTACGGCAAGGACGTGGGCCTCGGCAGCTGGCGCTTCGCCGCCGACGGGCAGACGCACACCATCGAGCAGGCCGTCACCCGCTCCACCGGCAACGTGACCGTCTGGTACGACGGCCGCCAGGTGCTCTCCGCCAACGAGGTCGGCGGAATCCGCTCGATTCCGTTCCGCGGCGTTTTCTTCTCCACCTTCTTCGGCGGCCACGACACCAGCTGGGGACCGAAGTCGACGGTGCACGCGTATTTCTCGAACTTCTCCGTCAGCACCAGCCGGTGACGCCTCAGCCCAGACCGTCCACCCGCGCGAGCCATTCCTCGCGCAGCACCCCGAAAACGAGCCCGTCGTAGACCTCGCCGTTCCACGGGCGCGCGTTGCGGAAGCGCGCCTCCTCGGTGAACCCGAGCTTGCGACCGACCGCGGTCATGCCCTGGTTGCCGGAGTAGGTGGCGAAGTCCAGCCGCAGAGCGTCGGTGGTCTCGAAGAGGTAGCCGGTCCACAGCCGCAGGGCGTCGGTGCCGTAGCCGCCGCCCCAGTAGACCTCGTCGAAGATCACCACGCCCATCCTGCGCCAGCCGGTCGGCTCGGACTCCCAGTACCAGCTGACCTCGCCGATCAGCCGGTTCGAGCCGGTGTCGGCCACGGCGAGCGAGGTCCTGGGGTGGGACAGGTCCTCGGGGAGCAGCGCGGCCGTCTCGGTCATCCTGGTGACCTTGGCGGCCAGCTGCTCCTCGGTGGGCCTGCCGAAGTACGGACCGTTGGTGTCGTGCCAGGGCCGGTGCGGGGCGAGAAGGTCCGGCAGCTGCTCCACGTCCGAGGGCGTCCAGTCGCGCAGCGTCGCCCGGTCCCCGGTGAGGCGCACGGCGCTCATGCGGGCCGCACCGCCCTCGTCCACAGGTGGTACGGGATCAGGTCGTCCCGTCTGCCCTTCATCTCGAAGATCGGCTCCCGCATCGACTCGATCACCAGTCCCGCCTCCTCAAGCGCCCGGGTGTACGCGGTGAGCGGAGTGGTCCAGCCGTGGAAGACCATCCGCATGCCGTCGCGCTCGACCTCGTCCTCGACCCGCTTGCGCGCGAAGTAGGACTCCTCGATGACGAACCGCCGCCGCCCGTCCGGGCCGGTCTCGAAGCGCCCCGCGTCGTTGAGCGGGTGCGTGGTGGCGACGCACAGCCTGCCGCCCGGCGCGAGCACCCGCGCGGCCTCGGCCAGCGAGCCCGCGAGGTCGTCGACGTCCATGAGGACGTTGTACGCCACGACGACGTCGAAAGCGCCGTCGTCGAAGGGCAGGTCGCGGGCGTCGCAGACCCGGTAGTCGCCGTCCGGGTCGGCATCGACGGCGAAGTCGACCATGGTCTGCGAGACGTCAACGCCGGTCACCCGGTGCCCGCGCGCCTTGAGGTCCCTGCTGACCCGGCCCTCACCGCAGCCCAGGTCCAGCGTCGCCGCGCCCGGCTCCCCGACGAGGTCGAGGAAGCCGTCCCGGTAGAACCAGTACGAGTCGAAGCCCGGCTCACGCGCCCAGGCCACCCAGTTGCGGGCCTGCTCCTCCCACCCGGCCGCCGCGGTCGCGCTGCTGGTGCCTCCATCACTGCCCACGCGAGCGACACTAACCACGATCAGTGCCGCACGGCACGGCGTTTCCGCGTTTCGCCCGAGAAAACGATCACGTCCGGGCGACGAGCTTGACGAGCTCGGCGTCGACGGTGGCCGCGGTGGTCCCGCCCGGCCAGCCCTTGACCAGCGCGCCGCCCTTGGCGACCACGGCGACCAGCGGGGGCTCGCGCAACGCGAACCGGCGTCCGGCGCTCTGCTGCTCGTCGTCCTTGCCGACCGGGTAGTTCACCTCGTGCTCGTCGAGGTAGCGCTTGAGGTCCGCCTCGGAGTCCCTGCCCGCGACGCCGAGGAACGCCACCACGTCCCGGTACCTGGCGGCCAGTTCGGTGAACTCCCGCTGCGCCCGCCCGCACTGGCCGCACCACGAGCTGAAGAACACCAGCACCACGGGCCTTTCCCGCCACAAGTCCTCTGTGGACACAACGGTTCCGTCCACAAGCGACAGTTCGAACCGGGGCGCGGCGGCTCCCCGCGCCTCGCGGTAGCTCACCCCCGCCGGCACGGGACCCGGCAGCTCCCGTCTCCCGCCGCGCTGCGGCTCCGACGAGCAGGCCACCAGCGTGAACAGCACGAGCAGCGCGGCGAGCGCCCGCCTCACGGGACCACCCCCGCGGCGGGCCCCTGCCGGTGCTCGCGGCGCAAGCGGATCGGCTCCTCCGCTCCGTCCACGACCAGCTCGTAGTACTCGGCGGCGGGCAGTGCGACCTTGAACGTCATCTCGCAGAACGTCGGAACCCGTGGCACACCGATGTCCTCGTCGAGCGCCGCGACGGCTCTGCCCTCGGGCAAGGCCCCCTCGGCCAACCGCTTCCCGCCGACCGCCCGCACCCGGAACTTCGCCGACCGGTGCAGCGCGGCATAGGCCCCGGTCCCGGAACACTCCGCCCCGACCGCCCGCACGGTCCCGTCCCGCACCAGAACCTTCACCTCGACACCGTCGCCCGCTCCGCACCCCACGACGAGGAGCGCACACGCGAAGGAGGTCAGCGAGTGGGGACGAGGCACGTGGCGGTCGCAGTCTTGGTGGGGTCGCTTTCGGAGATCGCGGTGAGGGTGGCCTCGACCAAGGGGCTCGTGGGGGCGGCGGTGCGGACGAGGTTGAGCGGGATGTCGAGCTTCTTGCCCACCTTGACCGCGGCCAGCTCGTTGGGCAGCTGGGCCCGGTAGCCGGCGGGAGCCGTCGCGCGCAGCCGGTAGACATCACCGTCCACATAGGACGAAACGTCCTGCGGCTGACCGGTGACCGGGAGCGTCCTTCCCGTGTTGGCCAACGAGAAAGCGCACTGGGCGACGCCGTCCCGATCGGGCCGCGAGCCCGCTGCCGGGCCGAGCACCAGTCCGCGGGTGTGCGGCCCCGCTCCGTCCAGCGAGCGCACCGCAACGGTGTAGGACAGGATGCCGCGCTGGTCGCGGTGGATGTCGGCCACGTAGAAGTGCAGGCGGTTGGCCTTGTCCACGTACTCGTACGTGCTGCCGGAGTTGGTGCCCGCGCGGAACGGGGCGTCCGCCAGCTGGCGCGGGTCGCCGACGGTGACCTTCACCGGGGTGCCGTCCGGGCGGTAGAAGTCCACCAGGTTGATGTCGTTCGGGTTCGCGTCGATGATCCACTCGAACGGCGTGGCGTCGGCGTTCTTCGTCTTGGTGAACAGCACCCCGCTGTCGGGGGTGAACGAGTCCGCGCCCATCCGGTCGACGACCTCGACGGTGTAGTTGTCGTAGCCGCCGCCGTCGCAGAGCGGGTCCGTGCTCTGGCTGCACTTCGGCGACTTGTCCCCGGTCTTCATCGCGACGTTGAGGCCCATCAGGCCGCCCTTGCCCGGCTGCGCCTCGCGCGCGGTGACCTTCGCGGTGATGACGCCGGACTTGGCGAGCGCGTCGCGTTCGAGCTGCAGGACGTTCGCCGGGTCCACGATCTCCAGCTTCGCCTTGGTGCGCAGCATGTGGTGCGAGCCCATGGCGCCACCGGCGTCCGGCGGGATCTTCCAGCGCGTGTGCGTGCCGCCGGGACCGTTGAACGTGCCGCGGCTCATCATCTCCCACGGGCCGGTGAAGGCCCGCACGGGCGGCTTGCCGAACGGGTTGTTGTAGTTGTCGCCGATGCCGAGGATGTGGCTCAGCTCGTGCGCGAAGGTGCCGTGGCCGGAGCTCTCCGCCTGCGTGGAGGACCCGCCGCCCGCGTTCGGCCAGATCGCCGACGCGGCCTTCCACGAGGTCCACTCGACGTAGCGGGTCTTGGCCCAGTTCGGCAGCTTGGGGTCCGGCGGGCCGAAGGAGTCGGGCACGTCCTCCTTCGTCTGGAACAGCATCTCGCCGAACTCCTGCCAGGTCGAGGACTCGTCCTGACCGGCGCTGAGGAAGAACACGAAGTCGAACTGCTTGGGCACCTCGTTGCCGACCTCGGCGCGCCACGCGCCGCCCGCGTCGGTGCGCAGGTTGCGGTTGCACGTCGAGCCCGCCGGGCACGACTCCGGCCCCTGGAACTCCATGCCGTACTCGTAGGACTTGCCCGGCATCCGGTACGCGCCGAACGCGGTCAGCTCGACCCCGATCCGCCCGCCGGAGGCCTCCATCCAGTACTCGTGCAGCGTGTGGCCGCGGTTGGTCGCGTTCGGCTTGTTCAGGAACTCCTGGTAGAACTTCGCGACCTGCGCGCGCGGGATGTTGTTGGCCAGCTGCGAGGGGTTGCCGAAGACGTCGGAGCGCGGCGGCTTGGTGACCACGAAGTCCTGGTCGGGGTAGTCCGCGAGCACCAGCGCGCCCTTGAACATCCGCTTGGACGGCTTGCCCGCAGGGTCGGCCCAGTTCGTCCCGGGCACCTTGCGGTAGTCCGACCACGTCATGTCCTGGGGGTTCTCCCAGTTCATCGGGTCGATCGCCGCCAGCTTGCCAGGACCGGGCCGCTGCGGCGCGGCCGTCGCTGGCAGAACGCTCAGGGCCACCGACAACGCGGCGACCAGGGCCAGTGCCGAGGCGCGGAACCCGCGGACCGACGAGTGCACTCGCACCACCCTCTCTCACCGGGCGCGCGCGGCCCGCCGCCCCAGCGGACTGTATTGAGCGCCAACAGGTCCGGACCATCGGTCGAAAGTCGGAAACAACCTCGTGAGCGACCAATCCGATGCGACGATCGGCGGGCGGCCATACGCTGCGGACATGATCGGTGAGGTGCGGGAGTGGCACGACGAGCAGGGCTGGGGCGTGCTGACCGCGCCGGGCCTGGACTCCCCGGTGTGGGCGCACTTCTCCGCGATCGAGGCTGAGGGCTACCGGACCCTCGCCGCCGGGGCGCGCGTCGAGTTCACCTACGAGGACGTGACCTGGCAGGACGGCTACACCAAGCGCGCCGTCCGCGTACACGCCCTCCAGACCTAGCCCTCGTCACACACGCCCCGCACCTCCGCGCACTCGCGCACTCGCGCACCCGCGCACCCGCGCACCCGCGCACCCGCGCACCCGCGCACCCGCGCACCCGAAGCGTCCACCCCTCCCCCAAGCCCCGCCACGCCCGCCCCCTCGTTCGCGTTTTGTAGGCTTAATGCGCGGGAGAGCGCTCTCATTTCGCATTAAGCCTACAAAACGCGAAAACTCCCCGACCACGCCAGGCCACTCGGGCGCGCATCTCAGCGTGGCGCCGAGTCGAGTCGGCAGCGTGACGGCGGGTCGGCACGGCAGCGTGGCGCCGAGTCGAGTCGGCACGTCGGCGCAGCGCGGGACGGGTGGGCCCGCGCACAGTGGCGCGGCGGCCGGTCGGCACGGCGGCCAGTCGGCACAGCAGCACGGCGGCGGGGCGGCACGGCAGCGCCGAGTCGAGTCAGCACGGCAGCGCCGCGGCCAGTCGGCACGGCAACGCGGCGGCCAGTCGCACAGCAGCGCCGGGGCGGGGCGGCACGGCAGCGCCGCGGCCGGTCAGCACGGCAACGCGGCGGCCAGTCGGGCGCGCACCGCAACGCAGCGGCCGGTCGGCACGGCAACGCGGCGGCGGGGCAGCACGTCGGATCCGGGCGGCGACCGTCACGCGCCCGGGAAGCACAACGGCGGGGCCGCGTGCGCGGCCCCGCCGGAGACGATGTGGGTGTTACGCGCCGACCTTGACCGCGTCGACGACGAAGACCAGGGTCTCGTTGCCCTTGATCGGCGAGCTGCCGTTGGGGCCGTAACCCTTGGCGGGCGGGATGACCAGCAGGCGGCGGCCGCCCTGCTTGAGGCCGACGAGGCCCTCGTCCCAGCCCTTGATGACCTCACCGGCGCCCACGGTGAGCGAGAACGGGTTGGTGCCGAAGGAGGTGTCGACCTCCTTCTTGTCCGACCAGGTGACCAGGAGGTAGTTCATCTGGACCGGGTCGCCCGCCTTGATCGCGGCACCGGTGCCGGGGGTGAGGTCCTTGGAGAGCAGCTCAGTGGGCGGGGCGCAGTTGGCCGGGATCGTGATGGTCGGCTTCTGGTTGGCCGCGCCCGCGACGGTGACCTGGTCGGCGGTGCACGCCGGGCCGGACGCGGTGGTCACGGCGGCGGCGGTCGTGGTGCGCTGCTGCGCGGCCGTGGTCTGGCCAGCGGAGGCGCCACCGTCCGGCAGGTCGGAGGGGCGCTCGCTGGGCGTGCAGCCCGTCACCGCGAGGACGGTGCTGATCAGGATGGCGGTCATCGCCGCGGTCTTCCGCATGCCGGGAAGCCTAATCGGACACTTCGGCGCGAGCCTCACCGGTAACCCTGCTCCGCGAACAGCGCCTCGGCCCGGCGCAGGTCGGCGGCGGCGAGCTCGTCCTCGCCGAGGGCCTTCCTGCCGTTGCCGACCTCGCGCAACGCCGCGGCCTGGCTCCACGCGTCGCCGTAGCGCTCGAAGACCTCCGACGCGCGGTCGTACTGCTCGACCGCCTCGGCGTAGCGGTCGAGCGCGGTCAGCGCGAGACCGAGCCTGGTCCGCGCCAGCGCCACGCGGCGGTCGTCGCCGAAGCGCTCGAACCCGGCGAGCGCGTGCCGTTGCAGCTCAACGGCTTTCGCGTGCTCGCCGAGCACGGCATGCGCGAGACCGAGCCTGCTCGAACACGTGGCGTTCAGCCAGTCCTGGCCGGTGCTCCGGCTCAGCGTGACGGCCCGCCGCAGCGCCTGCCGGGCCGCGTCGGGCCGCTTCAGCGCCAGCAGGGCGCGGCCGAGGCAGTCCAGCGCGGCGACCTCGGCCTCGCGCAGCGCGTCGCCGTGGGCGAGACCGACGGCGGTCTCGGCCAGCTCGCGCGCGGTGTCCGGCTGCCCCGACTTGGCGGCGGCCAGCGACAGGGCGGTGAGCGCGAACGCCTTGTGCTCGGTGTCCTGCTGGAGCTGGGCCTGTTCCAGGGCGAGCTGCGCCAGGCCGCGCAGGTCCGACCACGCGCACCGGAGCTCGTAGTACCAAGCGATCCGGCTCAGCAGCACGGGCAGCTCGCTGCCGCCACCCAGCCTGCTGCCGCGGTCGGCGGCGGCCAGGATCGCGGGCCGCTCCGAGTCCAGCCAGCGCACCGCCTCCCACGCCCCGGCGAAGGCCGAGTCCCGGTCCTTCGGCGCGGTGGGATCGACCCAGCCCGCAGCGTCGGCCGCCGTCGCCAGCAGCGTCCGCAGCAGCCGCAGCTCGACCTCCTCGCGGGCGGGCTCGTCCTGCTCGGCGCAGGAGTGGGCGTAGGTGCGGACCAGCTTGTGCAGCCGCGCGCGACCGCGGCCCGCGGCAGGCTGGACGAGCCCGGCCTTGCTCAGCCGCTCCAGCTCGCGGCGGGCCGAGCGCAGCGGGGTGCCGAGCGCGACCGCGGCGGTCTCGACGGCGAAGTCCGTTCCCGGCACCAGGGACAGCCGCCGCAGCAGCCTGCGCGCGGGGTCGTCCAGCTGCCGGTAGGACACCTCGAACACGCCGCGGACCGCGCGGTCGCCGGTGGTCAGCCAGGCCAGCCGGGCGCGCTCCTTGTCGAGCTCGGCGACGGCGTCTGCCAGTCGCCAGTTCGGCCAGTCGGCGAGGCGGGCCGCCGCGATGCGCAGTGCCAGCGGCCAGTGGTCGCACAGCTCCGCCATCCGTCGCGCCGCTTCGGGTTCGGCTTCGACCCTGGCCTTGCCGAGCACGGCGGCGATCAGCTCGACGGCGTCGGAGGCGGGCAGCGCCGCGACCCGGCAGCGGTGCGCGGGGCGGCGCTCGTCCAGCCCGAGCAGCGGGCTGCGGCTGGTGATCAGCACGGCGCAGCCGGGAGCCGAGGTCAGCAGCGGAAGCGCGTGGTCCTCGTGCGCGACGTCGTCGAGCACGACCAGCAGCCGCCTCCCGGCGAGCACCGCCCGGTACCTCGCGCCCAGTTCGTCCACATCGGACGGAAGCGCGCGGTCGGCGATCCCGCACGCCAGCAACACCTTCCGCAGCGCCTCGGCAGGGCTCAGCCCGCACAGGCCGACCTGGACCCTGCCGTCGGGGAACTCCGGCGCCACCTCCCCGGCCAGCCGGACGGCGAGGCTGGACTTGCCCGCCCCCGGTGGGCCGGTGAGCACGACGAGCGCGCCGGGGACCAGGGCCTCGCGCAGCTCGGCCAGCTCCGCCCGCCTGCCGACGAAGTCCGGCACCGGCGGCGGCAGCTCGGCGGGCGGCGCGGGCAGCGGAGAGTCCCGGGCGGTGGCGGCACGATCGGCGGCGCGGCGGCGGTGCTCGGCGAGCTCGGCGAGGGCACGCGCCCGCAGCTCGGCCACCTCGCCCTCGCGGTCGCCGACCGCCTCGGCGAACGGCCGGACCAGGCCGTCCGGGATGACGCGGCGGCCGCGTTCGTAGTCGGCGAGGGCGCTGTGCGCGCTCAGCCGCAGGACCTTGGCGAGCTGGCGCAGGGACAGCCCGGCACCCGTGCGCAACCGGCGCAGCGCCGCGCCGAGCTCCACCAGTGACGGGTCGTCCCGGGAGGAACCGCTGATCATCTCACTCCACGCGTTCAGCCGACGGACACGCGACCGGCGCGGAGCTCGCTGAGCCGCTCGGCGAGCAGCTGTTCCAGCTCCGGCTGGGAGCGCCGCGAGCACAGCTGCTCCCAGTGCGACTTGCCGGTGCGCGCGACGGCGGGCGCGTCACCGTCGACGCTGTCGGAGTACCAGACCCGGCTCGGCACGCCGTGTTTCGGGCACTCCCACGCGTCGGGGGCCTCCGCGTCCGCCGCGAAGATCAACTCTACGTCGTGGCCCCTGGGACAGACGAACATCACCGCTCGTCGGGCCACGGGGGTCTCGGTGGCGGGCTGGGAGTACTGCGGGCCACCGCCGGCCCGGATGGCGCGGATCACGACGCCTCCTCGACGTGTTGGGGCTTGCGAGTCGTGCGAAGGTCACGCCGATCCGCGGGAGCGAAGCGTAGGGGCAGCCGTTCGCGCTTGCCCATACACCACCGGAGTGAATATTCACCCTGACTTAGGCTGGCGCAAACCTGATCAAGGAGGCGCCTGAATGCCCGGCACCCGCACCCGGCGCAAGCGCAAGCTCGGCACCTTCCTCAAGGAGCTCCGGGAGCGGGCGGGCATCGGCGCCGAGGAGGTCGCGGCGCGGCTGCGCAAGTCCCAGCCGACCATATCCAAGATCGAGAACGGCCACGTGCTCTGCGGTTTCGCCGAGCTCGGCGCGATGCTGGCGCTGTACTCGGCTGGCGAGGAGCAGCGCAGGGAGGCCGAGGCGCTGTGGGACGACGCCAAACAGGACGCCACCCGGATCGAGCACTCCTCGGCGGTGCCGCCGAAGTTCCGCGCGTTCCTGCGGGCGGAGGCGGACGCCACCTCGGTGCACACCCTGGAGTCGATGGGCATTCCCGGCTTGCTCCAGACGGCGGACTACGCGGCCGCGGTGCGCAGGGCCGCGCGCCGGTTCAGCGATCCGGCCGTCGGCGTCGAGCGCGCGGTCGCGGCCCGGCTGAGCAGGCAGAAGCGGCTGCACGGGCCGGGCGCGCTGACCCTGCACGCGCTGATCGACGAGGCGGTGATCCGGCGCGTCGTCGGCGGGCCGGGGGTGCAGCGCGAGCAGCTGGGACGCCTGCTCGTCGCCGGTGAACAGGACAACATCACCGTTCAGATAATCCCATTCGATTTTGGCGCGTACGGAACCATGTCCGGATCGGCGACGATCCTCGGCTTCGCCGATGACGGCTATCCGGACGCGGTCTATTTGGAGTACCCGGGCGGCGGTGAATGGGTAGAGAATGACGACGACGTTCGGAAATTCCGGGCGACCTTCACCGACATCTCGACCGAAACCCTGACCCCCGAGGAGTCGGCGGAGGTGATTCGCGCACACGTCGACGCACTTGAGGGACGATGACCCTATCGCGAACCTGGATAAAAAGCAGTTATACCGGTAATGACAACAACTGTGTGGAACTGTCCTTGACGGAGTTCGAGGCGGCCATTCGCGACAGCAAGCAGCCGAACGGACCAGTCCTCGCATTCACCCCTTCGGCGTTCAGCCGCTTCCTTCGGTTTTTACGGACGATCCGCTAACCACGGGTCGATGCCCGGACCACGAGTTCGGGCGTGAGCAGCCGGGAGCGGGCGCGGCCGCCGTCGACGCGGACAAGCAACTCCTCGACGGCGGCCGCGCCCATCTCGCGCAACGGGCTGCGGACGGTGGTCAGCGGCACGGTGAGCGAGGACGCCAGCGGGATGTCGTTGAACCCCACCAGCGCGATCCGCTCCCCCACCCCGATCCCGTTGGCCCGCAGCACCCCGGCGGCGCCCATCGCGGCCACGTCGTTCACCGCGAACACCGCGTCCAGCTCCCGCCCGGTCGCCAGCGCCGCGCTCATCGCCTGCTCACCGCCGCGCGAGTCGTAGCCGCTGTGCACGACCAGCTCCTCGGGCACCGGGTGCCCCGCCTCGGCGTAGGCGCGCAGGAAACCCTCGGTGCGGTCCGCGCAGGTGCTCGCGTACGGCTGGCCCGCGAGCACCGCGACCCTGGTGTGCCCCAGTCCGAGGAGGTGCTCGGCGGCCAGCTCGCCGCCGCGCGCGTCGTGGCAGGTGACCGCGGGGTGCTCCCCGGCCCGCCTGCTGACGAGCACGAACGGGATGTCGTTGGCGGACAACGACTCCAGCCCGTCGGAGTCCAGACGCGCGTCGCCGATGATCAGCCCGTCCACGCCCCAGGACAGGAGTGCCTCCAGCCCGGCGACGTGCTGCTCGGCGACGTCGTGGGTGTTGGTGACGAAGGTGCGGTAGCCCCGGTCGAGCGCGGCCTCCTGGATGCCCTCGTAGACCGCTGCGAGCACGTAGTCGGTCAGCGTCGGCACGAGCACGCCGAGGATCCGGGTGCGCTGGGTGCGCAGGCTGGCGGCGTACTCGTTGCGGATGTACCCGAGCTCGCGCGCGGCGGCGCGCACCCGCTCCTCGGTCTCCTTGGTGACCTGGGCCGTGCCGTTGAGCACTCTGGCCACAGTGGACACGTGGAGGTTGGTCGCCTCCGCGACCGCGCGCAGGGTCACCCTCGGCCTGCCGGACACGGTTTCTCCTGTCGCTGGAGCGGGCTGTGCTCCCTCCATGGTTCCTCAGTCGCCGACCAAGCCACCAGTCAGGGCGCGGCGGGGTCATGTCCGCGCGTTTCTGGGCAACCTTGACGACATGCGGCGACGCGAAGACCTCGTGCGGGCACTGACCGAGAGCGGCGACCTCACCGATGTGTGGCGGGAGGCGTTCCTCGCGGTGCCAAGACACGCGTTCCTGCCGGACACCGTGTGGCGCATGGACCCGCTGGAACCCTTGAACCGCAACGAGAACCCGACAGCGTGGTTGGACGCCGCCTACGCCGACGACTGCGTGGTGACCCAGGTCGACGACGGTGCCCCGGACGGGCCCGGCCTGCCGACCAGCTCCGCCAGCATGCCCGCGGTGGTGGCGAACATGCTGGACCTGCTGGGAGCGGAGCCGGGCATGAAGGTCTGCGAGATCGGCGCGGGCACCGGCTACAACGCGGCCCTGCTCGCACACCGGCTCGGCGCGCGCAACATCACCACGGTCGAGATCGACCCGGTCCTGGCGCGGCGGGCGCGAACGGCACTGACCGGCGCGGGCTTCGGCGCGGTGACCGTTGTGGAGGGCGATGGCCTGCTCGGCTGCCCGGGCCGCGCGCCGTTCGACCGGATCATCGCCACCGCGAACGCGCAGCGCGTGCCGTACTCGTGGGTCGAGCAGACCCAGCCGGGCGGCCGGATCGTCACGCCGTGGGGCACGGCCTACTTCACCGGGGCACTGGTGTCGCTGACGGTCGGCTCCGACGGGGTCGCGCGCGGCGGCATCAGCGGGCGAGCGTCCTTCATGGACCTGCGGGCGCAGCGAGTGCGCGAGGTCGACTTCGACGAGGACATCTATTCCGAGGACCGCGCGACGGTGACGCGTACGCGTCTTCGCGCCCAGGACGTGCTGCGCGGCTACGACGTCAACATCGCGATGGCGGTGCTCGTTCCGGACTGCCACCGGTTCCCCGTTCCCGGCGAGGACGGCCTGTGGCTGATCGACCCCGGCACCCGGTCCTGGGCCAGCCTGCGCGGAGGCGAGGTCCGGCAGCTCGGCGCGCGGCGGCTGTGGGACGAGGTGGAAGCCGCCCACCGGTGGTGGGTCGACGCGGGAAAACCGCGGGCGCCGCGGTGGCGGTTCACGGTGGGACCGGACGGTCAGCGCATCACGTTGCGGCGGTAACGTGACGCGCATGAACAAGACCGTCGGGATCAGCCGTTTCGTGGACGAGGAGTCCCGCGAGGAGTTCCTCACCCTCTACGGCGAGGCGATGGGAGCGTGGCCGGACCCGCGCGAGGAGTCCGATGTGGACACTCGGTTCGGCACGACCCACGTGTACCGCCACGGCGGCGGCGACGAGACCCCGGTCGTGTTGCTGCACGGTGGGAACACCACCTCGGCGGCCTGGTTCCCCAACGTCGCGGCGCTCGCCGCCGACCGCCCGGTCTACGCGGTGGACGTGCTCGGCGAACCGGGCCTGAGCACCCAGACCGCGCCGATGCTCACCCCGAAGGACACCGCCGAGTGGCTCGGCGCGGTGCTCGACGGTCTCGGCCTGGAGCGGGCGCACCTGGTCGGCCTGTCCTACGGAGCCTGGATCGCGGCGAACCAGGCCGTGCACACCCCGGACCGCCTGGCCTCGATCACGCTGCTCGAACCGGCCCGCGTGCTGACGGAGCTGAAGCCGATCTTCGCGGCGCGCACGCTGTGGAACAACCTCATGGGCGCGGAGAGCCTGTGGCGCGAGTACCTGGAGTGGTGCAGCGGCGACCGCCCGGCCTCGCACGCGAAGCTCCGCGACCTCCAGGTCCTGGCGAGCATGCGGTTCCGCAAGCGCGTCGGTCCCCCGCGCAAGCTCGGCAAGAAGCAGCTGACCGGGATGGTGGTGCCGACGCTGGTGATGCTGGGCGGCAACAGCCCGGTGCACCGCGTCCAGCGGGCGGCGGGCCGGGCGACGCTGATCCCCGGAGCCGAGGTGGTCGTGATCCCCGGAGCGGGCCACGGCCTGCCCGCGGAGCGCCCGGAGGCGGTCAACTCCCGCATCAGGGAGTTCCTCGCCGCCCACTAGCGGCGCCCCTCGGCGCCCTCACCCACCACCCTCTGGCGCCCTCACCCACCACCCTCTGGCGCCCTCACCCACCTGCCCCTCGTTTCGCGTTTTGTCACCTTGATGCGAAATGGGAGCGCTCTCTTGCGCAACAAGGTGACAAAACGCGAAAAGCCCGGCCACGCCAGCTGGCTCACGCGTGCACGGGGGCACGGGGGCGGCGGCGCCTCGGGGCGGCTTGCAGGACAGGCCCTAGCGGCGCCCCTCGGCCGCTGGTGGGCGGCGCCACTGCGGTTGACATCGGGATTGACCTGGGCGGGCCCTCTGCCGCACAGTGAAGCGAACGTTCGCGCGATCGTTCGCTTCACGTCGAGGAGGTGCCCGTGGACCGGGTCGTCGTCATCGCAACCGGCGGCACGATCGCCAGCCAGCCGACCACCACCGGGCTCGCCGCGAGCCTGCGGGGGAAGTCGGTGGTCGGCGCCCTGCCGCCCACGGCGGGGCTCCGGGTCGACGTCATCGACCTGTGCACCGTCGACAGCTCGTGCCTGACGGTCCGGCACCAGCTCGACCTGCTGGAGCAGGTGCGCGTCGCGCTCGCCGACCCCGAGGTCACCGGGATCGTGGTCACCCACGGCACGGACACCCTGGAGGAGTCCGCGTTCCTGCTCGACCTGCACCACGACGACCCGCGCCCCGTCGTGCTGACCGGATCGCAGCTGCCGTTGGGGCACGAGGGTTCCGACGCTCCCCGCAACCTCTCCGACGCGTTCCTCGTGGCGCAGCAGGCGCGCGACCTCGGCGTGCTCGTGGTGTTCAACGGACACGTGCACGCGGCGCGCGGCACGGTGAAGCGCCACACCCTCGACCCGCACGCCTTCGGTGACCCGTCGCGCGAGCCACTCGGCCGCATCCTCGGCGGCGAACTGCTGTTGCGGCCGGACGTGCGCCACCGAGGCCCGGCGCTTCCGGCGCCCCGTGGCGAGGCGCCGCGAGTGGACATCGTGACCCACCACAGCGACGGGGACCCGGTGCTGCTGCGCGCTTCGGTCGCGGCTGGCGCGCGCGGGATCGTGCTGGTCGGCGCGGGCACCGGCAACGCGACACCGGAGATCGCACAGGCCGTTCGCGAGGCGACGCTGGCAGGGGTCGTCGTCGCCGTGACGTCGAGGTGCGCCGCCGGTCCGGTCGCGCCCATCTACGCGTCCGGCGGTGATCTGCTCGCCGCCGGAGCGGTCCCCGCAGGACATCTGCGCGCGAGCCAGACCCGCATCGCGTTGCTCAGCGCCTTGATGCACACCGACAGCCCGGAGCGGTGCCGCGCACTGTTGCCGACGCTGCTCGGCTCATAGACCACGCTGGGGCGCCCTCACCGGGACTTCCGGCATCTGTGGGCGGCCGACGCCATCAGTCAGACGGCACCGCAGTTCGCGGACTTCGCCGTCCCCGAGCTGGCGGGCCGCCCTGGGTACCGCGCCGCAGCGTGCACGTGAGCTGGCGTGGCCGGGGGTTTTCGCGTTTTGTCACCTTGATGCGCAAAAGAGCGCTCCCAAATCGCATTAAGGCTACAAAACGCGAACGAGAGGGTGCGCCGGGTGAGGGGTGACGTGGCGGGGGTCGGTGCGGTGGTGGCGCGCCCGGTGCGGTGGCGGGGGTCGGTGCGGTGGTGGCGCGCCCGGTGCGGTGGTGGCGCGCCCGGTGCGGTGGCGGGGGTCGGTGCGGTGGTGGCGGGGGTCGGTGAGGTGCGGTGGCAGTGCGTCGGCGAGGTGGCGGGATCGGCGAGGTGGTGGTGCGCCGGGTGCGGTGGTGGGGGTCGGCGAGGTGAGGGGTGGGTGGCCGGTGAGTGCGGGGCGGGTTCTAGCCCTCGCCCGCGGCGCGGTTGTAGCGGCGGCCGAGGGCGCGGATGTGGTCGATGAGCTCCGGTGGCTCCTGCACCTCGAAGTCCACGCCCGCCATTCCCAGGTACAGAGCCAAAGTCTCCAGTGAGTCGGCGCCGGTCACCAGGACGCAGGTGTTCTCGTCCACCGGTTCCAGGGTGCCGACGGCGGTGGAGATGCGTTCGGCCAGAGCTTCGGCCGAGGCGTGCATCAGGATTCGCGCGCGGAAGCGCCAAGGCGCGGCGGTGACGCGGGCGGAGACGTAGGTGGCCACGTCGGCGCCGTCGGGCAGCTCGCGCGGGGTGAAGCGGGGGCCGGTGGGGGTGCGCGGCTGGATGCGGTCGACACGGAACGTGCGCCAGTCGGCGCGGTCGACGTCCCACGCCACGAGGTACCACTTGCGGCCCCAGTTGGCCATGCTGTGCGGCTCGACCACGCGCAGCGTCGCGTCGCCGTTGTGGTCGCGGTAGTCGAAGCGGAGACGCTCGTGGTCGCGGCACGCGTTGGCGATCGTGGTGAGCACCGCCGCGTCCACCGTCGGGCCCGGGCGGAGCGGAATGGGCACGGTGAAGGACTGCAACGCGTTGACGCGGCGGCGCAGGCGGGACGGCAGGACCTGTTCGAGCTTGGTCAGCGCGCGCAGCGAGGTGTCCTCTATACCGGAGATCGGGCCGTTGGTGGCCGTGCGCAGGCTGACCGCGACGGCGACCGCCTCGTCGTCGTCGAGCAGCAGGGGCGGGAGCGCCGCGCCCGCGCCTAGGCGGTAGCCGCCTGCCGTCCCGGTCGTGGCGTTGACCGGGTAGCCGAGGGTGCGCAGCTTGTCGACGTCGCGGCGCACCGTCCGGACATCGACCTCCAGCCGCTCCGCGAGGTCCGAGCCGGACCACTCGCGCCGGACCTGCAACAGCGACAGCAGGCGGAGGAGACGGGCCGAGGTCTGCAACATGGGGGCAGTCTGACAGCCTTTGCGGACAACTAGCGTCCTTGAACACCCTGCGCGCGCACGGTCAGCTACGGCAGAGCGCGCTCTTGCCGACCGCCTCCACGGACAGCCGCTCGGTGCCCCGCACATCGGGATCAGCGTTGTCCAGCAGGCAAAGCGGTTTCGTGATTTCGGCTGTCCGGCCGAACTCGCGGCGTTGTTGTCAAAACTGGAGGCGGACCTCGCGCGGGGCTCGGAAGCGCAGGTCACCGACGTGGTAGACCTGGTGACCGGGCGCGCGGCCACCAGGTTCGCCCAGTTCGTACGGCCCTGAGCGAATCACTGCGACGAGTGGCGTCCCTTGCCAAGGCAGGGGGCGCTGGCCACTCTCGATCGCATGATGATCATTTCGCGCCGGGCTCTCGCGGTCGTCGGGTGCGTGCTCGCTCTCGTCGCCGGAGCGGGCACAGCCACCGCGCAGGGCAGGCAGTACACCGCCCGGCAGGTGCACACGTTCCTGGTGAGCTTCTACGGGCAGCACGGCCCGAGCCAGTACGACCGCACGCACAAGGTCACGCCACAGCTCCGGAAGAAGGCGGCGGAGACCCCCGACTACGACCTCCTGCTGTGCGCGCAGAACACTCCCCGGAACATCACGATCGGCAAGGTCACCACCGCGCAGTCGGCCGGGGTGGGCTGGGCGACGGTGACCACGAAGTGGCGTGGCGGCGCGGACCAGCGGTTCACCGCCTACGTGGGACTGGACGCGGGCACACCCATGAAGCTCTACGACGTCTCGTGCCAGTAGCAGGTGATTGCCCCAGGAATCACTGTGTTGAGTGACTTCGCTTGCCAAGGTGGATCGGGCTCGCCAGCCTCGACCGCACCGGAGCGAGGGGTTTTCTGGATGACAGAGTTTGACGGCGTTGCCACCGACGAAAACACGACGGTGTGCCACGCCTGTGCGGGCACGCAACACGCGGCACGCGAGTGCCTTCGGCTCACGGGGGAAACCGGGGCGACCGTCGCCGTGCCGCACGCGTGCCGCACCTGCTCCGGGGTCGGGTCGCTGCCCGGTTTCCTCCCGCCGGTCTAGCTACTGCTTGGACAGCAGCTGGGCGCAGCGGATCAGCCCGATGTGGGAGTAGGCCTGCGGGTGGTTGCCCAGCGAGCGCTCCGCGATCGGGTCGTACTCCTCCGGCAGCAGCCCGGTCGGCCCGGCGCAGTCGACCATCTGCTGGAACAGTTCCTCGGCCTCGGTGCGGCGGCCAGTCAGCAGGTAGGACTCGATCATCCACGCCGCGCAGATGTGCCAGCCGCCCTCGGTGCCGGGCAGGCCGTCGTCGCGGTGGTAGCGGTAGACGGTGACCCCGGAGCGCAGCTCGGCCTCGGTTGCGGTGACGGTGGCCTGGAACCGCTCGTCCTGCGGGTCGATCAGCCCGGACAGTCCGATGTGGAGGGTCGCGGCGTCCAGGTCCACCCCGTCGTAGGCGGTGGTGAAGGACTGCGCCTCGTCGTTCCAGCCGTTCTTGAGCACGTCCTGGGCGATGGTGTCGCGCAGGACGCTCCACCCGGAGTCGATGTCGCGGCCGTAGGTGGTGGCCAGCTTGATGGCCCGGTCCAGCGTCACCCAGCCCATCACCCGCGAGTACACCCGGTGGCGCGGCGCGTGCCGCTCCTCCCAGATGCCGTGGTCCGCTTCGTCCCAGCGACGCGTGACGGCCTCGGCCATGGCCTCGACCATGCGCCAGTCGTCATCGGTGAGGGCACCGCGCACCTCGGCCAACTGCGCGACGAGATCGACGACGGGGCCGAACACGTCGAGCTGGACCTGCTGATTGGCCAGGTTGCCCACCCGCACCGGACGCGAACCCGCGTAGCCGGGCAGCGTGTCGATGACCGCCTCAGGACCCAGGTGCGTGCCGTGCAGCGTGTACAGCGGGTGCAGCCGCTCCGGCCCGGGAAGAGTCGCGAGCACACCGTGCAGCCACTTGAGGTAGGACTCGGCCTCGGCCGTGCTTCCCAGTGACACCAACGCCTGCGCGGACAGGGCGGCGTCGCGGATCCAGCAGTAGCGGTAGTCCCAGTTGCGGACACCGCCGATCTCCTCCGGCAGCGACGTCGTCGCCGCGGCCAGGAACGCGCCGGTCTCGTCGTGCTGCAAGCCCTTCAGCGTCAGCGCGGACCGCGCCACCAGGTCGCGCTGGACCTCCGGCAGCTTCAGCCCCGCCAGCCAGTCCGACCAGTACTGCCCGGCGGCCGCGCGGCGCTGGGCCTCGCTGGTCGTGCTGGGCGAGAGGTCGTCGCTGCCGCAACGGAGTTCGAGCACGATCGGCTGCTCGGGGGTCACTTCGACCACGGCGTGCGCGGACTCGTGCTGGCCGTCGGAGGTGATGGTCCACTCGACCCCCGGCGCGCGCAGCACCATCGGGTCGGACATGCCGACGACGCGCAGGCCGTCTTCCTCGGCGACCAGACTCACCGGCACCTGGCCGAACTCGGGCCGCGGCGCGAAGTCGACCACCGCGCGGGTCGAGCCGGAGATCACGCGAACCAGCTCGGTGTGGCCGGGCTCGCTCGCGTGGTCGAGGTAGTCGGTCACCAGCAGCTTCGACCACCGGGTCTCCACCGTCATGGTGCCCGGCAGGTAGCGCTGGCCGAGCGGAAGACCGTTGCGCTCCGGCTTGATGCCGAACACGCCGGCCGTCGGCCCGCCCAGCAGATCGGCGAACACCGCGCCGGAGTCCGGCTCCGGGTGGCACAGCCAGGTCACCTTGGCGTCCGGGGTGAGCAGCGCGACGGAGCGCTCGTTGGCCAGCATCGAGATGCGCTCGATCGGCACGGCCTGCTCACCGTGCAGCCAGGTGCGCCGCTCCTCGACGAGGAAAGCCAGCACGGCGGCGACATCAGCGGTCTCGGCGACGCGGAACTCCGCGGCCGTCTCGCCTTCGCCGACCTTGATGCCCAGGTCCGGACCGGCGAGGGTGGCGAATGCCTTCTCGTCGGTCACGTCGTCACCGAGGAACACCGCCGCGGTCGCGCCGACCTGGCGGCGCAGCACGCTGAGGGCGTCACCCTTGTCGGTACGCACGACCGCGAGCTCGACGACGGCCTTGCCCTCGGTGACCTGGACGCCGTCCCAGGTGCACGGTCCGCTGCGCACGGCGTCCAGCAGCCGCGCGCCGACCTCGGGCTCGGCACGGCGCACGTGCACGGCGACGCTGGCGGGCTTGTGTTCGAGGTACACGCCTTCCAGACCGGCGGCCAGCTGCTCCAGCTCCGCGCGCACGCGGGCGAGCAGCTGACGGGTCGGGCCCTCCAGCGCGTGCACGAAGCCCACGTCGAACTCGGAGCCGTGGCTGCCGACGAGGTGCACCTCGGAGGGCAGCCGGGACAGCGTGGCGAGGTCGCGCAGCGCGCGTCCGGAGATCACCGCGACGGTCGTGGACGACAACGAGGCCAGCGACCGCAACGCGTTCACCGACTCCGGGAGCGGTCGGGCCTGCTCGGGATCGGGCACGATCGGCGACAGCGTGCCGTCGTAGTCGCAGGCGACGAGCAGCCTGGGCGTCCTCGCGAGTTGCACCAGCGCACGGCGCAGCTCGGCGGGCAGCGCCGCGACACCGGTCGCGGGCGTGGCTCCGAACACCATGTGAAACCCTTCGATTACCGTGCGCCACCGTGCCTTTTCACGGCTGTGCTGTTCGCGGGAAAGTAACCCCTTGGCGCCCCGGAACCCAAACACGACCGAAATTCGTAAGCGCGGCTTGATGCTTTCTTAGGAATTCGTCCAGTTCGAGCACATCGACGACGTGGAACGGGCGGCGGAGACCACGGCCTGCCACGGCGGCAGGTCGTGCCCCTGGCGCGGGTGGACCACCCAGCGCGGCCCGGCCAACCCGGCGGCGCGGGGCGGCAGCGCGAGCCGGGTGCCGGGCGCGAGCAGGTGGACGTCGATGCGCACGAGGTCGAGCACGGTGTCGACGCGCACCGGCGTCACGGGACCGGTCAAGAAGACCCAGCGCTCGGGTTTCCCCGGGATCCCGATGACCGGTCCCGACAACAGGTGGAGCGAGAGCATCGCATTGGTCTCCGCGCCGAGCCCGGCGCGCATGGAGATCGCGCCGACGGTGTCGCCGACGACGAGCTCGGCGAGGCCGGGGGCGAGTCCGGGCACGAGGCCGGGCAGCTGGACGGAGGCGGGAGGCTCCGAGATGAGCGTCATGGCTGTATCCCCTCACGTGGCTAGGTACGTGATGTACCTCACTTCCACCCGAAAAAGCATCCGTTTCCACCATTCAGTCGTCAACCGGATATCAACGCTCTCAATTCACTGAAATTTGCACAAAGATACGGACGTACAGACATTTCTCCATGAATGTGATGAGAGCATTCGGCGGACACCCGATGACCCGACCGCAGCAGCTCACGACGGTGACGGCTCGGACACGATCGGTATCGGCGATGGTCAGGCGCCCGCCCTGTCCGGTCACACTCGGCTGGCGTCTCGACGGAGCGCCGAGAGCGGAGTACGGCTTCTAGGGCAGCGTTGTCCGAGGAGGTTGTGATGGCAGGGATCATCGACGAATTCGGGATCGGTTCGATTCCCGCCCTCCTGCGCGCCCGGGTGCGGCAGACACCCGAACGCGAGGCGTTGCGCTTCCGGGACGGCGCGGGCTGGTCCTCGTTGACCTGGGCGGAGGTCGGCACGCGGGTGCGCGAGCTGGCGCTGGGGCTGATCTCGCTCGGCGTCGGCGCGGGCCGCACGGCGGCGATCCTGTCCGGGACGCGGGTGGAGTGGCTGCTCGCCGACCTCGGTGTGCTGGCGACGGGCGCGGCGACCACCACGATCTACCCGTCCAGCACCGCGGACGAGTGCGCGTTCGTGCTGGCCGACTCGGCGAGCACGGTGGTCTTCGCCGAGGACGAGGGCCAGGTGGCGAAGCTGCGCTCGGTGCGCGAGAAGATCACCGACGTCACGAAGGTCGTCGTCATCGACGGTTCGGCGAGCGACGACGACTGGGTGCTCACCCTGGACGACGTCGCCGTGCTCGGCCGGGCGCTCGACGCCGCCGACCCCGGCGCCTACGACCGCGCGAGCGGGGCCGTCACGGCCGACCAGCTGGCGACGCTGATCTACACCTCGGGCACCACCGGCAGGCCCAAGGGCGTCGAGCTGACCCACGACAACTGGCTCTACACCGTCAGCGCCATCGATTCGATGGATCTGATGCGCGCGGACGACCTGCACCTGCTGTGGCTGCCCATGTCGCACGTGTTCGGCAAGGCCATCGAGGTCGCCATGATCGCCAGCGGCGCGACGACCGCGGTCGACGGCGAGGTGGACCGGATCGCGGCGAACCTGGCGGAGCTGCGGCCGACCGTGCTGGGCGCGGCGCCCAGGATCTTCGAGAAGATCTACAACACCGTGCTGGCCACGGTGCGCGCCGAGGGCGGGGTGAAGCTGGGGCTGTTCCGGTGGGCGCGCGGGGTCGGCCTGCGCCACGCCGCGAACCGTCGCGAGGGCCGTGCGTCGCCGCTGCCCTTGCGGGCCCAGTTCGCCGTGGCGGACAAGCTGGTCTTCGCGAAGCTGCGCGAGCGCTTCGGCGGCCGGGTGCGGTGCTTCGTCTCCGGTTCGGCCCCGCTGTCGCCGGAGATCGGCGAGTTCTTCGACGCGGCCGGGCTGCTGATCCTGGAGGGCTACGGGCTGACCGAGTCCTCGGCTGCGTCCTTCGTGTCCCGGCAGGGCGAGGTGCGCTTCGGCACGGTCGGCAAGCCGCTTCCTGGCACCGAGGTCCGCATCGCCGAGGACGGCGAGGTGCTGATCAAGGGCAGGGGCGTGATGCGCGGCTACCGCGGCCTGCCGGAGGCCACGGCCGAGGCGCTGGCGGACGGCTGGCTGCACACCGGCGACATCGGCGAGCTCGACGAGCGCGGGCGGCTGCGGATCACCGACAGGAAGAAGGAGCTGATCAAGACCTCCGGCGGCAAGTACGTGGCGCCGCAGAGCGTGGAGGGCAGGATCAAGGCCGCCTGCCCGTACGTGGCGAACGTGCTGGTGCACGGCGACCGCCGCAACTTCTGCGTCGCCCTGGTGACCCTGGACCCCGACCTGGTCGCGAAGTGGGCGGGCGCGCGCGGGCTGTCCACCGACAACGCCGAGCTCACCCCGAACGCGGAGCTGCGCGCCCTGGTGCAGGAAGGCATCGACGCGGCCAACGCGGGGCTGGCCAAGCACGAGACCGTGAAGGCGTTCGCGATCCTCAAGGACGACTTCACGGTGGAGCGCGGTGAGCTGACCCCGAGCCTGAAGCTGCGGCGGCGCGTGATCGAGCGGCACTACGCCGAGCTGCTCGACGGCTTCTACGACGGGATGATCGAGAAGGTCTGACCCCTCCCCCGCTGTGGGCTGCTACTCCTCGATCGCTCCGCCGATACGGCGCAGGTGTCGGCGGAAGGTGTAGGACGGGTCAGCGGATCGCCGTGCGAGGTAGTCGTCGAACTCCGTCTGCCCGCGCAGCGTCTCCCCCGCCCGGATCCTGTCGGCCTGCGCGCGCTCGGTCCGCCGGATCTGCCGCGCCGTCGCCAGCACCTCGTCGACCCGCTCGGCCGGAACGAACACCACGCCGTCCTCGTCGCCGAACACCACGTCGTCGCCGCTGACGAGGTGCGGACCGAAGCGCGCCGTGACCAGGGCGTCGGCCTCCTGCTCGTCCAGCCGCACCGGGCCCGGCGGGTAGCTGCCGTAGCTGAACACCGGGAGACCGATCTCGACCAGCTCCGGTGTGTCGCGGTGCAACCCCCAGACCACGAGACCCGTGACGCCCGCCGTCGCGGCCTCAAGGACAGCCAGGTCGCCGACGCACGCCTCGTCCGACCGGCCGCCGTTGTCGATGACCAGCACATCGCCGCGTTCGGCCTGGCCGAACGCCTCCAGGAACACGTCGACGCTGCCGTAGTGGCGCACCGGCAGGGCACGCCCGGCCACCCGCTGCCCAGCGGTGACCGCGCGGATTCCCGGCGGCGCCACGCGAAGGGGAACCTCGACCCGGAGGCAGGCGTCCGCCACCAACGGCGTTGACAGGTCGGCAAAAGCCTTCAGCATGGCGTTCTCCTGGTGTCGGTGGCCTCCGATCGTATTGCCCCTCGTGGCCACTACGACGTTCCCGGTCGCGCCGCGGTGTGGCTGCTGGATCGGGCCTCGACGACCTCGCCTGCTGCTCCAAGTCCCCGGCAGTGCTCGGTCTCGCCGGCCACCCTCGCGAGGCTCGACGCGTGCTCGACCTGGTCGACTCGCGGCTCGATGTCGGAGACGACTTCGCCACGGCCGACGGGGTGAAGAGCCACAACGCGATCCTCACCGGGTCCTGGTCCTACCCGAACGGCTGGACAGCCCTTGCGGCGCAACGGCATCTGCTCGGCTACCAGGACGGGGACACCGGCGGCCTCCGTTCGACCCTCTCCGCCGTGCTGACCACGGGCGCATCGGGCTCGTCGCGCTCCAGCTCGGCGACCTGGACACCACCCGTACCGCCAATGGCGAACTCGGTCCACTATGGACAGCCCGACCCGATATGTGCGGACGCACCTCGTCCTGTGCGTACGCGGCCTCGCCACTCGTAGCTCTTCGCGATCTCGGGCTGGTGCTCACCACTGGTGAACGCGGTCGCGAACCACTGCCTGCGATAATTCCCAGGTGAGCACCAGCACCGGAATTCGGAACGAGCGCGCGCTGAGCGACTGGATCACACCCAAGATCGCGTGGGGCGCGTTCGGCGCCGCTGTGCTGTTGCACGCGCTGACATTCCTGATCTGGCCGAAAGCCGCCCCGGTCGGGGTGGACCTGAACGTCTACCGCGCGGCCGGTGAGGTCGTGCTCGCCGGGCGACCGCTGTACGAAGGCCCCATCACCTACCAGATGGAGTGGACGTACACGCCGTTCGCGGCGCTGCTGTTCGTGCCGTTCGGGGTGGTGCCGATCATTCCGTTGGCGGCGGTGGTCACCGCGGCGCACATGTTGCTGGTGATTCCCGCGGTCTCATTGTCGTGGCGGGCACTGGGATACCGCAGTGACCGGGCGCTGTTGCTCGCTTCCGTGCTCATGGCCGCCGCCGCGCTGTGGCTGGACCCCGTGTGGCTGACCGTGGCGCTCGGTCAGGTCAACATCGTGCTGATGATGCTGGTACTGCTGGACGTGAGCCGGTTTCAGGGATCTCGGTGGCAGGGCGTGCTCATCGGGATCGCAGCCGGGGTCAAGCTCACGCCGCTGATCTTCGTGGTCTACCTGCTCGTCACCGGGCGGTTCCGCGCGGCGGGCACCGCGCTCGCCTCGTTCGCGGGGACCATCGCGGTCGGTTTCCTGGTGCTGCCACACGACTCCACGCGGTACTGGGGCGGGGTTTTCCTGTCCTCCAACAGGATCGGCGGCAGCGCGTCGACGAGCAACCAGTCGATCAGCGGCATGCTCGCGCGCTTCGGCGTCACCGGGGGCACCATGACCACGCTGTGGCTGGTGCTCGCCGGGATCGCCGGCGCGCTGGGCATGTGGCTCGCGGCGTGGGCCTACCGGCGCGGCGAGGACCTGCTCGCGGTCACCGTGGTCGGACTGACCGGGACCACGGTCTCGCCGTTCTCCTGGGAGCACCACTGGGTGTGGTTCGTGCCGCTGCTGGTCTACCTCGTGCACCTGGCGCGCACCGGAGCCGGGCGGCCGGGGTGGTGGGTGGTCGGCGGGGTGTACGCGTTGACCTTCGCCTGGGTCGTGAGCTTCCCGCCGGCCGGCGGGAAGGTCCAGCCGGAGATCGGGTTGTTCGCACTGCGGTCCTGGCCGTGGCTGGAGGCCGTCACGAGCAACGTGTACCTGCTGGTGTTCGCCGCCACCTCGGTATGGGTGGTCACCCGGATGCGCCGGGTGAACGGCTGAGTTCTGGTGTCGATTGCCGACAACCGCTGGCCCCGACGGGGTCGGCCGTGGTTCGGTCTGGCATGACCACGCACTGGAGCGGCGAGCTCGTCCGGCTGCGCGCCGTCGAACCGGAGGACTGGGCCGCCTTCGCCGCCTTCGACCAGGACACCGGGGACCAACGAGCCGGGGACAAGGTCTTCCCGCCGCGCTCGGAGTCGGGGTACCGGCAGTGGGCGGAGCAGCGGTCAGGAAAGTCCACAGAGGACGATGTGTTCCGGTTGGTGATCGAGGCGGTGGCCGGGAGCACGTTCGCCGGATCCATCAACACCTTCGACGCGCGGGTGCACGACGGGTGCTTCAGCTACGGCCTCGGGGTACTGCGGCAGCACCGGCGGAAGGGCTACGCCCGAGAGGCCGTCGCGCTGCTGCTGGGCTACATGTTCGGGGAGCGGCGGTACCAGAAGTGCGAGGTCGGCGTTTACGCGTTCAACACCGGTTCGCTCGCGTTGCACCGGGAGATGGGGTTCGTCGAGGAGGGGCGCCTGCGGCGGCACGTGTTCACCGGGGGCGCTCACCACGACCTCGTCCTCTTCGGCTTGACCGTGGAGGAGTACCGGCGCTCCCACACTTTCCGGTGAGCTGGTTCCGTGGTCCCGGTTCGCCCGGAGCCCCCGCCCCCACCCTCGCGATCATTCTTCGGCCATTCGCGGGCTTATGGACGTTCCTGGGGGCGCGTCAGCGTCCATAAGCCCGCGAATGGCCGTGGTGGCGTGGTGTGGCGTGTCGGTGGAGGACCGGGGCCGGTTCAGGTGGTGGCCGAGAGGCCGAGCCTGGCCACCAGGACACCGCGCCGGTCCAGCGTCGCCTGGTCGCCCAACTCCTGGCCGGTCAGCGCGTCGGTCGCGCTCGGCGGCAGGGGGACCTGGACGCCGAAAACGTTGTGGTTGAGCAGAAACAGGAACCTCGTGCCGTCGGCCGTCCTGCGCACGGTGACCTCGACACCGGCGGGCGCCCCCGGCAGGACCGGCGCCGCGCCCGCCTCCGCCGCCGCGCGCCGGAGGAGGTTGCCCATGGTGGTCGCGTCCGGCTTCGTGCCCAGGTAGTAGGCCGCGCCATCGCCGAAGGACCTGCGGGTGATCGCGGGCAGGCCGGAGAGCTCGCCCCCGGCGAAGGTGGCCAGCGGCTCCGCGCCCTCCAGGTTGATCCACTCCGACCACACGGTGGCCGTGCCGTGGTGGCCGTCGGTGAAGGCCAGCCCAACCGCCCCGTTCGGCGGCAGCGGCCAGAACTCCTCCACGTGCACGCCGAGCAGCTCGCGGAACGGCGCGGGGTAGCCGCCGAGGTGCACGCGGTCGTTGCCGTCGACGATGCCGGAGAAGAACGACATCACCAGGTAGCCGCCCGCGCGGACGTAGTCGGCCAGGTTGGCCGCAACGGCCTCGTCGACCAGGTACAGGTTGGGCACCACCACCAGGCGGTAGCGGCTCAGGTCGGCCGACGGGTGCACGATGTCGGTGGTGATCCGCGACTCCCAGAGCGGACGGTAGTGCGCGAGGTTCGCGTCCACCTGGCTGAGGTCGGTGGCCGGGTGGGACTCCGCCTCCAGCGCCCACCAGCTGGACCAGTCCATCAGCAGCGCCGCGTCCGCCTCAACGCGCGAGCCCAGGATCTCCGGCAGCCCGGCCAGCTCCGCGCCCAGCTCGGCGACCTCGCGGAAGACCCTGGTCTCCGGTCCCGCGTGCGGCACGATCGCCGAGTGGAACCGCTCCGCACCGCCCCTGGACTGCCGGAACTGGAAGTAGAGCACCGCGTCCGAGCCGCGCGCCACCGCCTGGTAGCTCCACAGCCGCATCTGGCCGGGGGCCTTGGGGGCGTTGCGGTCCCGCCAGTTCACCGCGCTCGGGGCCTGCTCCATCAGCAGCCACGGGCGGCCGTCGCCCAGCGAGCGCATCAGGTCGTAGTTGAACGCGACCTCGACGTGGGTGTCCGCGCGGTGCGGGTCGGGGTAGGAGTCGTGGGAGATCACGTCCTGGTGCCGCGCCCACTCGAAGAAGTCCACCGGCTTGGCCAGGCCGAGCAGGTTCGTGGTCACACCCACGCCGGGGCTGTGCTCGCGCAGGATGCGCTTCTCCAGCAGGAAGCACTCCAGCATCGCGTCGGAGGAGAAGCGCTGGAAGTCCAGGTTCTGCGCCGGGTTGGGGATCGCCGGGACCGCGCGCGGCGGCAGCACCTCGGCGAAGTCCGCGTAGCGCTGCGACCAGAACGCCGTCGACCACGCCTCGTTGAGACCGTCGACGTCGCCGTAGCGGCGGGCCAGCCACTCGCGGAACGCCTCGGCCGAGACGTCGCAGTAGCAGGTCGAGACGTGACAGCCGTACTCGTTGCCGATGTGCCACAGCCGCAGCGCCGGGTGCCCGGCGTAGCGCCGCGCGACCCGCTCCACCAGGGCGGCGGCGTGCTCGCGGTAGACCGGGCTGGACGGGCAGTAGTGCTGGCGGCCACCGGGCCACAGGCGGGTGCCGTCGGCGGTGACCGGCAGCGTCTCCGGGTGCGCGCGGGCCAGCCACGGCGGCGGCGACGCGGTCATCGTGGCCAGGCAGACACCGACGCCGTTGTCCGCGAGCTTGTCCAGCGCGCGGTCGCACCAGCCGAAGTCGAAGGTGCCGGGGGTGGGCTGGACCTGGGCCCAGCCGAACACTCCGACCGTGGCCATGGTGATCCCGGCGCGGCGCATCAGCGCCATGTCGGCGTCCCAGACCTCCTCCGGCCACTGCTCCGGGTTGTAGTCGCCGCCGAAGGCGAAGGCGTCCAGGCGCACCGGCGTCCGGTCGCGGTCGTGCTCGCTCATGGACTCCAAGCCTCCCCTGACTCGGCCCGCGCCGCCTGCCACGCCAGGGCGAGGGCACCTGACGATGTTGGCAACGCCGGTGCGCACCGTCGAGACGCCAAGCAGGTTGACCTGATCGGGTCAGAGGTCGGCGGGCAGGACCAGCCACTCCAGCAGCTCGGCGTCGGCGAGCCGGGCCAGCGCAGCCCTGATCTCGGCGCGGTCCTCGCACCAGCCCCGATCTGCGAAGTAGTCGGCGACGGCGGCCACGTCCAGCGTGTCGTCGAACTCGTAGGCGAGCTCGACGTGCACCAGCACCGCCAAGTCCAGCGGGCTCTCCAGCTCCTCGAACGCCGCGCTCTCGATCTCGGCGATCTTGACCTGCTTCTCGGGCATGCGCTGACCCTAGCGTGACAGGGGAAACATGTGACCGCGCCTGGTCAGGTGATCGGGGATGACAACGGTTTCCCCTAGGCTGCTGGCCTGACGATCAGCGGCGACCGCGCCGATGGCGGGAGGGACGCATCAGTGGCCGAGGCTTTCAGGGCGAGCGTGCGTCTGCGGCGGGTGGCGCGGCAGCTGCGGCAGTGGCGGGACGCGGCGGGCAGGAAGGGCCAGGACATCGCCCCGCAGCTGCGCTGGTCACCCGCCAAGCTCAGCAAGATCGAGAACGCCGCCCAGCCGATCTCGCCGGTGGACGTGATCGCCCTCGCGTTGATCTACGGGGTCTCCGACGCCGAGCGCGACCAGCTCTTCCAGGACGCCGTCGCCGCCCAGGAGCGGCAGTGGTGGGAGGACTACAACACCGAGGCGCTGGTGCAGGTCGCCTACGACTTCGTCGAGCAGGAGGCCGAGGCGTCGCGGCTGTCCACCTTCAAGACCGACCTGATCCCGGGGCTGCTGCAGACCCACAGCTACGCCGAGGCGCTGGCGCTGGCCGACCTGCCCAAGGTCAGCGAGGAGATCGCCAAGCAGCGCGCCGAGGTGCGCACGGCCCGGCAGGCGCGGATCGGCGGGGAGAACCCGCTGCGCTTCGAGGCGGTGATCGGTGAGGCAGCGCTGCGCCAGGTCGTCGGCGGTCCCGCGGTGATGCTGGGCCAGCTGGAGCGGCTGCTGGAGGTGGCCGCGCTGGACAACGTCCTGATCCAGGTCGTCCCGTTCTCGGCGGGGGCGTTCCCGGCCATCGGATCACCGTTCACGGTGCTGTCCTTCGACCAGGATCATTACCAGGACACGGCGTACGTGGAAAACCTGATTTACGGCTTCTACCTGGAGGAACAGGCCTCGGTGGAGCGGTATAAGCTCAGTTTCGCCGGCCTGCAGGAGGCCGCGCTCGACTCGGACCGGTCGATCGAGAAGATCACCGAGATCGCGGGCGGACTTCGAGCCTCGATGAGGGAGCCCCGAGATGCACACCCCGGATCCGTCGGGAGTGTTATGGCGCAAGAGCAGCCGTAGCAACGGCAGTGGCAACGAATGCGTGGAGATCGGCTTCGCGCGGGCCACGGTCCTCATCCGGGACTCCAAGAACCCGGACGGACCTGCTCTGACGTTCGGCCCGGCTGCCTGGAAGCGGTTCCTCGGCGCGGTCAAGGCGGGATTCCCCGACACGATGTGAGCCACCCGTGGTGACGGCGGGGCCGGTCCGGCGCGGACCGGCCCCGTTCGCGTTCGTCAGTTCGGCAGCTTGACCAGCTCCGCGGTCGCGAGGACCCCCTGGCCGGTGGCGCGCTGGTAGCTGAAGTGCAGCCAGGGTCTGGCCGGGTCGCTGTTCGCCGAGGGTGTCAGCGTGATCGTGCCCTGCTTGACGCAGGTGGACTCCGGGTCGGTGACGATCCGTTCGACGAGCACGGTCCTGGACCGGTCCGACTTCTCCAGGGTCAGCTCTCCCGTGCAGCGCAGTTCCGGGTAGTGGGCCTCGCCGACCTTGTCGCCGGGCGCGCCGGAATGCAGCGTCATGGTCATCGTGTAGGGCTTGTCGCTGTTCGGCTGGTTCACCGGCGCGGGCGAGCGCCAGGTGCCGATGAAGCTCGGGTGCAGTGCGCCCTCGGGCCGGGCTTCCGGGTCGTCGCAGCGCTCCGCCGCCCACGGGTCGCCGGGGCCACGGCTGGGCTTGGGCCCGGCCGGTCCGGTCCGCTCCTCGGCCAACGGCCCCGGCGAGCCGACCGCTCCCCAGCCGCCCGCGTAACCCCACCAGGGCTCGTTCTCCGTGCGGCGCAGGTCGGTCGCGGTGTCCCAGCGCTGTCCCTGGCTCGTCGTGTCCAGCCGCCAGCCGTGCACGCCCTGGTCAGCGAAGGACGCGTGAGTTCCCTTCGCGGAGTAGACCACCGGTCGGCCGTCGGCCTTCGTGATCTTGTCCCAGGGCATCCGGCACTGGGAGCCGTGGCCGTTGAAGACGACGTCCGTCGGCCGGTCGTCGGCGTCGGTGAGCAGGGTGACGCGCTCCCAGTCGCCCTCGTGGTCACCGTCGGCGCCCGCGAACTCCAGCCCGGGGACGGTGATGGCGTCGTTCCAGGCGTAGAACCGCCAGTAGGTGTAGGCGTGGAGGTGGCGCTCGGGGTCCTCGTAGTGCTGCCAGTAGGTCGGGGCGCTCGTCCCCGTCCCACGTCGCATGGCGGGGCTGCCGGTGAGGTAGAACCCTTCAGCGCCGAGGTTCTCGTTCTTGCGCGGCGCCGTCTCGTCGGTCGTCTTGTACTCCGGACCGCCGTGTTCGCACTTCGGCGCGGCGCCCTTGCCCTGGTGGCGGTAGACCACGGCGGGGTCCTTGCCGCGCAACCGCTCCAGCTCGGGCGGCGCGGCGATCTTGTCGTCCCCGCATGCCTTGTCGTGCGCCCATCTCAGCTCCGAGCCGAGGATGAACGTGGTCGCGTCCATCGGGCCGTACTCCTCGCCCTCGGCCAGCCACACGTAGGGCGCGTACTTCGCCGCCGTGGCCCGCTGCCGCGCATCGGAGGCCGGCTCCTTCGACCGCGGCGGCGGCTGCTGCGACGGCGAGGGCGACGGTGGAGACGGCGTGCCCGGCACCTCCTCGCAGGCCACCAATGTCACCACCGCGAGCACACCCGCCAAGAACTTCGCCCTCATGGGCGGGGATTATCTCGGCAACGACGGCGAACAGGTGGAGCAGCCCCGCGAACACCGGCCGCTTCGACACCGTGACCTGGACGTTATAGCCCCGAACTATGGGAAAGAAATGGTCAAGGCCGGATAAAACGGCAACCAGTCAATACCTCCGAAGTCGAGCAGCGGGCCAGCGGAATAGTCACCCAGGACGAATACCCGGGACCTGTACAGCGATAGTGTCAAAGACCGGCGTTCTCTCCTGCGCCCGAATTTCCCTGTTTGTCGGGAGGCAAGGCAACACGATGACACCATCGAACTCCGCCGGTGAGCGAACCGCGGCGGCAGAAGAGGCGCTCCTGCGCCTCAGCAGGTTCCTGACCAGCGGCGAGACCTCGAAGGACCTGCGCTCGGTCCATCTCAGCGGGGGCCGCGAGGCGGACTCCTTCTATCGGGAGCTGTGGAGCCACGACAAGGTCGTGTCCTCCACGCACGGCGTGAACTGCACCGGTTCCTGCCGCTGGAAGATCTACGTTAAAGACGGTGTAATAACCTGGGAGAGCCAGGACACCGACTATCCGTCGGTCGGCGTGGACCGACCGGAGTACGAGCCGCGGGGCTGTCCCCGAGGAGCGTCCTTTTCGTGGTATTCGTACTCTCCCACCCGAATTCGATATCCTTATGCGCGCGGTGTCCTCGTCGAGGCCTACCGCGAGGCGAAACGCGTCCACACCGACCCGGTCGCGGCGTGGGCGTCCATCGTCGACGACCCTGTGAAGCGGCGCGCCTACCAGCAGGCGCGAGGGCGTGGTGGCCTGGTCCGGGTGGACTGGGACGAGGCCGTGGAGATGGTGGCCGCGGCGCACGTGCACACCATCAAACGGCACGGTCCGGACCGCATCGCCGGGTTCTCACCGATCCCGGCGATGTCGATGGTCTCGCACGCGGCGGGCTCGCGGTTCATGTCGCTGATCGGCGCGCCGATGCTGTCCTTCTACGACTGGTACGCGGACCTGCCGGTGGCCTCACCGCAGGTCTTCGGCGACCAGACCGACGTGCCGGAGTCCGCCGACTGGTGGGACGCGGCCTACCTGATGATGTGGGGCTCCAACGTCCCGGTGACCAGGACCCCGGACGCGCACTGGATGACCGAGGCCCGCTACCGGGGGCAGAAGGTCGTCGTGGTCTCCCCCGACTACGCCGACAACACGAAGTTCGCCGACGAGTGGCTGGCCCCGCACCCCGGTACCGACGGGGCGCTGGCCTCGGCCATGGGGCACGTGATCCTCAAGGAGTTCTTCGTCGACTCCGAGACGCCGTTCTTCACCGACTACGTGCGCCGCTACACCGACCTGCCGTTCCTGGTGTCGCTTGAGCAGCGCGGTTCCGACCACGTTCCTGGCAAGTTCCTCACCGCCGCCGACCTCGGCCAGGGCGGCGACGGCGCGGAGTGGAAGACCGTGGTGCTGGACTCCGCGACCGGAGAACCCTTCGTTCCCAACGGTTCCGTGGGCCATCGCTGGTCCTCCGACGAGGGGTCGTGGAACCTCGACCTTGGCTCCGTCGTGCCGACGCTGACCCTCCACAGTGGAGAGTGCTCGACGGTCGAGGTGTCGCTGCCCCGGTTCGACGCCGCCGACGGCTCGGGATCGGTCATGCGGCGCGGGGTTCCGGTGCGACGGATCGGCGACCGCGTGGTCACCACCGTCTTCGACCTGCTGCTCGCGCAGTACGGCGTGCACCGGCCCGGCCTGCCCGGCGAGTGGCCTACGGGCTACGACGACGCCTCGCAACCCTGCACCCCCGCGTGGCAGGAGCAGATCACCTCGGTGCCCGCGGAGCGGGCGACGCGGATCGCCAGGGAGTTCGCGGACACCGCGGTGCGCTCCGGCGGCCGGTGCATGATCCTGATGGGCGCGGGCACCAACCACTGGTTCCACTCCGACCAGGTGTACCGGAGCTTCCTGACCCTGTTGCTGCTCACCGGGTGCCAGGGCCGCAACGGGGGCGGCTGGGCGCACTACGTCGGGCAGGAGAAGGTCCGTCCGCTCACCGGTTGGCAAACGTTGGCGTCGGCGGCGGACTGGCACCGGCCGCCGCGCCAGATGATCGGCACGGCGTACTGGTACCTGCACACCGACCAGTGGCGCTACGACGGCTACGCGATGGACGCGCTGAGCTGGCCGCTGGCCGAGGGGAAGCTCGACGGCGCCACCGCGGCGGACTGCCTCGCCAGCGCCGCGCGCATGGGCTGGATGCCGTCCTACCCGACCTTCGACCGCAACCCGCTCGACCTGGCGGAGGAGGCCGCGGAGCTCGGCAAGGACCCGGTCCAGCACACGGTGGACGAGCTGCGGGAGAACCGGCTCGGCTTCGCGTGCCAGGACCCGGACGCCCCGGAGAACTGGCCCAGGGTCCTGACGGTGTGGCGGGCGAACCTGCTCGGCTCGTCGGGCAAGGGCAACGAGTACTTCCTGCGGCACCTGCTCGGCGCGGCCGATACAAACCTTCGCACCAGCGCGAACGACCCGGCGGTGCGGCCGAGAACCGTGACGTGGCGGGACGAGGCGCCCGAGGGCAAGCTGGACCTGTTGCTGTCACTGGACTTCCGGATGACCAGCACCACGCTGTTCTCCGACATCGTGCTCCCCGCTGCCACCTGGTACGAGAAGCACGACCTGTCCTCCACCGACATGCACCCCTTCGTGCACGCGTTCAGCGCGGCGGTGGACCCACCGTGGCAGACCCGCACGGACTTCGAGGCGTTCCACGCGATCGCCCGCAAGTTCAGCGAGTTCGCCAAGACGCACCTCGGGGTGCGCAAGGACCTCGTGGCCACGGCGCTGCAACACGACAGCCCCGGCGAGGTCGCGCAGCCCGGCGGCCTGGCGCGGGACTGGTCGCGCGGCGAGGTCGACGCGGTCCCCGGCCGCACGATGCCAACGTTGACAGTGGTGGAGCGGGACTACACCGCCGTCGCCGAGCGGCTCGCCTCGCTCGGCCCGGTGGTGGACGAGCTGGGCGTGACGATCAAGGGCAGCGTCGTCGGTGTCGGCCCCGAGGTGAACTGGCTGGCCGAGAAGAACGGTGTCTCCGCGAGCGGAAGACCGTTGCTGGACACCGACTCCAAGGCGGCCGAGGCGATACTGGCGTTGTCCGGCACCACCAACGGGGCACTCGCCCTGCGCGCGTTCCAGGTGCTGGAGAAGCGCGTGGGCCGTCCGCTCACGCAGCTGGCGCACGAGAACGAGAGCAAGCGGATCACCTTCTCCGACACCAAGTCCCGGCCGACGCACGTGGTCACCAGCCCGGAGTGGTCGGGGAGCGAGTCCGGCGGCAGGCGCTACTCCCCGTTCACCATCAACGTCGAGCAGCTCAAGCCGTGGCACACGCTCACCGGGCGGCAGCACTTCTACCTCGACCACGACTGGCAGCACGAGCTCGGTGAGGCGCTGCCGGTCTACCGCGCGCCGCTGGACATGCAGCGGCTCTTCGGCGAGCCCCGGATCGGGCCGAACGGCGAGCGGGAGGTGACCGTTCGCTACCTGACGCCGCACTCCAAGTGGTCGATCCACTCGGAGTACCAGGACAACCTGTTGATGCTGACGTTGTCCCGAGGCGGGCCGACGTTCTGGATGAGCCCGGCCGACGCCGCCGCGATCGGCGTGTCCGACAACGACTGGGTCGAGGCGGTCAACCGCAACGGCGTGGTCGTGGCGCGCGCGATCGTCTCGCACCGGATGCCGGAGGGCACGGTGTTCATGTACCACGCGCAGGACCGGACGGTGAACGTCCCGCGCAGTGAGACCACCGGCAAGCGCGGTGGCATGCACAACTCGCTGACCAGGGTGCAGATGAAGCCCACCCATCTCATCGGCGGGTACGCACAGCTGACCTTCGCGCTGAACTACCTGGGACCGACCGGGAACCAGCGCGACGAGGTCACCGTCATCCGCCGCCGCTCGCAGGAGGTTGAGTACTGATGAGGCTGATGGCGCAGCTCGCGATGGTGATGAACCTCGACAAGTGCATCGGCTGCCACACCTGTTCGGTCACCTGCAAACAGGCGTGGACCAACCGGGGCGGCGTCGAGTACGCGTGGTTCAACAACGTCGAAACCCGGCCGGGGCAAGGGTATCCGCGTCGCTACGAGGACCAGGAGCAGTGGAAGGGCGGCTGGGAGCGGACCGCGCGCGGCAGGCTCCGGCTGCGCGCCGGTGGCCGGTTCCGCAAGCTGCTCTCGCTGTTCGCGAACCCGGACCTGCCGAGGATCGACGACTACTACGAGCCGTGGACCTACGAGTACCGCACGCTCCTGGAGGCTCCGCTCGGCGACGACATTCCCGTCGCACGGCCGAAGTCGCAGATCACCGGCGAACCGACGCAGCCGAGGTGGGGACCGAACTGGGACGACGACCTCGGTGGCTCCACCGAGCACGGCACGGCCGACCCGGTGCTCGCGAAGATCGGCGAGAAGGTCAAGATGGAGTTCGAGCAGACCTTCATGTTCTACCTTCCCAGGATCTGCGAACACTGCCTCAACCCGTCCTGTGTGGCCAGTTGCCCGTCCGGCGCGATGTACAAGAGGGCCGAGGACGGCATCGTGCTGGTGGACCAGGACGCCTGCCGTGGCTGGCGGATGTGCGTCACCGGCTGCCCGTACAAGAAGGTCTACTTCAACCACAAGACCGGCAAGGCCGAGAAGTGCACCTTCTGCTACCCCAGGCTGGAGGCGGGGGAGCCGACCGTCTGCGCCGAGACGTGCGTCGGGCGGCTGCGCTACATCGGCGTGCTGCTCTACGACGCCGACAAGGTGCTTGAGGCGGCCAGTGTCGAGAACGACCACGACCTGTACCCCGCGCAGCTCGGCGTGTTCTGCGACCCGCACGACCCCGAGGTGGTCAAGGAGGCCGAGCGGGTGGGCATCCCGCACGACTGGATCACCGCCGCGCAGCGCTCCCCCGTGCACGACCTGATCTCCCGCTACAAGGTCGCGCTGCCCCTGCGGCCGGAGTACCGCACCATGCCGATGGTCTGGTACATCCCGCCGCTGTCTCCGGTGGTGGACGCCGTCGCGCAGAGCGGGTTCGACGGCGAGGACAGCCAGAACCTCTTCGGTGCAATCGATTCTCTGCGCATCCCGGTGGAGTACCTGGCGGAGCTGTTCACGGCGGGAGATCCGGAACCGGTGGAGGCGTCGCTGCGCAAGATGGCCGCGATGCGCTCGTACATGCGCGCGGTCAACCTCGGCGACACCCCGGACGCGTCGATCGCGGAGGCGGTGGGGCTCACCGAGCAGGAGCTGAAGGCGATGTACCGCTTGCTGGCGCTGGCGAAGTACGACGAGCGCTACGTCATCCCGACGGCCGGTGTTGGTCGCGCGCACGAGCTTGAGTCCATCGCGACCGGGTGCAGTCTGGACACCGATGGCGGCCCCGGCATGGGCGGGTCGCCTTCGTCGAGCAACGGCAACGGTTCCGTGGACCTGTTCACGTGGGACGGCAAGGGCAGGCCGGACGGCCTGTTCCGCACGACCGAAGGAGCCAAGCGGTGATCACGTTGCGCCGCAAGGCGAAGAAGGCCATCAACACCCGGTTGATCCGCAACATCGCCGGGTGGTGCTTGCAGTACCCCGACTCGACGATGCTGGAGAAGCTGCCCCTGCTGCGCGAGGGGGTGGAGGCGGTGACCGACGAGGAGTGCCGGGCGTGGCTGACCGCGGTGCTCGACCACCTCGGAGGGAAGCCGCAGAACGAGGCGGCACAGCACTACGTCGACGCGTTCGACAGCCGCCCACGGCGTTGCCTGTACCTCACCTGGTACGCCGACGGGGACACCAGACGGCGCGGGGCGTCCCTGGTGCGGCTCAAGCAGATCTACCGCGCGCACGGCATGGTTCCGTCGTCAGCGGAGCTGCCCGACTTCCTGCCGGTGCTGCTGGAATTCGCCACGACCGGCGGCCCGGCGGCCACCGAGGCGGGCGAGGAGCTGCTGACCGAGTTCCGGCCCGGTCTGCGGCTGCTCGCCGACAACCTGGGCAAGTTCGGTTCCCCGTACGAGGGCGCCGTCCGAGCGGTGCTGGCCACGCTGCCCCAGGGAGGCGTTCCGCTGCCGATGGCCCAACCGGTCGAACAGGTCGGTATTGATCCCTACCCCACGTCGTTCCCAGGAGCGCGCAGATGACGGACATCTTGTTGTGGGTGGTCGCGCCCTACCTGTCGATCGCGTTGCTGGTGGCGGGCACGATCTGGCGCTACCGCTACGACCGCTTCGGCTTGACCACGCGCTCGTCCCAGCTCTACGAGTCGCGGTTGCTCCGCATCGGCAGCCCGTTGTTCCACTTCGGACTGTTGATGGTCGTCGGCGGTCACGTGCTGGGACTGGTGGTGCCCAAGGACCTCACGGAGCTCTTCGGCATCAGCGAGGAGCAGTACCACCTGGTGTCGCTCGGCATGGGCTCGCTGGCCGGGTTCGCCACGGTGGCCGGGCTCGGTGTGCTGCTCTGGCGACGGTGGAAGACCCCGGCGGTGCGCGGAGCGACCTCCGGCAACGACAAGGTGATGTACGTGGTGCTGGTCTGCGTCCTGCTGGCGGGACTGACGACCACGGTGATCACCAACGGCGTGCAGGGCGGATACGACTACCGCTCAACGGTTTCCCCGTGGTTCCGCGGAGTGTTCATGCTCCACCCCGATCCGGAGCTGATGGCGAACGCGCCGTTGAGCTACCGGGTGCACGTGCTGTTCGCGATGGGCCTGTTCGCGCTGTGGCCGTTCTCCCGGCTGGTGCACGCGTTCAGCGCGCCGGTCAGGTACCTGGTCCGGCCGTACGTCGTCTACCGCAGCCGTGACGAGAAGCCGGTCGGCGAGCGCAGGATGAGCCGGGAATGGCAACGCCGGTGAGGTCGCGGGCGCTCTACTGCGGAGCGGGTTCGTTCCTGTCGATCGCGGTGATCGCGGTGCTGGCCATGTACACCGGCGAGCCGCTGCTGTTCCCGTCGCTGGGACCGACCGCGTTCCTCGTGTTCAGCGCGCCCACGCTGCCAACGGCCAGTCCGCGCAACACCGTACTCGGGCATCTGCTCGGCGCGGGCGCAGGCTGGCTGGGGCTCGCGGTGTGCGGACTGCTGGACACCCCGGCCGACCTCAACCACGTCGGCTGGGCGAGGGTCGGCGCGGCGGCGATCGCGCTCGGCCTGACCTGCGGGCTGATGCCGCTGCTCGGGTTGCCGCACCCGCCCGCCGGCGCGACGACGCTCATCGTCGCGCTGGGGCTGCTGCGCACACCCGAGCAACTGCTGATGCTCATGGCGGGCGTCGTGCTGATCACCGTGCTGGGCTTGGTGATCAACCGGTTGGCGGGCACCAGGGTTCCGCTTTGGGCAGCAGCACCAACGGAAACCCGAACCGCCGAGCCAGCCCCGGATCACCAGAGGCAGTGATCTGCGTTCGGGGTCGTGGTGGAGACCGCGACCCCGAACGCCCGGCGCGGGGCAGCACCCGAGGACCAGTCCCACCCTGGCCAGGTCCTTTACCCGTTCTTAGGCGGTCCGACCTAACTTCGCGAATCCGGCACGCGTTCCCCTGCATCGACGCGCGCCGTCGCCGTTAAGGAAGGATCAGCCATGAGGAAGTTCCCTGCCCTCGGACTGGCCACTCTCACCGCCGCCGGGCTGCTGCTCGGCGCCGCGACCGGTCAGGCCGCGCCCGGCATGGACCCGGTCGAGTCCCCTGACACCTCCGACGTGGTCACCATGGTCACCAAGCTCTCCCACTCCGACGCCACCAGCCGACTGCGCAACGCCGGGATCACCTGGTCCTCCAGCGGCGGGTGCAGCGACCGCAACCGCCCGAACTGCACGTCCTTCACGCAGGTCAACCTCGCCACCATCCAGGGGGCGATCACGCTGAAGAACGCCTCGCGGTGCGGCCTCAACGTCACCGGCGGCACGGAGACCGGGCACGCGTCCGGCACCTACAGCCACTGGAACGGCTACAAGCTCGACTTCGGCATGACCAGTTGCCTCACCAACTACATCAAGGGCAACTTCACCTCGATCGGCGGCTCCAAGTGGAAGGCCCCGTCCGGGAACATCTACTACAACGAGGGCAACCACTGGGACGTGGTCTTCTACAACTGCGGCTGCTAGACGAGAAAAGCGCGTAGCGGCACCATCGCTCTGACCACCCACCCGCCCGCCGGGTGGGCTGGTCGGGCGGCGGCGACGTCAGCGGGGCTCAGCCGGGCAGGCCCCACGGCTTACCGGGAACGGAGATCGGCACGGGCTCGATCCTCAGCTCCGGCAAGGGTCCCTTCGGGTGCACGATCGCGGTCGCGCCACGGGGAAGGTCGATCTCGATCACTCCTGCGGAGATGTGCCGCCACGGCACCGCGGTTCCCCGCGGCGTGCTCACCGCGATCTCACCGCCGACACCGTGCCGCAGGTGGCAGCGCTCGCCCGCCTGACTGCGCACCCCCACCCAGTCTGTTCGCCCCTTCCTGCGCACGGCGCTGACCAGAAAGGCGCCCTGCGCAAGGAAGTTGTCGATGGTGACGTCCTGCCACGCGGTCGGGACGGCGGGGAAGACCCGGATCACGCCGCCCCAGCTCTGGCACAGCATGTCCAGCAGGGACTGCGAGGCCGACAGCGGCGTCTCGACCACCGGGCTGCCCTCGCGGTACATCGTGTTCTCGGTGACGGGGAAGCGCGTCGAGGTGTCGAAGAACTTCAGCAGGTACTCCAACGCACGGTCGCCATCGCCGAGCAGCGCGAGCATCGAGGCGGCCCCGGTGTAGCTGTAGCCCCGGTGCGCGCCGGTGATGCTGTGCCAGTGCGCGACGGACTTCTCGATGAGCGCGCGGTTCTCCGGCGTCTCCGGTGTCACCAGGTGCAGCGGGTACACCATCAGCATGTGCGAGTAGTGCCGGTGCGACTTCGCGTACGGGACACCGGCACCGATCATGAAACCGTTGGCGTCCACCGGGTACGGCGTGAGGTCACGCAGCACCTGCCGCCACCTCGCGGCCAACGGGTCCTTGGTGCCGAGCAGCTTGTCGGCCTCCAGCAGCGTCTGGCAGCCCCACCGGATCAGCGCGAGGTCGTAGTTGCAGTCCGGCGCGTTGCCGTACTCCGGCGAATGGGTCTCCGCCAGGTGCAGCTTGCCGTCCGCGCCGAGCTCCAGGAAGTGCAGGTAGTAGTTGATCGCCCTGCGCAGCAAGGGAAACAGCGTCTCTCGGAGCACTCGCTCGTCCATCGAGTGGCGGTAGCTGAGCCACACGTTGTGCAGCGCCCACGTCAGGTTGCCGGTCTCGGGGCTGGTGCCGCCGTCGCCGGGCCGGGCGACCGCGCTTCCCTTGACCGTGCGCCGATCCGTGCTGCGACCGATGCCCGCCGAGTCCTTGCGGTACTCCTCGCGCACGTTCTCGACCAGGTTCTGCCGGTTGGCGTCGAGCGTGCTGGTCACCGCGTCCAGCTCCAGGTGGTTGGACCCGTTGATCAGCCAGTACTCCAGCTGCACGTTCAGGTTCCACCACGTCGCGGGCCAGCCGGTCTCCTCAAGCCACGGCCCGCAGGTCGCCATCACCGGTGCGCCGGCGCGCGTTCCGGAAGCGATCTTGTAGAGCTGTGCCCAGTGGAAGCTCTGCAACCGCTGGTCCGGGATCGAGACGAAACTCCTGCGGTAGTAGGCGTTCCACCACGCCCGGTGGGAGGCGACCAGTCGCTGCTCCGGCAGCGCGCTGGCCCGCTTGACCGCGCCGAGGGCCTTCGCCTCGGCTCCGTTGCCGGGATGGGTGTGCGCCACGGAGAGGTACAGGGTGCGGGCACTGTCGGCAGGACCCGTTGTCCGGTAAGCGGTTGCGGTCTGGCCGCCCGCCAAGAGCTGTTGCAGCACGAGCTGCACGCCGTCGGTCGTCTTCGTGGTGTGCGGCGGGTTCTCCTGGTAGCCCTCGGGCGGGGCTTCCTTGGACGCCTTGGGGCTGATCGCCTTGGCGGGGTGGAAGGTCCACCGCACCCGCTCGCCGCCGCTCGGCGTGACCACCACGACCAGCACCGAGCGCTCGGTGTGGACGTAGGCGCGCAGCGCCAGCGAGCCCTTGTCGGTGCCCACCGTGCCGACCAGCTCGGCGTTGTGCAGGTCCAGCCGCCAGTCAACGCCGACGATCGTGCCGACCGGTTCCAGGGTGAGGTGCCCGACCGGCAGCCTGCACACGCCCCAGCCGCTGTTGAACTGCGGACGGTAGTCCTGCACCTCGCTGTGCTGGGTGGTGAACCGGATCGCGTTCTTGCCCGGCTCCCGGTAGATCATCGTGCCGAGCAGCCCGTCGCCCAGGAACGGGCCCTGCCACCAGCTGTCCGGCGGCTTCCGCCACACCAGGTCCTGCCCACCCAGGAACTCCGGCCAGCGGGGTCCCGCCGCCGCCGGCCGCCCGACCGGCCGCGGCAGCGGATCGCCGAGCGCGGGCAGGGGGCCGCCCAGCGCACCTGCCGCGACCGCTCCTGCCGACCCCGCCAACATGCTCCGCCGCGATACATCCCATCTTTGCGCACTCACCATTGCTCCCGAGCTCGCTAAGGGGTGCGCTGTTGCGGCAGGACAGGCACCCTTCCTGCGACTAGAAGCTAGGAGGTTCCCCCGAGGCGGTCAATGCTCCAGACAGGGAAGACATCCGATGTGTCCCGAACTCCGCTCAGCTCCCCGGGAGGTTCTCCATGACCATGGCGTCGACCCGCAACGGCCGCGGCAGCAGGCCGTGCACGGCCATCAGGTCGGCCACCCGCTGGATGCGCACCGCGTCCAGCCGGGTCGGGAACGAGCCGAGGTGCACCAGGCTGGCCGTGGCCTTGTCGATCTTGGCGAAGGTCGGCAGGACCTGCTCCACCTTGGCCCGGTCGGCCGCCTCCCGCTGCCCGCGCAGCAACGCCCTGCGGAACGCGGCAACGGTCTTGGGCTTGTCCCGCACCAGGGCCGCCGTCGTGGCGTAGCCCGAGATCGGGAAGTCCGCGGTCGCGCCCTGGGCGACGTCCAGCACCGGCAGCGCGCCGATGGACCGCTCGGCGTGGGTGATGAACGGCTCGACCATGACCGCGGCGTCGACCTGCCTGGCCTTCAGCGCCGCGGGCATGGCGGGGAAGGGGACCTCGACGTAGGAGACGCCGCTCTGCTGGACGCTGTTCGCGTCCAGCGCGGCCTTGGCGAGCAGCTCGGTGATCGCACCGCGGATGGTGACCGCGATCTTCTTGCCCGCCAGGTCCTCCGGCCGCGAGATGGCCGAGCCCTGCGGCACCACGACGACGAAGTTGTGCGGCCGGGACTGGTAGCCGTCGGCGACCAGCCTGAGGTCGGCAACCCCCTTGGCCTGCGCGGCGAAGAAGGACATCCAGTTGCCGAATGTGACGTCGAGCTCGCCGCTGACCAGGCCGGTCACGCTGGTCTCACCGCCGGCGATGTTCACCGTCTCGACGTCGAGCCCCTCGTCGCGGAAGTACCCGTTCCGGATCGCCAGGTGCATCGGCGCGTAGTCGATGATCGGCATCGCGCCGACCTTGATCCTGGTCTGCTCCAGCCCGGCGGCCGCGTCGCCCGGCGATCCGGACGTGCCCCCACCGAGCAGCCCGCAGCCGGTTGTGACCAGGAGCAACGAGGCTGCCGCCAGGAGCGCGCGGACATTCCGACCAAGGGTACGACGTGACATATTTCCGCATTCTTTCGACGCTGGCGGCTGATGGGCCGCGGACGCGGGCAGAAAATGCGTGACACGTCCGCAACCAGAACGTTATACCAGGACGAAACATGGTCGCCCCGGGACCAACCGAGTAATGCGGCCGCGCGAACGCCTGCCCCGCAAATCGGTGAAACTGCTCCATACGAGTGATCAAGAACGACCTCGATTCCATGACTCGAATACGAGGCCGAGCTCCGGCCACCAGCGGTTATAGACAAGTTGCCAGCGGCTTTCCCCGCTGAACCGGAATGGTCCCGAAGGCACTGGACGCACGTCTCCCACCAGCGCCGAGCAGGGCGTTCACCCTGGCAGACTGGTCCGAGCAGACGCTGTTGCTCCGGCGAACATGGTCCGAACGAGTGATCAACGGGAACCCGCGCGCGGAAAACCGAGGCGCGGTCGGATCTCGCCGCGCGCCCAGTGCCCAAAAACCTCGATGAGCAGCCGTCATGCGCGTGACTAATCAACTTCCCTAGGCACAACAACATTGTCTCGCTATGGTCCTGCCCGCCAAATCTCGGAGCAGTTCAGCGGCGTGTGAGGAGCAACGTGATCGCTGTGGAAGGCCGGCGCGTAGTGGTGACGGGAATCGGTGTTGTCACTCCTGTCGGCAACACGGTCAAAGAGTTCTTCGACAATCTGTGCGACGGTCGCAGCGGCGTCGGGGAACTGACTCGCTTCGACACCTCGCGCTGTCCGATCACACGCGCCGCCGAGCTGCCGGACTTCGTCCCGGCCGAGCACGGCATCTCCGAGCGCGACATCCGGGTCACGGCCCGCTTCCAGTGGCTGGCCATCGCCGCCTCCCAGGCCGCGGCGGCCGACGCGGGCCTGGACCTGCCGCGCAACGAGATCCACTCGGCCAGTGCGCGGGAGCCGAGGAAGCTGGACCGGGTCGGGGTGGCCATCGGCGTCGCCTACTCCAACGCCGAGATCCTGCAGCGGCAGTACGCGCTGCTGGAGCGCGGCGGCAGCCGCTCGGTCTCCGCGCGGCTGTGCAACCTGACGCTGCCGAACTCGCCGACCTCCGCGGTGTCCATCCGGCACGGCCTGACCGGCCCGCTGGTCACGGTCAGCGGCGCGTCCGCCTCCGGGGCGGAGTCGATCATCGCCGCCTATGACAAGATCAAGTACGGCCGGGCCGAGGTGATGCTGACCGGCGGCGCGGAGTCGGCGGTCAACGAGATCACCATCGCCGCTTTCGCGCAGAACCGCACGGGTTCCCGGGTCGGCGTCTGCCGCCCCTTCGACAAGGACCGGGACGGCACGATCCTGGGTGAGGGCGCGGGCGTGGTGGTGCTGGAGGAGCTGGAGCACGCGCGGGCGCGCGGCGCGCGCGTCTACGGCGAGGTGCTCGGCTACGGCCTGCGCGGCGACGCCTACGACATGTCCGACATCCGGCCCGACGAGGCGCCGGGGATGCGCGCCTGCCTGGAAGAGGCGCTGCTGGACTCCGGCGTCAGCACCACCGAGGTCGGCTACATCAACGTGCACGGAACCGGCACGAAGATGAACGACCCCGCCGAGGCCTTCGCGATCCGCGAGGTCTTCGGGGACGGCCCCGGCTCCGGCCCGCTGGTGAGCGGCACCAAGGGCGCCACCGGCCACATGCTCGGCGGGACGGGCGGGGTCGAGTTCATCACCGCGCTGCTGGCCAGCCACCACAACCGGGTCCCGCCGTCCTACGGCCTCGCCGAGCCGGACCCGCGCTGCGCCGAGCTGAACCACGTGATCGGCACGGGCGTCGCGGCCCCGGTGCCCACGGCGATCACCACCAGCGTCGGCATGGGCGGCAACAACTCCGCGATCGTCGTGCGCGGCTGGGACGCGGGTGTCGTGGCGGCGTGATCGTCTTTACTGGGACGCGGGCCGGGGGAACGGAGACGTGGTTTCGATGACTGACGTGGTGATCGTCGGCGCAGGGCCGGTCGGCCTGTGGCTGGCGAGCGAGCTGCACCGGAGCGGCGTCGAGGTGACGGTCCTGGAACGGCTCGCCGAGCCGGTGCCCGCGGCCAAGGCGCTCACCCTGCACCCGAGGAGCCTGGAGCTGCTGGCGATGCGCGGGCTGGCCCAGCGCTGGCTCGACGCGGGCAAGGCGCTGCCCAGCTCGCACTTCGCCCTGTTGGACAACAGGTTGAGCTACGCCGGGCTGGACACCCGGTTCCCCTTCGTGCTCTTCATCCCCCAGCCCAGGACCGAGGCGATGCTCGCCGAGCACGCCTCGGCCCTGGGAGTGGAGGTGCTGCGCGACCACACCGTGACCGGCGTGCGCGACGAGGGCGAGTCGGTCGTCGTCGACGCCGAGAGCGTCACGGGGCCGAGGAGCTTCCGCGCACGGTGGGTCGTGGGCTGCGACGGGCCGTCGAGCACGGTGCGCAAGGCCGCGGGCATCGAGTTCGTCGGCACCCCGTCGACGATGAGCGTCGCGATGGGCGACGTGCGGCTGACCGACCCGCCGGAGGCCGTCTCGTGGACGGTCAACTGCGACCGGGGCGCGCTGTTCCTGACCGCGCTCGGCGACGGGCGCTACCGGGTCTCGCCGATCGACCACGCGACCCTGCACACCGCCAAGGACGCACCGCTCACCCTGGAGGAGCTGCGGGAGAGCACGCGGCGGGTGGTCGGCACGGACTTCGGCATGTATGAGCCGACGTACCTGGCCCGCTTCGGCAACGCCACCCTCCAGGCCTCGCGCTACCGGTCGGGCCGGATCCTGCTGGCGGGCGACGCCGCGCACATCCACATGCCACTGGGCGGCCAGGGGCTGAACCTCGGCATGCAGGACGCGTCCAACCTCGCGTGGAAGCTCACGGCGGTGGTCAACGGCTGGGCCCCGGACACCCTGCTCGACAGCTACGAGGCCGAGCGCTACCCGGTGGGCCAGCGGGTCCTTGAGGACACCAGGGCGCAAACGGCGCTGGTGATCGCGACGACCCCGGAGAGCAAGGCCCTGCGCACCAGGTTCAACGAGATGCTGGCCAGGCATCCGTCGCTCAACCACGAGCTGGCGACGCAGCTGTCCGGCCTGGGGGTGACCTACCCCGTGGCCGGTGCGGACGTGCTTGTGGGACAACGGATGCCGGACCTGGACCTCGGCCAGGAGACCACCGTGTTCGGTCTGCTGCGCACCGGCCGCTTCGTGCTCCTGGACCTGACCGGCGACACGTACGCGGACCTGGGCCCGATGGTGGACGTCGTCCATGCGTCCACAATGGACACATCACGCCACCCGGAGTGGGAGGACGTGCGCTCGGTGCTGCTCCGCCCCGACGGGCACGTGGCCTGGGTGACCCGAATTCCGGCCCCGTCGGCCCATCCCCATGCGGCACTGCTCCACGCCTTGACCTAAGCAAAGTCCCGCACGCCGCGAATTATCCGTTTTTCCCGTTTCGACTCCCCCGAGAACCACCACTGGCGAACTGACCCGTCGTCGTGCCGCTCCCCATGGGCTGACGTTGTCGGATTTGCGCGTTTTGTAGGCTTAATGCGGTAGAGAGCGCTCTCAATTCGCAATATGCCTACAAAACGCGAACCAGAGGGGGGCGGAAGGTCAGGGCGGGGGCGCTGAGGTGACCATCCAGGCGTGGCCGTCGGGGTCGGTGAAAACGCCGACGTAGCCCCACGGCTGCTGACCGGGCTCAGTGACGACGTGCGCTCCTGCCCGGCGGGCGCGGTCGACGATCTCGTTGACCTCGTCGCCGGTCGCGGCGGCCAGGCTGAAGACGCACTCGCTGGACTCTCGCGGAGCCACGGCGCGGCCACCGATCACCCAGCCGAAGCCGCCGGTGGGGACCAGCATCAGGCGGAAGCCGTCGTTCAGCGCGAACTGGAGCGGCTCCGGCACGCCGTCTTCCGCCGGTTCACCGAGGGGCTCGAAGCCGAGCGCGCGGTAGAAGTCGAAGGACCTCCTGCGGTCCTCGATCGGCAGCGCGACCACGACCGGGGTGGTGATCACGCGGTACTCCTTCATCGATGTCCCTCCACGTCGTCGAGCCGCTTCGCGAGGTAGCGGCGTTCGGTGTCCGTCGTCGCGAGCTCCAGCGCCTCGCGGTAGGCCGCGGCCGCTTCGGCGTCGCGGTGCAGGCGGCGCAGCAGGTCGGCCCTGGTCGCGGGCAGCAGGTGGTACCCGGCCAGCGCTCCGGACTCCCGCAGCGCCTCCACCAGGCGCAGCCCTGCGGCGGGGCCGTCGGCCATGCCCACCGCCACCGCGCGGTTGAGCTCCACCACCGGCGACGGCGTCAGCCGGGCGAGCCGGCCGTACAGCGCGGCGATCTGCGGCCAGTCCGTGTCCTCGGCCGACGCCGCGGTGGCGTGGCATGCGGCGATCGCGGCCTGCACCTGGTACGGGCCGGCACGGCCGCGGCGCAGGGCTCCGTCGAGCAGCGCGACGCCTTCGCCGATCGCGGCGGCGTCCCAGCGGCCGCGGTCCTGCTCCGCCAACGTGACCAGCTCGCCGCTGGCGGACAAGCGGGTCTCGCGGCGGGCGTCGTGCAGCAGCATCAGCGCGAGCAGCCCCACCGCCTCCGGCTCGTCGGGCATCAGCCGCACCAGCACCCGCGCCAGGCGGATGGCCTCCGCCGCGAGGGTGCGGCGCACCAGCTCCGCGCCCGCCGTCGCCGAGTAGCCCTCGTTGAACAGCAGGTACAGCACGGCCAGCACGGCGGGGGTGCGCTCCGGCAACAGGTGCGCCGGTGGGACCCGGTACGGGATGCCGGCGTTCTTGATCTTCTGCTTCGCCCTGGTCAGGCGCTTGGACATGGTCTGCTCGCCGACCAGGAACGCCCTGGCGATCTCCGCCGTGCTCAGCCCGGCCAGGGTGCGCAGCGTGAGCGCGACCCGCGCCTCCGGGGCCAGGGCGGGGTGGCAGCAGGTGAACATCAGCCGGAGCCGGTCGTCCGGGATCTCGTCGGCCTCGACCGTCGGCTCGTGGGTCATCGCGGCGACCTCCCGCAGTTTGGCGGCGCCGACGGCCGCGCGACGCAGCCGGTCGGTCGCCCGGTTGCGCGCGGCCGTGGTCAGCCAGGCGCCCGGCTTCGTGGGCACGCCGTCACGCGGCCAGGTCCGCAGTGCGAGCGCGAAAGCGTCCTGGGCGCACTCCTCGGCCAGGTCCCAGTCGCCGGTGATGCGGATCAGGGTGGCGACGACCTGACCCCACTCGTCGCGGAACGCCTGGGCGACGGCGTCGTTGACCTCGGCGGTCACGGCACGTACATCGGCCGGATCTCGATCGTGCCGTAGGTCGCGGCTGGGTGCTTCGACGCGATCTCGATGGCCTCGTCCAGGTCGGCGCACTCGATCAGGCAGAACCCGCCGATCTGCTCCTTGGTCTCGGCGAAGGGCCCGTCGGAGAGCAGCAGCTGCTCGTCGCGCACCCGCACGGTGGTGGCGTCGTTCGGCGGGCGCAGCCCACCGCCGCCGCGCAGCACGCCCCTGGCCCGCATCTCCTCCGACCAGCCGCCGCAGCCGTCGTTGGCGTGCTCGGCGGCCGACTCGTCCCCGCAGATCATCAGCATGTAGTGCACCGGTCCTCCTCGTGGTGTGGTTCCACCCTCACGACGAAGAGGACCACCCGGGACGGACACCCGCCAGACGGGAACCTCAGGGAACTTCGGTGAGGAAGTCGCGCACCGCCTCGGCGACCGGGTCCGGGTTCTCCATGTGCAGGTGGTGCCCGCCCGCCAGCGTCACCCGCCGGAGCCGGGGAACGGCGGCGAACCGGCCCTCGTAGTAGTCCTCCTTGAGCGCGGTCCGCTCCGCCCCGACGAACAGCACCGGCGCGGTGATGTTGGCGAGGTAGGACCGGACCTGCTCCTCGGAGAAGGTGAGGGTGAACGGGTAGCGCAGGCGGACGTCGCTGCGCCAGGAGAACCCGCCGGGCACCTGCCGGAGATCGCGCTCCAGCAACCGGTCCGCGGTGTCGAGCAGGATGTCGGCGAGCTGCATCCGCGCCTTCAACGCCTGTGACCTGCTCCGGTACACCGGCGCGGGTTCGTCGGCCAGGTAGGCGTTGAGGTAGCGGGTCACGCTGTCGCGGCCGAGGACCGGATCGGCCGACAGCGGACCGATCGCGTCGAGCAGGACCAGCCGCTCGACCAGCTCTGGCCGGGCGCCCGCGATCAGCGCGGAGAGCGCGCCGCCGAGCGAGTGCCCGACCAGCTGGAACCGGTCCCACCCCAGCACCCGCGCGAGTTCGAGCACGCACGCGACGTAGTCCAGGTACTGGCAGGTCGGGCCGGGGATCGGGTCCGAGAGGCCGTGCCCCGGCAGGTCGAACGCGAACAGGTCAAGGCCCTCGACCCGCTCGGACAGCGGGGTGAAGCTGGCGCAGTTGTCGAGCCACCCGTGCAGGCACAGCACCGGCAGACCGCCCGGTCGGCCGGACCGCCTGCCCCGCAGGGTGATCCCCGCACGGGGCAGCTCGACCTCGATCTCCTCCACCTGTCCGACTACCCCGCGACCTCTGTCTCGGCCGAGTCCGGCATCCGCTGGAGCAGCTGCTCCGCGAGCTGCGCCACGCTCGGGCCCTTCATCAGTTCCATGATCGTCACCTTGGCGCCGAGCTCGCGTTCGAGCCACGAGCTGATCTCCACCGCGAGCAGCGAGTCGAGGTAGTCCATCAGCGGCTTGCCCTCGTCGAGGTCGCCGAGCGGCATGCCGAGCACCGTGGCCACCCGCGCCCGCAGCACCTCGCGCAGCAGCACGCCACGCGCCTCACCGAGCTGCGTCCGCAGCCGCTGCCGCAGCGAGCCACCACCGCCCTGGTCGGCCGCGGCGGAGCCGTGCAGGTCGTACAGCTCGGCGTAGCGCGGCTGCTCGTCGCCGTCGAACCCGTGCTGCTGGAAGAACCTCGGCCAGTCCATCGGCAGCACACCGGCGTTGGCGCGGGTGCCGACCCACAGCAGGCTCAGCGCGCGGTACGCCTCGCGAGCGGTGAAGTCCCGCATACCGGTGGACGCCACCACCCTCGCGACATCGGAGTGCCGGGCGACGTACCCGGCGTCGGAGACCGCGCCCCAGTTCACCGCGAGGCCCGGAAGTCCTTGTGCCACACGGAACTCCGCAAGGTGGTCGAGGAACATGTTGGCCGCGGCGTAGTTGGCCTGGCCCCGGTTGCCGATCATGGCAGCCGCCGAGGAGAACAGCACGAACGCCCGCAGCGGCAGGTGCGCGGTCAGCTCGTGCAGGTGCCACGCGCCCAGCGCCTTCGGTCCGACGACGCGGTCCAGCCGCTCCCGGTCCAGATCGCTGAGCAGGGCGTCGTCGAGCACCATCGCGCAGTGCAGCACACCGGCCAGCGGCGGCAGGTCGCGGGCGATCCGGTCGAGCACACCGGCCAGCTCCTCCCGCGAGCCGACGTCGGCGGACTCCACGACGACCTCGACGCCGCGAGCGCGCAACGCGTCGACGCGGCCCTTCGACTCCGGGCCGCTCGCGCCGGAACGTCCGAGCAGCACGAGGTGTTCGACCCCGGACTCGGCGAGCGCGTCGGCCATCGCCAGCCCGAGACCGCCGAGTCCACCGGTGATCAGCCAGGTCCCGCCACCGGTCTCCGGCCGCGGCTTCGGCAGGCCCACGACCGGCAGGTCCCGCTCGTCCATGGCGATGACCAGCTTGCCGATGTGCCGGGCCGCGGCCATCTGCCGGAACGCGGCCTCGGCCTGGCGGGCGTGGAAGACCCGGTGCGGCAACGGGGTCAGCTCGCCGGTGGCGAAGAGCCCGGCCAGCCGCGCCAGCTCGTCGCGCACCTCGCCTGGCCGGTCCACGATGAGCTGGCGCAGGTCGAAGCTGAGGTAGGCGAGGTTGCGCAGGAACGGCCGCAGCCCGAGGCGGCGGTCGTCGAGCAGGTCGCGCTTGCCGATCTCCACGAACCGCCCGTACGGCGCGAGGCAGTCGAGGCTGCGGGTCGCGGCCTCACCGGTCAGCGAGTTCAGCACGACGTCGACCCCGGCGCCACCGGTGACCCGCCGGATCTCGGCGACGAAGTCCAGCGAGCGCGAGTCCATCACGTGCTCGACGCCCAGCGAGCGCAGCAACGCGCGCTTCTCCGGCGTCCCGGCGGTCGCGAAGACCTCCGCGCCCGCGCGCCGCGCGATCTGGATCGCGGCAAGGCCGGTGCCACCGGTCGCGGAGTGGATCAGCACCCGCTCCCCCGCACGGATCCTGGCCAGCCGCTCCAGCGCGTACCACGCGGTGAGGAACACGATCGGCGTCGAGGCCGCTTCCTCGAAACCGATCGAGTCGGGCTTGCCGACCACGTTCACCGCGTCGAGCGTGACGTGCGAGGCGATCGCGAGCTGCGTGCTGCTCACCGCGATCACCGCGTCGCCGACGCCGAGGTCACCGACTCCGGCGCCGACGCGGGTCACCACGCCCGCGCACTCCGCGCCGAAGCGGTACGAGCGCGCGGTGTCCAACGCGGGCACCTGGTCGAGCGCGGTCATCAGGTCCAGGAAGTTCAGCCCGGCCGCGACGACCTCGATCTCGACCTGGCCGGGGCCGGGCGCTTCACGTCGCACCGCGACGAAGTTCAGCTCGTCGAGCGCTCCGGGAGAACCGAGTTCGAGCGCGTAACCCACGTCGTCCGGCAGGTCGGTGGCGCGGACCGGTTCGCTGACCTCCTGTGGCGGCAACGAGAGCAGCCGCCGGACGAAGCGCGTTCCCGCCCGCAGCGCGACCTCCCGCTCGGTGTCCGGGGCCATCAGCTCGTTCCACACCGCTTCGATCTCGCCGTGCTCCGGCTCGGCGGCGAGGTCGATCATCGTGCAGCGGGCCTGCGGGTACTCCAGTCCGGCAACGGTGCCCAGGCCCCACACGAACGAGCCGCCGAGCTCGACCGGACCGGACCGCACCGCCTGCGCGCCACGAGTCAGCACGAACAGCCGCGGCCAGGTCTCGAACTCGTGCTTCTCCAGTGCCTGAAGGAGCTCGGCGACCTCCTGGCCGGCTTGAGCACCGGCGGCGACCGCGTCCGCCCCGCCGTTCGGGACGATCTTGACGACACCGACCGGAGTGGACAGTGGCACGTCGTCGCCGGGCGCGGCGAGGATCGCGCGGCCACCGCCACCGTTGATCCGGTCGGCCAGCTCGGCCCCGAGCGGGTCACCGGGTTCGGCGACGACCAACCACTCGCTGAGGTCACCGATCACGTAGCTCTCGACGACACCACCGTCCATTTCGGACACCGGTGTGCGGGCGAGCAGCACCGCCTGCGCTCCGGCTCCGGTGTGGCCGGGGTCGCCGATCGCCACGACGTCGGTGTAGCCCGAGGAGCGCAGCACCTCCTGCCACGCGTCGGCGTCCAGCAGCGGCCCGTCCTTGCGGAGAGCCAGGTCGCGGAACGCCCACCATCCCGTGGTGAGACCGAAGGTGAGGTCCAGCTGCCGGTTGCCCGGCATCGCCTCGATCAACCCGAGCACACCGCCGGGGGCGAGCGCGTCCTGGAGGTGGAACAACGTCCTCTTCAGGTCGCTGGTCGCGTGCACCACGTCGGAGGCGAGCACGATGTCGAACGAGCCGGGCTTGATCCCCTGCTCTTCGAGATCACGTTCCAGGTCGAGCGTGCGCGCGGTGACGAAGCCGTAGTCGGCGAAGCGCTCCGTCGCCGCCTGCGCGAACGCGGCCGAGACGTCGGTGAACACGTACTCCGTGCGCTCGGGCGGCAGCACACCGAGCACGTTCACGGTCAGGCCACCGGTGCCGCCACCGACTTCGAGCACCCGCAGCGTTCGCCGCGGGTCGGTGGAGGCGACGAAGCGCTCCAGCGCGCGCTTCACGACCAGGTTGTAGAGCCGCGCGACCGGGGAGCTCTGGTAGATCGGCTCGGTCTCGTCCTGGGATCCCGCCGGGAACAACAGCTCCAACGGGTCGGCCGCGCCGGTCAGCACCTCGTGCAAGCGCGTTCCGGTCTTGCGCAGGAGCAACAGCTCCCACGCCGCGGACGGATGCCGGGTGAAGACCCGCGACCACAGCGCCTCAATGTCCGAAGTGGACATCTGGTCACCGCGGAACCGGTCGCCTTCCCGGCTCAGGACGCCGTCCTCGGCCAGGAACCGCAGATACCCGGTCATCGCCTGCCGGAACCGTGGTTGCAGGCCGGGGAGGTCATCGACGCCGAACTCCTCGCCGACTCCGAACTCCACCAGGCAGTTGACCACGTAAGCGGCGCAGAGCTCCTTCAGGTCCCGCTGGTAGTCGGTGGCGTAGGCGTGCCGCGCGAGCCGGACCGCCGACGCGGCGGCCTCCTCCGACAGCTCCGGGGCGATCTCGGTGGGGGCCACCGTGATCGCGCTGGCGAGCGGTTGACCGGCCCCGCGAGCCTCGCGATCGACCTGCCACGCGAGGCGGTAGAGGTGGTCGTCGATCCGGTCCTCGCCGTCGGAACCGCCCTGACGCAGCACCTTTCCTTCGAGCCGCACGTACTCCGCGAGCAGCTTGCCGTTCTCGTCGAGCACGTGGATGTCGACGGAGAGCCCGTTCACGTCGTGCTTGCGGGCCAGGGTGTGGCAGTACGCGGCGCGCGAGAGGTCACCGTGCAGCCGCACCGAACCGACCGACGTGGGCAGGTAGGTGTACGGCAGCAGCTCGGCGAACTTGTCGTCGACCGGATGCAGGATCCCGCTCTGGAAGCAGGCGTCGAGCACCGCCGGGTGGAACAGGTACCCGGCAAGTGAGCGGCGCAGGACGCGGGGAACCACGATGCGCGCCAACGACTCGCTCGGTGCCACCTGGAGCCGGTCGATGCCGCAGAACGTCGGGCCGTAGCGGTACCCGTTGTCCCGCAGCACTCCGTACACGTCGGTCGCGGAGAAGGTCCGCAGGCACCGGGACCGGATCTCGGCGAGGTCGAACACGCGTCCGGAGTCCACAGAGGACGGATCGCGGTGGAACCGGCCGTGCACCGCGCGAACCCACGTCGAGCCGCGCACGGAGCGGTGGTGCACCTGGAAGGTGCCGTCGTCGGGGTTCAGCTCGATCCGGCTCAGCTGCGGGTCGTCCTCGTCCAGGACGCAGGCGCGCTCGAAGGCGACGTAGTCCAGGCCGCAGGTCTCACCGGTGAGCTCGCGCGCCGCGACGAGCGCGGCCTCCACATAGGACGCTCCCGGCACGATCACCGAGCCGAAGACGTCGTGCTCCTTCACCCAGGTGAGCCGGTAGTCGTCCCAGCGGATCTCCCAGGTCGGGCGGACCGAGTCCACCCGCTTGAGCATCGGGTGCTCCTGGCCGCCCGCGCGGTAGCGCAGCGACACCTCGCTCTCGTTCCAGTACGACTCGCGAACCCACGGGTTGGTCGGCAGGTCCACCGCGCCCGCCGCCGCGTGCCGCCGCGTCCAGTCGATGTCGTGGCCCGCGGTGTAGAGGTCGGCGAACGCGCCGAGGAAGGTGGACCAGTCGTCCTTCTTGCGCACCAGCGACGCGAGGACCACCGCGTCCTCGGTGATCTCCTTGAGGGAGTTGGCCAGCACCGGGTGCGGGCTCAGCTCGACGAACGTGTCCACGCCGTCGGCAACCAGCGCGCGGATGCCGGGCTCGAACAGGACCGGCTGCCGGAAGTTGCGCCACCAGTAGTCGGTGCCGAGCTCCGTCCCGTCGATCCGCGCGCCGAGGACCGTGGAGTACATCGGAATCGTGGCGGGTCCGCAGGCAATTCCATCCAAAGTGGACAGAAGCTCCTCGCGCAGCGGGTCCATGTCCTGGCTGTGGCAGGCGCAGTTGACCTTGAGCACGCGCGCGAACACACCGCGCTCGCCGAGCTCGGCGACGAGGGCCTCCAGCACGGGGATGCGGCCCGACAGCGTGCTGGCGCGCGGGCTGTTCTCGGCGGAGAGCCAGAGCTCGCCGGGGTGGCGCTCGCACAGTTCGAGCGCCTCGTCCTTGCCGAGCGCGACGAACATCATGCCGCCGGTGGGGTCGGCGTTCTCCTGGATGCGGGAACGGTGGCAGATCACCCGCAACGCGGTGTCCAGGTCCAGCGCGCCGCTGACGTGCGCGGCGGCGATCTCGCCCATGCTGTGCCCGAGCACGGCGTCCGGGACGACACCCCACGACTTCCACAGCTCGGTCAGGGCGACCTGGAGCGCGAACATCGTGGGCTGCAGGCACTGCGTCTCGTTCACCCGCGAGGAGGCCTCGTCCGCGGTCAGGGCTTCGTAGATCGACCAGCCGAGGTACTTCTGGGCGAGCCGGTCGCATTCCAGGATCTTCTCGCGGTAGACCGGGCTCGTCTCCAGCAGCCTCCGTCCCATCGCGTACCACTGCGGCCCCTGGCCGTTGTACAGGAAGGCGATCTTGCCGCGAGCGCCACCGGCAGTGGTCTCCTCGGTGGCGCGGGCGCGCAGCGCGTCCACGATCTCCTTGGTGTCACTGCCGATCACGGCGATGCGGTGGCCGTGGTGCGCGCGGCGCAGCGCCAGGTAGGCCGCAAGTCGTTCCGGGTCAACGGGTTCGCGCTCAAGCCGGTCCGCGACGCGCTCGGCGAGCTGCCCCAGCGCGGTCGCGTTGCGCGCGCTGAGGGTGATCACCGCAGGAGTGCTGGACCTCACGGGCTCGGGAGCGACGACGGTGGGCGCTTCACCGACGACGACGTTCGCGTTGGTGCCGCCGAATCCGAAGGAGTTCACCGCGGCGAGCGCGCGCGGGTAGCGCTGCGGCCAGGACTCGACCTCGGTCGGCACGGTGACGCGCAGCTCGTCGAAGTCGATGTCCGGGTTGGGCGAGCGGAAGTGCAGGCTGGGCGGGATGCTGCGGTGGTAGACGCTCAGCGTGGCCTTGATCAGCCCCGCGATGCCCGCGCCCGCTTCGAGGTGACCGATGTTGGTCTTGATCGAGCCGATGTAGGCGCGGTCGTCCTCGGCGCGGTCCTCCCGCAGCACCCTGCCGAGCGCGTTGGCCTCGATCGGGTCGCCGACGGGGGTCCCGGTGCCGTGCGCCTCCACGTAGCCGATCTCCGAGGGCGCGATCCCGGCGCTGCGCAGCGCGTCGCGGAAGTTGGCCTCCTGCGCCTCACCGCTCGGCAGGGTGATGCCCTGCGTGCGGCCGTCCTGGTTGACCGCGGAGCCCTGGATGACGGCGTAGACGCGGTCGTTGTCCGCCAAGGCTTTGCTCAGTGGCTTGAGCACGACGACACCGGCGCCCTCGCCGCGCGCGTAGCCGTTGGCGCCGGAGTCGAAGGCCCGCGAACGCGCGTCCGGGGAGAGCATCGCCGCCTGGCTCAAGGCGATCGCGAACTGCGGGGTGAGCATCACGTTCACCCCGGCGGCGAGTGCCAGCTCGCTCTCCCCGCGACGCAGGCTCTCGCACGCGAGGTGCACGGCGACCAACGACGACGAGCACGCGGTGTCGATCGTCATGCTCGGACCGCGCAGGTCCAGCGTGTAGGACAGCCGGTTGGAGACGATGCTCATGAAGGTGCCGGTCGCCGAGTGCGGCCCGAGGCCCTCGACCTCTCCTGGCGCGGACTGGAGCCCGCCGTAGTCCTGGCTGCACGCGCCGACGAACACACCGGTCCTGCCGCCCGCGAGGCTGTCCGGCACGACACCGGCGTCCTCCAGCGCCTCCCAGCTGACTTCGAGCAACAGGCGCTGCTGCGGGTCCATCTGCTCGGCGACGCGGCCGGAGATCCCGAAGAACGCCGCGTCGAAGGTGTCGATCTCGTCGAGGAAGCCGCCCTCGCGCGCGTTCATCCGGCCCGGCTGCTGGGCCTTGGGCGCGTAGAACCGGTCGACGTCCCACCGGCTCGGCGGGATCGGCCCGATCGCGTCGACGCCGTCGGTGAGCACGCGCCACAGCGACTCGCGGTCGGTGACTCCCCCCGGCAGCCTGCAGCCGATTCCGACGATCGCGATCGGCTCAGCGGAGTGGGTCATGCGGCAGCCTCCAGCGTGACGAACCGCCTCAGGGCGGCGAGGACCTGAGCGGTGGTGAAGATGTGCTGTGTCGCCCGGAACGAGCTGTAGGAGCTGGTGGCGGGGTACGGGTACGAGCCGCCGTCCCAGGAGCCGTCCGGCCTGCGGCGCTCCAGCAGCCAGGTCAGCGCCCGGCGCACTGCGGGGTGCTCGACGCCGGTTCTGGCGTGCGCCAACGTCTCCAGCGCGAGCGCGGTGTGCTGCTCCGGCGAGGAGTACTCGCCGAAGCCCTCGACCTCGCAGTACCAGCTGCCGTCCGCGCGCTGCCGGGAGAGCACGAAGTCCCTGGCGCTGGCGACGGCGGCGTGGTGGCCGAACTCGGCGAGCGCGGCCACGGCGGGCCGCATCAGGTAGTAGTGGGTGCTGTAGTAGTACCAGTTGATCCCGAAGTGCCCCTCCGGCCGCTGCGCCCGCACCAGGAAGTCCAGCGCCTCGTCGAGGTGCTCCGGGTCGAGGTCCAGCCCGAGCAGCGCCATGATCGCGAACCCGGTCACCGACGGCTCGGTCTGGAACGCCTTGGGGATGTGGGAGTGCACCTCCTCCCACGGACCGCTCGGCAGCTGCCGCGAGCGCAGGAACTCCGCCTTGGGCAGCGCCTCGTCGGTGAGCCCGAGCAGCGTCAGCGCCGCGACGAACTCGCTGCTGGTCTCGGTGCAGTACTCGTCGGGGGTGGTGTCCAGGACACCCCAGCTGAGCATCCCGCTCGGCTTCGCCCTGGACCGCAGGAAGCCCAGCGCGCGCTCGACGGTCCCGTCATCGGCGTAGGGCACGTCCCCGCGCCAGGTCGCGATGGTCTTGAGCGCGTTGACGGTGTCCCACTCCTGGAAGATCAGGATCTCCTTGTCGTCCACAATGGACCCGTCGGGCAGCTGCCGCCCCTGGAGGTAGCGCAGCGCCTGTCCGACCACCTCGGTCAGCGTCGCTCCGGAACCGGAGAACAGGCCGTTCAGCATGAGATCTTGCTCCTCGTCGGCCGTCGTACGAGTGCTTCGCGGTGGCGAGTGTGCACAGCGACATAACAGGTATATGCCGGAAATACCCCTTTACAGCAACCTTTCGGCCCAGTGCGAAGTACTGCTCATGTCTCAGCCAAACGCAAGCGTCCGGCAGTTGACACCGGCGTTTCCCTGACAGAGGGTTCATCCCTCAGCACCCGCCGGACAAGCGAGGTCGTATGCCCCAGTCAGCGAGCCCGCGATGGGTCGAGGCGACCACGCTCGGCGACCTGCTCGACCGCCGCGCCACGCACTACGCCGATCGAGTGGCGTTGTCGTTCCCGGACCACGGCGCGACCTACCGCGAGCTGGCCGACCGCGCGGACCTGGTGGCCCGCGGCATGATCGCGGCGGGCGTGCGGCACGGCGACCCGGTCGGCATCCTGCTGCCCAACTGCGTCGACTCGATCGCGACCCTGTTCGCCGCCGCGAAGATCGGCGCGATCCCGGTCCCGGTCAACGCCCGCTTCAAGGGCTACGAGCTGAACCAGGTCATCACCCACTCCGGACTGCGCCTGCTGTTCACCACCCCCGACTTCGTCGATCTGGTCACCGAGACACTGGATTCGGCGGAGCTGCCCCTCGTGCTGCTCGGCGCCGACTCCGACTTCCTCGCCGCCGCGAGCGAGATCCCCGACGAGGAGCTGCGCAGGCGCCAGCGGCTGGTTCGGGTCCGCGACACCGCGATCGTCATGTACACCTCCGGGACGACCGCGAGCCCCAAGGGCGCGATGCTCAGCCACGAGGCGTTCAGCCGCTTCGCCTCGGCGACCGTGCACGAGCGGTTCGAGCTCACCCCGGATGACCGGATCTGGACGGCGCTGCCGCTGTTCCACATCGGGGGCATCGCGTTCGCCATCGCCTCGATCTACGGCGGATGCGCCTACGTGCACACGGGGTTCTTCAACCCGGCCGCCGCACTGGACCAGCTGGAGTCGCAGCGCTGCACGGTGGCCCTGCCCGGCTTCGAGACGATCTGGCTCCCGGTGGTGAACCAGCGGGACTTCGCGTCCCGGGACCTGTCCGCGCTGCGGTTCGTGATGGCAGTCGGAGTGCCGGAACGCTTGCGGGACATGGCGAACCGTCTCCCCGACGCCACCCAGGTCTCCTGCTTCGGCATGACAGAGGCGTGCTCGTTCCTGGCGCTCAACCACAGCGACGACCCACTGGAGAAACGCGTCACCACGGGCGGGCATCCCCTGCCCGGCATGGAATGCCGGGTGATCGACCCCGCGACCGGCGAGGACGTGCCACCGGAGACGGAGGGCGAACTGCTCTTCCGAGGTTCCAACTGCTTCGACGGCTACTACAAGGACCCCGAGCTGACCCGGCGGGTCTTCGACGACGAGGGCTGGTTCCACACCGGCGACATCGCCACCATGGACGCCGAGGGCCGCGTCACCTTCGTCAGCAGGCTCAAGGACATGCTCAAGGTCGGCGGCGAGAACGTCTCCGCTGCCGAGGTTGAGGGCTACCTGCTGCGCCACCCCGCGGTGAGCATCGCCCAGGTCGTCGGCGCGCCGGACGACTACTACGTCGAGGTGCCCGCGGCGTTCGTCGAGCTGAAGCCGGGCACGGCCGTGACGGAGCAGGAGCTGATCGACTTCTGCCTCGGCAACATCGCGACCTACCGGGTCCCGCGCTACGTCCGCTTCGTCACGGAGTGGCCGATGTCCGGAACGAAGATCAAGAAGTACGTGCTGCGCGAGGAGATCGCCGCCGAGCTGCTGGCCAACGGCGTCACCCGCGCCCCGAAGCTGGTGTCCAACCGATGATCCGAGAAGCCTTCCGGCTCTACCGGGGCAAGGCCCGCCTGCTGCGTTCGGCGGCGGCGGGCGACCCGGTCTCCCGGGTGCTGAGCATGCCGCGCGGCGTGGCGGGCTACGACCGCTACGAACGGGTCCGGGAGCGCGGCGAGCTGGTCAGGGGCCGCAGCGGTCTGTACATGACCGCCTCGCACGCGGTCTGCGGGAAGCTGTTGCGGTCACCGGACTTCGGCGCGGTCCCGACCACGGTGTCCAAGCGTGCGCTGCGCCCGACCGACGGCAGCGCGCAGCGGCTGGTCCACCCGCTCGACGACTCCTTCGCCTCGATCGACCCGCCGGAGCACACGCGGCTGCGCAAGATCGTGGCGCCCGCGTTCACCCCGCAGGCGATGCGCGCCCAGGAGGAGTTCGTCACCGACGTGGTGGAGCAGGAGCTCGACCGCGTCGACCGTCAGTCCACAGTGGACCTGATCGACGAGTTCGCCGTGCGGGTGCCGAGCAGGGTGATCTGCGAGATGCTCGGCATGCCGACCTCGGACCACGAGCTGTTCGTGCGCTGGGGAATCGAGTTCGGCGCGATCGTCGACGGCGCCCGCACCCCCGGCGAGGTGCGCAGGACCCGCCAGCTGCTCACGGAGATGGCGGCCTACTTCACCGAACTGTGCGCGCGACGGTCGCGGGAGCCGGGCGAGGACCTGGTGTCCCGCATGGTCCGCGCCACCGAGGCGGGCGAGATGACGCAGCCCGGCCTGGTCGCGACCTGCGAGGCGCTGCTGATCGGCGGCTTCGTCACCACGGCGAACATCATCGGCAACGGCGTGGTCGGCCTGCTGGCCGAACCGGAGCAGCACGCGAGGTTCCTCGCCGACCCCGAGGGCCTGGCGGCGACCCTGGTCGAGGAGACGCTCCGCCTGGACGCGCCCGCCCAGTACAGCGTCCGCATCACGCGCACGCCGACGACCCTGGCGGGGAAGGACCTCGCGGCGGGCAGCCCGGTCGTGGCGCTGCTCGCGGCGGCCAACCGCGACCCCGAGGTGTTCACCGACCCGCACCGCCTCGACCTCACCCGCCCCAACCCGCACGACCACCTGGCCTTCGCGGCGGGAATCCACTACTGCATCGGAGCGAGCCTGGCGCGCCTGGAAGGCCGGATCGCCCTGCGGGCCCTCTTCACCCGCTACCCCGACCTCCGCATCACCGGCCGCCCCCGCTACTGCCCGTCCCGCGTCATCCGAGGCCCCCAGCACCTCCCCGTCAGCGTCCGCTGACCCGCAACCTTTCGCTCAGTGCCCGGGGGCAGCGCTGGACGCTGGCAAGGATCCGCCGAGCTGATCCGAGTGCGGCCCGGCACCAACCACAGAATTGCCTGCTGCACCGGATCGGCTGGAGCGATGAGCAGGAGATCGCGGCCGGCACGTCCTTGCGGATGCGGGGGCCTGTCTGTGCTTCGAGGACGAGGCAGGCCAAGGCCTGAGGCCGCACCCCGGTGGCACGGGTCAGCGCCGCCGGTTCCGGCCGCATCTCGCTGGCCGCTCGGGTGTGCACCCGTCCGCTGATCTACCGCACCCGCCTGCACCGCGGCCGCAAGCGAGCAGAAGGGCTTCACCGAGACCGACCACGCGCGCCTACTTGATGCCGCCCACCCCGGCCGTCCCACCTGAAGCGTCATTTCCGCAAATGATGGCGCACTGCTACGGAATCCGCCTCCACATTTCACCCCATAGAGCCATGATCACTATTTTCGGCGCGATAGAATAGGAATATGACCCCGGACGAGACCCTCGACGCAATCGAGGACGCCTACCGCGCCGTGAATCACGCGCACGCGGTCCTGGCACGCTGTCTCGCCGATTTGGTGGTCGGTACGGATTTCGCCGAATACCCCTATCTCGGGGATGAGGTCGGGGCGTTGCTCTCGATTTCCTCGCGCAAGGCCAGCACCCTGATCA